>NZ_JAOQAH010000106.1 GCF_025963695.1 Segetibacter sp. | reverse complement strand
ACTTTCAATTTTTTGTTCGTTGCTTTCGTACGCCACAGTAGGTTGGTTTTTTTGTTAAGACTTCATTAAAAACAATGATACACAAATATATAATTACTTTTCAATTACCAAAATTTTTAAAGAAAAGTCGAAAAATAAACCGCTTTTTAAATTTTTCTTATCAAACGAAAGCGCTTTTTATAGAAATAAATTTAATTGTTACAGCTATAGAATGGTTATTCAACATCGTTGTGTCACACCCTGCAACTATTTTTTCTTTAATGATCTTTCCTCGTTATTTCCCTTTAAAAAAGACGATCTGTTCAACTGGATTTGCGGCTTTTATAGCTGCACACCAAATAAAAGTACAAGAGTGCGACGCAAGAAAAGCAACATAGAAGTACTATGACGGGCACAAAAACTTTACTGAAAATAATTGGCCGTGCTACAGCCACTAAAAGGCCCGAATTATAAGTGTAATTAAGTAAATGCTTGCACAGTTTGCATTTTGTAGAGCTCAGAATAATAGCCATTTTTGATCATTAACTGATCGTGGGTTCCCTGCTCTGTTATCTTTCCATCTTCAAGCACTACGATGTTATCAAAATGTAGTAGCGTAAATATCCGGTGCGTTATTATAATTGCAGTCTTGTCTTGCAGGTATTGATACAAATTTGAAATAATGGTATTTTCAGTAGCTGTATCTACTGCACTCAGGCAGTCGTCGAAAACTACAATTTCCGGTTGTTTAATTAATCCACGTGCTATAGATAATCTTTGTTTTTGCCCGCCACTAAGGGTTACGCCTCTCTCTCCTACCATTGTTTCGTAGCCCTCAGCAAATTGCATTATTTCGGTTTCAACGCTTGCCTGCCGGGCTGCCTTGCTTATTACCTCGCGGGGATGATTAATTGCCTCGAGGCCGAAACTAATGTTGTTAGCTACTGTGTCGCTAAAAAGAAAAACATCCTGCGGAACATAACTTATTTGCTCTCTTAAATTTCTGATAGAATAAGATTCTATAGGAAGATCGCCAATAGTAATACTGCCCTTTTGAGGATTATAAAAGCGCAGTAATAATTGTGCAATAGTCGACTTGCCAGAGCCTGTTTTTCCAAGGATTAATACTTTTTCTCCTGTTTTTATCTTTAATGAAAAATCTTTAATGGCATGAATGCCGGTATGCGGATAAATAAAATCGACGTTGTTGAAAACGATGTCTCCTTTCACTTGCTCAATTGCATTGCCTTTATCTGCTATAGTCGGCTCTGTTTGCAAAAACTCGTTAAGCCTTTTCTGCGATGCTGACGCTCTTTGTATCATACTTGCCACCCACCCAATTGCGCTTACCGGAAACTGCAACATGTTGATGTAAATAACAAACTCCACAATCACTCCCACTTTTGTGGTATCATTCAAGGCTTGTATTCCGCCAATTACAATCGTTATCAGCGTACTCAGTCCAATCATCAAAGCCATGCTTGGAAAATAAATAGACTCCACTTTTGCCAAACCTATTGCGTTGTTTTTATAGTCCTCACTATTTTTTTCAAAAAAGCCATACATCGCTTTTTCCTGCACAAAAGATTTTATAACCCTTATTCCCGAATAGCTCTCTTGTGCGTTCGTTGTCAGGTCAGACAGCAACGACTGAATCTTTTCACTCCTTTTGTAAATGATTTGGTTAACAATATAAATTGTAGCAGCAAGAATGGGTAACGGAGCTAAAACATAAAGAGTAAGCATTGGATCTTTTCTAACCATATTTACAACACAAAACGCAATCAGAGAAAGCAGGTTGATCAGATACATTATCGCCGGCCCTGTATAACTTCTAACGCGACTAACATCTTCGGTTATTCGGTTCATCATATCACCGGTACTATGTGTTTTGTAAAAATTAGTATCCAGTAACTGGTAATGAGCAAATACTTCGTTTTTTTGGTCGTATTCAATGTGCCGGCTCATAACTATAATTGTCTGCCTCATTAAAAACATCAATAGTCCCCTTGCAAGAGCGAGAAGCAATATAGTTACGCTACAAATTGTAACAAGCTTGACAAAGTTGCCTCGGACAGGATCAAGAGCTGCTATAAACCACTCAACCAAGGGATCATTGAAGGCATGGGTAGCAGCGGGTTTGGCATTAGGCAGACGTTGCTGCACCAGGTTCACTACGTAGCTGGTTACCTGGGGGGCAAGTACCGCAAAGTAATTGGACGCCGCTATAAATAAAATTCCTGCAAGAAATCTGAACTTATATTTCCAGAAATATTTGTTAACTGCCGCAAGATTTTTCAAACCAGAACAATTTTTTGCAAAGGTAGGTCATGTTGCTTCTTAGAGAATTATAAGAGAAGGCTATAAAAAGAAGTTTCTGAATTTTAGCTTTCTGTGTTTTTATACTCAATACCATCCTATTCAAAGAAACCTTTTGCAGCAAAGCTGTCTTTCAAAACATCCGACCTGCTTTTGCTGAGCGAATCCCAAATCGTCGCGGCTTAAAACTAGTTTGCAGGTCCGACAACCAAAAACGGCATACCCGCCCGTGTTGGTCGCTGACCCCGTGCCGCCATTGGGATACCCCCTTTCACTTCACAAATGCATTATAGCTTTCTTACATAACTTTGCAAAAACCGAAATATTATGAAGGCATTTATAGGAATGGGGTTATTAGGTTCAAATTTCGTTAAAGCAATGCTGCAAAAAGGCGAAACATTGCACGTCTGGAATCGAACTACAGAAAAAGCAACAGCGCTGGAGGCTTATGGAGCAAAAGCTTTTGACAATGTAAACCAGGCTGTACAAGACGCCGATGTTATACATGTAACACTCAAGGATGACGCTACTGTAAATGAAGTACTCGAAAAGGCAAGTGAAGGATTTAAGCTTGGCGCAACCATCATCGATCACACTACCACCTCCGCCAAAGGAGCTATTGAAAGAACAGCGAGCTGGAAAAGCAAAGGCTTTACTTATTTGCATGCTCCTGTTTTTATGGGGCCTCAAAATGCGTTCGAAAGCAGCGGCTTTATGTTGGTATCGGGTGACCAACAGGCCATCGAAAAGATGGAGGCTCATTTGTCAAAAATGACAGGAAAGCTCCTCAACTTTGGACCTGAAGAAGGTAAGGCAGCAGGCATCAAGCTAACAGGCAATTTATTTTTGCTAAGCCTTACAGCCGGGCTTTCAGACGCCCTGGCACTTGCTAAAGCTCAGGGTATAAAAGCCGAAGAAATTCTCAATCTTTTTAGCAGTTGGAATCCGGGGGCAGCAGCTCCTGCCAGGTTAAAGAAAATCTCGGAAGGCAAATTCAATGAACCTTCATGGGAATTAAATATGGCTCGCAAAGATGCGGGACTAATGCTGAGCGCTGCAAAAGAAGCCGGAGCAAGTTTGGCAATAATACCCGCTATTGCCAATGTAATGGATCAATGGATAGCTAAAGGACATGGCAGCGACGACTGGAGTGTAATTGCAAAGGACAGTATTTAACTTCTCACTCTTAAATATTACCCGAGCTTTATTTTTTTAGATTGTAAGAAGCATAACAGAAAAATTGTTAAAAGGAACGACAACAGCACGTTCCTTTTTTTTTTGCCGCTATCCCTCTTACTTCCATCTTGTTACCCACTAAAGCAGCTATTTTTTCTAGTTCCATACAAAATTCCCCCCTTCCCTTTCTAAAGCTATATTTTCTCGTATTAAACACTTCCGTACTCATCAGGTATAAATATTGCTTGAGGTAGAAAAAATTGAATGGAATGGCGCTATTAGGTGGAGTAATTAAAAAAGCAATTGATTTTAACGGATTAATAAGTCGTGACGTAAATCCCGTAAAAGCACAAAAGGCGGTCCTTTTACAGCTTCTGAAGAAAGCCAAACTAACCGCCTTTGGTATGCATTACGAGTTTAAGGAAATACTTGAAAGTACTGACCCCGTTCGCGCCTTCCAGAAAAAGGTACCGGTCTACGACTACGATGCGTTGTACGATGAATGGTGGAACTACTTACTAAAGGGGCACCAGAATATTACATGGCCTGGCGGACAGAAATACTTTGCACTCAGCAGCGGTACAACAAGTAATAAAAAGTACATTCCGGTAACAGCCGATATGATCAGCGCAATCAAAAAGTCGGGCATGCAACAAGTGCTAAGCCTGAAAAATTTCGATTTGCCAGCCGACTTTTTTGAAAAGCAAATTCTTATGCTTGGCAGCAGCACTACTTTAATAGAAGAGACCGACCATTTTGAAGGTGAAATCAGCGGCATTAGTGCGGCCAACATTCCAGGATGGTTTAGCAAATTTTATAAGCCAGGCGCTGACATAGCATCGATAGAGAACTGGGACGAAAAGGTCAGGAGAATTGCTGAGGAAGCTCCAACATGGGATATTGGCAGCATATCAGGAATTCCTTCGTGGGTAGAACTGATGCTAAAAGAAATTATCAGTCAAAACAATCTCAATACAATTCACGACATCTGGCCAAACCTACATGTTTACACTTCGGGTGGGGTGGCCTTTGAGCCATATAGAAAGAGCATGGAAAAATTATTGGGCCGGCCTCTCATCTATATTGACACCTATCTTGCCTCTGAGGGATACATGGCCACCCAAAAACGACCTGACACCAACGCTATGGCGCTGATTGTGGATAATGGTATTTTCTTCGAGTTTGTTCCTTTTGTTGCTGAAAATATCGACGACGAAGGACGGGTTAAGCAAGGTATAGAAGTACTTACACTAGAGCAGGCACAAGAAAATACTGAATATGTTCTACTTATTTCTACTGTTTCAGGAGCATGGAGATACATGATTGGCGATACGGTAATTATAACCGATAAGAAAAGATCCGAAATTCAAATTAGTGGTCGCACAAAACATTATTTGAATGTGGTTGGGGAGCAACTCTCGGTTCAGAAAATGAACATGGCAATAGAAAAATTGGAAAGTACTTTTGATATGGAGGTTAAAGAATTCGTAGCCTCTACGGTTTTTGAAAATGACCAATATAAAATGAAGTTTATGATTGGAACAGACAAAGAAATTGATACCGCTAAAGCATCGGAAGTTATCGACACGGAATTAAGTGACAACAATAAAAACTATAAAGTAGCCAGAACGAAATCGCTGAAAGGTTTGGAAGTTGAGGCAGTTCCGGTAGAGCATTTTTATAGCTGGAGCGAAGAATTCAAAAAGTTGGGAGGACAGGCAAAAATCCCCAGAGTGATGAAAGAAAAGGACTTTAACGAATTCAGAAATTATGTGCTGCAGTTAGCTTAATACAATGAGAAGTATGGGATACCAGCCAATATTTTCATAGCATCATCGTTGCGTCGCAATCCTTTCATCAGTTGTACAATAAGGGGGCATAAAAGAAGGGGGGCGCCCCCACAATGAAGGCTATCTGGCAACCACCAACGGCATTGCAAATTGCGCTGTTCGTCGCTAACCAACAGCGCAATTTGCAATGCACAAAGCAAGGTGTAAACGTGCGCAAATTTGAGTAGCTTTATAAGGAAAGAATTTGGGCTTATGAAAAAGTCTTCTTCTCTACTTATAGCACTCTCGTTAGCTTTAGCGGCAGAATCGCAACCCGGCGATTGCACCCTTAAACCCCCACTTGTTACGATCAACTTTGGTACTGGCAACATTCACGATCTTAATAGTGACCTGACTTATAATTACGATCGTGTTTCAAGTTATTGCCCCACTGACGGACATTACACTTATACTTCCTATACCGGCGGCTGCTTTCGAAATGACTGGCACACCCTCTCCGAAGACCGGACACCAGGAGACGTAGATGGCAACATGATGCTGATTAATGCATCTAACAGTGGTGGCGCGTTTTTAAGCACTACCATCATCGGTTTAAAAAGTAGTACCATTTATGAGTTTTCATCGTGGATGATGAATGTTTGTAAAATCACGAAAAAATGTCCGTTTCCCTTGCTACCAACAATTATTGTACGGGTGGAAACCGTTGCCGGAAAATTGGTAGCACAATTTCGCACGGGCGAGCTCGTACGACGTGAAGCTCCCCAATGGACGCAATACCGTGCTTTTTTTACCACGCCGCCTTCCCGCATCCCGCTAATTCTAACCATGATTGACAGTTCTCCAGGTGGTTGCGGAAACGATTTTGCATTAGATGACATTACTTTCAGGGAATGTGTGAAACCAACCATTATTGCTGCTGCCCCGCCAAAGCAAATAGGCCCAACAAAAAAGCCGCCGGTGGCAGCAACACCTGTTGCAAAAAAAGCAATACCGAAACCGGGGAAAAAACAGGTTGAAATCGTTCAAATCATAAAGCCTCCAAAAGATGTAACGCTACAAGATGCTCCTGTTATTAAACAAAGAACGCCGGCTTTACCAACCGCTCCGCCTATACTTGCCAGCAGGTCTAACCCCACGATAAAACAAATTGAAACTGAAGCGGGGGAAATTAAGATTGAATTGTATGACAATGGTGATATCGACGGTGATACAGTTACTATTTATCATAACAACGCATTAATAATAGCAGGTGCCCGCCTTACTCAAAAGCCCTTAACGTTCAAAATTGCTGTTGATATCCAACATCCACACCACGAGCTTATTATGGTTGCCAATAACCTGGGTTCCATTCCTCCAAATACGTCTTTAATGGTTGTTACTGCAGGAGGCAAACGCTTTGAAATATTTATTTCATCAAACGAACAGAAAAATGCGAAAGTAGTTTTTGACCTAAAGAAATAACTGGTCTGTATAGATTAACAATCATTTATTCCTAATTTTTAATTCCCTTCTGCTAACCTCGAGGCATCTGTGTCCTCCGCCAAAGCAAGAATACTAAAGCAATTACAAGTATCTTACTGCAGCTTTTGAAGCAGCTTCTTTTCTTCCAATTGCCTCACCTGTTCTACAATAATGTCGGGTGACAGATACAGTCTCCTGATTTTATCTTTATACGCCTGTGGTAGTTCTGCGTGATCTAAAATAAAGCGTTTTGTCGCAACAATATAATTTCCCAAACCACGCTCAACCGCAAAAGAGTCAGCAAGCATTTCGGCATGTTTTACAAAAGAGGGGTGAAAATAATAGCGATAGCCAAACGAGATCAAACCCATATTACTTCTACCTTCATAGTCAAGAATATGTCCAAGCTCGTGACCTATCCATCCTATCATCACATCATCAGGTATCTCCGTAATAGGCATTTGCGATTTTAAAAGTTCGAAATGCTCGCTTATATTAATCCTGTAACGCCTGTTTTTCCTTCTATCCAATAACGTGGTAAAAACGGGTTGAGCCTGCATTACAGATGTTTTAATGCTCGTTTTGAAAATAAAGCTGATGGTGGTATTTTTCAATTCGGGGTAGAAAGAAAGGGCTTTAAGAACATTATTTTCAATCACAGCAGGTATCACCTTATTTTCCCTGAATTGCAAAAGCTCCGAAGCTTGCTGTCCGTAGGTATTGAATACTGGAGATATCATCATAAAAACTAAGAGCAACTTCATTAATGTAAAAATTCAAATAACCATTTAGTTCATGCTTTGTTCAGCTTAACGGTTGAAATAATTTGTTGGTAAAACCAGCAAAGTAACCAAAGAAAAATCAAGAAAGGAACGATAACACCCTGTTCCTTACATTTTACTAATGCGCCTTAGTGCTACTGTAACTTCCTAAATTATTTCTCATGCTTATTACTGCAACGGTTCACTTGCACCTTCAGCACTCACTTACAACTTCCTTTTATTTTTTCATCACTTGTTTTCCGTTGCTTAGCTTCCTTATATAAATTGCAGCCGCAAAGCTTATGAAGCACAATTACTACATCGCTGCCGACGAGCATTCCTTCAAGAATGAATCTTTCGACAACCTCCTTGCTGCAGGCTATTACCGTATGCAGCATATTATGTTTACGTGCAACGATACTGCATTAGGTGAAGATGGCCCTGTCATTCCTGTGTTTTGGTTACGCACTCTTGTAAAGCAGTGTAAGCTAAATAAGAGCGCAAATACGATTCTTAAAAAATGTTTGGGCTTTACAGTGAGTGTTCAAAAGGCTTATGTTGATGAGGAAATTGAAAGCTTGTATAGCCTTTATAAAAACCATGTACCCTTTTCTGTATCGTCCACCTGCGCAGATTATTTACACCAGGAAATTTTGCCTCAACCCTTCGACTCGATGATGGTGCAGGTGCGTGACCAGGAAAGGCTAATTGCAACAGGTTATTTTGACAGAGGACAGCACACCATTTCAGGCATTATGAACATTTATCATCCTGAATACAAACAATATAGCCTTGGAAAATTCCTGATACTACAGAAACTTCAATATGCGCTTTCACGAAACAAACTGCTTTATTACACCGGCTATCTCAGTACCGGAAGTACCCGCTTTGATTATAAAACTTTTCCTGACCCGGCTGCTGTTGAAGTGCTGCTTCCTGATAAGCAGCAATGGGTACCGTATCATTTATTAAGCAAAGCATTTTTATCGGAATATTATTTGAAGCATCTGGCAGAATAAGAGCGAAACGGGATCAATTGTGTGTGATTGTGTGTGTGTGTAAAACTACCGCACAATCACTACCTTTTAAAATGCGGGCTTTCAAATCCCAGTTTTTGTAAGCCTTGCTGTATTTCGGGGCAGCTCATAAAAAGTTTCCAAAGTAAGCCGGTGCGATAGTTTTCCATCATTACTACA
>NZ_JAOQAH010000018.1 GCF_025963695.1 Segetibacter sp. | reverse complement strand
CGGTTGGTGCCAAGCGAAGGCGCAGGCATTCTGAAACCAGCGAAGCAGTTTCAGAAACAAGCGAAGCAGTCCTGTTGCAATAACGAAGCTATGCGGCTTGAGCTATAAATGATTGCCTTTAAAGTTCATTTGCATAGCTTCGGTACACCCTCCAAGCTTTCCAGTGTCGCCATCAATTCATTTTTTGTAATACTACCGGATCACTGTTTCTTCCATTTCTAACAGTAATTGTTTAAGGACTATCTACATCCAAAGTGTAATAAGCTTTCTCTATTTAACCTAATATAGAAGTTTTGCAACCTTCTATAAATCCCTTTGTTAAAACTCGTGGTATTTATTTTTCTTAATTTCGCTGCCTTAAACGTTGGGGTTATTACTTATGCAAAAGCTTACACTCGTTATACATGGAGGTGCTGGTACAATCAACAAAGAAGAAATGTCGGATGAACTTGAGCGAGCTTATCTGAAAGGACTACAAGATGCGCTTGACGGAGGCTTTGCTGTGTTAGCGGAAGGGGGTTCAGCAGTTAATGCTGTGAAAGCTGCTACAGTTATTTTAGAAGACAATCTTCTTTTCAACGCAGGCCGGGGGTCCGTCTTCACCAAAAAAGGGCTGCAGGAAATGGATGCCGCAATTATGGATGGAAGAAACCTGGAAGCAGGAGCTGTAGCAGGAGTTAGAAATGTAAGAAACCCTATAGAACTGGCAACAGAAGTTTTAATGCACAGCAACCATGTATTTTTAAGTGGTAAAGGAGCGAACGACTTTGCTATAAAACAAGGGGTAAAACTAGAACCCGACGAGTATTTCTTCTCGCAATTTCGGTACGACCAATGGAAGGCTGTTCGAGACTCTGACAACTATACTTTAGACCATACGCTTCACGATATAAACGAACTAAAAGAAAAAAAATTTGGCACTGTTGGTGCCGTTGCTTGCGACCATGAAGGTAATATTGCTGCTGCAACAAGTACAGGAGGAATGACCAACAAAAAATACGGACGTATTGGAGACAGCCCTCTTATTGGAAGCGGCACCTATGCAAATAACCAGACTTGCGCTATCAGTTGTACAGGTCATGGCGAGGTTTTTATCAGGGCAGTTGCAGCCTATGATGTAAGTGCCCTAATGGAATACAAGGGACTAACCCTGGAAGAAGCATGCAACGAAGTGGTATTACATAAACTGGTAAAAATGGAAGGCGAGGGCGGCTTGATATCAGTAGATAAGCAAGGAAACTATGCAATGACTTTTAATAGTGCGGGCATGTACCGCGGCGTTAAAAGCAGCGATGGTACAAACCAGGTAGCTATCTATCAATAATACAGAATATGCTTTTTTACGTTTAACTCCTTCAATCTATTTTACCCGCTGTATTTATATTTCTCACCTGCAAAATAATCGTTCGCAAATCATCAAACTAAATCAAAGGTTAAAGCATTATTACGTCGTTGCTTTTAACAACTTTCAAACATGCATCCCCGAAGCTTAGAGGTAACTTTGTAACGGATTAAGAAAGCTTCGCGGTGGTTGTTTGGTAAGGGGTTTAAGAGGTAGAAGTTGTAAGTTTAATGAGTTCATTTATACTACTTGTACTTTAAATAAGTACTTCGTTTTTACTCCTTTTTCGTATCATCCGTCTATAAAATTTCGTAATTACAACACCACGTTATTTGGCATGTTTTTTAGGTATTATTTATTTATAACGGTTTAAAAATAAGCACTATGGAAATTATCACTTTAATTGTCATTTTGCTAATTGCGTCATCTGTTTTCACGCTGGCTTACATAAGTATAAACAACTACAATACAGTTAAAAAATTAGATAAAAAGTCGTAATTACAAAAGCATAAAAAATGTAAAACCACCAATATGGTGGTTTTTTGTTTTAGAAGCGTTTCAATAATCAATCGCTTTCATACCCTCTCCTTTTTTGCGTAACGCATGTACCGGCAGGCGCCGATTTAATAATTACAAGGGTTCACTTCCAGTAATTAAATTCATCCTACTATTGTCAACTGATCCTGCAACCAACATTCTTTTTTTAAATGTTTAGTACATTTAGCACGAAAAGAATAAATCATTATTTTAATGGCAAAGGAATTTTCTGTCACGAATCAAGAGTAGATGAAAATAACAGGCAAGCTTTTAACGCTCATATTTTTTATACCGATTACCGTATTGTCTCAACAAAAAGATACGCTGCTAAATCAGCTTGGTAGTCCCGGCATAAAGGCAGACAGTTTGCCCAATCGCATAAACAATAACAACAACTCTGTTACTTACGAAGATGCTAAGCTTGACTTTAAAACTTACTTTTTCTTACTGAAGGATGATTTTAAAAAACAGGTTACCAGCCCTTTTCACACGCAGAAAAAAGATTGGCTAAAGGTGGGGGGCTTCGCGCTATTGACCGGAGCAGTTGCTCTTACAAATTCACCTATTACAGGCTTTGCAAACAAGTTATATAACAGAAATAAAACTGTAGCAAACATAAGTAAATATGTAACCAGGTTTGGCGGCACCTACGAGGTGTATGCAATTGCAGGATTTTACGCCTATGGCCTCATTTTCAAAACCCAAAAAGAAAAGACCACCACCGCTCTTGCTACCCAAGCTTATGTAACCGCAGCCGTACTATCTACGTTTGGAAAATATTTATCAGGCGTGCAAAGGCCTTATTATACTGATCCGAATTACAATAAAAAAGGACCCGTTTTTCACGGCCCTTTTTACCCTTTCATAAAAGGACTGGATGCCCAGGATTACCACTCTTTTCCTTCCGGTCACACAACGGCGGCTTTTGCAGCAGCCACTGTCTATGCCCTGGAATATAAGGACAAGCCATTCATTCCAATTGTTTCTTACACTGCGGCAACCTTAATCGGGCTAAGCAGGATAACAGAAAATAAACATTGGGCAACAGATGTTCTTGTGGGTGCTATGTTAGGTTATTTAAGCGGAAGGCAGGTCGTAAACAACTTCCACCGCTACTCTATGTCAAAACATGCAAAAGAAACTGCAGGGTCTTTTTCATTTAACCTGCAGTACAATAACAAACAATTCCTCTCTGGCCTGACTTATACCTTTTAATACAGGGTATATTTATTGTTGTGAAATATTGTGGTACTAAGAGCTATTCTTACAAATAACATAACCAATGCAAAATGAACCTGTAGCAACTAAGGAAAAAGTAAAAGGAATTTCAATACGAGTGCTGGTGGCTCTCTTCATAACAGCGCTCTTTCTTTTGGTGCTGATATTTCTAACCAACGAAGTTGTATTGCAAAATGAAACTGGTTTCGATCTTTCTGTTTTTAAATTTGTTGGTAGTTACCGATCACAGGGTATAACTAACGTACTTACTTTTTTTACTTTTTTTGGCTCTTTCAACTTTCTGTTGCCCGCACATATTCTTCTTTCTCTTTACTTTATTCTTTTCAGAAAAAATAGTTTCTGGTCTTTTAATATTGCCGCAATTGGCCTTTCAAGCGGTATACTTTTGTATTTAATGAAAAATATTTTTCAACGTCACAGGCCACCTAATCCACTAATTGCAAATGTTAGCGGTTTTAGTTTCCCAAGTGGCCATTCCTTTTCATCATTTACTCTTGCAGGGATAATTATTTATATGCTCTGGGAGTCAAAGTGGTCTCTGGCGTGGAAGTGGGTGGGCACTGCTGTCTTATTTTTTCTTGCCACTATAATAGCTTTTAGCAGGGTTTATCTGCAAGTGCATTATGCCAGCGACGTCATTGCAGGTTTTTGCTTAAGCTTCGTTTGGTTAGCCTTATGTTTTTACATTCTGGAGAAATTTAGACCCGTGGCAAAAACTGCCAAAAACATCCAATAAGAATTATTGCTTAAAGCAGGGCTAACTTTAATAGCAGTTGCCTACTGTTTAAGAAACCCTTTGTAAGGAGGTAGAAGATCTCTACAAAATAACCGCGTTATTTAAATTATTGCAAAGTAGAGAAGTATCTTTGACCACCTTTTAATAATAACATTATTAAACCCACCAAAAAAAATAAATAACGATGCCTAAAAAAGTTGTGACACTTGGAGAAATAATGCTGAGATTGTCAACTCCTGATTTTAAAAGATTTGTACAAGCCGACTCTTTCGATGTTACCTACGGCGGTGGCGAAGCCAACGTTGCTGCTGCAATCTGTAACTATGGAGAAAACGGTGTATTTGTCACTAAAGTTCCTGACAATCCTATTGGGCAGTCAGCAATTAATCACCTACGCCGGTATGGAGTAAATACGCAATTTATAGCTCGCGGCGGCGACAGGTTAGGCATCTATTTTCTTGAGACGGGTGCATCTATGCGTGCATCGCAGGTAGTGTATGATCGGGCGGGTGCTTCAATAGCCGAAGTGGATGCTAGTGAATTTGATTGGGACAAAATATTTGATGGCGCTGACTGGTTTCATACAACAGGTATCACCCCGGCACTTAGCGACAAAGCTGCCGCGCTTACTGAGGCTGCGTTAAAGGCCGCTAAAGCAAAAGGCATCACAACAAGTATCGACCTCAACTATCGAAAGAAATTATGGAGCAAAGAAAAAGCACGTCAGATCATGACCAATCTTTGCCAGTATGTAGATGTTTGCATCGGCAACGAAGAAGATGCAGACACAACCCTTGGATTTAAAGCAGAAGGTACAGACATCACTAAAGGCGAACTTAACCTCGAAGGTTATAAGAGCGTTTTTCAGCAAATGAAAGAAAAATTCGGGTTCAAATACATTGCCTCTACTTTGCGCGAAAGCCACAGTGCGTCTGACAACGGATGGAGCGCCTTGGTGTATGACGGCAACGAGTTCTACCACACAAGACAATATGAAGTTCGCATTGTTGACCGTGTGGGTAGTGGAGACTCTTTTGCAAGCGGCTTTATCTACGGGCTTGTCACCAACATGCCTCTAAACCAGGCCGCTGAGTTTGGCGTAGCCGCTTCTGCGTTAAAGCATACCATTCCGGGTGACCTTAATCACGCAACACGTAAAGAAGTAATGGATCTTGTAAAAGGAGATGCTTCCGGCCGCGTTCAACGTTAATTGAAAATGAAAAACTAAAAAATAAAAATCCGCTTATCTTTTTGGCGGATTTTTTTTGTTACCGGCTTTTATAACTTTCTGTTGCATCGTTGCGTCGCACTCTTGTACTACATAACCTTTTTCAGCAACAAACACCAATACTCATAACTTAAAACTTATCATTTAAAACCCATAACCATGATCATCGACACATTATCCAACTCCGATAAATACATTAACCTGCATCCCCGTTTTGCTAAAGCTTTTGAATTTATAAAAAGCCAAAATTTAGAAGCTATTGAACCCGGAAAATATCCTATTGAGGGACCCGAATTACACGCTGGCGTAACAGACCGGCAAGGTTATTCGCGGGAAGAAGCAAAGTTTGAATGTCACAACCACTGGCTCGACATCCAGGTTTGCCCAACAGGCAAAGAACAAATAGGATGGAGCGCAAGAGAACGGGTTTCTTCACCAAAAGAAGAATACAATGCTGAGAAGGATGTCACTTTTTATAACGATAAGCCCGACACCTATTTTACTCTACAAGCCGGCCAGTTTGCCATTTTTTATCCCGAAGATGTACACGCCCCGCAAATCGGAGAGGGTATGATTAAGAAGTTAGTCGTGAAAGTGAGGTTGTAGTCTCTTCCATAAACGACGATGTCGCTTAGTTTAGGATTAGCTCCATCCTAAGCGATATATCAGTAGAAAAGAAAAAAATAAGAAGTTTTTATATCCGTAGGAGCGGAACATTTTACATTCCGCTCCTACGGAGCTCAATCTAAATTTTACACATTCTTCTACTAACATAGCGCTTAATCAAACTGACACTATCGTGGAATTGAAGAGAGAGAGAGGGAATAAAAAAACAGCCGCGATTGCGGCTGTTTTTTATATTGGCTTATACAAAAAATCAAATTAGTTAGGCATCCTTTTAAAGCATAATCTATTATAGCTATAATCCCCGTTCTGCATCTTTATTTTCTGTTTCAATTTTCGCTACGGTTAAAATATCATGACCTGTTGCATCTCCTTCTTCCTGTAATTTACCAAACGCTGCTGCCGCTGCATAATTCACAATATCCTGTGCAGCATGATCATTATATAAACCATAAATAAGGCCGGCCATAAAGCAATCACCGCTTCCCGAACGATCTACTACCCTATCCGTTGTAAACTCTGTTGAAGCGTATTGCTGCTGATCTTTATACATGGTTGTATAGTATAACAACTCCTTTTGATCGAACCTGAAAGTATTAGCTACCACCTTACACTTCTGAAATTTTTCAACAATCTCTTTCGAGGTTGTCCTGGCGTGATCCAGGTAAGCCTCCTTGCTTTTTTTCTCATGAATATGTTCGTCGACAGCCGTACCTAATAAAGTATTTGCAGACCAGATATTTCCCATTACCACATCACAATATGCTACAAGCTTTGGCATTACTTCTATTGGCTCTTTTCCATACTTCCATAATCTTGACCTATAATTGAGATCCACTGAAATTGTTATGTTTTTGTCAGAAGCTGCTTCTAAAGCTTCAAGGCAAACGTCAGCAACGTTTTCATTTAATGCCGGACTAATAGCTGAAAAATTGAACCATTCTACATCGTGCAGTACTGTATCCCAATCAATCATTCCACGCTTCACTTCTGAAAATGCAGAATGTTCTCTGTCGTAAATAACGCTTCCTTTTAAGTCTGCACCACGCTCCAGATAATACACACCAATGCGGTTACCTGCAAGTAAAACAGACGAAGCAAAAACGTTATTATACTCAAGATAATGCCGCACGTGTTTAGACATAAAGTTGTCAGGCAAAACGGTGCAATACTTAACAGGAACATTCCAACCGGCCAGGGCTGTAGCCACATTTGCTTCTGCTCCACCCACATACACCTGCATAGGTTGATCGCCTGATTTCCCTCCTCCCAATGCCGGTGAAATCCGCAACAGCAGTTCTCCAAAACAAAGTACTTTCTTACTCATGCTAACAAAGCGTTTAAGTCTTTTAACGACAATAATGCCACGCTACAAATATTATATGTTCTAAAATAAATGCATTGGAAAAAGTAGCCAAAAGATTTGAAGACGAACGAAATGCGACGCAACAATGTTGCCATACGCGCAGCTGCCAGTACCAAAAAACGTACTAACAGCGCTTTGCTTGAGTTTAAAAAATAGCCCTCTTTCGGTTCAAGGATTAAGACGTCGGCTTCAAAAAAGTCTTTCCACTTAGCAGCATAATTTACACGCCTCCAAATATTGAAAAGCCTCCGTCAACACAAATCATAGTACCCGTTACAAATTGCGATGCATCACTCAGCAGCCAAACCAAAGCGCCCTTTAATTCGTCAGGATGACCAAAACGTTTGAAGGGCGTTTGCCTGATTACCATTTCCCCTCTTTCAGTATATCCGCCTTCGGGTTTTGTAAGCAGGTTTTTATTTTGCTCAGTAAGAAAAAACCCTGGTGCCAAAGCGTTCATTCTGATACTGTCTCCATACCTTCTTGATAATTCTACTGCATACCACTGATTGTAGCAATCCACGGCGGCTTTGCCCATGTTATACCCAAGCACTTTTGTTATTGCCCTTTTAGAATTCATTGAGGATATATTGACGATACTCCCCTTTCCTGTTTTTGCTATCTCTTCCCCAAAAATTTGGGTTGGAATTACTGTACCCCACAGGTTGATCTCTACCGCTTTTTTCATACCTGTTATATTCATTTTAAAAATGTCTTGCTCAGGCTGCAAAACACCTTCCGGAATATTGCCTCCAGCAGCATTTACCAATCCGTCGATTCTTCCAAACCTGCCCACAATTTTATCTTTTGCATCAGACAGTTGTTGTTCATCCAATACATCTGCTACCACTCCTATTGCACTACCGCCTTTCGCGTTGATAGCTCCTGCTCTTTCATCAGCCACTTCTTTCTTTCTGCCAAGAATGGCGACTTTTCCCCCGGCTTCTACAATTGCATCTACAAAAGCATTTCCTAGTATTCCGGTTCCACCGGTAACTACTACAACCTTATCTTGTAAACTAAACATGTTGCTGGCATTCATACAATATCTTTTTATAATTATAGATGTAGGTTTCTATTAAAGTTAGTTGCTATCTTTTATTGATATTTATAATTTTGACGCCGTAAAACTCCTTCATATATTCAATATCATACAAGTCACTTTCAAAACAAATAATGGGTGGTGGTTTAACCAATATATTTTTCAAAGCTCTTCTATCCAGTAACGGGTACTCTTTTATTCGTTTATCAACTGCCAGTTCATACTCATCAAAGGCTACCGCATGTAATTGTTTTCGTCTTGCCTCTTCAAAAAAGCTTAGTCTTTCCTGCATTACCTGTTTGTAAAAAAAGCCTGATAACAAGGTATCTGTAACCCTTTTCATGTTAGATGATGAAAAGATGAAAATGCTAAAAAGCAAGTATCGATAGTTATACAAAAAAGCGGGGGCGTGCGTAGTCTTTGTACTATTTACAATAAAGGCTGTAAATATTATTAACAGCATAAGACTATATAAAAAACAAATAACATTTTCTGTTCGCAAAGGAAGCGAGCCATTGGTAGCATATAAGATAGGGATATATATTAGCATACCGCTCGCCCAATAAACGAGTAGTAAAGAGGTACTTTTTACCTGATGAAAAAGCTGCAAAACCCCGCTTGCTGACCTATTGTTTCTGGAAAGAAAGGCAATTACAAACAACAATAAAAACCACCACAAAGGCTCCTTTAAAAAAAACCAGTTGAGCACAATGAATTTAATAAAGGCTATTGAAATAATTGATAAAACCGGGCTTGTATCGTGCAAAGAACCTCTGTGTATAATACCAGGAGCAAAAAGTAAAAAGCAAGAACTGATAACGTTGATAATATACAGGCTAAGAAAAATACCTGGAACGCTTTTACCTGTAAAATAATGATACCCTATAAAGAAAGTAGAAATTATGAGAACAAAAAGAGTAATACTTTCATTGCAGCCATTAAATAATACAACTATTAAGGCTGCCACGAAAAAGTAGAATTTTTGATGATGCGGTTCAAAAAATAGTTTACAGATTAACCCGGCTAGAAGAACCAACAATATAAGTGGCAATTGGTAAGTGATAGCACTCGAAAACCAGTAAAAAGCTGTAACAGGTTCGGGAATAATATTGACCTCTAAAATTAATAGAATTAATGAAGTGAGTAATATGGCTGTAAATGATAGTTGATTGGATAGTGCGTTTTTATTCACTTGCTTCAAAAGAAAAATCCACGAAAGCACTGTAAATAGTAATAGCAGGATTGTATGGAGGTAATAATTCGAATAAAGAAAACCGCTATAAGAGAAAGCTGTGCTTACGAATGTAGAAAAGTAGCGTCCGGACCAGGTGTGATAAATTGAGTTTTGTAAGCCCCAAAAACTAAACTCCTGCTTTTTGTAGAGGATCATGTAGTCGTCGGCAGAGGGCACGTTCCAAAAGCAAAACAAAAGGAAGGGGATAAAAAAAATTACAACAGCAGAGAAAAGAAACTTTTTATTATTTGTAAATTTTAGAACAGAAGCTGCAATCATAGAAAGGTTTTTCGCTATAAAAAATCATCCCTGTCTTATGTTAGGACAGGGATGATTATAAAAAATTTTCCTATTTAGCTTACGCCACTTCCTGCATCTATTTTATCTTCAGGATTGATGAAGTGTAATTTACCAGCTGCATCTTCTGCCATTAAGATCATGCCGTTGCTTTCTATTCCCCGCATTTTTCTTGGAGCAAGATTTACAACTACCGTTACCTGCTTGCCAACAATTTCTTCTGGCCGAAAATGCATTGCTATTCCTGAAACAATCGTTCTTGTTTCAAATCCCAAATCCACCTGCAGCTTTAAAAGCTTATCGGCCTTCTGCACTTTTTCTGCACTTACAATGGTTCCAACTTTTAAATCAACTTTTGCAAAATCATCAAAAACGATTTCAGGTTTCACGGTAGTTTCAGGTTCCCCGTTTCCTTTTTCCTGTTGTTCGCCGATTACTTCAGTTGCCGTTTCACCGGCCACTCCTACCTGGGAACTTGTAACTTCTTCTTTCTTTTCTTCTTCCACTTTTTTACTTTTAATTTTTAATTTTTCAATTTGTGCGGCTATTTCAACGTCTTCAATTTTCCTGAATAAAATCTGCGGCTCGCGTAAGCTATAACCAACACTCAGCAATTTCGTTTTTCCTGCGTTTTCCCAATCCAGCATCTTATCTACCACCTTCATCATATAACATAACTTTTTTGCGGTAAAAGGTAAAAACGGATTAATGAGAATAGCAAGATTAGCAGTCAATTGAAGACAAATATGAAGGCAATTGTCAATGCTATGCTGCAGGTGGTGAGCCTCAAGCTGCAAGCTTTCCCGCTGCTCTTCATCGCTTGCATCTTGTAGCTTTTTACTAGTAGCTTCCAACTGCTTGGCAACAATCCACGGTTGTTTATCCTGCATGTATCGGTTACCTTTTCTTGCCAGGTCTATTACTTCAAATAAAGCTTCTCTAAACTTAAAAGTCTCTATCAGGTTTTCAATAGCAGACTTTGCATTTGCAATATCAATAAACATATTTCGATCTGCATCATCTAAAATTTCTGTATGAAGCGCAGGCACTTTCCCTTTACATAGTTTGTGCATCAGCACAAAGGTTCTGTTTATAAAATTTCCAAAAATGTTTCCGAGCTCACTATTACTTGCATCCTGGAAACCCTTCCAGGTAAACTCGCTGTCTTTAGTTTCGGGCGAAATGGTGGTGAGGTAATAGCGCAATACATCGGCCATGCTATCGCCTCCATTATCCTTTTTTATCCAGTCGTTTATGTACTCGTCCATCTCAATGCTCCAGCCACGACTGGTGCTCATTTTATCACCTTCAAGATTCATAAATTCATTAGCAGGCACATTCTCCGGCAACACGTTTCCATGCAACTTCAACATCACAGGAAAAATGATGCTATGAAATACAATGTTATCCTTCCCAATAAAATGAACAAGTTTTGTATCCTTATCATACCAGTAAGGCTTCCAGTCTTTACCGTTATCAAGCGCCCATTGCCTCGTTGCGCTTATGTAGCCAATCGGTGCATCAAACCAAACGTAGAGCACTTTACCTTCAGCCTCAGTTAACGGAACTTTTACACCCCAATCCAAATCACGCGTAACAGCCCGCGAGTGCAAACCTGCATCCAGCCAGCTTTTACATTGGCCCAGTACATTTGTTTTCCAGTCATCTTTATGCTGTTTTAAAATCCACTCACGTAAAAACGCCTCATGCTTATGCAAGGGAAGATACCAATGCGTTGTTTTCTTTTTTACCGGCAAATTGCCACTTAAAGTACTACGCGGACTGAGCAATTGATCAGGACTTAAAGATGTACCGCATTTCTCGCATTGGTCGCCGTAAGCATTTTTATTGCCGCAAACAGGGCAAGTGCCTATAATATACCGGTCTGCCAAAAAAGATTTTGCTTCCTCATCGTAAAACTGCTCCGTCTCCTGCTGCTCCAGTTCACCCCTTTCGTTTAATGCGGTAAAAAACTCCTGCGTGGTTTCATGATGAATTGATGCAGAAGTCCGGTGATAAATATCAAAACTAATACCCAGGTCATCGAAGTTCTGCTTCATTATCTCATGGTACTTGTCTACTATGGCTTTCGGAGTTGTGCCCTCCTTCATTGCCTGTATTGTTATGGCAGCGCCGTGTTCATCACTTCCGCATACATACACAACATCTCTTTTCTGGGCTCTTAAGTAGCGCACGTAAATATCAGCAGGTATATAGGCACCTGCCAGGTGACCTACGTGTTTCAATCCGTTTGCATAAGGCAACGCGGAAGTAATCATATATCTCTTAGGTAAATTCATTTTGTACTTAGCTTTATAACTTTCTTCGTCAACCGTTGCGTCGCACCCTTTTACCGACGAACAACATGGAACAAAACGTAATAACAAAGGGCTGCAAAAATAACCAATAAGCAGCTAAGATGGAGATGAAGTTGTTATTGAAAGTTTGAAGGAGGCAGAATGTCAAGATCGTTGCCGATCTTTCTAACCAGGTTATTTTTACTTCTTTATGCCCGGGTACTGAAGTATTTTTTTTATTTGAAGTTTTTTGAAAAACGGAGGGGTTACCTCCTTCCCTTGTAAGCAAACCATTATTTTGATATAAAAACTTAATAAACTGGCAGTTTCCATTATACCATTTCAGCATTTTCACGTGTAACTTTTTTATTTTTAAGTTGCTGCCGACTAAGCATTCTTTGATTATCGGGTACTAATTCAAGGGCTTCGGGTAAGTTTGCTTTTGCTTCTTCACGAGTCTCGCCTTGCGTATTTACGCCGGGTATTTCTTCTAAATATGAGATATAGCCACCTTCCCCGAGCTTCTTTAAAAACGGCTGTTAACTTCAGTGATGCTTTCATTATTCAAAATGCTGTAAATACTGTTACTGCCCTATACGATCTGGTTAAGCTAAAGAAGTCCCTAATAGAAGCACCATTAGAATAGGCAAACTCTTTAACTTCTGCATGCAGAGTAGCATCACCATGTAAAAGTCTTAGACTAAAGGGATAAAAACCTTTTATCAATTATCCCATTTGCCTCACGTGATTTTTATCGTAACATTGCCCAATGTCAACTATTCCTCCATACTTAAAGAAAGGTGATACAATTGGTATTGTTTGTCCTGCCGGCTTTATGCCTGTTGAAAAGATTCAAACTTGTATTTCAGTTTTAATGGAATGGGGATATAAAGTAAAAGCCGGAGCCACGGCCGGAAGCCAGTTCAATTATTTTTCGGGCACCGACGAACAAAGGCTGCACGATTTACAACAGATGATGGATGATGACTCTGTTCAGGCCATTTTATGTGCAAGAGGAGGATATGGTGTAGGAAGAATTATTGACCAGTTGAGTTTTAAGAAATTTAAGAAAAACCCAAAATGGATTGTTGGCTTTAGCGATATCACTGTGTTGCATTCGCATATTTACAATCGTTTTAAAATTGCATCTCTTCACGCTCCCATGGCTGCAGCTTTTAATAACGAGGAATACAAAAATGAATATGTACAATCTTTAAAACAGGCCCTTGAAGGTGAGAAGACGAAGTACACCTGCGCCATAACTCCTTACAATAACATTGGTAACGCTACAGCAAAATTGGTTGGAGGAAATTTATCGTTGTTAAGCCACCTTATAGGAACCCGGTCTGATGTAGACACAGATGGTAAACTCTTGTTTATAGAGGAAGTAGGGGAATACATTTATAACATCGACAGAATGTTGTATCAACTAAAAAGAAACGGCAAGTTTAATAAACTGGCGGGGTTAATTATAGGAGGTTTTAGTGAAACAAAAGACACCACCATACCTTTTGGAAAAGATGTTTACGAAGTTATTTATGAGATGGTAAAAGACTACAAATACCCTGTCTGCTTCCAGTTTCCGGTGGGGCATATAAAGGAAAACTATGCTTTAAAAATTGGAGTAGAGTACGCCCTACATGTGGGACAGAAAAAAGTACAGTTGAGTGAAGAATAAGTTTAAGCCCATATACGTTTTGCTGTAAAAGGGTGTGACACAACGATGACTCCATGAAAACTGATGCTGGCTCAAAAATTAATACAACGAAAAGAAGCTTTTAAGGAAACTTTTTAAAAACAGTATATCGCAGGACGACCTCGAAAATAAGGAGGGCAAAAGCAGCGATAAGCCAGGGCAGAAACTCTTCGGTAAAGCGATCGTAGGAGGTAACTTCAACCTTGCTTTTTTCAAGTTTATTTATACTGGCATATACGTTTTTAAGTGCATCCTGGTCTACGGCATGAAAATATTTCCCTCCTGTTTCTGCTGCAATGTCTTTTAGCAGGCCTTCGTTGAATTCTAGTTTTTTTCTACTAGTTACCTTACCGTACGGCGTCTGCACCTGTTCATCCACTTCCTTTTCTGATCCAACGCCGATCGTATACACTTTAATTCCGTAAAGCTTCGCCATTTCCTTGGCTATATCTGGTGGAATCATCCCACCAAAATCAACACCGTCAGTAAGTAATATTATTATCCTGCTTTTTGTTTTCTGGTTTTTTAGCCGGTCTACGCTGGTGGCTAAACCCGACCCAATTGACGTTCCTTCTTCCTCAAGATAACCACTGCGAATATTAGCAATTTGAGAGAGAATAGTCGTTTTATCGGTAGTGATAGGACAAAGCGTAAAACTTTGCCTGCTAAAAATAACCACGCCAATGCGATCGCCGGTACGTTCATTTACAAATGCTTGCGCTACCTCTTTAGCGGCTTCGAGGCGATTAGGAGTAAAATCTTTTTCTGTCATACTGCCGCTGATGTCGAAGCAAAGCACTATGTCGATTCCCTCGCCTTGTGTCTGCTGCTCGCTAAACTTATGTTGCGGCCTGGCAAGGGCAACTATCAGGCAAACCAAAGCAATACAACGTAAAACAAAAGGAAGATTTTGAAACCATGTTTTTGAACTACGGATATCAGAAAGAAAATGAGTGGTGGTTACCAGCATAGATCCCTGCCGCTTTTTATTGTTGCTATAATACCAAATGGCAATTATTGGAATTAGGAAAAGCAAACTCAAAGCCTCCGGATTGTGAAAGGTGATATTTTGAAACCACTGGTAAAGCATCAGGCCGGGTTGGGTTGATAATTTGAATGAATAGGTGAATGCAAAAGCGATACCTTTTGAAGCATATTTTTAATTACTTCAACAGATGTTTCGTTGTCTCGTGAATGCGGTAAAAACTTAGCAAATTTTACCGTGTCGGCCAATCGCAATACCTGGAAAAAAGAAGTTTTTGTTTCATTATCCACAGAAAGCGGATGAAGCGTCATCATCCACTCGTCGGTAGTTTGCTGTAACGACTGCTGCTGTAGCTGTTGGTTAAAAAAAGTTCGGCTAATGTCGGTAAGCGCAGAGTAATATTTTTTAACCTCGGCGGGAGTTTGCAGGTTTTGACCTTTTAATTTATTTAGCTCTGCAAGCGCCCGGTCTAATGGTGAAAGACTTCCTTTTGCAGGGCGTCGTTCCACGATTACTTTCCGTTTTTTAGCAAATAACCAATAAAGCATCAATAAAGAAAGAAGCGTAATAGCTGCGATGAGGCCTATCAGCAGTGGATCGTTCTGCTGGGTTACTTCTTCGATGTCTTTGATGTCGTTATAGTCCTCCATTTTCGATACATCTACAGGCAAAACATCAATCGCTATTGGAGGAGTAGGCTGCGACAGTCCTGGAAGGAATAAGGATGGAAACTCCCATCGCCCGCTATCGAAAGAGGTTATGGTGATTACCTGGTAATAGTTAGTAGAGCTTCCGTTTAATACCGTATCTACTTTGCCTCGCTTTACAATTTCGAAATGATTTAGACTATCTGGAAAGCTAAACCATTTCATCCCTGCCCTACCTCCCTCAATGGCAAGTTTTAACCGTACTTGTTCCCCTATAAATATTTTATTCCTGTCCACCCCGGCTTTAACTGTCTGCGAAAACAGGTGAGAGCTAACAGATGATAACATCACAACAATAAAGAAAACCGTATATAATTTCTGTTTATTCACTTATGCCCTTCTAATAAAAAATTGTTGTAAAAGTTTCACATAGTCCTGCCCTGTAGCTACCTGCAGCAGGTCAGCACCGGCTTTTCTAAAGGAGTTTTTAGCGTCTTCCAGTACCTTTTGAAACTGCTGTGTGTATTTAAAACGCGTATATGGATCGTTGGTATTCAGCAGCACCATTTGTCCTGTTTCGGCATCTCTCAAATTCATTAACCCTGCCTGCGGTAATTGTTCGTCGCGCTGATCATATACCTGAACGCCAATTACATCGTGACGTTTTGCAGCTACCCGAAGTGTATCGTGATAACCTGCGTCAGCAAAATCACTAAGCACAAAAACAATGCTTTTGTGGCGGGTAGTTGCATTTAAAAACTGAAGCGCTTTCAACACATCAGTTTGAGAAGATCTTGATTTAAAGGTGAGCATCTCTCTAACCATATATAGCACATGGTCGCGGCCTTTTTTTGCAGGGATGAACTTTTCAACATGGTCACTAAAAAAAATAAGGCCTACTTTATCGTTGTTACTAATGGCGGAGAAAGCAAGCACTGCGCACATCTCAGTCATCAAGTCTTTTTTACTTTGCCGCAACGTGCCAAACAAACTGCTTGCGCTTATGTCGATTAGTAAGTAAACAGACAATTCTCTTTCTTCTTCAAAAATCTTACTGAAAGTGTGACCCATCCTTGCAGAAACATTCCAGTCAATAAACCTCGGATCATCGCCCGGCTCATATTCACGTACTTCTTTAAAAGACATTCCCCTTCCTTTAAAAGCAGTATGGTATTCACCCGTAAAAAGATGATTAGTCAGTTTCTTGCTTTTAATTTCAAGCTCACGTACTTTTTTAAGAATGTCGGCTGTGGTCATAATTGAAGTTGACAGTTACTGGGCGACTGTTGGCAGAAATAGCTCTATTTTAGTTTTGTTCTTAATTCATACGATTTTTATTACCATTAAGTATTCTTATCTCTTCATCAACCATACTTTCGAATGCCCTAAATTTTTCTTCCTGAACGATCTCCACCATGACTGCTATATTTAAAAGCGTTTCGACTTCGTATAAAAGAACCTCTTGCAACGTGCGAAAACTGTATTGTATCTTTTTTATAATTTCTGCCACCCCCTTCCGCAATAATTGCTGCAATAGAAACTGCCGCTCTCTTAGTTTGTTATGTAAGTGCAACCGGTTCTTCCTTTAAATAAGATCTACAAACGAAGTAGACCTCCTTTATCAGAAGCATTGCTTTTTTCCACGCTTCTAGTTTTTTGTAGGAAGTCCTAATAATTCTGGTTTAGCTCGTAATGACAAAAGACATTAATAACCCCCAAACCTCCTTCCGTCATCTAACAGCTGTATCTATCACCTATCATTAGCCACCCATCCTAAGGAACTGCAATAGCACTTAAAATATCGTCTACAATTTTTTCGGAAGTAATATTTTCGGCTTCTGCCTCATAGGTTAAGCCAATACGGTGACGCATCACATCTTTACAAATAGCCTTTATATCGTCTGGTATAACGTAGCCTCTTTTATTCATGAAAGCATGGGCTTTGGCCGCCAACGCCAGGTTGATGCTTGCACGGGGAGAACCACCATAACTAATAAGCGGCTTCAAACGATCCAACCTGTATTGCTCGGGGTAACGGGTGGCGAAAACAATATCTAAAATATATTGCTCTACTTTTTCATCCATATACACTTGTCGCACTAAACTTCTTGCCTGCAAAATTTCAAATGTATTTACTACCGGGTTTACGACTGGTATTTCCGCGCCCTGAACTTGCTGTCGTATAATCATTTGCTCTTCGTTTCTCGAAGGGTAGCCAACCACCACTTTCAGCATAAACCTATCCACTTGTGCTTCGGGCAAAGAGTATGTACCTTCCTGCTCTATGGGGTTTTGCGTGGCCAATACCAAAAACGGCTCTTCCAGCTTATGCGTCTCATCGCCAATGGTAACCTGCTTTTCCTGCATGGCCTCTAGTAAGGCACTCTGCACTTTTGCAGGCGCACGGTTAATTTCATCGGCTAAAATAAAATTTGCGAAGATGGGTCCTTTTCTAATTACAAACTCATGCCTTTGCTGATTATATATCATAGTACCAATAACGTCGGCAGGCAATAGATCGGGAGTAAATTGTATACGGCTAAATTTTGCTTGTATAGCCTGTGCCAGCGACTTTATGGTTAAAGTTTTTGCAAGGCCCGGTACACCTTCCAACAAAACGTGGCCGTTACTCAATAGTCCTATCATCAACCTGTCAACCATGTACAACTGGCCAACCACTACTTTTGCCAGCTCGGTTCTAAGCCTGTCTATAAATAATGCTGCATGTTGAATTCGTTCATTTAATAACCTGATATCTTCAGCCGTTTGCATTTCAATGTTTTAAGTGGTGAAATTAGAACTATTGTTATAACCGATCATTATAACTAAGGCCATGATCTCTCACGGCCTCATACTTACTATATTTTAAAGATTATGAAATTTCATTAATATAATTTGCCCGCCTTATCCTCTCCTATTTAATTTACTTTCTGCCAGTACTTCCCATTAACAATAAACATTCCAAACCTTTCCTACTGTTCTTAACAAAATGTTTCTTTGTTGCACCTTTCCTAATCCCCTCAAATTTCAATTATTTCTAACAACCACGTTACATACAGTTGTTAAGCAATCAAATAATTAAAGCCGGCAATTTAAGAAAGAGATTTTTTGTAGCAGGCATTTGTTTTACAATTGATCTTTTGTTGCGTCGCACCCGTGTACTAACGAACCAAATGGGGCAACAAACGGTGACACGGATAAGGTTTTGCAAAACCAACCTTTGTGTAACAAGGCAGCTCTCAATTCCCCAAACTTTTGCCTAGCCTGATATTTGTGCAGTTAGCTATTCATTAAAACATTTTAAAAAGAAATTAAATGAAATATAAAATTTTAGGAAATACGGGTCTGAAAGTTTCAGAGCTGTGCCTTGGCACTATGACCTTTGGCGGAAAAGGCTACTGGACTGCAATTGGACAGGTACCACAAGAACCAGTTGATGAATTGGTAAAACGGTCTGTAGATGCAGGTATCAACTTTATAGATACTGCCAATGTTTATTCAGAAGGTTTATCCGAAGAGATGACTGGCAAAGCCATAAGAAACCTCGGGCTTAAAAGAGATGACCTTGTAATTGCCACTAAGGTGAGGGGCAAAATGGACGAGGGACCTAATAGTGCGGGCCTCACAAGAAAACACATTATGCAACAGGCCGAAGAAAGCCTCAAACGCCTTAATGTAGATTATATTGACCTTTATCAAATACACGGCTACGATCCGCTTACTCCACTTGAAGAAACCCTTTGGGCTTTAGATGACCTCGTTAAAAGTGGAAAGGTCAGGTACATTGGCTGTAGCAACCTGGCTGCATGGCAATTAATGAAGGCGCTTTCTTATTCAACCTATAATAAAGTCGCAAAATTTGTTTCACTACAAGCTTATTATACCATCGCAGGCCGCGACCTGGAACGTGAGCTTGTACCATTGTTAAATGATCAAGGAGTTGGCTTAATGGTTTGGAGTCCTTTAGCGGGGGGATTACTAAGCGGAAAATATGGACGTAATATGCAAGGACCGGAAGACAGCAGGCGGCTTAATTTTGACTTTCCACCCGTAAATAAAGAAAAGGCATTTGACATTATAGACGTGATGCAGCCCATAGCGCAACAAAAAGGAATTTCAGTTGCACAGCTGGCATTGGCATGGCTGCTTCATCAACCTGCTGTTACGAGCGTTATTATTGGTGCAAAAAAAACAGCGCAACTTGAAGATAACATTAAGGCTGTTGATGTACAGCTTACAGCAGAAGAACTTGAAAAGCTGAACGAAGTAAGCCAGTTGCAACCCGAGTACCCGGGTTGGATGCTTGAACGGCAAGGGCAGGATAGAAAAGCGTGATAAAGAGCATTTACACACCCCTTTTCGCTACTTACAAAAATCTAATGTATACTTAATAAAAGGTCGCCACAAATGGGGCGACCTTTTATTTTAAAACCAAAGTGGAGTGCAGTGCTGCAGATGAACGAAATGCGTCGCAACAAAAGTTTCATCTGTGGTTATTAGCCTTGTATAAAAATTTAACCTATTTTTTGTTGGCGTAGCTTCTTAATAGCTTCCGCGTTTCTTTTCCGGAGTCCCTCAAATCCTTTTCCTCCCACTTGCCTTCTGAACCGGCAGATGGCAGCAGTACCGAACATGTTTCGTTTTTATCCGACACCGACCACGTGACCCAGCTAACCTTATTCTTTTCTGACCAATCAATCCATTTGCCCCACTCGTCCATATTTAAAGGACCGTTGCCGCTGGCTTCCATGCCGGCCGATTCCGAAATGAAAATAGGGATGCCTTTCTTCAAAGCATAATCGCACCTGTCGCGCAATTGCTGCTTATGTGTAGCAGCATAAAAATGAACCGTGTACATTAGGTTAGTAAAACCTGTAAGCGGATCGTCAGCAACGGTATGAATGTCCTGGTCCCAATGAGGGTTGCCGACAAGTATAATATTATCGGGATCAATTGCCCTGATAGTAGAAATAACTTCCCGTGAATAGTCCTTTACCTCCTTCCAGGACTCCTGGTCGGGCTCGTTAAAGATTTCGTAAATCACGTTTGGATACTTTCCGTATGCTTTAGCCATTTCGGCAAAAAACTTTTTTGCCTCATTCAAGTGTATATTATGACTATGCCAGTCAATAATTACATAAATGCCTTCCTTTATAGCAGCATCTACAACTGCTTTTACCTTGGCTGTAGACTCTTGAGGCTTTTCTATATAACCATTTTTTGGCTCAACACCCATTGCAGCCCTTACTACTGTACATTCCCAATCCGTATGCAGCCACTTTACCGCTTCCGGGTTATAAAAGCGCGGCCAGAAGTTGTGCCAGCCAAAACTCATTCCTCTAAGTACAACAGCATTTCCTTTTTTGTCCACCAGCTTAGTACCATCAACCCGTAGCGGTCCATGGGCTTTAACAGGCTGAGCTGTAGGTTGTAAGTGAAATATCAGCAGGTAAAAGAATGTTATAAGTATTTTCATAAGTAGTAATTAAAGTGGAGCGAATATAAGTCACCATTACAAATAGTTTAGTTATGAGTTAAATAGAAGCTTTGAAACTTTTTTCGGCAAAAATGGACAACATGTAAGAAGATGTGCTCGCACATTCCTTCAAATTCGCTTTCCAAACGTTTTAACGTTTGGGTTACCTTTTTTTATTATTTGTATTAACAGTTAACCTTTAATAAACATATAAAAATGGTACAGAAAACATATTTTAAGACAAAAGACTATTGTAAAGTGAAATTTGCGCTTAACCTTGAAGATGCGGAAACCGTAGAAATTCTAGGATTAAATAGTGATTGGGAAAATTCAGTTGTAATGAGCAAGAAAAAAGATGGCACTTTTAGCGCCGATGTTTCATTACCTAAAAACAGTCAGCATGAATTTAAATATCGTGTGAACGAGACTGAGTGGATCAACGAGCCTGAGGCTGACAGTCAACACCACAACGAATTTGGAGGTGTTAACAGCGTAATAGTTCTCTAAAAATATATAGATTAAACCTTATCTAAATCTACTTTTATTTCTCTTGAAGTATTAGGAAGATTTTTAGAATGCAAGTGCCCCAGGCTGTAAAATAACTGTTTGTTCCATAGACCTTTATTTTACAGCTTTTTTTTTCTATGGCTTTGCTGAAATCTTTATAATTATTTGCCGGGCGTTCAGGCGTATATAGTATGCCTGCTAATGCGAAGGAAATTTTTATTAAGGGGTTAGTTACGTTATCCGTTTCTAACCGCAACGATTAGCACTATCTTAGAAATTTCTTCTGCCGCAAATTGTTACCGGGGAAACAACAAACTAAACGATTGAAAAATCTAGGCCCGAACATTTGCTACTTGTAGATAATGCTGAACATAGAAAAATTGGTACAAGAGCGCGACGCAACAATGCTAAACAGTATTACTTGGTTTGGCTCATAAATTCGTTGGTTATAACTAAGTAGATTGTTGCAAAGACTAATTCTGCTGGCTTCCCTGGTATGTCTTATCACTCTTCTCTTTTATAATGGCCTGAAGCGGCTTTTGATACACCTTGCTTTCTAACCATGAGATGATGTCTAAATACGAAAAGGCACGTGTTTCAAATCGATTGTTCTCGATGCTTTTTAATTTCATCAATAACTTCTCAAATTCAGGCCTTAGCTTTCGGTAACTAAGGTGAAATGAATTGCGCAAGAACTTGAAGATCTCCTCTTCTACGATACTCAAATTCTCCATTTTTGCCATGAAACGATAAACCGATTTTATCAGGTATTCGAGAATATCAAAATTGCCGATTTCATAGTGCGCAATGAGGTGCAGCAGGCGGGCATAACATTGCAGATCTGTCCGCAAGTCTACCTTCCAGTTAATAATTTTATTTAAATAAGTAATGGTGTTGTCGTAATCGCCACTTCCAAAGTAAAGCGAACTGATTTTGTAGTAAAAGACAAGTATGCGGTGCCGGTCGAGATATAACCAATACTCCTTAATTTTCTGTTCAATGTGAGGCACCAGTTCTAAACCTTCAGTAAAGGTGCCTTCCATAAAATGCTTGTTCAGCTTTGCAATATGGATGTACACAAAAGCCTGAACCCTGTTGTTATCATTTCCGGTTACAAGATCTGTTTCCGAAAATCGCTCAAACTTCTCCAGGTACTCATTAAATTTTTTACCATTCTTCAAATCGAAATTTGCACTGATCAGGTTGTGCATTCCTTTTATATAATGGGCCGTTTCTATGCCGATCATGAACCGTTCCTTTTCGAAAAGGTCTACCCATTTTTGCGTGTACCGGTAATACATGAGAAAGTCCTGCAAGATGAAACCGAACCAGCTATAGCTTTGAAAAAAGTAAAGCTTCTCATAAAAGCCAGTAGCCTGCTCGCCCTCAAACGGAAGCGACTCCTCAAAGTATTGCTTTATGGCTTGCGCATCCTGTTCGTTCCTTGCATGACCATGTTTTATGTACCAGCTATATAGTTTTAATGCAAGGTTCGACAATTGTGTTATTCTCCCAAGCCTACGGGTAGACTGCTCCGCTTCGGAGGCCAGTACCTCTGCCCTGTCCTCGAGACTTCGGGTAATATGAAGTACCTCAATATTTTTTTCAAGAAAAAGAGCCTGCATCATGAATGTTACCTGGCTATATTCTTTTGCAGTCTCTTTCAGCTTTTCAAGCATTTTCAAACTCTGCAAATAAAGACCCTTATTGTACAGCAAGTTTGCATAATCTAGTTGCTCATGCAGTTGAATTTGTATATTATCTGTTGTTTTTAATACTCTTAGGCTGGCTAATAATTGCTTGTACAAATGTGCCTTTATATTAGACAATTGTTGCTTTTTTACAGAGGGGTTTTTCTTAAGCAGCAACTCTTCATCATATTCACTCATTTTATCTAAAGCATCAAATACCTGTATGATCTTTAGATCTTCTGTAGCAGTGTTTCGCGTTACATATAATTTAAAGTTGCGCTTTTCAGACTTCTCCAATGTGTGGATTAATTGAAACAACGCATCGGTCGACCTGTTGGGCATCGTAGTATTTTTATTATAAAAGCCAATACCAGCAAGGGTTGTAGCAGAAGTATTGCTTATTTCATTAGTGTATAAAAGATTCAACTATAATTTGACCCTGCATGTAATCGTCGCTAATTTAGCTATTATAGTAGTTTAGCTGTAACATAACTAGTTATAGAGTTGTTGCAAATATAAACTGCCCGCTTTCATCTTTATAAAATTTCCTTTATGGCAGGCGATCAGGTCTATATTTTTGATACAACTTTGCGCGACGGCGAACAGGTACCCGGTTGTAAGCTGAACGCGCATGAAAAAGTAGATCTGGCAAAAAGGCTTGAAGAATTAGGTGTGGATATTATTGAAGCGGGCTTCCCAATCTCGAGCCCCGGTGATTTTGAATCTGTGAACTTAATATCCAAGACCATAAAAAATTCCGTGGTTTGCGGATTATCCAGGGCAGTTCAAAAAGATATTGAAGTTGCTGGCGAAGCACTAAAATATGCCAAACGTCCAAGGATACATACTGGTATTGGCACCTCCGAATATCACATAAAAGGCAAATTCAACTCAAACAGGGAAGACATTTTACAAAGAGCTATTCAGTGTGTAAAATGGGCAAGAAATTTTACTGATGATGTTGAATTTTATGCCGAAGATGCAGGCCGCACAGAAAATGAATATCTTGCAAGAGTAATTGAGGCCGTTATTAAAGCCGGTGCAACCACTGTAAATATTCCTGATACAACGGGGTATTGCCTTCCATCTCAGTACGGGGCAAAAATCGCATACCTAAAAAATAATGTCTCCAATATAGACAAAGCAATTATTTCGTGCCATTGTCACAACGACCTTGGCCTGGCAACTGCAAATGCAATTTCAGGTGTTATTAGCGGCGCACGACAAGTAGAGTGCACCATCAACGGACTTGGAGAAAGAGCAGGAAACACTTCTCTCGAAGAGGTGGTGATGATTATAAAACAGCACAAAGACCTTGGCTTTTTTACCAATATTAAAACTACCCAACTAAATCCTTTAAGCCGTTTGGTTGCTGATACAATGCGCGTGCCGGTTCAACCCAACAAGGCGATTGTAGGGGCAAACGCTTTTTCACATTCCTCGGGCATTCACCAGGACGGATTTTTAAAAGACTCCTCTACCTATGAAACCATCAATCCTGATGATGTTGGTGCCGATGGAAGTAAAATTGTTTTAACTGCCCGCAGTGGAAGAAGCGCTTTAGCTCACCGTTTTCAAAAAATTGGTTTTGACTTTACCCGTAACGATATAGATGTATTGTATCAAAGCTTTTTACAGCTTGCCGACAAAAAGAAGGAAATTGAAGAAGCAGACTTACGTAAACTCGCTGAACAATATCAACCGGCAATGTCAACAGCATTGTAGAGTATTTTATATTTTTTTAGTTACAAACAGATTGCTGCTATTAAACATCGTTGCGTCGCAATACGTTCATATGTAACAACCCTATTTAGCTTTTACCAAAGCGAACAAAAACAAGTGAAACGGAAAAGAGTGGCAACTAATTTATCTTAACAAAACACGGAAGCTCTTCGCTTAAGGGGAGCTGGAGAGGTATATGCAAAAGAAGATAGCGGTAATATTAGGAGATGGTATAGGACCCGAAGTAACGCAACAATCAATCAAAGTTCTGGATGCAGTTTCACGTCAGTTTAACCACCAGTTCTTTTATGAATACGGCTTAATGGGTGCAATGGCAATTGACAAAACAGGAAATTCCTTACCAGATGAAACGTTAGAAGTGTGCCATAGAAGTGACGCTATTTTATCTGGAGCCACAGCGCATCCCAGGTATGATAATCCTTCTGCCCATGTAAGCCCAGAACATGGCTTACTTAAACTAAGAAAGGAATTAGGCCTTTTTGCCAATATCAGGCCCATCACTTCTTACGCTCCTTTGCATCATTTATCCCCTTTAAAAAGTAACAGGATTGAAGGGGTCGACTTTATTATTTTCCGGGAACTAACCGGTGGAATATACTTCGGCAAGAAGCATCTTAACGAAGACCAAACACAGGCCTCTGACGATTGCGTTTACCAAAAGGATGAAATAGCAAGAATTGCACACCTTGCTTTTTCCTATGCCAAAAGAAGAAAAAAAGTGCTTACATTGGTTGACAAAGCCAATGTGCTGGAAACATCAAGACTATGGAGAAAAGTTGTGCAGGAAATTGCTGCTCAATATCCTGATGTTACAGTTAATTACCTGTTTGTAAATAATGCCGCCATGCAAATAATTATCAACCCAAAACAATTTGATGTTATACTGACAGAAAATATGTTTGGCGATATTATTAGCGATGAAGCAGGCGTTATCACTGGTTCGATTGGTTTATTACCTTCAGCGTCTGTTGGAAATAAACGGGCTTTGTTTGAACCAGTTCATGGAAGTTATCCTCAAGCTGCGGGAAAGAATATTGCTAATCCAAATGGCTCTATTTTATCCGCAGCTATGATGTTGGATCACTTTGGATTATCAGAAGAAGCCGAACTTGTGAGGGAAGCCGTAATGTGGAATTTAGCAAATGGATTTGTAACGAAAGACATCGACCCTATAAACAATTATTCAACCGCAACAATTGGTGACCTTATTTCTGACTACGTTGAAAACAGGATCCCATCAAGGATGAATAAAGAGAATATGGTAATAAGTAAATCGACGATAATATAAAAGAGATACCTGTTGCCGGTTAAGCGGTAACAGGCAACTAAAACCAATTGGCTCCATGGAATTAAACAAATACAGCAAAACAATAACTCAGGACGTAACACAACCAGCCGCACAGGCCATGTTGTATGCAATTGGTTTTAAAGAAGAAGATTTTAATAAAGCGCAGGTTGGAATTGTAAGTATGGGATGGGATGGTAATCCATGCAATATGCACCTCAACGATCTTGCTACGGTGGTGCGCGAGAATATCAATAAAACTGACGATCTACTCGGTCTGCGTTTTTATACTATTGGCGTAAGTGATGGTATTAGCATGGGCACAGATGGAATGCGCTATAGCCTTGTAAGTCGTGACCTGATAGCTGACAGCATTGAAACAAATGCAGGGGCACAATATTACGACGCAATTATTGCCATACCTGGCTGCGATAAAAACATGCCGGGGTCTATCATGGCAATGGGCAGGTTAAATCGTCCTTCAATAATGCTTTACGGCGGCACCATCGCCCCCGGACATTATAAAGGAGAAGATTTAAATATCGTAAGTGCTTTTGAAGCGCTGGGGCAAAAGATTGCCGGCAATTTGAGCGAAGCTGATTTTAGAGGCATCGTGAAAAATTCATGTCCGGGTGCCGGGGCTTGCGGTGGAATGTATACCGCCAACACTATGGCTAGTGCCATCGAAGCCATGGGCATGAGTTTGCCAAATTCATCGTCAAACCCTGCCCTCAGCCCCGAAAAACAAATAGAATGTGAAGCAGTTGGTGCGGCCATAAAAATATTACTCGAAAAAGATATTAAGCCTCGTGATATCATGACTCGTGAAGCATTTGAAAATGCCATTACGGTCATTATGGTTTTAGGCGGAAGTACCAATGCTGTATTGCACCTGATTGCAATGGCAAAAAGTGTAGACGTGCCTTTAACCCAAGACGACTTCCAAAAGATCAGTGATAAGATTCCTGTTTTAGCCGACTTTAAACCAAGCGGTAAATATTTAATGGAGGACCTGCATCAATACGGTGGTGTGCCTGCTGTTATGAAATATTTACTTAGTAAAGGTCTGTTGCATGGCCATTGCCTAACGGTAACAGGAAAAACAGTTGCAGAAAATTTAGCTAATGCACCCGACCTTGATTTTGAGCAGCAGAAAATAATTATGCCCCTTGAAACACCACTAAAGGTTACAGGGCATCTGCAAATTCTATACGGGAACCTTGCAGAAGGTGGAAGCGTAGCAAAAATAAGTGGTAAAGAAGGCGAGCGTTTCGAAGGGCCCGCAAGAGTATTCGACGGAGAAAAGCATTTGATAGAAGGTCTTTCAAGCGGCAAAGTTAAACATGGTGATGTTGTAGTAATAAGAAACATTGGCCCCAAAGGTGCACCCGGAATGCCTGAAATGCTGAAGCCAACAGGTGCAATCATAGGCGCGGGTCTTGGCAAAAGTGTTGCCTTAATTACCGATGGAAGATTCAGCGGTGGCACTCATGGTTTCGTCGTTGGTCACATTACACCTGAAGCTTATGAAGGCGGTTTAATCGCCGTTGTAGAAGATGATGATATCATTGAGCTTGATGCAATTAAAAATACCATCAATTTAAAAGTTGATGACACAATCATTGCAGAAAGAAAAGCCAAATGGCAACAACCCGCATTAAAAGCGACAAAAGGGATTTTATTTAAATATGCAAAAAGTGTAAAAAACGCGGCAGAAGGATGTGTGACAGATGAGGCTTAGTTAAAATTTATACGGCAAAACATATTTGCTATAAGAGGTCAAAAAGTTATACCTGAATTTGATTTTGCCAGGCTGTATAAAGTGGAAACAAGTACTTTACATCAAGCGATAAAGCGAAACCCTGCTAGTTTCCCGACGATTTCGGATTTACACTTAGAATAGAGGTGTGGACTAAAGATTTCATCATCACAAATTATGATGATGAAAAAACTGCAAAAGAACAGGACAGGAAAGTATATGCCTTTACTAAGCACGGAGTAACAATGTTAGCAAGTGCGTTGAAAAGTGCAACAGCAAGAAAGATGAATATTGCAATCGTTAGAGCATTTATTGCCTTAAGGAAATTTGCAACACAATAGAGCGACCGACTGAACTAATTAATCGATTTGCGGGAACGGATCGGGAACCACGACACCAAGTTGAACCTGATCTACGATGCGATATAAAACTTGTTATACCAAAAGATTGAAAGTAATCCGTGGGAGAAGGTTTATCAAGGGGTAAGCAATTGGCCATGAGTTTTTAAATTGAAACGAGAAACGTACCTATAATTTTCCTATCCAATTAGGATATGGCACAAAAACGTAGAACATGAATTCGATACTTGACGTAGAAGAACAAATTCTGATAAAACCTGGTACCGCTCCAAAAGCACCAGCCAAAGAGCCGGGAAAACTAAGTGGCTCACAAGCTGTCCTTGAAGCATTTATCGCAGAAGGGGTTGATACCATTTTTGGTTATCCCGGCGGAGCGATTATGCCAATTTATGACGCTTTATATGATTACAGCAAAAAGCTACAACATATTCTTGTTCGTCATGAGCAGGGAGGTATTCACGCGGCGCAAGGTTTTGCCCGTGCTTCAGGGCGTGTTGGGGTAGTTTTCGCAACCAGCGGTCCCGGTGCAACTAACCTCGTCACAGGTTTAGCTGATGCCATGATCGATAGCACTCCACTGGTTTGTATTACCGGGCAGGTATATGCGCACCTTTTGGGCACAGATGCTTTCCAGGAAGTGGACGTAATCAACATAACGACACCTATTACGAAATGGAACTACCAGGTAACCGATGCTGCAGAAATACCATCTGTTATGGCAAAAGCCTTTCATATTGCGAAAACGGGCCGACCAGGACCTGTGCTGATAGATATTACAAAAAATGCACAGCTAGACAAATTCGTTTACGAAGGTTACAAACGTTGCGATCATATTCGTAGCTACCGCCCTAAACCAGTTGTAAGAAAAGAATATATAGAAGAGGCAGCCAAGCTGATTAACGAAGCGAAAAAGCCGTTTATACTCTGGGGACAGGGAGTGATATTAGGCAAAGCAGAAAAAGAGTTTAAAGCCTTTATTGAGAAAAGTGGTATTCCTGCTGCATGGACCATTCTTGGTGCAAGTGCAATTCCAACAGACCATCCGTTAAATGTCGGTATGCTGGGAATGCACGGTAACTACGGACCAAACGTGCTAACCAATGACTGCGATGTTTTAATTGCAATCGGTATGCGTTTCGATGACCGCGTTACTGGCCGTCTTGATAAATACGCCAAACAGGCAAAAGTGATTCACCTCGATATAGATCCTTCAGAAATTGACAAGAACGTAAAAGCCACTGTCGGAATTTGGGGAGATTGCAAAGAAACTTTACCAATCCTTACTCAACTCATCCAAGCAAAGCAACATCCCGAATGGTTAAAAAGGTTTAACGAACACAAGCAAATTGAAGAGGAAACGGTAATACGCAAAGAACTAAATCCCGAAGGTGAAAAGCTAACCATGGGTGAGGTTATTAACGTCATTAACCAGCTGACCGGTGGCAATGCAATAATGGTAACCGATGTAGGTCAGCACCAAATGGTCACATGCCGTTATGCAAAATTCAATCAGTCAAAAAGCAATATCACATCCGGCGGTGCAGGTACAATGGGCTTTGGTTTGCCAGCTGCAATTGGTGCAAAGTTTGGTGCACCAGAACGCACAGTCATAGCCATCATTGGTGATGGTGGTATTCAAATGACAATACAGGAACTGGGAACGATAATGCAAACGGAGGTAAACGTAAAAATTGTTATTCTGAATAATGAATTTCTGGGAATGGTACGACAGTGGCAGCAATTGTTTCACGACAAACGCTATTCATTTGTCGACATCGCTAGCCCCGATTACATAATGGTTGCAAAAGGCTATGGCGTAGAAGGTCAGAAAATTTCGGCCAGACCAGATTTGCAAAATGCTATCAAAACAATGCTTGAGCACAACGGTTCATACCTTTTGGAAGTGATGGTGGGCAAAGAAGACAACGTATTTCCAATGGTTCCGCAGGGGTGCAGTGTGAGCGAGATCAGATTGTCGTAGTTCGGAACCACCATTGATAGGATTTGAAATGATAGCGGCGAGATGAGAAGAATTATTGTGGAGCCTGCAACCGTTTCTTAATTAAGCTTTCGTTGCGTCGCACACCTGAACGATAACAAAAAAAGCAGCAGTTTAATTTGCATCGTAAAAAGCCCCTTTAGGGGTTGGGGTATGATAACAGAAATAGCTCTTCTAAAAATACGGGATCAACAATCGGAGGCCTTTGAAACGGCCTTCTCTGAGGCGCAGAAAATTATAGCGAACATGAAAGGCTATAAATACCACGAGCTTCAAAAATGTATTGAAGAAGAGGATAAATACCTGCTGTTGGTTCAATGGCAAACCTTGGAGCATCATACAGAAGGTTTCAGAAAAAGTAACGAATACCAGGAATGGAAAAAGTTATTACATCATTTTTACGATCCTTTTCCTACAGTAGAGCATTATAAAAAAGTTTTTTAGCGGAAGAAAAAAAGAGTTTATGCAAAACCAGGAATTTACTTTTACCATATATTCAGAGAACCAGGTAGGCTTACTGGTCCGTATCGCTATTATTTTTTCGAGAAGAAAGATAAATATTGAAAGTTTCAATGTTTCTCCATCAGAAATTGAAAGCATTTCACGCTTTACCATAGTTATACATGAAACCGAGGAAGTAGTGAAAAAGGTGGCCCGCCAAATTGAAAAACAGGTGGAAGTATTAAAAGTTTACTATAATACTAACGACGAAATTGTTTGGCAGGAACTGGCTATGTATAAAGTAAGCACCGACCAAATAGCTGAAAAAGTACAGGTAGAACGCCTCCTTCGGCAATACGGCGCAAGGGCAGTTGTGATTAGAAAAGATTACACAGTTTTTGAAGCAAGTGGGCACAGGGAAGAGACTGACAAATTAATAGATTTTTTAAGCCCTTACGGCCTTATTGAGTTTGTGAGAAGCGCAAGGGTTGCTATCATAAAAGCAAGCAGTGGTTTCCACGAAAAATTGAAAGAATTCGAAGAAGCACAACCCGGTGAAGAAGCGGTAGAAAACGAATACTTAAATAAGCAGGAAGAGGTGTTTAGTATGTGATCTTGAATGTACAAATTATTGCTCCTCTAATACGATCGCGGTACATTCATCACTTGAGAATTTTCTAGCCCCTGGCAAAAAAAATTCTCAAGTGATCAACCACCAATTTCAATATCAAATAGAAGAACTACAAAAAAATTTAACCTAATTGTCGATAAAATAACAAATAGTACAAGCGTGCGACGCAAGAAAAGTTGAGAAACGAAGTATTGCGGACCACCAAAAATAACATAACAAAAAACTCAAAAACAATGGCAAGATTAAATTTTGGCGGTGTTGAAGAAAACGTAGTAACACGCGACGAATTTCCTTTGGCTAAAGCACAGGAAGTCTTAAAAGATGAAGTGGTAGCAGTAATTGGCTATGGTGTTCAAGGTCCCGGACAAGCTTTAAACCAAAAGGAAAACGGTGTTAACGTAATTGTTGGTCAGCGTAAAAATTCAAAATCGTGGGATAAAGCTGTTTCTGATGGTTTTGTACCAGGACTAACTTTGTTTGATATTGAAGAAGCGTTAGAGCGTGGTACAATTATCTGCTACTTACTTAGCGATGCAGCCCAAATTCAATTATGGCCTACAGTTAAAAAACATTTAACTGCCGGAAAAGCCCTTTATTTTTCTCATGGCTTTGGCATTACTTATAATGAGCAAACAGGAATTATTCCTCCCAAAGATGTTGACGTTTTCCTGGTAGCACCAAAAGGTTCAGGAACATCTCTTCGCCGAATGTTTTTACAAGGTCGTGGACTGAATAGCAGCTATGCAATTTTTCAGGATGCAACAGGTCGTGCATACGAAAGAGTGGTTGCTTTAGGAATTGCAATTGGTAGCGGATACCTTTTTGAAACAGATTTTAGAAAAGAGGTTTTTTCTGACCTTACCGGCGAGCGCGGTACTTTAATGGGCGCGATCCAGGGAATTTTTGCAGCGCAATACCAGGTATTGAGATCAAAAGGCCACTCTCCTTCTGAGTCGTTTAACGAAACAGTTGAAGAGCTTACCCAATCATTGATGCCATTAGTTGCAGAAAATGGAATGGATTGGATGTACGCTAACTGCTCAACAACTGCTCAGCGAGGCGCATTGGATTGGTGGAAAAAGTTTCGTGATGCAACTTTACCGGTATTTACCGATTTATATGAAAGCGTTGCTGCAGGAAAAGAAGCTGCAAAATCAATTGAAAGTAACAGCAAATCAGATTACCGTGAAAAGTTAGAAGTTGAGTTGGCAGAACTTCGCGATAGCGAAATGTGGCGTGCAGGTAAAACCGTAAGAAGTTTACGACCAGAAAACCAGGAACCTGCAGCTGAAGAAAATCAGGAAGAATTTGTAGAAGCGGTTATTTAAGAACCGGGATTAGAGATTATAGGAATCACGATTTATTAGAGTAAAGCAATTGATAGAAATATTAATCGCACTCTAATAAATCGTGATTTTTTTTTTACACTGCCACGTTAACAGCCACTAGTTATCATACTAGCCGTTTGCCAAATATCTTTTCTGCATGCACGGCAACTCTCCTATCGTTACATTTCCACAAGAAATACCTCCGCAAGCATTTTAATCTCTAAAAATTGTAGTGGCAGGAATATTGAATTACAGTGAACAGCCGTAAGAAATTACGAAAGTGTAGAAAGTTAGAAAAGGCTATGTTTACAACTAAAAGATTGCCTGTTCTACCTTTATACATATAATTTAAACCCTTATTGTTTGGCTCCAGCAGCAAAAATGTTGTTGGAGTATGGGAAAAAATCTCACCAAACATCCTAAAATTTTATTTAATGGATATAAAAGCTTATCCTGGTCACCCGTATCCGTTGGGAGCAACGTGGGATGGAAAAGGAGTAAACTTTGCCCTTTATGCTGACAATGCAACGGCAGTAGAACTATGCCTTTTCAACAAGAACACAGATAAAAAGGAATCAGCGAAAATTCAACTTACAGAAAGAACTCACCAGATTTGGCACATATACCTTCCAAATGCGAAATCGGGTCAGTTATATGGTTATAGAGTTCATGGCCCCTACGATCCCCGAAATGGACACAGGTATAATGCCAACAAACTTTTAATTGATCCTTATGCAAAGGCAATTGCTGGCACCATCGCCTGGCACGACTCACTTTTTGGCTACGAGTTAGGACATCCTGATGCTGACCTTAGTTTCAGCACAACCGACAGTGCACCATATGTACCAAAATCAGTTGTAGTAGATCCGAATTATGACTGGGAAGGCGACAAACCTCCAAAAGTCTCGTATCACAAAACAGTTATTTACGAAACTCATGTAAAGGGCTTCACAAAGCTTCATCCCGATATTCCTGAAGAAATAAAAGGAACTTATGCTGCGCTTGGTCATCCCGTTTGCATTAAATATCTGAAGGATCTGGGTATAACAGCAATCGAACTAATGCCGGTTCATCATTTCGTACTCGACCGGCATTTGGCAGAAAGAGGTTTAGGCAATTATTGGGGCTATAACTCCATCGGCTTTTTTGCCCCCGACGTTCGTTACTCAGGAAACGGACCCGAAGGCGGCCAGGTGGCTGAGTTTAAGACCATGGTAAAAGAACTGCACAAAGCAGGAATTGAAGTTATTCTCGATGTGGTTTACAACCATACCGGGGAAGGAAACCATATGGGCCCAACCATTTCGTTTCGCGGTATTGACAATTCCTCTTATTATAGGCTTACCGAAGACAAGCGTTTCTGTATGGACTATACAGGAACAGGAAACACACTGAATGTAATGATGCCCAACGTTCTTCGGCTGATTATGGATAGTCTACGGTATTGGATTCTTGAGATGCACGTTGACGGTTTTAGATTCGACCTGGCTTCGACCCTTGCTCGCGAACTGCATGCAGTAGACAGGCTTGGCTCTTTCTTCGACATCATCCACCAGGATCCTATTATATCGCAGGTAAAACTTATAGCAGAACCGTGGGACATTGGTGAAGGCGGCTATATGGTAGGCAAGTTTCCTCCGGGCTGGGCCGAGTGGAATGGCAAATACCGGGACTGCCTGAGAGATTACTGGCGGGGAGCCGATAGTATGCTTGGCGAATTTGCACAACGTTTTACCGGAAGCCCTGACTTATACCAGAATGATTACCGAAAACCAACAGCCAGCATCAACTTCATCACTGCTCATGACGGGTTCACATTACATGATCTTGTATCGTATAATGAGAAACACAACATGGCCAATGGAGAAGACAACAACGATGGCGAAAGCCACAACCGTTCGTGGAACTGCGGTGCAGAAGGCCCCACAGAAGACCCTGATATTATTCAATTACGGCTGCAGCAAAAAAGAAACTTTCTGGCGTCGCTGTTCTTGTCGCAGGGCGTTCCGATGATTGTTGCCGGAGACGAGTTAGGCAGAACCCAGCAAGGAAACAACAATGCTTACTGCCAGGACAATGAAATTTCGTGGATCGATTGGGAAAATGCCGACAAAGAGTTATTAGAGTTTTCGCGACAGATTATTCATTTCCGCAGAAATCACCCGGTTTTTCGTCGTCGTCGATGGTTTCAGGGTGAACCGGTACACAAGCAGGGAGATGTGGAAGACATTGAATGGTTCTTGCCGGAAGGTACTAAAATGACACAGGAGAATTGGTTACATGATTACGCAAAATCACTGGGAGTTTATTTAAACGGGCATGGTATAAGAACCGTTGGACCTAAAGGCGAGCAAATAATTGACGACAGCTTTTATGTCATTTTTAATGCCTATCACGATAGACTAGATTATGCACTTCCTCCAAAAAAATACGGAAAACAGTGGACCAAGATAATAGATACAAGTAAAAGTACGATGACGACTGAGGAAGGCTATTTCGCAGCAGGTGAAGTAATTGTAGTCGAAGGACGGTCAGTGGTAGTTTTAAAACAACTTGATTAATTATAGTTCAGCGGTTTTTGATCGTAATTTTTATACGGGAGCCAATACTGTATTGCTACTATTAAGCATTCTTGCGTCGCACTCTTCAACATTATTTTCTTTTTTCAGCCGGAAGCATGATGTGGAAAGACGATGATTTGAAAAGATACAGTAAAAGTGAGTGACACAACCGGGGCTGATAGTGAACGGCAGCCCTTACACAAAAACAAAAATGGTTAATAGAGAAGTATAAAACCCATGATTCAAACAGACATTAATAGAAGATCATTAGGAGTAAATTTTAATGACAGAGGTGAAGCAGACGTAGCCATTTGGGCGCCTCTGCTCGGGGATGTTCAAATCATTTTACAAAACAATAAGACTGTTAAACTTACAAAGGACGATTTCGGATATTGGAAAACGGTCACAAAAGAGATTAAAGTAGGAGACTTATACAAAGTTTCGCTGGGAGAAGACAAGGTTTTTCCCGACCCTGCATCTGTAAGTCAGCCCGAAGGCGTGCATGGTTTTTCAGAAGCAGTGGACATTCAGCAATTCAAATGGAACAACAACAACTGGAATAATTTGCCGCTGGAAGATTATGTGTTGTACGAATTGCATACGGGAACGTTTACCAACAAGGGAACGTTTGCTGCTTTGGAAGAAAAGTTGCCCTATTTAAAAGAACTGGGCATAAATGCCATAGAGATTATGCCGGTCTCGCAGTTTCCTGGCGGAAGAAATTGGGGTTATGACGGAGTTTTTCCTTATGCTGTTCAAAATACTTATGGCGGCGCAAACGGGTTGAAACACCTGGTGCAAGCTTGCCACGATATTGGCATTGCAGTTATCCTTGACGTGGTTTACAACCACCTGGGGCCTGAGGGAAACTACCTCGGTGCTTTCGGCCCTTACTTTACAGATAAGTACAATACTCCCTGGGGTAATGCTATAAACTTTGACGATGAGTGGTGCGACGGAGTTAGAAAATACTTTGTAGAAAATGTGCTGATGTGGTTCCGCGATTTTCACATTGATGCGCTGCGGATGGATGCAGTTCATGCCATCAAAGACTTTAGTGCAACCCATATTCTGCGGGAGATAAAACAACACGTCAATAAGCTGATGGCGGCAACAGGACGTACACATTATTTAATAGTAGAACTTGACCTCAACGATAATCGTTTCATCAACCCTTTGGAGCAGCAGGGTTTCGGAATGGATGGACAGTGGGTGGATGAGTTCCATCACGCTTTAAGAGTTACAGCAGGTGAATCAAGAAGTGGCTATTATAGTGACTTTAATGGGTTGGCGCATCTTGCCAAGTCTTACAGAGATGCCTATGTTTTCGATGGGCAATACTCTCCTCACAGAAAGAAAACCTTTGGAATAAAAGCAGAGAATAATGCGGGAAAACAATTTGTAGTCTTTTCTCAAAATCACGACCAGGTTGGAAACCGAATGCTGGGTGAACGAACCAGTTCACTGGTAAGCTTTGAAATGCAAAAATTAATGGCGGCTGCAGTAATAGTAAGCCCGTACCTGCCAATGTTGTTTATGGGTGAAGAGTACAGCGAGCCACATCCATTTCTATATTTTGTAAGTCATACCGATCCTGACTTGGCAGATGCTGTTAGAAAAGGAAGGAAAGCTGAATTTGCTGCGTTTCATTCGCAAGGCGAAGCGCCCGATCCGGTAGACGAAAAAACGTTTGAAGAATCGAAGCTTCAATGGGATTTATTGAAACAGCCTAAACATAAGACAATGCTTGAGTTCTACAAGACGCTGATTAGCTTGAGAAAGCAAGAACCCGCTTTAAAGCATTTAAGCAGAAACCAACTGAATGTGGAAGAAAACGAGCAGAATCAAACGCTTTTGTTGCACCGCTGGCACGAAGGTGAACACATTTTGTGCCTCATGAATTTTTCGAAAGTACAGCAACAGGCAACACTGCCTACATTTAAAAACGAATGGAAAAAGCTATTGAACTCTGCCGACGCAATTTGGAACGGTCCAGCAACTAGTGAAAATCTTAGTGGCGCGGCAGTTACCATTCAGCCAGAATCCATTTTAATTTATAAGAACAGTCATGCATAATCCAATATCTACATATCGTCTCCAATTTCATAAAGACTTTACATTTTCAGATTTTGAAAAGATTATTCCTTATTTGACCAAACTGGGTGTGGGAACTATTTATGCTTCACCTGTTTTTGAAGCAACGCCTGGAAGTGTACATGGGTACGATGGCGTTAATCCCCATAAAATAAATCCTGAAATAGGTACTGAAGCGCAACTATTTACTATTAGCCAAAGGCTGAAGGAATTAGGGATAAAATGGCTACAGGACATTGTCCCCAATCACATGGCCTTTGATCCCAACAATCCATGGTTAAAAGATGTATTGGAGAAAGGCCAAAAATCGGTGTATGCTTCATTCTTTGACGTGCCATGGACGGGTAAGATTTATCATGGTAAAATAATGATCCCGTTTTTAGGCAGTCCATTACAGGAGGTGATAAAAAATGGGGAGCTCAAAGTATCTTTCGAAGAACCACGATTTGTTTTAAAATATTATGATAGTACTTACCCGCTAAGGCTGCGTTCTTATATCACCATCCTGCAGGCAGGGGCTGGTGAACCAAACCAGGCAGTACAACAGTTACTAGACCAGGTCAAAGACATTCAACGGTCAGAAGAACCCGAAGCGTATAAAGAGACTTTGCACGAGTTTCAACTACAGTTAAGTGCTTTGGTTAAAAACGAAACGACTAAAGGCTACCTGGAAAGCTGCCTGCAAAAAGTAAACGAGGATCAAGAAGTGATCAGGAAGATCGCAGACGAGCAGGTATATCAATTGGTGAATTGGCAAAAGACCGATCACAAAATCAACTTCAGGCGCTTTTTTACAGTTAATGGCTTGATATGCCTCAACATGCAGGACAATGACGTCTTTTTGTATTATCACAAATACATTAAGGAATTGCTGGATAAAGGTGTGTTCCAGGGATTAAGAATTGATCATATAGATGGCCTTTTTGATCCAACCCGATATTTACAGCAGTTAAGAGAGCTGGTGGGCGAAGAAACGTATATAGTGGTTGAAAAAATTCTGGAACCGGGTGAGGGCCTACCTGGCTATTGGCCAATTGAAGGAAACACTGGATATGATTTTCTTGGAATAGTAAATAATGCATTTACAAACAAAGCGAGTGAAAACGATTTTACAGAATATTATAAGAACCTGGTAAAGGATGACAGGTCAATTCACCAGCAACTGCACGACAAGAAATCTTATATTCTGCATGAGAATATGGGCGGCGAATTATCAAACCTGCACCATCTTTTCGAAGACATGAATTTGGTGGAGGATAATGAGTTAAGCAAGGCTACGCCTGAAATACTGAAAGAAGCAATTGGTGAATTTCTTATTCAATGTCCGGTATATAGATATTACGGTAACAGACTTCCGTTAGATGAAACTGAAGCCGGAGACGTTCAAGACATCTTAAATAGGATAAAGCAAAGCAAACCGGAACTCGCTACCGCCATTCCTCTGCTCGAAACTGCATTGCTACACCGGCCGAAAGAAGGTGACAAAGCGTACAATGCACGAGCCCTCAGGTTTTATCAAAGATGTATGCAATTTACCGGTCCACTTATGGCCAAAGGGGTTGAAGACACTTTAATGTACACCTACAATCGTTTTATTGGTCATAACGAAGTCGGCGATTCTCCTGAAGCTTTTGGTAACAGCCCTGAAGAGTTCCATCAAAAGATGCTTGACCGGCAGGAAAAGTGGCCGCTAAGTATGAATGGAACATCTACGCACGATACAAAACGTGGCGAAGATGTTCGGGCAAGATTAAATGTACTAACCGATCTACCCGACGAATGGCTGTCTGCTGTAAAAGAATGGAAGGAATTAAATAAAGAATTAAAAGAACAAGGCAAGCCCGATGCGAACGATGAATACTTGATTTATCAAACGCTTGTTGGAGCTTACCCTATGCCTACCCAAGGGGACGACGACTTTAAAAACCGGGTTCAGGAATATTTACAGAAAGCTCTGCGCGAAGCAAAGACGCATTCTAACTGGACAACGCCCAACGAAGAATACGAAGCAGCGACAAAAGATTTTGCTGTAAAACTATTGGATACAAACACCCCTTTTTGGAAGAATTTCGAAAAATTCCATAAAAAGCTTTCAGACTTTGGAGTTGTTAACTCACTTGCACAAGTACTTGTTAAGTTTACTGCACCCGGTATTCCGGATGTTTACCAGGGAACAGAATTTTGGGATTTTAGCCTTGTAGATCCCGACAATCGAAGGCCGGTAGATTATGAACTCCGGCAGCAATTAATGAATGAATTGGAGGCACAGGCAAACGAAGAACATGAAAACCTGATGTCGCATTTATGGGAAAATAGGTACAGCGCGAAAATTAAGTTATGGCTGACGCATGCTTTATTGAACGAGCGCAAAGAAAATGACAAGTTTTTTGCCCATGCCGAATATATTCCTTTAACGGTCGATGGAGAATATGCTTCAAACGTACTTGCTTATGCCCGCCATCTTCAAAACAATTGGTACGTAATTGCTGTTCCACTCCATCTTGCCTGCCTGTGCAAGCAGCAACAGCAGGAAATACTAGCTGTTGATTGGAAGGATACCCGAATTGTTTTACCAACAGAAGCTCCCACCAGTTATCAACATCTTTTTTTAAAAAAAGCTGGAACCCATCAAAAAGAAATAGCCCTTAAAGAAATTTTTAAATGCCTGCCGCTGGCAGTACTTAAATCAAAATAATTATGACCGAAAATAAAAGAGGGGCGGGTATCCTGCTTCATATATCTTCTCTTGCATCTCCATTTGGAATTGGTGATCTGGGTCCTGAAGCATGCGCCTTTGCTGACTTCTTAAACCGTAGCAACCAAAAATACTGGCAACTGCTTCCGCTAAATCCAATTGAGCAGGGACAGGGGTATTCCCCTTATAGTTCTATCAGTAGCAGGGCTGGTAACACTCTTTTGATAAGCCCCGAATTACTCGTTAAGGATGATCTATTGGATGGTGAAGATATTAAGCAATACCATTTACCACAGGCAGGAAAAACCGACTTTGCTGAAGTAGAACGGGTTAAAGCAGAAATTTTTGAGAAGGCATGGCAAAACTTCAAACAGGGGAAAGGAAAGATTTTGGAAGCCGACTTTACAAGGTTTTGTGAAAAAGAAGCCTACTGGATGGATGACTTTGCCCTATATATGCTGCTAAAAAAGCAAAATGAAAGTCAGCCATGGTTCAGGTGGAGCGACGACTATAAGCTTAGAGATAAGGCGGCTATAAAAAAAATCGTAACAGAAAATAAGGATGACGTAGATAAAACAAAGTTTCTTCAATTCCTTTTCTTTAAGCAATGGCACGAGTTAAGAAAGTACTGCAACAGCTTAAACATAAAACTTTTCGGCGATCTTCCTTTTTATGTCAGTTACGATTCGGTTGATGTTTGGTCTCACCGAGATATTTTTAGCCTTGACGCGAATGGAAATATGATTGGCGTAGCTGGGGTGCCACCAGATGCATTTAGTGAAGATGGTCAGCTTTGGGGTATGCCGGTTTTTTTGTGGGATGTTTTAAAACAACACAATTATGACTGGTGGATAGAACGCTTTAAAAAGAACCTTGAACTGTTTGACATATTGCGACTTGACCACTTTAGAGCCTTTGCAGATTATTGGGAAGTTGGCGCAGATGAAGAAACTGCAAAAAAAGGAACATGGAAGCCTGGGCCACGGGGTGACCTGTTTAAGGCTGTAAATAAAGCGCTTGGCAAAGTTCCTTTTATAGCTGAGGATCTCGGAGAGATCAATGATGCAGTATATGAATTGAGAGATGAATTTGCATTCCCGGGAATGAAAGTTTTGCAGTTCGCTTTTGGTAAAGGCATGCCTCAGAACCCTTACATTCCACATAACTATGCTGAAAACTTTGTGGCTTACACAGGCACCCACGACAACAACACAATTCGAGGTTGGTACCGGCAGGAAGGAAACAAAAACCAGCAGCAAATTGAACAGTATGTCGGAAGGTCATTAACTGAAGACGACATACCGGTAACTTTTGGCCGCCTTGCGTATGCTTCTGTTGCAAACATTGCCATTTTACCTATTCAGGATGTATTAGGTCTCGATGAAATAGCCCGAATGAATACCCCTGCCTCTGGTGACAATAACTGGCAGTGGCGTTTGATGCCAAACCAGGTAACCGGGGATGCGGAAAACTTACTTAAGGAATGGACGATAATGTATAACAGAGTCTAAATAATGCAATACTTAAACTGGCATAAAAAACTCCTGCAAAGCGGCAGGAGTTTTTTTTATGCCTCGCCGAAACTATCTGGTTTTTCGGCACCCTTTTAGTAAAAACTGAAGATGTTTAATTGACAACAGATGAAGTGATTGCGACGCAACCACGCCGCTATGAAATGCAGATGATGGTATTATTAGAATCACCAAAACGACACAAAAAAGCCCCGCTTTACCAGCGGGGCTTAAATATAATCCACCATTAAAAGAGTTATTCTTCTTCTACTTTCAATTTACCTTTCTGCTTAGACATTACAGTCTCAGCAACGTTATTTGGAGCTGGATTGTAATTGCTGAACTCCATCGTTGAAGTTGCACGGCCAGAAGACAGGGAACGAAGTTGGGTTACATAACCAAACATTTCGCTCAGTGGAACTTTAGCCTTGATAACCTGCAAACCTGCACGGCTATCCATACCTTCCAACATACCACGACGACGGTTAAGGTCACCTGTTACATCACCCATGTATTGGTCTGGTGTAGTTACCTCAACTTTCATGATTGGTTCAAGTAATACCGGCTTGGCTTTTTTACCAGCAGCACGGAATGCCTGGCGAGCACAAAGCTCAAACGACATGGCATCAGAGTCAACTGCGTGGAATGAACCATCGAATACGCGCACTTTCATGCTTTCAACAGGGTAAGCTGCAAGCACACCAGTGTTCATTGATTGCTCGAAACCTTTTTGGATTGCAGGAACAAATTCACGAGGGATAGATCCACCAAAAATGTCATTTACAAATTGGTAGCTTCCTTTTCCTTCTTTTAAAAATTCTTCATCTGCGGGTCCGATCTCGAACACGATATCAGCGAATTTACCACGACCACCTGTTTGCTTTTTTAGGGTCTCTCTATGCTCCACTTTTTGAGTGAAAGCTTCTTTATAAGCAACCTGGGGAGCACCCTGGTTAATTTCGACTTTAAATTCGCGACGCATACGGTCTACGATGATCTCAAGGTGTAATTCACCCATTCCACTAAGAATTGTCTGGCCGGTTTCCTCGTCAGTCTTCACTCTAAGTGTAGGATCTTCTTCAACCAGTTTGGCAATCGCCATACCCATTTTGTCAACGTCCGCCTGTGTTTTAGGCTCAATTGCAACAGAGATAACCGGCTCAGGGAAAGTCATACTTTCAAGAGCTACAGGAAACTTCTCATCGCAAAGCGTATCACCAGTCTTAATATCTTTGAAACCAACAGCAGCTCCGATATCACCAGCTTCGATGAAATCTACCGGGTTTTGCTTGTTAGCGTGCATCTGCATAATACGGCTGATACGCTCGTTCTTTCCTGTACGTACGTTCAACACATAAGAACCGGAGTCCAAACGACCAGAATAAGCCCGGAAGAATGCAAGACGACCTACGAATGGGTCAGTCATGATTTTGAAAGCCAATGCAGCAAACGGACCTTTTGGATCAGCGTGACGAAGCACTTCTTCACCAGTATCGGGATTTGTACCTTTCACAGCCGCAATATCCAAAGGACCAGGTAAATATCTTACTACCGCATCTAAAGCTGTTTGTACACCTTTGTTTTTAAAAGATGAGCCGCACATCATGGGGATGATAGAAAGATCAATGGTCGCTTTACGAATAGCTTCATGAATTTCTTCCTCAGTTATTGTATTAGGATCTTCGAAGAATTTCTCCAATAATTTATCATCGTAATCAGCAACTGCCTCAATCAACTCCTGGCGGTATTGATCAACCTCTTCCTGCATATCCGCAGGAATAGGCACTTCTTTAAAGGTCATACCGCGAGATTCTTCATCCCAGATAATTCCTTTCATGGTAATCAAATCAACCACACCTTTAAAATGATCTTCAGCACCAATTGGCAATTGAAGCGGAACTGCTTTAGCGCCCAACATTTCACGTACCTGCTTAACTACGTTTAAGAAGTCTGCACCACTACGATCCATTTTGTTTACGAAACCAATTCTTGGTACTTTATACCTGTTAGCCTGGCGCCATACAGTTTCTGACTGAGGTTCAACCCCAGAAACTGCACAGAACAACGCTAATAAACCATCCAGTACACGCAACGAACGCTCTACCTCAACAGTAAAGTCAACGTGACCCGGAGTATCAATAATGTTGAATTTGTATAATTTTGTCAAGTCATTTTTCACACCCTGCGTGGTAGGAAAATTCCAAAAACAAGTTGTCGCAGCCGAAGTAATGGTAATACCCCTCTCCTGCTCCTGTGCCATCCAATCCATTGTAGCAGCGCCATCATGCACTTCACCAATTTTATGGTTCACACCAGTATAGTACAGAATTCGCTCTGTAGTCGTTGTCTTACCGGCATCAATATGCGCGGCAATACCGAAGTTCCGTTGATATCTTAAGTCGCCCATGACTTTTTATTTGTAATTGTTATTGACTTGTTATTGACGTAACCAACATTGAACTGTTAATTGAACATTGTTGTGTCACTCCCTTGTACTGAAAATCTTTTCTCACCTTTTTAAAAATACAATTGCAGTACTTGTAACCGGCAATCCTATTTACATGTATGCTGAAATAAGGGAAATTAGATTCGAGGCGCAAAGGTAAGGATTAGAAGTTTAAAAAGAGGAAGCGTGCGTTAATAAATGTCGAAAGTT
>NZ_JAOQAH010000117.1 GCF_025963695.1 Segetibacter sp. | reverse complement strand
TCATTCGGTATTTCGACAAAGAAGATGTTCGCACCTACGGGTTGAGCTTTGCTGTAAAAACAAGACTTTTTTCAAGCATGCTCGGGTCTGTGGTTGTGAGGAAACAGGAAGTCAGAAACCCCGGGCGCTTAAAAGCATTAGAACGCTTTGAAATTTTATATACCGCTGACTTTAATCCCAATACTTCCAACTTAATCAGTTTTAGAAAGGACGTTGAAAAGGACCATTTGGGAACATACCTTGTTTCGTTATGTAAATATTTTTACGAGTTGGAGAGCAGGGAGAAAACTATTGCATTTGAAAATTTACATCAACCCGCAATTACACCTTCAGAAAATGTTTCTTCAAAAATTGTTTACCAGTGTAAACATTGCTTTTCCATCTACGATGAAACAATCGGCGGGGAAGAAACAAATACTCCATCCGAAACTTTTCCTCAGTTGCCGGCCGATTATCACTGTCCCTTATGCGAAGCCGGCAAAGAAGATTTTGAGCCTATCAATCTTTCTATGCTGAATACTTCAATTCCTTAAAAGCCTGCCCTTTTTGCAACATGAAGAGGAATTAAACAAAACGAAAGGCAATTGTACTTATAACCCGCAACAAGCAATAGGTCTTTATCTGCTATTGACTTTTTAACCTGCTTTTTCTTTATATTGGCAAATACAAGCTTGCTTTATTTTGCATTTCGTTCCTACTTTTCCTTTTCATTCAATTAAGTTATTTATGAAATTATTTGTATTCATTACGCTCCTTATTTCTACTACTTCATTTTCACAAACCGGCACAAAAGCAAACTACCAACTTGCCTCCAGGTTTTCTCCGAAGAAATTAGACAAGATGGTTTTTTCTACATCTGTAGATCCTCATTGGCTGAAAAAATCAAATCGGTTCTGGTACGTGTACGAGACACCTCAGGGAAAAAACTGGTTTTTGGTTGACCCGGTAAAGGCACAAAAAAGACTGATGTTCGACAATGCAAAACTTGCTGCAGAACTAACCAAAATAGTAAAGGACCCTTTTGATGCACAACACTTATTGGTAGACAGCATGCGTTTTGTAAAAGACGAAAACTGGATTCAATTCGAAGTAAAAAGCTCACAGGAAGTGGAGCGAAAAGATACTACTGTAAAAAAAGGAACCCCTCCTGCAAAAGAGAAAAAGGTGTTCTATTTTGAATATAACCTCGATACCGAACAACTGGTTGAACTACCCGATTTTAAAAAGCCAAAACGAAATCCCACATGGGCTTCTGTTTCTCCTGACGGTCAAACCATTGTTTTTGCTAAAAACTTCAATTTATGTTGGATGGATAAGTCCAACTACGAAAAGGCTTTACAAAAGGAAGATGATAGCACCATTGTCGAAAACAAACTCACCACCGATGGAATTGAATATTTTGAATACGGTTCTTCGGATAACGAAACCAATGTAGACAAAGAGAAGAATAAAAATAAACGCAAGGCCGCCCGCATATTGTGGTCTGCCGATTCTAAGCACTTTGTAATGTCAAGACCGGATATGCGAGCGGTTAAAGAGTTATGGGTTATTAACAGCATTGCCAGTCCACGGCCGACATTGGAAACGTACAAATACCACATGCCCGGCGAAAAAGAAGCACCTGTTGAGTTCGTGTTGTTGTTCGACATGGCTACTAAGACAAACAAAGAACTGGATGTAAAACAGTTTAAAGACCAATCCATTAGTTTATGGAACGCACCGGTTCTTCAAAAAACAAGGGACGATGATTATCGCCCTGCTGTTTGGTTAGGAACAAATGATAAGTTTTATTTTGCCCGTACAAGTCGCGACCTCAAAAGAATAGACGTTTGTGCTGTTGACATCAACACCGGTAAAGTAAGCCCTTTGATAGAAGAGCGAATGAATACGTATGTGGAGATCAGAAAACTTGGATTAGTCAACGGAGGTAGTGAACTAATTGAATGGAACGAAAGGGATGGATGGGGACACTTTTATTTATATGATGGAAATGGCAAGCTAAAAAATCAAATAACAACTGGCGGATATCACTGCGAAGACATTGTTGGTATTGATGAAAAGAAGCGGGTTTTATATTTTACTGCAAATGGAAGGGAGCCGAAAGAAGATCCTTACTATACCCATGTTTATCGTATAAATTTCGATGGTACAGGCATTCGGTTATTGAACGCGGGCGAGTTCGAGCACTCAGCAACAATGGATGACGACAAGCAGTTTTTTGTTGATAATTTCTCAAGAGTTAATACCGCCCCTACATCGGTTTTATTGAATAGCGAAGGCAAAAAAGTGCTTACCCTTGAAACAGCCGATCTGTCATCATTAATGGCTGCAGGCTATAAGTTTCCTCAAGTGTTCAAAGTAAAAGCCGATGACGGTATCACAGACCTGTATGGGGTCATGTACAAGCCGTTCGATTTTGACTCTACAAAGAAATATCCAGTCATCGAATATGTTTATCCTGGTCCGCAAACAGAAGCTGTAAACAAAGCATTCGGAAAAGGAATGGATCGTATCGACAGGCTTGCACAAATAGGTTTTGTTGTAGTAACGGTAGGCAACCGTGGTGGCAATCCCAGCCGCAGCAAATGGTATCACAACTATGGTTACGGCAACCTCAGAAATTTTGGACTTGCTGATAAAAAGGCGGCTGTTGAACAACTGGCCGATCGTTATTCTTTTATCGACATTAACCGCGTCGGCATTCATGGTCACTCTGGTGGTGGCTTTATGTCAACTGCTGCCATGTTCAATTATCCTGACTTTTTTAAAGTGGCCGTTTCCTCTTCCGGCAACCACGACAACAGTATTTACAATCGCTGGTGGAGTGAAAAACACCACGGGGTGAAGGAAAGCGTGGGTGAAAAAGGCGACACCACCTTTATGTACAATATCGAAAAAAACAACGACCTGGCTAAAAACCTAAAAGGTCACCTTCTCTTAACAACAGGAGATATCGACAATAACGTTCATCCCGCTAACACCACCAGGGTTGTAAATGCCCTCATCAAAGCAAACAAACGTTTCGACTTTGTTGTATTGCCGGGTCAGCGACACGCCTACGGTGACATGAGCGAATATTTCTTTTACATGTTGGCAGACTACTACAGCAAATGGCTGTTAGGCGACTTCTCGCAACCAGTAGACATAGAACAGATGAACCGCGAAATAGAGCTGGGAAGCGGAAGTGGCAAGCTATAATTTTTCCCACTTGTAGTTCTATTTCGAAAGAGCGCATGAAAATTTTTTTTCGTGCGCTTTCTATTTCATCAGTTAAATGCATCTACCCCTTTTTGTTAACCGGCATCGGTAATTCTTACGATGCTTTTGTTGCGTCGCACACTTGTACATCTTTTGCTAACCCAACATTTATCTACCCGAAAGGGTACCATTAGGTTATGCGTTACTACTACTTTACCGGCTATTTTAAGACCTTACATTGAAATTTACTTAACCGTTTAACTTCCCTCTTTTACCGTTTTTAGCCCTCCAAAAACAAGGAACTGATAAAATAAGCACGTACATTGTCTTAACTACTTTTTGAAAACAAAAATTTAAAAAATTATGAAAAAGCTAATTGTATTGCTTGCTTTTTTACTTGCAGCTACTGGTGGTGCAGTAATGGCACAAGGCGGCGGCGGTGGAAACATGGACCCTGCTCAAATGAGAGAAAGACAACTTACACAGTTGAAGGCGTCTGACCTGAAACTTACAGACGCGCAAGCTGATTCTGTAGTAAGCATCAACATGGAATCAAGACAACAAATGAGAGGTCTTAGAGATTTAAGCGACGATCAAAGAGCGGCGAAGATGAAAGAGATGAACGATATGCGTTTAAAAAGATGGTCAGCAGCTTTAAAAGATGAAGCTCTTGCCAAAAGAGTAGCAGATTACTACGAAAAACAAAGAGCCGCCAGGGCAAACGGTGGCGGTGGTTCACAACAATAGTTTTTAAGAAAACGGCGAAGCGCAAACTTCGCCGTTTTTGTTTCAATTAATTTCCCTGCTTTTTCTAACAAGTCAAATATTTAAAAGTATAACTGCGTTCATTGATCTGCTTTCAGGTTTTAATTTCTCTACAACACTTTTGAGTGTTTAAAAGATATTGTATTTTAACAAGAAACCTTTAGTATGAGAAAGAACCCTATTACCACATTACTTCTTATAACTGCAACACTCTTCTCTGTTACAGCCACATTTGGCCAGGCCTCTATTTCGGGCGATACTATTAAAAATGCCCTTGTGAAAGAATGGCAACGCGGTAAGGAATATACGCAGGAATATATGAGAGCAATGCCTGCCAATAAATACTCCTTTAAAGCAACCGATAGCGTTAGAACTTTTGCCCAACAGTTATTGCACCTTGCCCAGGCAAATATGTTTTTAGTATCAACTGCAACCGGTGAAAAATCTTCCTACTCAGGCCCCGATCTCGAAAAAAGTGTTGGTGCTCAAAGTGCAGACTCTGTCATGTACTACGTAAACCGCAGTTATGATTTTGCAATCGATGCAATCAAAAAACTACCTGCAACCTCTTTAATGCAAACAGCCACATTAAATATGGGAAGACCGCTTACCGAAACAAGACTCGCGTGGCTGTTAAAGTCGTTCGAACACCAGACTCATCACAGGGGTCAAACAACCATTTACTTGCGCCTTGCAGGAGTTCATCCTCCTAACGAAAAACTTTTCTGACAAGCCTAACTACTACATGGCACGAGCAACAATACTTCGAAAGTTTGTTGCTCGTTTTTGTTTGCTGAAGCAACCGGCTCTTCCATTTTTTGTTCCCTAATCAATTCGCTTCGGCTGGTGTTTTCGGGTTCCATTCTATCTTTATAATTCTTCAATTAACTGTTATTATATTTATTTTCTATCAATCAAATTTTTACTAAAAATCATTTTTCTTCAACTTATAATTCTATATTTAATTTTTCTTCTGATTGCAAAAAGCTATTAAATTTTATGGGTGATATTCAAATTAAAAAATCTTCAAAAGTTTACGATGCAGTAATTGTTGGCTCAGGTGCCGGGGGAGGCATGTCAGCATTTGTTTTAGCCAATGCCGGTGCAAAAGTTTTATTGTTAGAGGCAGGCCCGTTCTTCGATCCCGTCAAACATTCACAGCAATTAAAATTCTCTTACGAATCACCACGAAGAGGGGCTGGTTCCAAATTAAGAGCCTTTGGCGACTTTGATGCCGCTTATGGTGGATGGGAGCTAGAAGGTGAGCCTTACACAAAAAAAGACAATACCCAATTCGACTGGTTCCGCTCAAGAATGCTTGGCGGTAGAACAAATCACTGGGGAAGAATTTCATTGCGGTTTGGACCGAAAGATTTTCAACCTACCGATGGTTACAGCGAGAGATGGCCTTTAACCTACGACGAAATAAAGCCTTATTACGATAAGGTCGATATGCTGATAGGTGTGTACGGAACCAAAGAAAACCTGGAAAACGATCCTGATGGTATATTTCTTCCGCCTCCAAAACTTCGCTTAAATGAAATGTTCATTAAGCAGGGTGCTGAAAAAGCGGGCGTCAAAGTAATTCCCGGAAGAGGCTCTGTTTTAACGAAGGCTCTGCCAAATAATAAAGACCGCGGAGCTTGTTTTTTCTGCGGCCAGTGTAACCGCAGTTGCAAAGTTTATGCAGACTTTTCTTCTTCGTCATGTCTCGTTATTCCTGCTTTAAAAACAGGCAACCTCGAAGTTATTTCGAATGCCATGGTGCGCGAAGTACTGACCGATGACAACGGCCTCGCAACCGGCGTTTCATACGTAAATAAAGACGACATGCAGGAATACCAGGTAAGCGGAAAAACCGTTATCCTTGGTGCAAGCACTTGCGAGTCTACCAGGATCATGTTTAATTCAAAATCTAAAACCCATCCAAATGGTCTTGCTAACAGCAGCGGCGTTTTAGGTAAATATTTACAAGACTCTACAGGCGCTTCTCTGTCTGGCTTCCTTCCAAAACTAATGGATCGTAAGCGCTACAACGAAGACGGTGTGGGCAGCATTCACCTGTTGGGTCCATGGGTCACCGATAATAAAGGACTTGATTTTCCACGTGGTTATCATATAGAATTTGGCGGCGGAATGGGTATGCCGGGTTACGGATTTGGAGGAGATGTTCCAAAGTTAAATGGAATGGTGCCAGGTCCTGATGGAAAAATGAAAGACGCCGGCGGTTTCGGTGCTTCATTAAAAAATGACTACCGTCGCTTTTACGGAACCAACGTAGGTATGGCCGGTCGCGGTACGGGTATGGCAAGAATTGACAACTATTGCGAGATCGATCCCAACGTCGTTGACAGGTTTGGTATCCCGGTATTACGTTTTCATTACAACTGGAACAACGATGAAATAAACCAGGCAAAACACATGCAGGAAACCTTCCAGTCCATCATGCATGAGATGGGTGCCATCGTAACATCGTCAGAAAGAAATGCTGCTAATAACTGGGGATTGGAAGCTCCCGGAAGAATAATACATGAGGTAGGCACAGCCCGTATGGGTGATGATCCTAAAAAGTCGGTATTAAATAAGTGGTGCCAGGCACACGACTGTAAAAACCTTTTTGTTGTAGACGGAGCTTCTCACGTACAACAATCAGACAAGAATGCTACCTGGACGATACTTGCGTTCTCAATGAGGGCAGCCGAGTATATCCTTGATCAAAGAAAAAAGCAGAATATCTAAAAGGATTAGAATAATTTATGTTACCAACTGTTATCTATCTTTCAACTCCGGTTGTGTCACACTCTTGTACTGAATCTCTTTGTGTAGGCAGAGCGCGACTTAATAAAAGGTTTTAAAATAACAACAGAAGTACGAATTAAAGATAAAGTTGAATTTATAACTTAATAAAACACGTTTTATGAATAGGCGGGACTCGTTAAAAGCGCTCACTATAGGTACTCTTTCTACAGGAGTGTTACTAAAAGCATGTAAACCAAAAGATCAGAATGCAGAAGTAGCTACAGATACGAAAGGAGAACCAGACCGGCCGCAGAATGAACTGGATAGAAATGACAAACTGAACGCCGATAAGTTTTTTACTGAACATGAAATGGCTACTATAACTATACTTGCAGATATTATCATTCCAAAAGATGAGAAATCTGGTAGTGCATCAGATGCAAAGGTTCCGGAGTTTATAGAGTTTATGGTAAAAGACGTTCCAGACCACCAGCTTCCTATGAGAGGTGGTTTGCGTTGGTTGGATATGCAAATGCTTCATCGCCATAGTAATCCGTTTAAAGATTGCAATGCAGACCAACAAATACAAATGGTTACAGAAATAGCTTACCCTACAAAAGCAGCCCCTGAAATGCAACAGGGAGTAGCTTTCTTCAACAGAATGAGGAGTTTGACGGCTTCGGGCTTTTTTACCAGCAAAATAGGATTAGATGATATTGGCTATGTCGGTAACAGGCCTAACCAGTGGAATGGTGTTCCAGACGATGTATTAAAACAGTACGGTCTTTCGTACTCTGAAAGAGAATTAAAAGAAAGTATAAGCTTTTCGGCTTAGTACCTACAACTAAATCATAATAAATAATAAAGGGTGGCCTCTGCCGCCCTTTATTATTTTTATCAACCTTCCCGATAGTAATTTTGGCCAAATCTATCTTAACCTTATTTTTATTTTAAACCCTCAAACAAGGCAAAATAGCTAATGGCATTATTAGAGAAACAACTGGAAATTAGGGAATCAACTATTCCGGGGGCAGGCAAAGGTTTATTTACAAATATGTTTATCCCAAAGGGTACAAGGATTGTTGAGTACAAAGGCAGAATAAAAACCTGGAAGGAAGTAGAAAACGAAGACGCCAATTATTACATCTTCTATATAAACGAGGAACGCATTATCGACGCCTCAAACTATAAACAATCTCTTGCCCGTTTTATAAACGACGCAAAAGGTTTAAAAAAAATAAAAGGCTTACATAATAATGCGCAGTTTGTAGTAGACGGTCTTAGAGTATTTGTAGATGCCACGAAAGATATTGCCGCAGGGGCGGAAATATTATTAGGGTATGGAAAAGAGTATTGGCAGGTAATTCGTACCAATCAAAAGCTCGACGCAAAAACAAATAGCAGAAGTTAGAAAGGTTTTCGCAGAAGACTTTAAAAGTCCCTTAATATTTAGCTCCCGCTCGTGCGCTACTAAAGCTCCCTCCGCCGAATTTAAACCTGCTGAATGCATTTAAAGCTCTATTTGATACACCCGATATTTTTCATTCTCCGTCAGTTTCTTTGCTAAAAAGTACACAACTTCAGAAACGATCATTATTAAGAGACCAGTAGAGTCAATGTTCTTTTTAAACAAGTATTCCTGCAGCGGCAGCAAAATAGAAGTATGTCTACTGTTGACGTTTGACCAGGTATAGAAATTTAAAACAGCTATTCAAATAGTGACAAATTTTGATAATTAGTATTTGGGCTAATTTAAATAAGGCAAGCGAAAAGGTTCATAGCAAAAAGAAAAGGGATAAACTGAAATTACATAAACACAGACAGCCTTAATTTTGTCGCTATTGTGCATAACACCGCTTTATCCTCCACTATTACCTATAAAAGGTAAAACTGGTTTTCTATTCCTTCACTTTTAAGTTATAGTTTAAATGATTTTCTATGCAAACCTTACATAACGTTCATCAGCAATTTGCAGAATTTTTTAAAAGCGAAACACTTAAACCATTTGCGTTTTTAGTTTCTAAAAAATTAAGTGAAGGGCATATTTGTATAAACATAGATGACACTGCGGTCGAACTGGAAGAAATGCCTTTTTTCGATTCGAAATTAGTATCAAATAATATAGCAAGATTAAAGGAAGAACCGCTGGTAACCCTTAAAGATGGAGCAAAGCAGCCATTTGTATTGCATAATAACAGGCTGTATTTGCAGAGATACTTTAATTACGAAACGGCTATTTTAACAAGGATAAAAGCGTTTATTGAGAGTGAAAAAGGCCAGGTTGAAAAAAAGACACAAGAACTAACCGGTCATGCTCAGTTTATTACGTCACTCTTCAAAAGCTCCGGTTCTTCTGCAAGCAGCGTTCCTATTGAAAATATTGATTGGCAGTTGGTGGCAGCAGTATCTGGTGTACTAAACAATTTTACAATAATTACAGGTGGGCCTGGCACGGGAAAAACAACTACTGTGGCTAAGATACTTGCTATACTTTATACAATTAACCCCGATCTTAAAGTTGCATTAGCTGCCCCTACTGGCAAAGCAGCAGTCCGAATGTCAGAGTCTCTAAAAGGCTCAGCTTTGGATGCGGCGGCGGATATAAAAGAAAAGTTTCAAAACATTGCTCCTGCAACTATTCACAGGCTGTTAAAGTACATTCCAGATTCTCCTTACTTTAAACATAATAAGGAGAACCCTTTAAATTATGATGTCGTAATAGTAGATGAATCATCCATGATTGATGTGGCGCTGTTTGCAAAGCTTTTAGATGCGATAGGCCCGGAAACGAAGTTGATACTCCTGGGCGATAAAGATCAGCTGGCTTCAGTTGAGGCGGGGAGTTTATTTGGTGACCTATGCAAGAGCCAGTCAGGATCAACAATTTTGTCATTGGGAAGAGCAGCCCTGATAAACTCGTTTATCTCTGACACTCAAAGACAAATTCATGCTGATTATATATCAAAAGGCAATTCCCATCTTTTATCTGAACATATTATCGAGTTAAAACGAAGCCACCGTTTTACAAGTGACAAAGGCATTGGAAAATTCAGTAAGGCGATCATTAAAAACGACATAGAAACGTTGCAGGAATACCTGCAAAATAATCAGGACGAACAGGTAACGATTGATACGAAGTATGACAACGAGTTATTCGAACAGTTTGTTGATGGATACGCTGCATACATAAAGGAACCGGATATAAAAAAGGCATTACAAAAATTAAACGAGCTAAGAGTGTTGTGTGCAGTGAGGGAAGGTGAGCATGGTTTGTACAGCTTAAATACAGCAATCGAAAATTATTTAAGAAAAAAGAAATTGATTGATAAACGTTCGGAGTACTATGAAAACCGCCCCATTATAGTCACCAGAAACTATTACTCGCTTGACTTATTTAACGGCGATGTTGGAATTATAAGGCCTGACGAAAATGGGTTGCCAAAAGCATGGTTTGAGGATAGCAATAAAGAACTAAAGTCAGTTTTTCCAGGGTATATAGCAGAGTCTGAAACGGTGTTTGCTATGACAATTCATAAAAGCCAGGGGTCGGAGTATGATAAGGTGCTGGTGGTTTTGCCTGACAACCTTAACGTACAAATATTGACGAGAGAACTTTTATACACCGGTGTTACCCGGGCAAAATCAAAAGTGATCCTGCAGGGAAGTGAAGCAGTTATTTTGCATACGGCGGAAGGGTTGGTTGAAAGAGCTTCGGGGATAATGGAAAGGTTTGAGGAATAATGTCTGAACTGGGATGGGTGGGATGTTTGGGAAGGATTGGATGAATCTGATTAGGAAGAAGAAAGTTGGGCCTTAAGGTGGCTGCTATGAAAAGATAGCGTACCAGTGAGTGACACAAGCGGGGTTTGGTGGAGAACAAATGCTGGTCACTAAAATAAAAAGCGTTATCAGCAAAGCAGCATTAATTTAATTAAAATGAGCTTACAAATAAACGGGTCGAATTCGTTGGAGCACCTGGCGCGTCAACTTTCAGAGGAGTTGCACGGGCAGCAAAACCACGTTTTTCAACCGCAATATATTGTTACCCAGACCCAGGGGATGAATAACTGGCTGAAGATTAAGATGGCGGCAAGACTGGGTATTGTTGCCAATTGCAAGTTTGTGAAGCCGAACGACCTGGTTAATGAGATCTATTATAAACTGGGCTCGCAAAACAAGCAGGCGCTTTCGCCCGAAATATTGCAATGGGTACTTTTTACGCTTTTATCATCCAAAGAGTTCCAGGATGCATTCAGGTCCATAGCAAACTACTATACCAACGACGATGTAAAGCGCCTGGCGCTCGCTAAAAAAGTCGCTGACCTTTTTGATCAATACCAGATTTACCGGCCAGAAATGATCAGGGATTGGAACGGCAACACAACCGGATTTGAGTCGGCTAGTGCATGGCAAAAGTTTTTGTGGGTAAAGGCGAAAGCCATTTTAGGCGATAGTATGCCGGATAAAACTGTAATTGGCAAATCTATAATTGAGGCTTTAAAACAACCGGAACAACAACGGAAGCTCAAAGCACAAATTCCAAATATTCATGTTTTCGGGCTGTCTATTATAACTACTTACCACGTTCATATTTTTTATGAGCTGGCCAAAATTGTAAATGTTACTTTTCACCTGCTAAACCCTGCACCTGCTGTTTATTGGTTTGAAGACAGAAGCGAAAAGCAACTGGCACTTTGGAGGCAAAAGAGCAGGGTGAAGTTGAATGCCTCGGATTTGAAAAGTGCAGGCAACCCTTTGCTGACCGGATGGGGAAGAGTATTGCAAGACACATTCAGCATGTTCTTTGAAAGTGAAGAATTCTTAAATCAGTACGTTGATATAGAATCTCCTGAACCTTCTACCCAAACTTTGCTGAAGAAAATTCAAAATGATATTTTTCATAATCATGACGTTGGGGCCAGGAATGAACTGACAGAAGGTGATATAGCCGATGGTTCAATAACTATTAATGCCTGCTTTACGACTGCACGCGAGGTGGAGGTTTTGTATAACTACCTGGTGCATCTGGTTGATCAGAAATCTGAGTTTCTATCTGCAAGAGACATTGTGGTAATGGTAAGCAATATTGACGCTTACGCGCCTTACATAAAAGCTGTTTTCAATTCCGCGCCTTATAAATTTCCGTTTACTATTGCCGACGAAAGTTTTACTATAAGTGATAATTTGTTTAGTGCGCTTCAATCTGTGTTGGCATTAAGTGAAGACAATTTTAAAGCCGAGGAGGTATTGCAGTTATTAGATTCGAGTTATACCAGGAAAAGGTTTTCGATTACAGATATAGAGTTAATAAGAAAGGCTGTTGATAAAGCCAATATCAGGTTCGGGATTGAAGGCAGAAAGGAAGATGAAACCATTTATGTAAGCTGGAAAAATGGTATCCGAAGAATTATGTATGGCATTTGCATGAGCGGTGAGGAAGCATACAACGTTGATGGCTACACTACTTACCCGCTGGACATTGCAGAAGGCGAAGACTCGTTTGAACTGATACGTTTTTGTCATTTTGCTGAAGTGCTCGTCTCAACCATTGAAGATCGCAGACACGCAAGAACCATTACCGAATGGGGAGAATACATTGAACAGGTGATTGATAAATTAATCTATCAAACGGAAGACAACAGCGATGAGGATTATCAACTGCTCTTGCGAAATCTTGAAAAGTTATATGTGCTGAACGATGTGGTGAAGGACAAGATCAGTTTCGATGTTTTTAAACACAGTTTCGTTAATTCACTTACCACTGAGACCCGTTCAAACGCGTTTGCATCGGGCGGCATTACCTTTTGTTCATTGATCCCTATGCGAAGCATTCCTTTTAAGGTAGTGGCTTTGTTAGGGCTTGATTTTGACAAATTTCCCCGCAAGGAGACAAGGGTTAGTTTTAACTTAATGGAGCAGGAAAAAAGAAAAGGTGACCGGAATGTAAAAGAAAATGACAAGCATCTTTTTCTTGAAACACTACTTTCTGCTCAGCAGTACTTGTACATGAGCTATATAGGTCGCAGCGCTAAAGACAATACCGTTATGCCGCCATCGGTGTTGATAGATGAATTAATAGACTACGTGCAATCGGGCGTAAAGGATGAAAAATTTAGTGTGAGGGAGACAATAGTTACCACTCACCCTCTGCATGCTTTCAGTCATAAATATCATTTACAGCATAAGCGACTGTACAATTATTTAGGCGGGGCGAAAACAATTAAACAGCCGGCTGAAGCCAATTATGCCAACACAACAGCTCCCTTAACTTTTAATGAAGTGTCTCTTGAATCTTTCATCAGCTTCTTTAAAAATCCTTTTAAAGCCTATTACAATAATGTGCTTCGCATCAGGTACGAACAGGATAATGTGCTATTGCCGGAAAATGAAATATTTGAACTCGACGGTTTGCAATCCTGGCAGATGAAACAGGATCTCTTGTTTTCAGACTTTAATGAATTGACGCAGTACAGAAACAAGGGAGTTGCTACCGGCAGTCTGCCTTTAAAAAATATGGCAGACTGGGTACTCACAAGTACTGTGGAGTCTGTAAATCCTTTAAAAGAGTTGGTAACTAATTGTATCGGAGATGCTGATGAAGAAAGCATGCACATTGAACTAGCTATTAACGATACTATTCTTAAAGGCAAGCAGGGCAGAATTTACGATGGTAAGCTTGTATCTATTTCACTTTCGAAGAATGAAAGCAAGTATTTGCTGGAAGCATACATTAGGTATCTCATTGCAATAGCTGCCGGCAATCCCCTTGACCTATTTTATATTTCTTCTGCCAGGAATAAAGTGTATAAAATTGACGAAAGTAGCAGAAGTAAAAAGAGTGCATTGAAAACTTTGCAAAAATTGCTAAACCTCTATAAACTCGGGCACGAAGAGATTCTAATGTTCTATCCTGATTTCAACAAAAGTCCGGCTGACATTGGAGGTTTAACCCAGGACAAGTTTAAGGTTTTGGTGAACAAGTATTGTGAAAGCGATGCGTGTGATGTGTACATAAAAAAGGAACATTCATTTGGTTTCTTCGACCAGGAAGGAGTCTTTGAGCAATACCAGCAAAACAGTGAAGAGATATTTGGCGAGGCTAAGGAGTTGTTTGAGATATATTATGCAAAAGGGTGATGTCTGAACTGGGATTTATTGGATGTTTGAGATAAGTGGGATGATAGAACGTTGCTGGTCAAACAACTTAAGAACCGTCTAGACTACTTCATATCCGATCGATTCAGAGCAATAATGACAATCTAGTTCGGACAAAAGCAAAATGTAATAGCAGCCAAATACCGATTTACAGTAAAAGTGAGTGACACAACGATGTACAGAAAAGTTTAAATGTTTGTAACAAAAAAATATATGATCGAAGCAAGTGTTGTGGGTCTGCATACACCACGCTTCGTCATGTATTTTCTACTAATACCAACAATCCATAAATCGCGGTTCTAATGAATATTAAAGATTTTAACGCCTCTACCGTTCCTTTGGCTGGCAGCAACCTGATAGAGGCTAGTGCAGGTACCGGTAAAACCTACTCTATCGCGATAATGGTTTTGCGACTAGTGTTGGAGAACAAGATTTCTATAAAAGAAATTCTGATGGTGACATTTACAAAAGCCGCTGTAGCTGAACTTGAAGAAAGGATAAGATTATTTATCAGGCAGGGGCATAAAGCGAGCCTTGGAAATACAATTAATGACTCTACCATTTCGGCTTTGGTAGCGCAAGCAATAAATTTTACTTCACGGGAAGAAGTTCAGCAACAACTAAAAGACGCGGTCCTATTTCTTGATGAAACTTCTGTGCTTACGATCCATAGTTTTTGCCAGCAAACGCTTACTGAATTTGCTTTTGAAACCAACCAGCTATTTGGCTCTGATACTTTAAAAGATATCGTTTCATTAATAGAAAGTGAGGTAAATAAATTTTGGAGGGAGAATATCACCGCACTCAATGTAAAGCTGCTGGGACAATTAATAGAGCACGGTTTAAGCAGGTCAGATATAGCATCAGTTATAAGAGAACATCTATCTGGTAAAAAATATTTTGAATACGATGAAAATGAAAGTTATTCGATTTGCGATGAGGACCAGGTAAGCTTTTCGAAGACAATAAAAGAACTGGCAGACAAAGACAAGGAAATTAAGGCATGTGTTTACGAGCATATCAGGAACAATGCAGATCGCCTTAAATCTATAACAGAAGCTAACAAATGGGCCAAAACCAGTTTGCTGCACCTGGTAGATACACCGGCCGAATTTGTAACTGTTGTGGTTAGCAAAAAGGGCACGGGGTATATTGATAAGCTATATGGTGATATAATAATGCAGCACAGCGAATGTGATGACCTGGTAGAAGAAAAGAAGGACCTTCTTCAATCGGTTATTAATAAAATTTACTGTCATGCTATCGGTACAGTTACAAAAGCCATTGATCAATATAAGCAACGAAACAGCCTTCTTGGTTTTGACGATATGATTGTGAACCTGCATAAGGCTATTGTACATCATCATAACACGAACCTGGTTACTTCATTACAGAAAAAGTACCGCGCCATATTTGTAGATGAGTTTCAGGATACCGACAAACTTCAGTATGAAATTTTTCAAAACACTTTTGGAACCGGACAAAATATCTTGTTTTATATAGGTGACCCAAAGCAATCGATTTATGCATGGAGAAAGGCCGACATCTTCACCTACTTTAAAGCGTCGGATGAGGTAGATCATAAATATGGAATGAATGTAAACTACCGTTCCTCTGCCCCCTTTATTAACGCAATGAACCTGTTCTTCAAGCCTCATATAGATTTCGATACTTTTTATTTTAACGGCCAGGAACATTCGATTGATTATATCAATGTAGATTCTCCACCGGATAATAAAAAAGGAGCTCTGTTTCTTAATGGTCACCCCGATGTTCCGATCACGATTTATGGTAATCAGAACAATAGTGAAATAGCAGAAACTGTAACAGCGCAAATCATTAACCTGCTTGAAAAGGAACATTATACGATAGATGAAAAAGGTAGCTCCAGGCGCATAAGACCTTCAGATATAGGTATACTTGTTAGAAAAAACAAACAGGCAATTGCAGTAAAGACTTGTCTCGCTAAGCGAGGAATTCCCGCAGTTACCATTGACGATTCAAAGATTTTGCAATCCGAAGAGTCTTTGTATGTATTATACCTACTGGAAGCATTGATTGACCTAAACCGGTCAGCTATCAACAAAGCCTTATTGTCTCCTTTTACCGGTTATGATACAAGAGCTGTTCTTGATCTAAACGAAGAAACGGTGTTGAATAATTTTAGGGAATACAAAAGCATTTGGGACAAAGATGGAGTATACAGTGTTTTAATGAAGTTTGTTTCCGACTACCAGGTAAGGGCCCTTTTGCTAAACCATCATACCGAAAATGGCGAACGTACGATTGCTAATCTCTTTCAAATAATTGAAGTGCTGCATAAGGTACAATCTGCAAAACAGTTTTCAGCGCTGGAATTAGTGAGCTGGCTAAAACGTGGAATTGACGGAATGCAAACGGAAGGTGATGAGTTTGAGCAACGCGTAGAAAGCGACGAAGAGGCGGTAAAAATTGTAACACTTCATAAGAGCAAGGGTCTTGAATACAACATTGTCTTTGCACCTTTTCTGGACCTTGACACAAAAATACATTTTCGTTTTTGCAGCTTCAGAGACACGGAAACAGGCGATTATATTTTTGCTGACAGCGAGCAATTGAATCCTGAGCAGCAACAAATTGTAGATGAACAAACCGAACAAGAAAACAGGCGGCTGATATATGTTGCCATTACACGTGCTGTGTACAAATGTTACCTAAATAAAAGTCTTGCAAATTATTATAAAGACTCTTCTTTGGTGCCGTTTGTAACCTCCCTTAAAGGCGTTGATCCAACCCTTATCAGTTTTGAAGAATCTGCTACTATTCCTGCAAAGTATTATTATTCTAAAGCCGAGGAAGTACTAGAATCAACGAGTACTAAACCGGTTAGCTTTATGCTTTCGCAAGTCAACTGGAGAAAGATGAGTTATACATCCCTCGCAAGCACCCATACTACAACTCCTAAAAACAATTCTGGTAGTGCTGGTAATGACTATGATCACTTCATTTTTAAACAGCTGATCAAGGGCAATAAAACCGGTAACCTGTTGCACTACATTTTCGAGAATATAGATTTTACAAATGATCGCAATTGGGAGCGGAATATATTGGCTGCTTTAAAAAGATTTATGCCCCGGCATATCGACTACGCTGCCATGCTAATGAACTTGCTAACCCGCCTAACGGAGGTAACGCTGCAAGTAAGTGGCGACACATTTACCCTTTCAGACATAACCCAGGAAAAACGCTTGAATGAATTAGAATTCGATTTTAATGTGCAGTTATTTGATCCTGCAGATCTTACTGCTCTTGAGACTAAGGAAGCCCGTATCAGCCTAAAATATAACCACGATCTGGAAGGCGTAATGAATGGCAAAATGGATATGTTTTTTGAGCATAACAACAAGTACTACATCCTTGACTGGAAGTCTAATTTTTTGGGAGATTCAATTGAGTACTATAAGAAAGAATTGCTGGCAGAAGCAATGAGTGAAAACAATTATCATCTACAATACTTGCTGTACACCGTTGCAGCCAAAAAGTACCTGGAAACCCGGTTGCCGGGTTTTAATTATAACCTACATTTCGGTGGTGTTATTTACCTTTTTGTAAGAGGAATTAGGGAGGGTGCTGACAGTGGCATATTTACCTGCCTCCCTTCCCTTGAAAGAATTGAACTGCTGGAAAGAATCTTAAGTAAAGAAATGGCGGATTAAATTGAAAATTCCTGTTAGGAACATAGCTGATGGAGCCGCCTTTTTTTGATTGAATATTAATTAAAATTGCTGATTCTACCGCAGTATTAATTGCATGCCCTTTCGCTTTTGGGTAGTAGCAGTTCTGCAGCAAAGTTGAAATTAGTTTATTTAGTTTCCATCACCTTTTTCCATAATTCGGGGATACGTCTAACCCAAATCAACTCTCTTTTTTTAGTTAAAGCGTCTTCCGATGGCGATCCCCAGTGAACAGTATTGTCCGCGAGATCTTTCCCTACTCCGCTCTGCGCAAGCACCGTAACATTGTTACCAATTGTTAGTGTTTTACTTAAGCCAACCTGGCCCCAAAGCGTAACTCCATCTTTCAATGTTGTTCCGCCTGCAATAGCTACTTGTGCAGCAAGCAAACAATTCTTTCCGATAACCACATCGTGGCCAATATGAACCATATTATCGAGTTTGGTACCTGCACCAATTCTTGTATCAGCAGTAACCCCACGATCAATTGTACAGCCCGCTCCAATCTCTACGAAATCTTCAATTACAACATGGCCACAGCTTTGCATTTTTTTATACCATACATCGCGATTCTTCTTCGTGTTATAATAAAAGGCATCACTGCCAACAACAGTTCCCGCTTGTATAATAATGTTATTACCAATCTCAGTATAATCAAGTATAGAGACGTTTGGATGAATGATACAATCCTTTCCAATAGTTACATGATTGCCAATAAATACGTTAGGCATAATAACAGTACCGGCGCCAACTTTTAACGAAGTGCTTATTGCTTTTTCTGATGGAACAAAAGGCCGAAAATGATTTGCAATTTTTAAATAAGCCTCAAAAGGATCACCAAGTACCAACAAGGTTTTGCCACCAGGAATAGAAACTTCTTTTGTATTGATGATAATAAAAGAGGCCGCACTGTTTAAGCACTTGTCGTAATATTTTGGATGATCAACAAAGCAAAGATCTCCGGGCTCAACACGATGTATCTCGTTAATTCCTGTTGCAAAAGACTCAGCATGACCCAATACGTCAGCACCAATTAAATCAGCAATCCATTGAACAGAAACGGGAGCAGGAAACTTCATAATAATGATTTTAACAAAGGTAATATTCGCTGAAAGCAAAGAAGCATTTCACCAACTATTGTCTTAAAATTAGCACTCATCTATGCTTTACTATTAAGCGATGCATGACTCTTTAATTGAAGTATTATTTTGAGCAGGTGAGCTGTTATACCTCGTTCCTATTATCGGTTACAAATGTCATTATTTTCCTTTGTAAGAAGGCCGCAAATGGTTAACGCTGACAGATGAGTTGAATATAAAAAACATCCTGGTAGCGAAGCACTAATACGGAGGATGAAAATAAAATGACTCACATCTTTTATACAAAATTTTTCAGCTAGCCTTATTGCTATTACGAACCCTGATTTGAAACATGAGTGAGTAGAATTTATAAAAATTTATTTTATAATTATCGAAACTTACTACGCCATCCAAAATCGCTGTAAGCCTTTATTCATGGTACTTTCAGGAATTGTGACGATAGCATTAATAGTTGTAAAAAGCCTGTTGCGGCTAGCAGTAAACATCTTATTTGAACGGGTGTTTTCAGGAAGTCAAAAGTATCCTTATTAACAAAAAAAAGAAAAATGTGTATAAAATAATGAAAGAAAATTTTTGTGTTAGAAGAAACAATTTTTAATATTGTGTAAGGAAATTTATTTCCTGGTACTTACTAACCCATCCATATATTAAAGCCTGGTTTTATACCGGGCTTTTTTATTGTTATATGCAACGTTATTTCATCATTTACAAGCCCTACCAGGTACTTAGCCAATTCACTTCAGAAGGTGGTAAAAAAAGTCTTGCAGATGTATTTGATGTGCCTAAAGATGTATACCCTGTTGGACGTTTAGACTATGATAGTGAAGGCTTATTGATACTAACAAATGATACTCAACTAAATCATCTTTTGTTGAGTCCAACACACAAACACGAAAGGGAATATTGGGTGCAGGTGGAAGGCGCTGTAACGCCACAAGCATTGAATGAATTACGATCTGGTGTAACCATATCGATAGATGGTAAGCTACATAAAACATTACCATGCAAAGCAGCCTCTTTTGATCAACCACCACACGTCTTCGAAAGACATCCATCCATAAGATTTAGAAAAGAGATACCTGTTAGCTGGCTCAGCTTATCTCTTGTTGAGGGCAAGAACAGGCAGGTAAGAAGAATGACTGCTAAGGTCGGTTTTCCTACATTACGATTGATAAGGTATAGAATTGAAGCGATCACAATACAGGGGCTTGAACCGGGCGCTATAAAAGAACTTACCAAGCAGGAAATGTATAAGAATCTGTTCATTTAGGAACACTGGAAACTATAATCACAACGCTTGTTGCCAATACATAAAAAGCACAAGAGTGCGACGCAACGTACGAATGAATAGAGTACTAATGCTGGTAACATAAATGCCTTTATCGATGTAGGTTTAATAGCTACACCAAAAAGAAAAAGCCAGATCAAAACTGAACTGGCTTTTCAAAAAAATCTATCATTAACTCATTATCCTGCTATTTCCCACACTTCTCTACCACGTAATAACTTATCAAGATCTCCTGCACCTTTTGTTGCGATTGTTTCCTCTATCTGCAATTGCATAATGTCTTCATAGCATGCTCTTTCTGTTTCATAAAAAACACCAAAAGGTCGCGGAAAATGAACGGCTTGCTGAGGGTCGTCAAACATTCTTACAAGTACCTGTGCCTTATAAAAATCGTTCTCATCGTGTATCCAAAGATCATCCTCAGTCACACCATTTCCTAACTGGACAACAACCGGACGAAGGCCTTCAATCTTAATTCCCTTATCGCGTGCTGCACCATATACCAGCGGCTTGCCATGTTCAAGAAATAAAGCTTCTTCGGTCTTTGTTGATTTCTCTGTAAAAATCTCGAAAGCACCGTCATTAAAGATGTTACAATTCTGATAGATTTCGAGGAACGAAGCACCTTTATGTTGATGACTTCTTGTGAGCATGGCCTGTAAGTGCTTAGGATCGCGATCCATGCTGCGGCCAATAAAAGTCGCATCTGCACCGAGCGCCAGCGCAAGCGGATTGAAAGGATGATCTATACTTCCGTACGGGGTGCTTTTGGTAACTTTTTGCTTTTCACTTGTGGGCGAGTATTGACCTTTGGTTAAACCATAAATCTGGTTATTAAACATCAGAAGGTTAACATCAAAGTTTCTTCTTAAAAGATGTATTGTATGGTTGCCCCCAATGCTGAGGCTATCGCCATCACCACTAACAATCCAAACACTTAGCTCTGGGCGGCTAGCCTTTAAACCACTGGCAATAGCGGTCGCCCGGCCATGGATGCTGTGCATGCCATAGGTATTCATATAATATGGAAAACGGCTGCTGCAACCTATGCCGCTAATAATAACAATGTTTTCTTTCGGAATGCCTATGCCTGGCATTATCTTTTGCACTTGCGCCAAAATAGAATAATCGCCGCAACCGGGGCACCATCTAACTTCCTGGTCAGTAGCGAAATCCTTAGCGGTTAATGTTACCGGCCTTGCTTCTGTTAACGTTGACATGATAATACTTCCTTATTTTGAGGGTGTAAAATTCGCTAAATAAAACCGTGATACTGTTGGTTTCGCTTTTTTTTGGCTATTCACTACTAAAAAAGAAAATGGTTTTATTTTGGTATCTGAAATTAAGCTTTTGATAGCATGCTTCGTAATTAAATTCTACAGTCGTTGCTTCGCACCCTTTTAGTAATTCTATTGAAGCAACTTCATTGGTTGTTGTAGGCTTTAGAAATGAATGCCCGCCGGGTTTTGATGTAATTCCTGAACCCGGTTAGCGGGGCATGAAAGCGTTTGCTATTACGACTTCTGTAACTCTTCCCAATATTCTGCTGCCCTGCGGGTGTGGGGTATAACTATCGTACCTCCCACAATATTTGCTACAGCAAAAATCTCGTACAGCTGCTCGGTAGTAACTCCTAATTCGTAGCTCTTTCCTAAGTGATATTTTATACAGTCGTCACAACGCAACACCATGCTGGCAACCAGTCCAAGCATCTCCTTTGTTTTTTTATCCAGCGCTCCCTCTTCATACGTATTGGTATCAAGGTTCCAAAGCCTTTTCATAACAAGGTTATTCTTGCTGAGAATAACTTCATTCATTTTAACGCGATAGTCATTAAACTCTTCTATCATCTTAGTCATAATATTAATATTTATCAAAATTACATCTCAACCCGGTAAACGTTTCACGATAAAAACAGCAAAACGGTGCGGCTTATTTTTTGCTTGTTTATACATTAGAGTTTTACATACAGTATAAACACGTTCAATGCCAAAACTCCACATCTATAAAAACGAAAGGGAAACCTGTTATGCTTTTGCCGAATGGTTAGCAGACCTGGTCAAAGAAACATTGACGAGACAGGGAAGCTTTACAATCGCTTTATCGGGCGGCGACACGCCTAAGCTGGTATATAAGATACTTGCTACCGATTATGCAACCAAAATTGACTGGGACAAAATCCACCTTTTTTGGGGTGACGAGAGTTTCATCTCTTCCACTGATGAAAAAAACAATCCGGCATTAGTGTTGAAAATGTTGATAGATACCTTACCTGTTCCAAAAAATCACGTTCATGGTATAAGAACTGATATATCTCCCGAGGCCTCTGCTTTAAAATATGAAGATTTACTAAAGACCTATTTTAATAACGGTAACACGACTTTTGACCTGGTTATATTAGGAATGGGCGAGAAAGGAAATCTGCTCTCGCTATATCCTTTTTCACAAGAAAGCCATCATCATAGCGGATGGGTGATGCCGGTTTACGACAAACAGGATGACTTATACAAAGTGACCCTGACTATTACAGCAATTAATGCTTCTGCTGTAAAAGCGTTTTTAATAACAGGAAAAAAGAAAGAAGATGTAGTTCAACAAGTTCTGAAGGGGAAGTATGAACCAGAAAAATCACCTGCCCAGCTTATTGTTGCGGCAAATAAACCGGTGCATTGGTTTTTAGATGAAGGATCGGCGGGTAAATTAATTAAGCCTACTCATTAGTTATCTGGCAATTACAATTTCCCTATCCTTTGCCGTGTTCTTTACTGTCTGTTTCCTATTACTATTGCGTCTTATAAGCCACTCTCTACTGCTATTATTTTACGTTTCCATCCTGGCTAATTTGTGTTAATAGCTACCAATTGCCTGTATTAGAATCGTTAATATTTATTCCCCAACTTATTGCTTTTCAATTCCTTCTACTTGTTTAACCGCCGTTATTTTAATTCTGGCATAGTTTTCTCTTAGTACGATCAAACAGTTAAAGCTGCGATTTTTAAAATTAAAAAAGCAACAAATAGATAAACTATACATTTTTAAATTTACAATTATGAAAACGAAATTATTAGCAGTTACAATGGCAGCAATATTTGCAGCATGTAATAGTAATCCGAAGACAAGTACGCAGACTACTACTGCCACAACAGATACTAACAGTTTTAGAAACAATTCGTTTGCAGATAAAGGACAGGTAATTGAACTGAAAGGAGTAAGCGATACAATTATTGCAGGTGACGGAAGTCGTTATGTAAAAGTTGATCCAAATCAACCAGCACAAAATCTTGCTGCAACTACTACGCCTCCCGCCGCTGTAAAAACACCAACTGCGACTACCCGCCGCAGTACTGCAAACAAAAGTACCCGCAGTACCGGAACAAGGTCCTCAGGTGGGTATAGCAAAAGAGGTTCTTCAGGAGGTGGTTCTTCCAGCGCAGGTACCGCATCTGCACCCGTTGCGACAAAAAAGAAAGGATGGAGTAAAGCTGCGAAAGGTGCTGCGATAGGTGCGGGTACAGGCGCAGTGGCCGGAGCTATTATTAGCAAAAAGAAAGGCCTTGGAGCAGTTGTTGGTGGAGTTGTGGGTGGCGCAGGCGGCTATATTATTGGACGTAGCAAGGATAAAAAAGACGGTCGTGTTAATTGATCAGCTATCGAAATAGTTTGTAAATAAAAAATAAGCAGAAGAACCAGATCTGTATACAAAAGTCATAAAGAGGCTTGTATACAGATTTTTTATTTTAGGGAAACCAGAGAGGCTTTACAATTTCATAAGAAAATTTCTCCTTTCTTGATTCTGGCCTTATTTTTTATATTATAAATAAAAGATTTTATGGAAAACGACAAAAACAGCACGATACACTCGCAGCAGCAACCGGAAGACAAGCAAACTGACAATCAAAAACCGTTGACGGTTCATAATCCCTTTGATCCTAACGATAAAAGGCAAATTACGCAGGAGGATATCGAAAATGAACAGAAGTTTAAAGAGGCTTTATCTGAAAGGGACTAACGTGGATTATAGCATAACAACTTCGGGTAATAGAGTTTGAAGAGTAACCGGATAAAATTTTAAAGCAATTTTAAAAAATCGGTAATTATGAAAAATCTTTTGATACTAGGCATGTTGCTGGGAAGTGCCTTATTAGCAGATGCACAAAAGGCTCAAGGTACCGCCGCACAAGCCGGTAAGAATAATGGTACTGTTAAAAAGACTTCAGCGCAGGTAAGAGGCAGCGGACAATATCACGGTAGTAAGGATACTACGCCAGGAAGTCCAATGGGTACCGGTGGTGCAGGAGGGGGTGAAATGAGCGGTTCCCCCGCCGGCTCGGCATCGAAAGCAGCTATGTCGCAAAGCAGAGCAGACGCACAACGTAGCGATAGTGGAAACAACTTGAAAAAGGCTTCGCCCAAAAGAAAGGGATCATAACTTAAACGGTTAGACAAACAAGGAAAACTTCCCTGTTTTCAACAGCCACTATCCTTCTTGCTTCCTTTATCAACTAGCCTGTCAACCACATTACAAATAATTGCAATAAGTTGACCAACTACTTGCACAATTTATTCTGCTGGAAATACTTTAGCCCCTGAAATCCTGGAAAATTTCCCCAACCTGATTATATCGCCCGGTTGTTTTACAAGGAAAAAAAATGGTCTAAGCTTTGAAACGGTTATGAAAAAGATTGTAGTTATGAAAAAGACATTCATCGTTGCATTATTTGCGCTGGGAAGTTTATCTCTTGCTGCTCAAACCGGATCTGGAGCAGGATCACAGGGAAAAACAAAACACAAAGGTTCAACCGGACAGTCGAGTACCGGTAGCGGTCAGACCGGATCGGGAAGCACAACCGGAGAAGGTAGTGGCTCAGGCCAGGGAAGTGGCACAGGTGCCGGTACAGGCCAAAGTGGCACAGGTGGATCAGGTTCGGGAGGTAGCACAATGAACAGAGGTACGAACAAAGGAAGTCAGCACGGACAAAGTACGAAGAAGAAGCACAGGTCGACAAGAGGTGGTACCACCACATCAGGATCAGAAACTACAGGATCGGGAAGCGGAACTGGAACAGGGACAGGAAGTGGAACTACAACTCCTCCTCAGAAATAGTGGGAGTTTGAAGTATCATCGAAAGAAGGTAAGCCATCCTGTTGGATGGCTTACCTAATATAACTTACATCGTATACGGCGTAGTAGATTTAATCACTCTACATGACCATTCACTTCTAACATCGATATCACCGACATTTGTGATCTCTCTTATTGCGCAGAACCAGGGTATCTTCTTACTTTTTCATTCCATAAAATAATCTTTCCATTTTTAAAGGAAAGGTCGTCCATGCACTCTATCGAATCGATCTTACCATTTTGGTCCTCCCACAATTGCTTGTACCACAGAGACACGTACTCACTTTTTCCATCTTTAGATCTTACAGTCAAATAATCATTCATCTCTATTCCCATTCTTTTTATTGCACTTCTCTCCCGCAAGAAAAATGATAGCAAGCTATCCTTACTCATTCTTTTTTCAAAGCCATCCATTTGTAATAATACTGTATCTGCATAATCTTTGAAAGCGGCTGATACATTACCTTTTTCGTATGCCTTTAAACCATCAAGTGCCATTTTAATATTGTTCTTATTGCCCCATTCCCATTGAAAAGGATGTTTGATGGTATAAGCGAACTGCGACGGGTTGGCATTGTCGATACTGTTTCCGCTGTCATCATTTTTACAAGAAGCCGCGAAAGCGAATAATACGAAAAGGAAAAAGCTGTTCTTCATTTTATGTTTTGTTTTTACGAAGTTGAAGAAAATTAACAGACTCTTGTTTTTCAACTTACTATGGGTTCATCATCAATAGCAAATTGTTGACCAAGCCAAAATCTATTGACCATAGAACTAAAGAAACTTTTACGAATATTAATAAAAGACAGAAAGCAAGAAATTCTAAAACGTTGAACCCTTGCTCACATCACCTTTGTTCTACTATGTGCGGAAGCTGCATCGTTAAAAACAGTAAGTGGGCGACGCAAGAGTAACCCCAAACCCTAAAGGGGCTTTGAAACCAGACAAAATGAAGCTGCTTATTTTTTTGTTGCAGTACAAGGGTGTGACACAACGAGGTCTAATAGACATTCTGCTGCTGGTAAAAAAAATAAACATGTTCATTGGTAGAAATGATAAGTTAGGTTGTAACGCCTGCCCTAAAATATCTTTTATTATTTACTAGAATTGCCCTTTAGAAGTTGAAAGCACTGACAATAAAAAAAGACACAACTTTCAGAATCCGAAATAGAGGTTGCTCTTAAAACAAAAAAATCCCCGCTGAAAGCAGGGACGATAAGGTAGGCTGTAAGCCGTATTTAGAAGGCTTTGGTAGAAATTTGTGGAATGGTTGGATCATCTGCTCTTGACCTGATATGCTTGCGCGATTTACCCCCAATAAGTTGCTGAATTATTACTGATCCAAGTACAATTGAACTGATGAGCATAATTACATTTTTCATGTTTATTAATTTTTTAGGTTTTAGAAATGGAAATATGATTGATAAAAAATCTTGCCATTAATTATTCCAAAGTAATTATTATCGTCATTACATCAGTTGGTATTGCGGCTGTGCCTCGGTAGCATACTGCGCCTTTTTTACATTTGAAAACACAACGTTTATAAGCGCTTACTTTACTTGCAACGCCGAAAAACTATAAAGACCTGTCTTTAGTAGTTCTGATGAGACCAACGCCGGTAAAGAAAAAAATAAGACCAAGTATACCATATACGGTAATCATTTTTATGTTGTAGCTGCCACTGCTGGAGTTTACAAAGTTTACCGCTGCCGCTATTAGTCCCGCTATACCTAAAATTGTAAGTATAATTCCAAATACCTTCTTTTCCATTGTTATATTTTTAATACATCAGTCCGTTGCAAAAGATAGGCCGCTTACCCCCAGAAGCAATTTTAAAGTACTGCGGTCCCATGCTTTTTAATGCTTCCCCAATTTGTGGTTAGCACAATTTTAGTTATTTCTATGTAATTATTTCACAATATAAACTGTAATAATATGTCAGAGGCATCATCACATACAACGACAGATCTTGAAGTAATTAAAAAATGGGCAGAAGAAAGGGAGGGGAAACCTTCACGTGTTAAAACTACTGCAGACAAGGAAGGAGGCGGCGTTTTAAGAATTGATTTTCCCGGATACTCAGGGCAAGATACCCTGGAAGACATTTCGTGGGAGGATTGGTACGAAACTTTTGAAGACCGAAAGTTGGCGTTCCTCTACCAGGACCACACAGCAGGAGGAAAGGAAAGCCGCTTTTTTAAACTCATAAACCGCGAGAAGTAATAACCGATAATTAAGAAGAGCTGCGCTGTTGTAACCGTGCGGCTACAGCAGCTTTTTCTTAAGCACAAATAAAGGTTTTATGAAAATTGTACTGATAATATGGCTGACCGCTGTTTATACCAATACGTTTAGCCAGGCAAAAACAAAGGTTAGTAAAACCACCCACCGTTCTGCCATTCCCGAGGCAGCTGGTACTACTAACGCCGGTAAAAGCGAGGCAGCCGAGAGTAGTCAAAATGCATCGCCCAGGCAAACGGCCACCGAAAGATATTTAAATGGTCTTGTAAGAAATGGCGGTGACACTACTTCTGCAAAAGGCGCCGCTGCTACCAGTCCTTTTGCAGGCGGCGTTCATGCTGCTGAAAATGCAACAAAAACATTTGACACAGTTCCTAATGCAAATAACGCAAACAGCCAAAGAGCTAGTACCACAGTTGCAGGTGGTAACGATACAACTTTCAACGTTAATACTATGGTGTCGCAGGGAGGAGTGACGACCAATTCGGGTGCAGTCGATAGATCGGGGCAGGCACAATTCGGACAAACGAATTGGGGGAACAGCCGCAGTACAGTTGGTGAAAGTCAATGGACCATTCCTCCGCCCATAACAGCTTCTTTTAATAGAGACTTTCCTGCATCTAACGCCGCAACATGGACGAGAAATAATGTAGATACAACGATTTATTCTGCCAGGTATAAAACAGGAGCCCGGTGGGTAATTACAAGTTATAATTCTTCAGGCCAGAGACTCGATATGCGCACGGAATTCCCTCTGATGCAGCCGCCAAGACCAGTAAGCGTATATATGGCTAAGCAACCGCAGGCTTTTAAGGCAGCTACGATTTATAGGTTGCAAATACAGGGAAAGCCCGATATGTATGAGATAGAAACAGCCAACGGCAAACGAATTTATATTAACAATGATGGTATGGAAGTGACTTATTAAGCAAGGGTACCTTTGTAACAATAAAAGCACGCTTTCGTGCTTTTAGGCAGACATAAGGTTTGACAGGCGAACGGTATCTAGTAAGACTCGTCCTGGCATTTGAGTCTCTTCATTATATTCCCATTTTACAAGTGAAATTTGTCCTGATTCTATTTCCAAACCCGTTATATCGCCGTCGTTGTAACAGCAGCAACCGCTATTAAAGTAGGTAGGTTTATAACCAGAGAAATCAGGAAGCGTTTGTCCCTTTTGCTGCTTTATTTGTATTTCTTTTTCAATTGCTTTAATCGCTGCTTCTTCCTTTAACTCTTGTGCCAGTTCAAGTTTCTTATATAAAGTCTCCAGCTGTGTTAATGATTGAAATACGGGCTGATGTGTGTGGCCTGTTATTAATAATATATTTTTTTGCGGAGCCACCCACTCGTACATCAATTTATTGTGGGCTGTTTTTAAATAGCTATAATAGGCCGGCGTATTTGGATTAAGTAAAAGGTAGGATTGCAAAGGCGCCCAAAGATTTGCTATGAACCATTTTGTAAACCAGTTCCCATCGCTCATCTCGTCGCCCTGGTGTCCATGAGTAAGAAAGATATCAATAGAGTTATTGGCATCTACTGTTCTTAAAACAACCCCTTCATAAATGGGCACTTTCTCTCCGTAAATATCTTCAAGTTCGCGGGTGCTAAAAGGACTATTATCCCAAAACAGATCGTGGTTACCGAATACTTTTATAAATGCATTTCTTTTCAAGAAGAATTTTTCTTTTTCAAAGGAATCTGAGTTGGCTGTTTTGACTGCCGCGAGGGTGTTTTCCCAAAGTTCTTCAGCATCTCCCAGCTGGATGTACCTGAACCTATTCTTATCGTAATACTCCAACGCATGCAGGTAGTTTTTTTCACAAAAGGCAAAATCATCAGCACCGTTTTTTGCTCCTTTGTGCATGTCAGAAAAAATGATGAAACGATCAGTGTTTGTATCAAACTCTATGAGGGTGCCTTTCTTATTGTCTGCTGATTTAATACTTGTATATAAGTCCGTTAAAGCTTTATGTACACGCTCCCTGTCCGGCTTCGAAGAGTAGCTGTCTGCTATCTTATTTACAGGCTTTAGCAATAATCGTCGTAGAAACTTTTGCATGTTATAAGTAGAATAAGAATATGCCGTACTACGGTGCGACGTAACAGTAACCGTAAACGCCTGAAGGGGTTTTTAAAACCAGGCAAGATGAACCTGCTGATTTTTTTGCTGCAGCACAAGAGAGTGACACAACGATGTTTAATAGATATTCTGCTGCCGGTAAAAAAAAAATATACATATTCATTATTAGAGAAGACGAAACGAATAAAGAGAACCGGCTGTAAGTACCGATGACCCTTTAGGTTTCTATTATTACATACTTCTCCTATATTGTCCACCCACTTCATAAAGGGCATGAGTGATTTGGCCAAGAGAGCAAAATTTTACTGTTTCCATCAATTCTTCAAAGAGGTTTCCGTTGCTAATTGCAGTCTTTTTTAGTCTTCGCAACATCTCTTCAGACCTGTGTTCGTTGCGCTGCAAAAACGCTTTCAGGTTTTGAATTTGTTGTTGCTTTTCTTCTGTAGTGCTACGAATAACTTCATCAGGCAAAATAGTTGGACTGCCTTTTTTATTAAGGAAAGTGTTTACGCCAATAAGTGGCAGTTCGCCCGTATGTTTCTGGTGCTCATAAAAAAGGCTTTCTTCCTGTATTTTGTTTCGCTGGTACATTCTTTCCATAGCGCCAAGTACGCCGCCCCTTTCATTTATTCTGTCAAACTCTGCCAGCACAGCTTCTTCAACAAGATCGGTTAGTTCTTCTATTAAAAAACTTCCCTGGTTCGGATTCTCGTTTTTTGCTGTTCCCAGTTCTCGATTTATAATGAGCTGAATAGCCATTGCACGCCTAACACTTTCCTCAGTTGGCGTGGTAATAGCCTCGTCGTACGCATTTGTGTGAAGGCTGTTGCAGTTGTCGTAAATAGCATAAAGGGCCTGCAACGTTGTTCTGATATCATTGAAGTCAATCTCCTGCGCATGCAGGCTTCGGCCACTGGTTTGGATATGGTATTTTAACTTTTGACTGCGCTCGTTTGCGTTGTATTTATACTTCATCGCCTTGGCCCAAATTCGCCTTGCAACACGACCAATAACACTATACTCTGCATCCATTCCGTTGCTGAAAAAGAAGGAGAGATTGGCCGCAAAATCGTCTATGTTCATTCCACGGCTCAGGTAATACTCTACGTAAGTAAATCCGTTCGAAAGTGTAAAGGCCAGTTGCGTAATTGGGTTAGCACCAGCCTCGGCAATGTGATAGCCGCTAATGCTAACGCTGTAAAAATTCCGTACTTTATTATCAATAAAAAACTGCTGCACGTCACCCATCAACTTCAAAGCAAATTCAGTACTGAAAATGCAGGTGTTTTGTGCCTGGTCTTCTTTCAAAATATCGGCCTGCACCGTTCCCCTTACCTGGCTTAACGCTTCCGCCTTTATCTTTTGGTAAATATCGCCCGGCAAAACTTCATCTCCGCAAAGGCCTAACAATTTTAAACCTAGCCCGTTGTTGCCTTCCGGCAGTCTTTCTGGTAATGATGGATTATAATAGGATGGCTTTGAGAAATGCACGAACTTTTTATCAAGTTTTTCCTTCACCAGTGCCCATTGGTCGTTTTCTTCTATCCATTTTTCACACAGCTGGTCAATGGCAGCGTTCATGAAAAATGCAAGAATAATGGGTGCTGGGCCGTTTATCGTCATGCTTACCGAAGTAGTCGGATTGCACAAGTCGAAGCCACTATATAATTTTTTTGCATCATCAACTGTTGCAATGCTTACTCCGCTGTTGCCAATCTTGCCATAAATATCCGGTCTGATCTCAGGATCTTCTCCATACAAAGTGACGCTATCAAATGCAGTAGAAAGACGCTTGGCGGGCTGACCTAAAGACACATAATGAAAACGTTTATTAGTTCGTTCCGGACCACCTTCCCCGGCAAACATTCTTGTCGGATCCTCGCCTTGTCGCTTCAGTTCAAACACACCAGCAGTATAAGGAAATTCACCGGGAATGTTTTCCTGCAACTGCCATCTTAAAATATC
>NZ_JAOQAH010000115.1 GCF_025963695.1 Segetibacter sp. | reverse complement strand
ACTGCTGGCAGCGCAGCTCGCTCAAAAATCAGAAGCAGTAGTGCTTCCGTCAATAGAAGTGATACGTCCACGACCAGAACATATTCCCTTATCATTCAGCCAGGAAAGATTGTGGTTTATAGATAGGATGGAGGGAAGTCTTGAATATCACGTACCTGCAGTATTACGTTTGAAAGGCGATTTGAATATTGGCGCATTAGAGTACGCGTTGAGAACAATTGTTAACCGACATGAAATACTTCGTACGGTCGTTCGGGAAAAAGATGGACAACCATACCAATTTATAAAAGATAAAGATGGATGGCATTTAACGATCGTAGACGGAATACGCTATAAACAGGACGATAAAAAATTAAAAGAATATACAGAAGAACTGATCAATATTCCTTTCGATTTATCAAAGGATGATATGATGCGCGGGCACTTAATTAAGTTAGGTGAACAGGAATTCGTGTTGGTGCTGACTGTCCATCATATTGCTTCCGATGGATGGTCAAGATCTATTCTTGTAAGAGAGTTAGTACAACTATACAAATCTTTCCACGAGGATTTAAAACTAGAATTAAAGCCCCTGCCGTTACAATTTGCAGATTATTCAATATGGCAACGGAATTATCTGAATGAAAAGAACCTTAACGAAAAGCTTTCATACTGGAAACAGAGGCTGGCCGATGTTGCTCCACTTCAACTACCAACCGACTATGCCCGACCTTCTATACAAAGTACCCGTGGTGCTACCGAAGTGTTGTATTTAGACAAAACTTTATCTGATCAATTGCAGCAGTTGAGCCAGCAACAGGGAACGAGCTTATTCATGACTCTGTTGGCCACGTTTAATGTTCTTCTTCATCGTTACACAGGTCAAAGCGATATCTGTGTAGGTGGTGGAATAGCCGGTCGCTCCCAGCATGAAGTTGAGCAGATAATTGGCTTTTTTGTTAACATGCTTTCATTTAGAAGTGAAGTTTACAGTGATGTTTTATTTGTAGACTTATTAAAGCAGGTAAGGGAGACTACGCTTGAGGCATACGCACACCAGGAAGTGCCTTTTGAAAAAGTAGTGGATACAATAGTTACGGAAAGAGATTTAAGCAGAAACCCCCTGTTCCAGGTTACGTTTATCCTGCAAAATACTCCGGAGGTTCCACAGCTTCAACTGGGCGATGTCGAATTCGTTATAGAAGCATCTGAACACAACACCTCTAAATTCGATTTAACCTTTAGCATAACAGAAAGAAATGCCGAACTCGAAGTGTTGGTAGAATATTGTACCGATCTTTTCAAAAGAGAAACAATTTCAAGAATGCTTGGTCATTTCAAGCAATTACTTACTTCCGTGGCTAACGAGCCAAAGCAAAGGGTAGGTGAATTGCAAATGATGAGCAAAGAAGAAAAGCACCGGTTGCTTGTTGAATTCAATAGCACACATCTACCATATTCCAAAGACAAATCCATAACAGATTTGTTTCAAGAGCAGGTAGCAAAAACTCCCAACAACACAGCTGTTGTATTTAAAAATCTCGAATTAACCTACCACGAATTAAATGAGCGGTCAAATCAGTTAGCTAACTATTTGGTGAAGCAGGGGGTAAATGAGGAGTCACTTGTAGCAATATGCATCGAACGATCATTAGAAATGATGATTGGAATATTGGCTATTTTAAAGGCTGGTGGAGCATACGTTCCAATTGATCCTACTTACCCTATCGAAAGAATACAATTCATAATAAAAGACTCTGCGGCAGCAATAGTCGTAACCAATACACTCCAGGTTCAGAAATTACAAGGTTGCGAGAAAGTGCACTTAATTAAAATAGATGAACAACTTTCAGAAATAAATAAAAACGCCGGACAAAATCTTTCAATAAAAGTTAAACCCGAAAACCTTGCTTATGTAATTTATACCTCGGGTTCTACAGGTAAGCCTAAAGGGGCAATGATTGAACACGGTTCGGTTGTAAACCTTATTAATACTCAAACAAAGACTTTTGATATTGATAGTGCAGAAAGAATTTTACAATTCTCCAATTATTCGTTCGATGCATCGGTCGAGCAAATATTTCTGGCCTTGTTTAATGGTGCAGCGCTCTATTTGTTCCCCGAAGGTTTGCAATTAGAAACACATCTTTTTGAAAGCTTTTTACAGGAAAAGAAAATAACCCATTTACATACAACTCCTTCGTTTCTCGCCAGTTTAGATCCTTATAGCCTGGTCAGTTTAAAGCGGGTTATCGCCGGCGGTGATTTATGCAAAAAAGAACTGGCAGATAAATGGAAGACTAAGGCTGATTTTTATAACGAATACGGACCAACAGAAACTACGGTAACTGCAGTGGAGTATTTGGCGAACTTAGATAGAGACGAGAAAATAAACAATTTGCCGATCGGAAGACCAATTGGAAATGTCTCAACTTACATAGTAGATAAGAACAATAATATTTGCCCTGTCGGTATTCCTGGTGAATTGTATATCGGGGGGGTGCAAGTCTGCCGCGGCTACTTAAATCGTCCTGATTTAACTGCTGAGAAATTTATATCTAATCCATTTTCAGGGAATGGTAATGAGAGATTATATAGAACCGGTGATGTCGCGCGATGGCAGTCCGACGGTAATATTCAGTTTTTAGGAAGAATAGATGACCAGGTAAAAATTCGTGGCTATAGAATTGAAATTGGTGAAATTGAAAATGTTTTAGAAGAAACAGCCCTGGTGGATGAGGCTGCGGTCATCGCGAAACCTGAAGATGAAAGTAATCTTAAACTCATAGGTTACTACGTTCCAGCTATGGAAGTTGTCAAAGCTAAAGAGCGCGAGCTTTATGAGAAGCAGGTGTCAACATGGAACGCTCTTTACAACACCGAATACCTTGCGTCTACACTAGACGAGACTGTAGATCCCGAATTTGACATAATAGGTTGGAACGACAGCTTTACAGGGTTACCTATTCCGGAAGAACAAATGCAATACTGGTTGAAAGATATTGTGGATCTCATTTTTTCTGAGAAGCCGGAGAACGTGTTGGAGATCGGGTGTGGTACAGGTTTAATTTATTATCAGTTGGCAGGGAAGGTGAAAAAATATATAGGAACTGACTTCTCACGCTCGTCCGTCAATCAAATTCAAACCTGGATAAATAAAGGGTTGAGGGATTATGGCAATACTGAACTATATGTTTGTGCTGCCCATGAGGTCAAAATAAAAGAGGAAGAACAGATTGATACGGTAATTATAAATTCAGTTGTTCAATACTTCCCCGGCCAGGACTACATGACTGATGTGGTTCGCAACTCAATTAAACTTTTAAAAGGTAAGGGTAGAATTATTATTGGGGATGTTCGTGACTATCGCTTATTGGAATTATTCCAAAGCCGTTTAAGTATTGAAAAATTTCAACCCTCGGTTAGCCTTAAAGAATTTACATGGGCAGTGCAGCAAGATGTACTAAAAGAGGAAGAGCTTTGTTATTCACCAGACTATTTTTACCACCTTCAATCCATCTTTCCAGAAATAACACATGTTAATATACAATGGAAGAAAGGGTCTTACAGCAATGAGTTGTCATTATATCGTTACAACGTAGTTATTCATGTAGGCGAACAGGTGCAAATTGAGAAGATTGAGTGGAATAAATGGACAGACCAAAACACTATTGCAAATGTTGTCAAAGAACTTGATGTAAGTAAACCCATTGTTGCTATAGCCGATATGCCTAACCCGAGATTGTGGCGGGAGAAAATATTATTTAAGGCTATAGCCGATAAACAGGTAAATATGGTAGGAGGCCTGCTAGACATGGTTGGGACGGAGGGCGATGAAAGTAAAGCAATAACAGACCTGGTAACATATGCGGAAAACAAAGGTTACAATTATAGGTTGCTGTTGGATGAGGAGCTTTTCGGGGTAAATATAATTTTTGAATTAAATAAGTCGAATAAACTTATTCTGCAACCATATCAAAACGTTAGTACTGCCAGGAACAATAAAGGTTATACCAATATTCCTTTATTTTCAGACATAGCTGCCATCCTACAGAAAGATATCCGGGGAACACTGCAACAAAGTTTGCCCGACTATATGGTTCCCGCTGATTTTATTGCAGTCAGTCATTTACCTGTAACAAGTAATGGAAAGGTTGACCGGGCATTTTTAGCAAAAAGAGAAGACAGAGGTATAGTAAATAAGCAGAATTATCAGGCGCCTTCAACTGATGTAGAAATCGCTTTGGCAAACATTTGGAAAGATTTATTGGGTATTGAACGAATAGGGATCTACGACAACTTCTTCGAATTAGGTGGCCACTCACTCCTTGCAATTCGGGTTATTGCTGCTATCAGGGAAAAGTGGGAAGTTGAATTGTTGGTAAAGGATATATTTGAATATTCAACAATTAGTGATTTAAGTAAGTATATTGAAATACAGTTGAACATTTACACGTTAGAAGATGATTCAGCAGAATTTGAAATAGTCACCTTATAGAATAGTTAATATAGAATGATGAATGAAAGGAGTATTATAGATCTGTTGTACCAGGCCAAACAGAACCAGGTAGATATACTTTTGAACGACGGACAGCTTCAACTAAAGCTTCCTAAGAACAAAGGTTTAGATAAGGATCTATTAGAAAGAATAAAGGAAAACAAACAATCTATACTTGATTTTCTTATAAAGAATGAAAGGGGAGACAAATCTGTAAACAAAATAAATAAAGCCGATAGGAATAAAGTTCTTAATCTTCCGCTATCCTATAACCAGGAGGGGCTATGGTTTATTGATCAATTAGAAGGAAGCGTTTCTTATCATTTACCGTCTATTCTAACTCTAACAGGAAGGCTCGATAAAGAGGCCCTGAGTTTTGCATTGAGGACGGTGGTAGACCGTCACCAGGTTCTTCGAACCGTAATACGTACAGAAGAAGGCACCGGTTATCAGCAAGTAAGAGATATTGATGATTGGCAGCTTAATACTATAAACGCCTCCGGATACAAAGACGACCAAAAAGGCCGGGAGCAATTTTTAGAAGGATTGATAAAAAAGCCATTTGACCTTTCAAAAGATTATCTGCTTCGCGCAGATCTCCTTTCTACGGGTGAAGAGGAGCATTTGCTGTTAATAACGATGCATCATATTGCGTCTGATGGCTGGTCATCGTCGATTTTAGTAAGGGAATTGATAGAGTTGTATGAATCCCGGTTGCAAAGCCGGCTACCTAATTTAAAGAACCTCGAGATCCAGTACAGTGACTATGCTGTATGGCAGAGAAATCATCTTACTAAAGACATTTTAGATAAGAAATTAGAATATTGGAAAGATAAGTTGCAGGGAATAGCGCCGCTTCAACTACCAACTGATTTTCCGCGACCTGCTGTTTGGGTACCCACCGGTACAATAAAAAGCTTTCGCATTAACAAAGAACTGTCCGATCAACTGCAATTATTAAGTCAGAAACAAGGTTGCACTTTGTTCATGACATTACTCGCTGCTTTTAAAGTGCTAATGTATCGCTACAGTGGCCAGCAAGATATCTGTATTGGAACTTCACTTGCAGGCAGGCAGCAGAAAGAAACAGAAGATTTAATTGGGTTTTTTATAAATATAGTAGCGTTACGCAGCAATGTTAACGGCGACAACTCCTTTTTAAATTTGTTGCAAGCCGTAAAAGAAACAACACTTGAGGCTTTTGAACACCAGGAGGTGTCTTTTGGAAAAGTGGTTGAGGGGGTAGTAAAGGAAAGGGATCTTAGTAGAAATTCTTTATGCCAGGTGATGTTTGTATTACAAAACACACCCGAAGTTCCTGAGCTGCGGTTAGGTGAATTGGTACTGTCGTTAGCCGGGTACGAGCAAACAACAGCCCAATATGACATCATTGTTAGAATGACTGAGACGGGTGCCGGGTTAACCGGAACCATTCAGTATAGTACCGCACTTTATACCGAGGAGACAATTTACCGGATGGTTGACAATTTTAAAGTGTTGCTGAATTCGGTTGCGACCCGGCCACAAAATGTAGTGGATGGTTTACCATTGTTAACAGACAAAGAAAGAAATAAGCTATTAGTTGAATTTAATGATAGCGCTGCACCATTCCCAACAGATAAAACAATCATTGACCTATTTAACGAGCAGGTAGCTATAAGACCAAATTCTCCGGCAGTTATATTTAAGAATGATCAAATAAGCTTTAAAGAACTCGATGAGCGCTCGAACCAATTAGCGCGCTACTTGCAGAGTCGCGGTGTAAGGCAGGAGATGTTAATCCCCATCTGTATTGAACGGAGTATCGAGATGCTGGTAGGAATATTTGGGATTCTAAAATCAGGAGCGGCGTATGTGCCTGTTGATCCCGAGTATCCAATTGAACGCATTACGTATATGTTAGGTGATACAAATGCAGAAGTGATTTTGGGAAGCGAATCAGTACGATCGAAGTTGGCAGGTTCTCAGGTAGACGCGGTGATAGAATTAGATACTGATTGGTCAGCTATTGCCCGCATGTCGGTACATGCTTTAGATCTGAAGATAAAACCAGGCAATCTTTGTTATGTAATATATACCTCCGGATCAACAGGTAAGCCAAAGGGGGTAATGGTTGAGCATCGAGGTGTGGTTAATCTGGCGATGGGTCAGGCAGAAGCGCTACGATTGAAGCCGGAAATGAAGACACTACAATTTGCTTCTTTCGGCTTCGATGCATCTTGTTATGAGATATTCAATACACTTCTTAGTGGAGGCACTTTAGTCTTAAGCACTAAAGAAGATCTTACTTCTGCCGAAAAAATTAAAGATATTATTCGCACAAATGGAGTAGAACTAGCCGTTCTTCCTCCGTCATATCAAGGCATTATTCTCGACTCGTTAGGTACGCTTAAAACAATTGTATCAGCAGGAGAGCCTTTGAATGAGGTAGTTGGACGACGAATACAAGACCAGGGTGTAAGGCTGATAAACGCATATGGACCAACCGAAAATACCGTTTGCGTAAGTCTCACCGACAATCCAATAAGGCACGATGGGGTAATTGTAATAGGCAAGCCCATCGCTAACGTAAAAGTATATATACTTGATAAGGTTGGGGGGTTATCTCCACTGGGTAGTACAGGTGAAATTTGTGTTTCAGGAGCCCAGGTTGCCCGAGGGTATTTAAACCGAATGGACCTTACAGCAGAAAAATTCATCCCCGATTTATTTAATCAGGATTCGAAATTGCGGATCTATAGAACCGGCGATTTGGGCCGGTGGTTGCCAGATGGCAACATCGAATACCAGGGGCGATTAGATGAACAGGTTAAAATAAGGGGATATAGAATTGAATTAGGTGAAATAGAAAACGTACTACTTCAAAGTGGCATGATCAGCCACGCAGTGGTGGTGGTAAGAGATGATAAAGAAAACCACAAAAGTCTGATCGCTTATGTAGTACCGGATGGGGAGTTTGATAAAAACGCCGTGGTAGTGTATTTGCAAAGTAAGTTGCCGGAGTATATGTTGCCTTCCCGTTGGATCGCAGTTGAAAGCTTTAAACTAACAAGCAGTGGAAAGATTGATCGAAAGGCTTTACCTGATCCCGACGAGAAGTTGGAAGAGAACAACAAATATGAAGCACCGCAAAGTGAATTAGAACAGAAACTGGTGGAAGTTTGGCAGGAACTCCTTGAAGTGGACGACTTGGGGGTACACGATAACTTTTTCGAGCTCGGAGGAGATTCAATTCTCACTATCCAGGTAGTTAGCCGAATGAGGAAGTTGGGTTATCATCTTGAAGTAACTGACATTTTCAACCATCAAACTATATCCGCCCTGGCAGTTTTTATGACTACCCAGGCAGTTGGAGAAGCTAAAGGCGAACAAGGCGTATTGAAAGGTTCAAGCGGTCTCTTGCCTATTCAGCAATGGTATTTCGAAAAAGTGCCGGAGCAGGTTTCTCACTACAATCAAAGTGTATTATTATCAATAGAGAAGTCAGTAGTCGATGCGGAACTAAAGCAGGTGGTCAAACAGCTTCTAATGCACCACGATGCCTTGCGATTCAAATATTATCAAAAGCACGGCGTCTGGCAACAGGAATACCTGGAAGAAATAGAAGATGTTCCTGTTTTTACTGAAGATTTGAAATTTCAACAAGCCGAGTCATTAGGTTTATTAATAAGTGAAACGGCCGATAGGTACCAGAGAAGTCTTGACATCCAAAAAGGAAGGCTATTACAGGTTGTCTTAATTGAAACACCCGCATCAGAGCTTAGAAATCGATTGTTGATTGTAGTACACCACCTGGTAATAGATGGCGTGTCCTGGCGAATATTATTGGAGGAGCTGGAAAATTTATTAAACGCTTCGATAAGCAAAGAGAAAGTTGATTTGGGTACTAAGACAAGTTCGTACCGCCAATGGCATGAGGCACTTAAAAAGTACGGCCAAAGCGCTAATGTAGTTTCTCAAATACCATATTGGCAAAAAGCGGTGAAAGGCTTTAAACCTTTGATGGTTGATAGGGAGTATAAACTTGCAGTTAAGGCAAAGGAAACCGGGTCGCTTAGTGTAAGGCTTAGCCAGGTACAAACAAGAAATTTGGTACAGGAAGTGCCGCGGGTGTACCACACTGAGATAAACGATATGTTGCTTTGTGCCCTGGTTAAAACGATCAGTGATTGGAATGACACCGACACCGTTGTTATTGGTATGGAAGGGCATGGAAGGGAACACATTGCTGATGAAATAGATCTGACAAGAACAGTTGGTTGGTTTACCACCCTTTATCCGTTGACGTTACAAGTGGCTAATGCAGGTGGGCTTGACGATTTAATTAAAACGGTGAAAGAGCAGTTGCGCATGGTTCCGGATAAGGGGCTTGGATACGGTGTTCTTAGATATATAAACAAGGAAGAAACCTTACAAAAAGATACGTGGGACATACAGTTTAACTATCTCGGGCAGCTGGATAATGTAGTCAGAGAAAGTAAACTGCTTGCCGTAGCAAACGAATTGACAGGTGCCGGTAAAAGTGAAGAACACGACGTAACTGAAAAACTTTCGGTAAATAGTTATATAAGGAAAGGTGAATTGGTTTTACATTGGAGTTACAGCACCAGGCACTATAATTCGCCAACAATACAAGGGCTCGCAAATCAATTTGTAACAAATCTTCAATTGTTGATCAGTCATTGCCTGCAGCAAAGCAAATCAGGCGTAGTGTACACCCCTTCTGATTATGGTCTCGGCTCAGCTATAAGTTATGAGGAGCTGGACGCTTTTTTGGAAGATGACAACGATAATATAATGAGTTTTTAATTAAGACTTTTGTCCCCCAACATTAATTTTAGTGTGAGCAGTTGTTGTGTCACTCACTTGTACTGTGGTTCATTATGCAGCCCTTTGTCGACTTATGATGTCTACAGCACAGAATTTTAATCGGTACTATAATAAGAAAAATATAAAAAGCTGCCAATTGATATGTGGGTGAAGTGATTGCGACGCAACAATGAACCCATATAAAACAGAAGCTGGTATTTAGGAAGACAATTTCCACAACCACCCATATTTTATGCAATTACAAGAATTTGTCGCTAATCTTAATAAATCTTATTTTTCGCTAACCGTTGAAAATGGGAAACTGAATCTTATTGGCGACAAGAGTAGATTAACCAACGACGAAATACAGGCAATAAGAAGCAATAAGCAGGTTATAGATTTTATAAAGGATCACAGAGATGAACTGGTGGAATATATTTCGAATAATGGAAAGCCATCAGGTTTTAAAAAAACTAAAGATATATCGTCCATATATCGTTTGAGCGGACTGCAGGAAGGCATGTTGTTTCATGGCCTTTTCAGTCAAAAAGCCGAGGCTTATATCGCCCAATTTGCTTGCGATATCTCTAATGTCAATCTCGTCGTATTTGAAGAAAGCTGGAATTACGTTTTAAAACTCCATAGCATACTTAGAACTGCATTTTATTACGATGCATTCAATATACCTGTTCAGTCTGTTCACAAAGAGGTTAAACTGCCTATCGAAGTAATAGATTTTACGTCGATGAACGAGGCGGAAAAAGCTGCAGCTATCCGGCATTTTGAAAAAGCAGACCGGTTAAAAGGTTTCGACTTTAAGAAGCCGCCCCTGATGCGCATTACATTTATGCAATTGGGAGAAGATCGGTTCAGAATGCTTTGGACAACCCATCACATTCTTTTTGATGGATGGTCGCTGCCCATAATGATGGAAGAGTTCTTAAGCATGTATGAACAAATATTATCAGGTCAGTTAATTAAGTTAAAAGAAGAGGATTTTTACGAGGACTATATCCGATACATAGAACGAAAAGATAAAGCGCAATCTGAACAATACTGGCGCGGTTACCTAAAGGGCTTACAGCAAGGAACACTTTTGCCATTTGTAAATAATACGAGCGAAAGGACAAAAGGGGCGGGGCTATACAAATCCGTATCAATAGACATTGATACGGCTAAAACAGAAGAAATACAAACTTTTGCAAAGCGCAACCGTTTAACTGTAAATACAATTGTACAGGGAGTATGGGCTTACTTACTGCATCAGTATACAGGAAGCAGTAATATAGTGTATGGAGTGATTGTATCGGGTCGTCCTGATGACTTGCCTGCAGTAGAGAGAAAAGTTGGCTTATACATTAATACGTTACCATTACACAGCAGGCTGGATGAAAAGGTAAATATTGTGGAGTGGTTGCAGGAAATGCAAGCCGACCAGGTTAAATCTCGTGAGCACCAGTATTCGCCCTTGCATGAAACTCAAAGATGGTCAGGAATACAAGGTGATCTTTTTGATAGTCTTTTAGTATTCGAAAATTACCCTGTAAGTAAAATTATATCCGCAAAGAAGTGGAGCCTGCAATTTGATAACGTTGAATTAAGCGAGCAAACCAATTATCCTTTAACTGTACTCGTAAACAGCGCCGAACAAATTAATGTAAAATTCAGCTTTAACGACTACTTGCTTGACGAAGCCTACGTGGCCCAGATAAAAGATCAGTTTGAGCATGTTTTAATACAAATTACAGGAGGTAGAATTAAAGAGGTTAGTGAGGTAGAACTTAATACCCCTACACAGAAGCAACAGTTACTTTTCGGCTTTAACAATACACGCGTTTTATATCCTCAAGACAAAACAATTATTGATCTATTTGAGGAACAGGTGGAAAAAGCTCCTGAGTTGGTTGCTGTGGTGTTTGAACAAAAGCAACTAACGTATAGAGAGCTTAATGAAAAATCGAACCAGTTAGCACGTTACTTACATACCCGGGGAGTAGGAGCCGAAACGCTTGTGCCTATATTTATTGAACGAGGCTTAGAGATGGTGGTAGGGGTTCTGGCGATATTGAAGGCAGGTGGAGCCTATGTGCCTATTGATCCCTCATATCCTACAGAAAGGATCGCCTTTATGCTTGAAGACACCCGGGCTTCAATAATTATAACAAGCAGTGCTTGCGCAGCTGGTCTGCCAACTACGAGTCGTTCAAAGGCTATAGAAATTGACAAAGTAGTATTGGATGAACAACCAGTCAACAATCTTAAGGCAAGTATCTCACCCAATCAACTTGCTTATATAATATATACTTCAGGTTCAACTGGCAGGCCTAAGGGTGTAATGATTCAGCATTCGAATGTGTATTCATTTATTTGTTGGTGCCGTACCGAATTTGCTTCAGGCAACTTTGACATCGCATATGCTTCCACTTCAATAAGCTTTGATTTATCTGTATACGAACTGTTCTATCCTTTAGCGGCCGGGAAAAAGATAAGGATAATCGAAAATGGCTTACAAATAAGCAAATACTTACCCGGGGATAACAACGTATTAATAAACACGGTGCCAGTTGTAGTTGGAAACCTGATAAAAGAGGAAGTTAATCTTGATAATATCACTGTAATGAACATGGCGGGCGAGCCTATTTCATTGCACATTAAAGAGAACCTCGACCTGGCAAGGATAGAAGTCAGAAATTTATATGGGCCAACAGAAGATACAACGTACAGTACCCTTTACAGGCTGCGCCAGGAAAAGCCGGTACTTATAGGGAAACCTATTGCAAATACTCAAATCTTTATAATTAACAACCTCCATCAACTGTCACCCGTAGGAGTCGTAGGGGAAATATGTATAGGCGGAGCAGGGGTAGCTCGGGGATATTTTAACAGGCAGGAATTAACAGCAGAGAAGTTCGTAAAAAATACGTTTACTACGGAACAAGGCTCGAAGCTTTACAGAACCGGCGACCTGGGACGGTGGCTACCAGATGGAAACATAGAATACCTTGGAAGAATAGATGACCAGGTAAAAATCAGGGGATTTAGAATTGAGTTGGGAGAAATAGAAAGTGTACTGCAGCAGAGCGGATTAGTTCGCCAATCTGTTGTGGTAGCTAAAGAAGATGCCAACAAAAATAAACGACTAGTTGGGTATGTGGTAAGCGAAGGTTTATTTAATACAGAAGCTGCTAATGCGTATTTAAATAGTAAGCTTCCAGATTTTATGGTGCCGGCAGTTTGGGTACAACTTGAAGGCTTTCCTTTAACTGCCAATGGAAAAATAGATAAGAAGGCTTTACCAAATCCTGAAATAACAGGTACCAAAAACCGGGAATTTGTAGCACCGCGAAATGAAATAGAACAGAAGTTAGCAGACACATGGCAGGAAATATTAGGCTTAGAAAAGGTAGGCATCTACGATAATTTTTTTGAACTGGGAGGGCATTCTATACTTGCAATGCAAGTAATTTCGTCCTTGCGTCGCAAATTAAAACTTGAAGTAGGTATAAAAGACCTGTTTTTGTATCCTACTATTGCTGCCTTTTCAGAAGGCCTCCTGGTTAGTAGCAATACCCATGAAGCCTTAGAACCTACTATTAAGGTTGTAAATCCACGGCCCGAACATATACCCTTATCTTTTAGCCAGGAAAGGCTGCATTTTATTGACCAGTTAGAAGGATCAGTTGCTTATCACATGCCGGCGGTTCTGAGATTAAAAGGAAGGCTGGATGTTAGGGCGTTGAGCAGTTCTCTCAAAAAAATAGTTGAGCGGCATGAAATTCTTAGAACGATAATAAGGGACCACGAGGGTCAACAGTTCCAGGTTGTTCTACAACATGAAAATTGGAAGCTGAATATTGTTGACAGTGTTGCGGATGGAATTGAGAAAAGCACGACCGGGCAAATTCAGGAATTAATTCAACGACCTTTTAATCTGTCAACAGATTATATGCTTCGTGCAGATTTGATCACTGCAGGCAATGACAACAATATTCTTGTAGTTACAATGCACCACATAGCCTCTGATGGTTGGTCTGTATCTATACTCGTAAAAGAGGTTGTTGAATTGTATAGTTCCTATACGGAACAACGTTCTTTTAATTTAGAGCCTCTTTCAATTCAATATGCTGACTATTCAATCTGGCAGAGAACTTTTTTGCAGGGCGACCATTTGGATAAAAAAGTGAGCTATTGGCAAGCAAAATTAGCAGGTATTGCGCCACTGAATTTACCAACTGATTATCCCCGTCCTGTTGTGCAAAGTGCGAAGGGGGATGTAGGTTTTTTTACAATAGATAAAGAGCAATTACAGAAGTTACAGACGCTAAGCAAGCAGCGTGGTGCCACGTTATTCATGACCTTACTTGCTGCTTTTAAAGTGTTGTTGTATAAGTATACCGGGCAGCAGGACATTTGCGTAGGCACCCCTACAGCAAACCGAACCTATAAAGAACTGGAAGGTTTGATAGGGTTTTTTCTCAATACGATTGCCCTGCGTAGCAAGATTGATGGAGGTGACGCCTTTGACGTGCTATTGGAACAAGTTAAAAAAACAACACTTGAAGCTTTTGAACATCAGGATATACCTTTTGAAAAAGTGGTAGAAGCCGTAGTGAAAGAAAGAGACCTAAGCAGAAATGCACTTTTTCAGGTATTGTTTACTTTACAAAATACCCCCGAAATACCACGGGTGCGGCTTGGTAATGTAGAACTATCATCAGAGGAGTTTGAAAATAAAAGCTCAAAATTTGACTTATCCTTTAATGTAAGGGAATTGCCAACTGGACTTGTTGGAGGTATTGTTTTTAATACAGACCTTTTTGCTAAAGAGACAATTCAGAGAATGTCTGGTCATTTCATTGAACTGTTATCGGTTATTACGGAAAAGCCAACCATAAAAATTGCCGCTATTCCTATAATCTCGGCAAAAGAAGAATATCAAATATTAAGGGAGTTTAACAAAGCGCTGGATAGGCAAGTGGAGGAAAAAACTTTAGTGCAATTATTTGAAGAACAGGTCGCAGCCACTCCTGGCAATACAGCTTTAGTTTTAGGTAACAAGAAATTATCTTACAAGGAACTCAACAGTCTTTCAAACCAGCTGGCTCACTTTTTACAAAGCCACAACGTGCAGCAGGGAACTATTGTTCCTATTTGTATTGATCGTTCTTTTGAAATGATGATCGGCATTCTTGCTATCCTAAAATCAGGCGGCGCTTACGTTCCAATCGATCCTGATTATCCTGAAGAAAGAATAGGCTTCATGCTAAGGGACACAAACGCTCATGTTATTCTAACCTCTAAAATTCATTCTGATAAATTAAAAGCCATCCGCAAAAGTTCGGAAATAATTGTCTTAGATAGTCAATGGGATAAAGTTGCAAGTCAACCAACTGGCAACTTAAGTGCAGGCATTACAGTAAAAGACCTTGCTTATGTGCTTTACACTTCTGGCTCTACAGGAACCCCCAAAGGTGTTCAGATAGAACACAATTCAATTGCTCAACATCTTGTCTGGTTTACTGCCGAGTATAAAATAGCGCAGGAAGATAGCTCTCTTTTAATTTCATCATTTAGCTTCGATGGAGCAATGACCGCCATTTGGCCCGTACTGGTAAAAGGTGGATCGCTTCACCTGCCGATGAGCAACGAATTAGATCCCAAGGAGGTTTTGAACTATATCTATCAAAACTCCATTTCTTATATTAAAACCCTACCTGGCATTTTTAAAGAGCTTATAAATGCTGATAATTTCACTGCTCATGATGTTTGCAAATCTCTCAGGCTTATCATTCTCGGCGGCGAAAAGATAAATATCGCCGATGTAGAAATGTATCTATCTTATTACCCAAGGGCCACTTTTTCGAATCATTATGGCCCTACTGAGTGTACAGTTTCATCAGCGTTCTATATAATTAACCACAACAATCTCAAAAAATACAATAAACAGTCCGTCGTCGGAAAGGCAGTTGCAAATACAGATATTTATATAGTAGGAGAGGAAGGATTGCTAAATCCAATAGGTGTTCCGGGAGAAATTTGTATTGGTGGCTTGTGCGTCGCGAGGGGTTATTTAAATAATGAAGATCTTACAAAAAATAAGTTTGTTTCTAACCCTTTCAGCAGTGATTTAGGTGGAAGGATGTATAAAACGGGTGATGTTGGCAGATGGCTGGCAGATGGAAATATTGAATTTATTGGCAGAAAAGACGAACAGGTAAAAATTCGTGGATACAGGGTTGAGCCGGGGGAGATAGAGAATGTTCTGCTGCAAAGTTCATCCGTTCGCGAAGCTGTCGTTATTGCTAAGGAAGATAATTCCGGTACCAATATGTTGGTTGCATGTATAGTGCCCCAACAGGTTTTTAATAAAGATCATATTCTTGCATTTTTGAAGGATAGGCTTCCCGGTTTTATGATACCTTCCATTATCATTGAAGTGTCAGCTTTTCCAACCACACCTAACGGAAAGATTGATAAAAAAGCCTTGGTTCAATTGAGTGTGTCATCTCAGGCTAAGACAGAATATAAAGCTCCCCGAAACAGCACAGAAGGAGCAATCGCAAGTATTTGGCAAAATTTGTTGAAACTGGAACAGGTGAGCGTAGATGATAATTTTTTTGAAGTCGGCGGCCATTCTCTCTTAGCCATGCGGGTAGTGTCATCTATTCGTAAGCAACTTCAGGTTGAACTTTCAATAAAAAGCTTATTTCTTCATCCTACGGTTGAAGGATTGGCTGGTTTTATCCAAAAACAGGAAAAAGGAATTTTACTTCCATCCATTGAAGTTGCCCCACGACCGGCAAAGATTCCTCTATCATTTAGCCAGGAACGGTTATGGTTTATTGATCAACTGGAAGGAAGTGTTCAGTACCATATTCCTGCAGTATTACGACTGAAAGGTAATTTAAACATCGAGGCATTAAGAAATGCACTACAAGCAGTGGTTAGGAGGCACGAAGTTCTTAGAACTGTGATTAGGCAGGAAAAAGGTTTTGGGTATCAATACATCCTTCCCGACGAGCAACCAGAGTTGGAATTTATAAATGAGAAAAGATACAAGGAAGATCAGGAAGAATTAAAAACATTGATTTTTCAGAAGATGAAGAAACCATTCGATTTGTCAAACGATCTAATGGCACGGGCGACATTAATTCAACTGGGTGACGAGGAGTACGTTTTGGTGATTACAATGCATCACATAGCTTCTGACGGCTGGTCCACTTCTATTTTTGTAAAAGAGGTTATAGAGTTATATGAAAGAGGTGTAAAAGGTGAGCGCTCTCATTTGGCTCCTCTTAAACTGCAGTATGCTGATTATTCTATCTGGCAACGCAACTACTTGCACGATGAAGTTCTCAATAAAAAGATTAGTTACTGGAAGGAAAAGCTGGCGGACCTTTCTCCTCTAAATATGCCGACAGATTCGCCCCGGCCTGCTATTCAAAGCTCAAGAGGATCTGTTGTAAATTTTACTATTGAAAAGGAACTTTCTGATAAACTAATTACAGTAAGCAAAAAGCAGGAAGTTACATTATTCATGACGTTGCTTACAGCTTTTAAAGTTCTGTTGCATAAGTACACAGGGCAGGAGGACATCTGCATAGGTACCCCGGTTGCAGGACGTATGCAGGAGGAGGTTGAAGGGCTGATAGGATTTTTTCTTAACACGCTTGCTATACGTACTCATCTAAACGCAGAAATTCCTTTCACCAGCTTACTGCAAGTTGTAAAGGAAACAACTCTTGAGGCGTTTGAACAGCAGGATGTACCCTTTGAGAAAGTAGTTGAAGCCGTAGCAAGTGAAAGGGATATGAGCCGCAGGCCGGTTTTCCAGGTAATGTTTGTATTGCAAAATACTCCCGAAATTCCAAATATTAACCTTTCTGACATTCAGGTGTATAACGAGGTTCTTCCGCATACTACATCAATGTTTGATTTTACCCTCAGTCTTAAAGAAACGAGGGAGGGGTTGATGGGCGGTATAGAATATTGTACTGATTTATATAACGAGAAGTCGATAGCGCAATTAATCAGTTGTTTTAAAGAGCTGCTTTTGTCAATTGTAGCGGAACCTAAAACGCAGATAGGTCAGTTGAGGATTTTAAATCACGAGCAAGAGCTGCGACTATTAGAGGATTTAAATAATAAGCATTCAAATTATCCTAAACACAAAACAATTATAGATCTTTTTGAGGAACAGGTTGCTAAAACTCCAAACGCTACAGCAGTCATTTATGGAGATGAGGAGATTTCCTATTTACAACTTAATGAAAGAGCGAATTGCTTGGGTGACTATTTGAGAAATAAGGGCGTAAAAGAAGAAGTATGTGTTCCTATATGTATTGAGCGAAGCTTGAAGTTGATTGTAGGGATATTGGGAATTTTGAAGGCCGGAGGAGCTTACGTACCAATAGATGCAGATTACCCCGCTGAAAGGATAAAATTTATGCTTGAAGATGTGTCAGCAACGTTAATAATAACCAGTTGCGAAAGCAGCAACAAATTGCAAGGACAGAGCGGAGTTGAGTTATTTAACATAGACAAAGATTTGACAGAGATAAGTAGCCAGTCGAAAAAGAATGTCGAAGCGCAGCTGCAGCCATCCAGCTTGGCATATGTTATTTACACTTCCGGTTCAACCGGAAGGCCTAAAGGAGTAATGGTTGAACATGGCAACGTTGTAAGCCTGGTTAAAGAAGTTGATTATGTACTTTTTACAGAGAAAGATGTCTTGCTGTCAACCGGATCACCCTCTTTCGATGCTACCACTTTTGAATACTGGGGCATGTTGCTAAACGGCGGACAACTGGTACTAACTACAGAAAACACATTACTTGACAGCACGTTACTTAAATCAGAGATTACAAAAAGGAAAGTAACAAAAATGTGGTTTTCCTCTAGTTGGTTCAATCAACTGGTAGAAACAGACATTACTGTTTTTTCACCCTTAGAGACTATACTGGTAGGTGGAGAAAGGCTGTCTGAAAAACACATAGAAAAAGTACGGCAAAGATTTCCTTTGATAAAAGTTATAAACGGATATGGTCCAACTGAAAACACCACCTTCTCACTGACTTATGGTGTAGAAGCTAAAGAACTACATAATTCGATTCCAATTGGCCGTCCGTTAAGCAATCGAACTGCTTATATCGTCAATGGCAATGGACAATTAGTACCAATAGGTGTACCAGGCGAAATTTTGTTAGGTGGGGCTGGGCTGTCAAGAGGTTATTTAAACAGGGCCGGGTTAACAGCTGAGAAATTTGTAAAAAACCCATTTACCAAACAAAAAGGTTCGAGGCTGTATAAAACAGGAGATTTAGGAAGGTTTTTACCCGACGGAAACGTAGAGTATCTTGGAAGGATAGATAATCAGGTTAAAATAAGAGGTTTTAGGATAGAATTACAGGAAATTGAAAATGTATTGCAACAGAATCCTGCGGTTTCACAGTCTTTAATTGTGGCAAAAACTGATATGGAAGGGAATAAATCGCTGGTAGCATACGTTGTACCGCTGGAAAAGTATGATGAATTGGGCTTGATATCATATTTAAAGGAAAAGTTACCAGCTTATATGATACCTCAATTATGGGTAGAGCTTGAAAAAATGCCGCTTACCTTAAATGGTAAAGTTGATTTAAGAGCATTACCCGATCCTAAGGAGAGTTTTACAAAAAGGCAGGAGATAGTAATTGCAGGCTCTGAAACAGAGAAGAAACTGGTTGAAATATGGGAGGAGCTGTTGGGAGTAGAACCGATTGGAGTTACAGATAACTTCTTTCAACTAGGAGGACACTCGCTAATGGTGATGCAGTTGAAATCTATAATTCACGAAAAGTTGAAAGTTGAACTAGAGATTAAGGATTTGTTCCAATATCCTACAATTAAGGAAATAAGCAGATTTTTAGATGTCCGGTCAGGTAACACTGGTCAGGGAGATCCATCTGAAGAATTTGAACTATTGGTTATTTAAATTTAATTAGTAGAAAATTAAAAATAATAATACCGGGAATGTTTGATAAAGCGATTGACATATTATACTCAGCAAAACAAGATGGAATAGACATTGTTTTGAATGAAGAAGAGCTGCATGTTAAACTTCCAAAAAATAGAAGTTTTAATAAAGACCTGTTAGGTGAAATAAAAGGTAATAAGCAACAAATAATTGACTTCTTAAAAAGTAGTTCAAGGGTTAATGGTGATTATATTAGAATTGAAAAGTTCGATAGAAAAGCAATAAGGTCAATTCCTGCTTCATTTAGTCAGCAGCGGCTATGGTTTATCGACCAATTGGAGGGTAGTACAAATTATCATATTCCTGCTGTATTACGCTTAAAAGGACAAGTGCATGTTGAAGCACTTGAGTTTGCTTTAAAGACAGTTTTGCAGAGGCATGAAGTTCTTCGTACAGTACTTAAAGATGAGGATGGACAGGTTTTTCAACACATTTTGGATAGTGCAGATTGGCGCCTGGAATTTATAAACGACAATAAATACAACGACCAGGTTTTATTAAGTAAACTGGTTGGGGAATTTCAGATGCAGCCCTTTGATTTATCTTCCGATTACATGCTTCGTGCAACTCTTGTTACTATTTCCAGTGATGAGCACTTGCTGTTAGTAAACATGCACCATATTGCTTCTGACGGTTGGTCTATGTCGGTTCTTGTAAAAGAAGTGGTGGAACTGTACTCGTCGTTCACAGAAAATCGCTCGCCAAGATTAGAAACATTACAATTGCAATATGCCGACTTTTCGGTTTGGCAACTTAACCATCTTAAGGGTGAGGTTTTAGATAGGAAGCTGGGCTATTGGAAGAAGAAATTGGAAGGTTTGGAGCCGCTTAGCCTTCCCACCGACTATAGTCTAAACGGTGGGCAGTTACAGGGCGGAGCATACAAACTTACAGTAGATAAAAAACTAGCTGAAGAATTACAATCACTAAGTCAGGACAAAGGAACCACTCTTTTCATGACTCTTCTTACTGCTTTCAAAGTTCTTCTTTACAATTATACAAATCAGGAAGACATTTGTGTTGGAACCCCTATTGCAGGAAGGCAACAACCTGAGATTGCTAGTTTGATAGGTAATTTCGTTAACACCCTTGCTTTAAGAAGTCACATTTCTCCTGATGCAACATTCGAGACACTTTTGCAGCAAGTTCGGGCTACAACTCTTGAAGCTTACCAAAACCAGGAAGTTCCTTTTGAAAGAATAGTCGAAATATTACCGGTAGAAAGGAGTGCAGGTAAAAGCCCAGTCTTTCAGGTCGTGTTTGCTGTTCAAAATACACCAGAAGTGCCGGTAATACAATTGGGTAATCTGCAGTTATTAAATAACAATTCTTCTTCTTACAATTCAACAAAGTTTGATTTAACTGTAACCGTTTCAGAGGCTGCTGATGGCCTCAACATCGGTATTGATTATGGAGCAAATTTGTTTGCTGCAGATACGATAGAAAGATTGGCGACAAATTTTAAAGAATTACTTAAATCAATAGTTACACAGCCACAAAAAGAGATAAAATTTTTACGGGTACTTTCAGTAGAGGAGGAGCATAAGCTATTAGTAGAGTTTAGTAGTAAAGAGATAGCTTATCCCCGGCAGAAAACGATAATAGACTTGTTTGAAGAGCAGGTGTTACTGTCGCCGGGTTCTACTGCCTTGGCTTTTGGTAGTCACGAACTTACGTATCGGGAGCTTAATGAGCTTTCAAATAAACTTGCACATTACTTAAGAAGTAAGGGAATTAGAGAGGAGACTTTAGTTCCTATTTGCATGGATCGCTCTTTAGAGTTAATCGTAGGAATTTTAGGGATACTGAAAGCAGGAGGAGCATATGTTCCTATTGATCAAAAATATCCGGTCGCCCGTATTGCTTATATGCTTGATGATACTTTCGCTGACCTAATTGTTTGCAGCAAAAGTACTATCAACAAACTTGAAGAAGCAGGCGGACGTAACTTTTTAGCATTAGACAGTGATTGGGAAACTATCAGTGCTTTTTCATCCGAAAATTTACATGTTCCTTTAACCCCTGCGAGTCTTGCCTATGTTATATACACCTCCGGTTCAACAGGTAATCCTAAGGGGGTAATGGTAGAACACAAAGGGGTGGTAAGTCTTGTAAAAGGTGTTGATTATGCCTCTTTGACCAATAAAGAGGTTCTACTTTCCATCAACTCTCCTTCTTTCGACGCTACTACGTTTGAGTACTGGGGCATGTTATTAAATGGAGGGCAGTTAGTTGTCTATAGGGAAAGTAATTTATTAGATAATGAAGCTCTAAAAGAGGAAATAAGGAGGAGAGGGGTGAGCGTTATGTTGTTTACTACGAGTTGGTTTAACCAATTGGTAGAGACAGATATTGAAGTTTTCGAAGGATTGGAAACGCTAATTGTAGGGGGTGAAAAGTTATCCGAGCAGCACGTTCAAAAGTTTAGAATAGCAAAGCCTTCCATACATATTATCAATATGTATGGTCCGACAGAAAATTCAAACTTTTCTACAAACTATACAATTAAAGAAACAATAATAGGTAGGCCTGTCCCAATTGGTCGAGCTATAAATAATCGGACTGCTTATATATTAAATTCGGCAGGAGGATTAGCCCCAATAGGTGTCAGTGGAGAAATTCATGTGAGTGGCCCAGGTCTCGCAAGAGGGTATTTGAATAAAGCAGAATTAACAAACGATAAGTTTGTTCCTAATGTTTATAGTAAGGGATCGGAGCAAAGAATGTACAAGACGGGTGATTTCGGTCGCTGGTTGAGTGATGGAAATATTGAGTATGTAGGAAGAGTGGATGACCAGGTTAAGATCAGAGGCTTTCGTATAGAACTGGGGGAGATTGAGAGCGCAATTCTACAAAGTGAATTTGTAACTAATGCTGTGGTACTGGCAGTTAAAGATAAAGAAGGTCAAAAGCGGTTGGCTGGTTATATAGTAGTTGAAAAAGAAAAATTTGATAAAGCTGCTTTTACTGCCGGCTTGCATTCCAGGCTGCCTGATTTTATGGTTCCAACGTTATGGGTTGAACTGGAAAGTTTTCCAATAACCCCTAATGGTAAAATAGACAAAAAAGCACTCCCTGATCCTGATTTAAATCTTCAATTCAATCAGGAATACGTAGCACCGCGAAACGAAGTAGAAGTAAGGTTAGCTCAAATTTGGGAACAGGTACTACGTGTAGACAAGGTGGGTATTTTCGATAACTTTTTTGAATTAGGTGGACATTCATTGTTGGCGTTGCGATTAGTGTCGGCAATGCAAAGGGAGTTTTCAGTGTCAATTCCTATTAAAGAAGTTTTTACAAATCCTACAATTGCTGCTTTATCAGTCCCGATTACAAATTCAGCGAAACTTTCTTCGGTACCAACTATTAAGAAAATAGCTCCCCGACCTCAGATAATTCCTACTTCCTTTAGTCAGGAACGCTTGTGGTTTATGGATCAACTGGAGGGAAGTCTTGAGTATAACATACCGGCCACGCTTCGTCTCATTGGCCAGTTAAACATATCTGCTTTAGAGCGATCTTTATCAGCGATAGTAGATCGCCATGAAGTATTGCGAACAGTTTTCAGGGAGCAGGGCGGACAACCCTATCAATTTATAAAAGAGA
>NZ_JAOQAH010000100.1 GCF_025963695.1 Segetibacter sp. | reverse complement strand
AACCATAGCTATTTGCGCATTTGCACTAAAGCAGCCAAAACAAAGTAATAAGCAGAAAGCTTTGGTAAATTTATTTTTCATCAAATGTTTTTTTCCGATGCAAAAGACGGTCAGGTAAAATGAAATCGTTTTCAGAATCGGGAACAACAGATTACGGAATAAGGAAAAAGAACCGGAATTGGAGGAATTGAGGGATTAAGAGGATTTGAGGTAACCAGGGAAGCTTTGATCTGAAAGTTTTGTAAACCTACTATCAGGTTCTGTTAACTCCGTAGATCTGTATTTCAAGAAGGCCCATTATCCCTTTTCACTTATCTTCATAATGGATGATATTAAAGAATCAGCATTAATCTAATTAAAATGAGCGGAACCGTTAACCGGGAAGTATGGCAACGGGGGCCAATAAAAAATGTTCCTGCACTGTTGCAACCTGTTGCTCATGCGCTACTGCAAGCACGGGAAGAAGTTGAAAAAGTTGTTGCCGACTTCCCGGACGCCTATTTATGGCAGCGGCCTGTTGGTGTTGCTTCTGTAGGTTTTCATTTGCAACATCTTTCGGGTGTTTTAGACAGGTTATTTACTTACGCAAGAGACCAGTCGCTAACAGAAACACAATATGAAACGGCCGTATTGGAAGGCAAGGCCTTTGAAGGACGAGCGACTGTAGCTGAACTGGTTAGATTATTTGATCTACAGGTGGAGAGCGCAATAGCGCAACTCTGCAGCACAAACGAGCAAACGCTAACGGAAGAAAGAATGGTTGGACGTGCCAAAATTCCGTCCACTCTCATTGGGGTTCTGTTTCATGCCGCTGAACATACCATGCGGCATGTAGGCCAGTTGTACGTAACAGTGAAGGTTATTCAGAACGGACTGGAGACGGGATTGTAAATAATAGTTTTATTAGAAAATTGCCAGGGATGTTGAGTATGTTGTATGCGCAACGAGAAGCTACTTATGATAAAGAGATCGGGATGAAAATTAGCAAGAACTGAATTGTTTAATAAAGTATATATTCAAATCTATATTGAAAGATTGGTCTCTTTTTAAAACGTATAAAATTATAAAGTTGAAAAAGCTAATGATTGCTAAATCACATTTTGCCACAATTCTCTTTGTTTTATCAATTACCTGTTTTACCGGCTGTGTAACTGCTCAAAAAAACACCAAAGCACCAGAGTGGACTCCCCTGTTTAACGGCAAGGATCTCAACGATTGGACAGTCAAAATTTATCATCATGAGGTTGGCCAAGACCCTTCAAATACCTTTAGGGTTGAAGATGGAATGATTAAAGTACGATATGATAAGTACGACAAGTTCAACCAGCAATATGGCCATTTGTTTTACAAGCAGCCCTTTTCATATTACCATTTAAGATTCGAATATCGCATAACAGGCGAATGGAGAAAGGATGCTCCCTCATATACAATTAGAAACAGTGGTGTTATGTTCCACTCGCAAGATCCCAAGACAATTCTTAAAGAACAGGACTGGCCCATTTCAGTGGAATTTCAATTATTATCGGGTCTTGATGATGGCAAACCTCGTTCTACCGGAAATATGTGTTCGCCTGGTACTGATGTGGTATATAAGGGAAGGATTGATCCGCGCCATTGTATAGAATCAGCTTCCAAAACCTATCCGGTTGATCAATGGGTAAAGGGTGAAATAATTGTACTTGGAGACTCGCTGGTTACCCACATAATAAATGGCGACACGGTGCTTCAATATTCAAAACCGCAAATTGGTGGCGGTGTAGCCAACAACTTTGATCCTGCTATAAAAAAAGATGGAAAACTGTTATCTGAAGGTTTTATTGCACTTCAAAGCGAAGGACAACCTGTTGACTTTAGAAATGTAGAAATTTTAGATTTGGAAGGATGTATGGATCCAAAGTCTAAGAACTACAGGTCGTATTACATCAAGTCGAATCCCTCAAAATGCAAATAAATCTCTCCCCTGTTTCTATTTAATTTTCTACAACTCAACGCCTCAATAAATTGCATGGATGTATACATTCCGTTGTTCCATGTTGTGTTTATTGAATTTGTAATACTTTTTGGTGTTCTACCAGGTAGTTCTACCTATCCACAAGAAATTCATGGAATAAAACAGGTTTGTTCTGACAGGTTGCAGTTCTTTATGATTCCCTTTTTTGAGGCTTTAAAAATTATAAACTGCCCTTCGGTAAGAATAATTAATGCTTCATGTTTTCTGCTTTTTTAGAAAATTGAAAATAGGTGTACTTGCAGTGTTAACGACACTCTTAACTGCTATTGAAGATTACTTCTAAACAAGTGAAAACATGAGAAAACCTCTATTCCTCTTTGTAATTATATTACTAACTACCCTTTCAGCAATAGCTCAAACCCGGCGAATTACAGGTAAGGTTGTAGACGAAGCAGGTCAGCCGGTGAGCGGCGCTACTGTTTTAATTCGCGGGTCGTCTACAGGCACCTCTGCAAACGAAAACGGAGATTTTAATATCAATGCGAAAACCGGTGATGTACTTGTAGTATCAAGTGTCGGCATTCCATCTACAGAGATAACTGTTGGTAGTGGCTCTTCAGTTAGTGTTTCTTTGTCAAGACAGGGGCAGAATTTGCAGGAAGTAGTGGTATCAACTGCACAAGGTATCAGAAGGGAAAAAAGAAGTCTTGGGTATGCAGCTCCGACAGTTAGTAATGCAGATTTAACACGCGGACAAAGCACCAGCGCAATAAATGCGTTATCAGGCAAAGTGCCGGGAGTTAATATTACCAGTACTGCGGGTGCACCTGGCAGTTCAAGCCGCATCGTTATCCGCGGGGGCTCTTCCATTACCGGCAATAACCAGCCTTTAATGGTTGTTGATGGCATACCCATTGATAACTCAAATATTGCCGGGGGAGCGGGGACACGTGTTGGCGCCATTCCTACTTATTTAGCAAGTACCGATTTTGGCAACCGCGGTAATGATATAGACCCTAACGACATTGAAAGTATTACAGTTTTAAAAGGTCCGGGAGCAACAGCATTGTACGGGTCACGCGCATCTAATGGTGCTTTGATTATTACCACTAAATCTGGAAAGGGTAATCAAAATAAAAAGAATGAAGTGACCTTCAGCACTGGTATAACTCTTTCAAATATTCTAAAGCTGCCCGATTTTCAAAATCAATACGGCCAGGGCTACACAGGTGGTAATGGCCAGCCGTTCAGCGATCCGATTGAGAACTGGAGCTGGGGGCCAAAGTTTACAGGGGTTGTACAACCATGGGGACAGGAAATAAACGGCGTTAGACAGGAGCGTCCCTATAGCGCGGTTGAAAATAATGTGCGTGACTTTTTCGAAACGGGCAAAGCGTTTACTAACAGCGTTTCGTTTGCGGGAGGCACCGAAAAGTCAACGTTCTTCCTTTCACTAAATTCTTTGAACTCGAATGGAATAATGCCCACTAACCGCGACAATTACAACAGGTACAGTGTGCGCTTTAACGGCAGCACTCAACTAAGTAATAAATTCAGGTCGAGCCTTTCTGTAAACTACAGCAGAATTACAACTGACCAGGTAAGCGGCGGACAAGGGGCAGGATCGGTGTTTGACAACGTGTTACAGACGCCACGAAACATACCTCTTCCCGAATTAAGAGATTTGAGCAACCCTTATAATGCAATCGGGGGAATATTCGATGCAAATGTTAACGAGCTGTTTGGTTACTACGGTGCTTATACCGTTAACCCGTATTTCCTGCTTGCCAATTATCACAATAAGAATGATGTCGATCGTGTTATAGGTAATTTTTCTATCACCTATAAGCCAACGGATTGGTTAGATATTACCGAAAGATTAGGTGGTGATATTTATGCGGACCGCAGAAGAGAACTCGAACCAAAATTTAGCTTGATCCCTGCCGATAATACAAGCGGTAACTATGCTGGTCAAACCAAGTCATCGTCGGGCCGGTACTATGAGGCCAATTACAACGTCAATGATATTACGCATGACTTAATGGTCACTGCAAGAAAAGACATTACGAAGGATTTGAATGCTTCGTTGTTATTAGGTCACAATGTTCGTATGCGCACACTTAACCAATTCGATGCTGAAACCAACACTGCAGGTGGCCTGGTTATTCCTGGCTATTACAACCTTGCTAACAGTAACGGGGCCGTGGCAACAGCGAACGACTATTCAGTACGAAGACTGGTAGGCCTTTATGCAGATTTCAATCTTGGATATAAAAATTTTTTATTCCTCGGCGCAACAGCACGTAATGATTGGTCTTCTACCCTTCCAAAACAAAACAACTCATTCTTTTATCCCGGCGTAAGTGGTTCTTTTGTTTTCACCGAATTGCTAAGAACTACCGGGGTAACCAAATGGTTAAACTATGGTAAACTAAGATCAAGTTGGGCACAGGTAGGTAATGACGCGGCCCCGTATCAATTGGAGTCGTATTATGGAAAAACTACTGTTAATGGCGGTTTCGGCACCACAGTATTCCCTTTGGGAGCAGTGCCGGGCTACACTTTAGGCGACAGGATAGGAAGTGCCGACCTTAAACCAGAAATAACAACAGCTTATGAAGTAGGAACTGAACTGGCTTTTCTTAAAAGCCGTATTTCCGTCGATTTTTCCTACTACAAGAACAACTCTAAAAACCAAATCCTTGCAGTTCCCATTCCTTCCTCAACTGGTTTTACATCGCGCATATCAAACATAGGTTTAGTAAAAAACCAAGGTATTGAGTTAGGTATACGTGCTACGCCTGTTAAAACCGCATCCGGATTTACGTGGGAAGTGTATGGAACCTATACCAGGAACAGGAATGAAGTATCTCAACTGGATGTAGAGCAGATAGTAATTGGAGGCTTTAGCGGAATGTCTGTAGTTGCTGCTAACGGAAGACCATATGGCAATTTTTACGGTAGAGATCTCCTTCGCGATGACCTGGGCCGTGTAATTGTAAATGCTGCTACCGGAATACCCCGGCTTACAACAACTGCTGTTTACCTCGGAACCTACAATCCCGACTTCCAGGCTTCGTTGGGTACCAATCTTGCCTTCAAAGGTTTTAGTTTAGGTGTTTTGTTTGATACAAGACAAGGAGGTAAGTTTTACTCCCGCACAAAAGATATACTTGATTTTGTAGGCACTGCTGCTGAAACAGCTGATGGAGACAGAGAGGGTTACATTTTCCCTAATTCAGTCTATACCGACGCCAGTGGTAAAATGGTAGAAAATACTACTGTTAAATTTCACCCCGAGGATTATTTTCCAAGTGCTATTCCAGATGGCCAGCACATACTTGATGCCTCTTATATTAAACTACGCGAACTAAACCTTACTTATGGTTTACCACGAGACCTGTTGGCACGTACTCCTTTCGGAAGTGCTTCAATCAGCTTGTTCGGTAATAACCTCTGGATTAAAACAGCTAAAGAAAACAGGTATGTTGATCCCGAGATTAATTCCGCCGGTGCAACAAATACACAAGGTTTTGACTTTACAGCCCAGCCTTCTGTTCGTAATTATGGCGTAAACCTTAAAGTAACTTTTTAAACTTTACCACAATGAGATTAAGATATAGAAATACAATTGTAGCCGTTATTGCCGCTGTAGCTGTAATGGGAACAACGGGATGTGAGAAGTTTTTGGATGTGAATCAAAATCCCAATTCTCCAAAAACAGCCACAGACAATTTAATACTTCCCTCAACGCAGGCAACTATAGGTATGGTTGTAGGCAACAACCTACAAATCTTTGGAGGGATCTATGCACAATATTGGACACAAAATCCAACTTCTTCCCAGTACAAAACAATTGACCAGTACCAATCAAATCCAGCCACTTTCGACCGCATGTGGGGGTTAATGTACAACGATGCACTACAAGACCTCCTACTTTTAGAACAATCAAAAAACAGCAATTATGTCGCAATTGCACTGCTCGAAAAGGCTTACGTTTTTCAACTCCTGACAGACGCATTTGGAGATGTGCCATTAAAAGAAGCGCTTCGGGGCACTTCGGGCCTATCCCCCGCCTACGATCCCCAGCAGGAGGTCTACGACAGTATTTTCGCATGGACAAAAAGAGGAATTGCATTAACAACAGTAGCAACCAGTAATTACCCGGGTAGCGACGACCTGGTTTTTGGTGGCGGCGCAGCAGGTATGGCAAACTGGAAACGTTTTGGAAACACTTTTTTATTAAGGGCGTATTTAAGATTGTCAGAAGTTGATCCTAACAAAGCAAAAGCGGGTATACAGGCTTTATACGCAACTAATCCCGCTTTCTTAACTACAGATGCAAAAATTGCTTATCGAAATGAGGGTGGAAACCAACATCCGCTATATGCAGAAGGTGCATCTCCTACTTTAAACCGTACCCAAAACCTGGTGGCAAGTGCAACAGCTGTTAACGCTTTCGTCGCTAATAATGATCCGAGGCTAAAAGTTCTGTACACTACTAACGCTGCAGGTAACGTAGTGTCTATCCCGCAGGGAAGTTTTGCTACACAACCAACTGTCGCGCCTACCTTCCCCGCACCAATTACCGGCGGGCGTTTTTCTGCAGCTACTGCTGCGGTTGCCGCAGCTGCTCCGGTTAAACTAATTTCTGCTCCCGAGTCTTACTTTTTGCAGGCTGAAGCTGTAGCAAGGGGATGGGCTCCGGCAGGCGATGTAAATGAACTATTTAAAGCCGGCATAAAAGCAAGTTTCGACACTTATGCAATTTCTGCCGCAGACTACAATACTTATATTAACTCTGCCCCTGATGCCCGATTGCCAGCCGATGTTGCGGGAAGGATTAGAGCTATTATTACGCAGAAGTATTACGCGATGAACGGTACGCAAGGCTTTGAGGCCTGGACAGAATGGAGAAGAACAGGGTATCCTGATATATTGGTAAAATCCCAGGCTTCTACATTAGGTACGAATGATCTTCCCGCACGTTTACTATATCCTGAAACTGAAATAACCAGGAACCAGAAATTTCCAGGAGTTAAATTAGTGACTGAAAAAGTTTGGTGGGATAAATAAAAATTTGAAATAAGTAAGTTAGAAGCCCTGGCAAAGCGTTTTGCCGGGGCTTCTATTTAATGTTCCCCGGTCTTTAAGCCCTTAGGTAGAAAGCCATATTTTTATGTCTCCAGCATTTTATTGCTAATAAACATCCTTGCGTCGCACCCTTGTACTATAGTTATTTTATTCGGCTAAAGTCTTGTAATTAATTAGGAGCGATCGTAATGTTTTACTGGTTTTTGCAGGTAAATGCACAAAACTTTAAAAAAACATTTAAAGCGTTTTCAAATATTCTATAACAGCTTTTCGGTCTTCTTTATTAAGGCGATCTCCAAAAGTATGACCGGTGTTTCTATAGCCCGGCTTATCGGTATTATAAATCTTCCTGCTGTTGCCCTCATTTTTCACCTCATACTTCCAACCGACATTTACGTAATCATACTCCGGTTGCTCAAAATCCCTTTGCCAATATCGCGGACGTTCTTTACTATTTAGCAACGCTTCCAAAGTCGGTACCGACCCATTATGCAGGTAAGGTGCAGTAATCCATACGCCATCAAGAGGGGGTGCTATATAACCGTTGAAAGGTTGTAGTCGGGCAGGATAGTGTCCGTTAGCATACCAGCTTTTATTAAACCATTCTATAAATTGCGGGTTCTGGTAGTTGGCTTTAAACAATAGCGAATCCGTCTTTATGATATGTGCGGGTATTAGCAGGTTTGGGTAAGTAACGTTGTCGCCATACACTCCATGACATTTGCTGCAGTTATTATTAAAAACAGCCTTGCCGCTTACAGCAAGCGTGCTATCTATTGAATGGGGATATCTTGGTGCTTCAATTGATTTCAGGTAAGCAAGTACATCTTTAAAATGCGTGAATGTTTCCGCTGCTTCACTTGTATCGCTAACCGTAAGCAGGTTACTAAGCATAAGAAATTTTCCAAAGTCACCGCGGCCGAAGCCGTTGTAAAACATAGCATTTTTCTTCTTCAGCAACCACCACGCAGGTACATCTGTAGGAATTACTTCTTCCGGTATTTCCAACAAGGCTTTATCACTCCATTTCAACGTTTCCGGATTTCTGTGTGCTACCAGCAGTATTGCTAACCGATCCGCCGCATTCACACCTTGTGTCTCTGTTTGCAAATAAGGCGCAATCGTACTAAAAGATCTGATTAAAACCCGGGAAGATTGATACTGTTGCGGCAAAATAAAGCGCATAACCTTTTGGGTAATTTTGCCCTTTACATCATTTCTTTTAAAAGGCTTGCTAAAATCAAGAAAGGTATTGCCTAAACCAATTACAAGGTTCCCATTAAATTCCTGTCCATGACATTGTAAACAATTTGGAACAACGAGACTGTTATTGTTTTTGGTTTTAACAAGGTTAAAGTTGTAGGCTACGTTACCGGCTTTTCCGGTTCTGCCTAAATAATTTCTCTTATCCTTTCCATTTAATAAAACATAAAAATTATAACCCAAACCGCTTTTCAGGTAATCGCCGTTAACCAGGTAGTCGTATCCCTTTTGGGTGTCACCCTTTTGCTGCGCACTCGGTTCAATGTACACCCCTTCTTTAAAAGGCTCGTTCTCAACATTCATTGCAGCAATGCTTACAAAAGCAACTGCTGTAATAATGGTAATAACAAAAGCCTGTTTTCTACACCTCATAATTCTCTATCGATTTACAAAGGCGATAACAGTAAATGAAAGAATTTTGTTATAAGTAGAATAAACTTTAACGGAAGGCGAAGTAAAGTGAGCACTGTTTAGCCCGCTATTTCGGCTATTTCCGGTTATGGTAGAGTTACTAACTCAACCATCAGTTTTGCACTGACTTGTGACAGTTCAGGTCTTTGCACTGTTTATGAAACTTTTACAAATTACACGCTCCTGTTTGATAAGTTAACAGCTATAAAACTTTAATTTTAGTGTGATGGATAAAAAGTTTATTATAGCTTATTTTATTTGCGTTTGCCCTTTTTTTGTTTTTTCCCAAAATATTTCCGGTTTCTGGAAGGGAGGCTTAGATATGAACAGGGGTTGCTTTGCAGAAAACAATATAGAACTACAGTTCAATGCAAAAGGAGACAGCCTCTTTGGCAGCTCTTATCATTACCTGGATGTAAACTACTACGTCAAAAAAAAGTTTATAGGGGTCGCTGACCCTGTATCTAAAAAATTCATTATTGAGGAGCGGGTGGTTACTACATTTAAAATTCCCTCTTTTTGCAATGTTTGCATAAAAAAGTACGAATTAACTTATAGCCGTGTCGGCAACCAGGAATTTTTAAAAGGCAGCTGGAGCAGTATCCTTATAGGTAACTACACCAATTGCGACAGCGGACCTATCACCCTTTCACGCATTGCACAGTCTGCATTTAGGGAAATACCGGAGATCTTAGTCGATACCGGCGAAATTCGTTTAGATTTTTACGATAACGGTCAAATAGATGACGACTCTATTTCGGTGCGCATTAACGATCTGACTGTATTGACTCATCAGAAACTTAGTACGAAACCTATAACAACTCTTATTAGAATAGATCTCAGTAATCCTTTCCAGGAAGTGGAGATGATTGCTGAGAACCTGGGTTCCATCCCCCCAAATACCGCACTGCTTATTATTACCGCAGGCAAAAAACGTTACGAATTATTTATGACCTCCTCCACGCAAAAATCGGCGAAGGTTCGTTTTTTATATGAACGACCGTGATGTAGCTTTTGATTAAAACAGTAACCGGTTTTTTTATTGTTGATGCTTTTGCCCGACCCAAACCACTCCCGGGGATGAATATTGAGATGCGGCAAGCAGACCTTAAAACTGTGTCTTAGCACCATGTTTGCATATTACAGTTAAATTGAATAACATGGAAGTATTTGACTGTATTATTGTTGGAGGTGGACCGGCAGGACTAAATGCAGCAGTTGTTTTAGGACGGTGTCAAAGAAAAGTGTTGCTATTTGATACGGCACAATACCGCAATAAGTATTCTCACGCAATGCATAACTATTTAACAAGGGATGATATTGATCCGGCAGAATTTATAAAAATTAGTCAACACGAAATTTTTAAGTACGGAGTTGAATTGGCAAATAAAAAAGTAGTAAACGCCAGAAAAAATACTGAAGAAATTTTTGTTGTTAAAGATGAAGAAGGAACCATTTATCATTCAAAAAAATTATTAATTGCAACCGGGCTAACCGACCCTTTACCTAAAATTGAAGGCTTTGAAGAAATGTATGGAAAATCAGTATTTCACTGCCCCTATTGCGATGGATGGGAAGTAAGAAATAAAAGTATAGGTGTTTATGCAAAAAATAAAAACGGCTTCGACCTTGCAATATCTCTAAAAGGATGGAGTCCTGATGTAGCTATATTTACAGATGGGGTTAAAAAATTTAAGCCACATGAAAAAGACGAGTTAGCGGCAAATAACATTGTTATTATTACACTTCCGGTTTTAAAGATCCAGGGTACAAATGGAATGATTGAGAAAATTGTTTTTAAAAATGGCAGCCACTATTCTTTAGACGCTCTTTTTTTTGTAAACGGTTTCGACCAGCAATGCAACTTAGCAGAAACTTTTAATTGTGAAATGAGTAAGCAAGGGAAAGTATTGACGAACCAATATCAGCAAACCAAAACGCCCGGCCTGTATGTAGCAGGCGATGCAGATAAAGACATGCATTTTGTGGTAGTGGCCGCGGCGGAAGGAGCTAAAGCCGGCACGATCATAAATAAAGAACTTCAAAAAGAAATCAGCAAACAAAGGGTTAAAGCCGCAAAGCCACTTAATCCTATCGAAATCTGAGCTCTATTACCTTCTCGCTTATCTCTTTAAATGCAAGGTTTTCTACTATCGACTTGTAGAAAATTTTATTAGGTTCATGTTCTTCAAACAGTAATTTGGCCTCATCGCTCTATAATTTAATAAACACCCGGGTGTGACTTACATAAGAAAACTATTTTTTGTTGTTATTGCTCAATTTCTCTTAGCCTCACTTTGTTCTGCCCAGAACGATACTCTTACAAATGGAACCTTAATTATTACCTTAACAAGCCAGGATACAATATGGATAGGTGCTGACACCAGAACGTCTAGTTTAACCGATAAAGGCTATACGGTAAACAAGAAAGGGATGTGTAAAATATATAGCACAAATGATATCATTTATGCGATGGCCGGTCATGTTCGTTATGTAGACAACAGCTTTAATTTCTTAGAAATCATGCAAGCCGCAATAAACGAACAGCAGAATTTTGATAGATCAATGGAAGCGTTTCAGCAAAGAGCCAAAATAGAAATCAACTCTATTCTTAAAAAGTTTTCCAGGAAAAGCATTAACACACTTATCAATACAAATAATGGATCATTTCTTAGTGTTGTCGCCATTTCGTTTAATAATGATAAAAAGAAAATGAAGGAAATGAAATTTTCTATCGGGGCCAATAACAGTAATAATTGGAGTGTTAATTACAAGACGACTGAAGATAGTGGGGTAGGCTCTTTAAAATTTGTTGGACATGCAACAAACGCTTTAAAATTTGTAAGAGACAATAATCTTTATTTCGGCAACGGCAAAAACATGCCTGGAAAGATTAGTGAGTTGATTGAATTAGAATCAAAAGCCACAACAACGGTAGGAATGCCTGTTGATGTAATTAGTATTTATAATGGTGGTTATAAAAGAGTAATCAACAGCGGGCTTTGCAGTGAATAAGTGCCCAATGCTTGTTTTCGACACCACCTGTTTCTATTGCAAACCTGGGCGTCTAAAATTATTTGTATTAAAACGTTCAAACCTGGCGCGTATAAAACTAAATACACCATATAGCACTAGTCCCAATCCAAGTGCACCAGTAACCAAAGAACCGTAGGAAGCATGTAAAAAGCTAAAGGCCTCATTAGTGTCACCTGCAGCTTTCGAATTGGTATAAATAGCAGCTTTTAGCATAAGCCATGCAATAATCAACCACACAATTCCTCTTGCTATATATCCAATAGTTCCTGCTTTAATCAGGTATGCCCCCCGTCTCGACTGCAGCCCCAGACCCGATACATGTTTTTTGTACTTTCCCCGTACGCCATAAACAATTTGATAAATACCAACGGCTGCAATAACTGCAGCAGCTAAGCCAACAAGGTATTGCCCAAAAGGTTTGGAAAGAAGCTCGGCAATAAACTTTTGATTGCTATCCCCATTGTCACTATCTCCGTTACGAAGCAAAAGTTTTATAGCGGCAACCGCAAAAGAAAAATAAACAAGGCCGCTCAACAAATACCTCGATCTTACAACAAGCCCTTTAGTATTAGTGCCCTTTTTCTCAGTATCTGTAAAGCATTGTACAGTTCTCCAAATACAATAGCACAATAAGCCAACTATTAATAATGCAAGCAGTAACTGGCCGGCAACCTGGTGTTGTATTAATGACAAAAGACTGTTTTTGTTGGTATTGCTTTCCGATTGTCCACCTAATCTAAATGCAGCCATAAATGCAACTGCCCCCATTAAACAATAAACGATACCTTTTGCAGTAAGTCCTGCTCTTGCCAACACAGGTATAAATTTCGGGGACGACATTTGTTGTTTGGATAAATTCAAAAGAATAAATTTTAATTGCAATTGCTTTTCAAATAACAAACCATGGTGAAAAGTGGAATGCGAAACCAAAAACTGGTTATAATAAACCGCAATTATTAATTTTTATCTCCCTGGTTAATTAGTATTCTGCATGGCCATCCATTATTTATCGTTCAAATGTTTTGTTGCGTTTTTTTTTGAACCAGCCAAATGCAATAATGTGGCATTGTTGTGTCACACTCTTTTACTATTGCGCTATCCGCAGCAACTATTGATCAGGTAAGTGAGGTACTTAAGCCAGAAATTACAGAGAGCAGTAAAAGGTACTCAAATGTGAAAATCGAAAAGTATTGCGACTATTTCTTTTCAATACTCTTATCCATGCTTCTGCCAATTATATAACCGATGAGTGCCCCCGAAGCGGCACCAGTAAGCAGCCAAAAAGTATCTGTGCCTTGTGTAAAAAACGCGACAGCCGCGCCTAGTATTGCTACAACAACAGCCACTACAAAAGCAGCACTACGCTTAACCTTTTTGGGATGATGAGTATTTGCCGCAGGGTGATGGGGATGGTGTGGATGACGATGTCTGGCTCTGTTCCTGCTTTCGGGCATAAGTTGGTTTATTATAAAAGTTCACAAAAGTGTTTCGATGAGCGTAAGTAATGCACCTTTACTCATCCTTTTTAAACATTTCCTCATAATGTAGGGACGGATCAAAAATGCCCCCGCTTTCTTCATAAAAAGATTTATCGGTTACAAATACCCCCTTCTCGGTTCTCGTGTAATTAGCTCCTTGTTTCGGATGGTACAACAGCATCTTATTCCAGTTCTTATAGTATTGATGCCCGTTAGTTTCCTGCAACCCCATACCAATGTTAGCGAAAGGTTGTAAACGGGCAGCAACGCATTTATTCCAATCAACCAAAATTGGGTTAACAGTCAGGTCAGCACAAAAGCAGGTTATCTTTTTTTCGTACGCAAGCTGCGCAATCTTCATTGTCATACTCAGCGTTTTTGCAATAGCTTTCACCGCAATTGCTGTATATCCCTGTTCTATACGTTTGGCTGCATCTTCTACTGTGTGAGCACTTTCATCAGCAGCAATAGTTACTCCCATATCGCCCACATACATATTATTTCTCTCTCCAAATGGTTCTTCTATCACTGCAATCTGGTCAAACGCTCCTATCTTTTTCGCATGGTCGAGAAACCGAAGCAGCGTATCCTTTTCATCATACCTCTCGTTTGCATCAAAATAATAAGGTATTTTCCCATTTTTAGTGTAGGGGGTTTCGTAGTGACCAATAGCGGAATGGACGGCGGTAAGAAATGCAATATCCTTTTCAAGCATCTCTTTTTGAGTACCTGCTGAACCTGTCTTCAGCTTCATAATAAAATATCCCGCATCTGCAGCCGCTTTTATGTTTTCAACTTTTGTTCCCACGCTAAAAGCTGGCATGCTTGCTACCTTTTGGTGTCTAAAAGATAAGCCGGGTTTGTACGCAGAGGGGATCAGATCATCAAATTTACTGATCTTATTTTCCTTTGCATATAAGAGCCACGCAGCGTTGTCAACAGAGACCAAAGCGTTTAAGGCGAACGTTTTTCTGAGGTCTGGATGATTGGTTATCTTTTTGCCATAGGCGTAAACCTCCGGCAGCAGATCATCAAGCAATTGTATCGGATCATTAAACGAGTTTCCTTTTATGATTTCTAATGCCCGTTCGGTCATTGCATACATCAAGGCATTTCCTCCACTTTGCGAGTGTGCCGCAAATACCTTTGAATCAGACCATAAAACGTTTTGGGTACCCAGGCCAATTGTAGCTGCAGTTGATTCTCCCTCCAGCCTCGTTGCTATCTGCCAGGCTTCTGTTATAGCACTGCCTTTAAAACGATATGGAATAAGTGGCTCTCGTTCAAAATTAGAGTCAACATTCTTAACCCTGATTTTTGAGAACTTATTTATAGCAGCAGTATCAGGTTGTAACACAGCTTGCCTGCCTGCTATACTTAGCGGTACAAAAGCTCCGGTACGATTAAGAAATTCTCTGCGATTTATCTTCTTAATGCCTTCATTCATATAGCCTGCTCTTTAAACATTATTCGTTGCAGTAAGTTACAATGATTGTTGAAACGAAAATTGAAAAAAGGTGATTGCGACTTTCATTGTAATGGAAGGAAATGAATATCAGAACAGCTATAATTTTGAATGCTAACCTTGGAAATATTTTAGCCTGTAGGTAATTAGCGATAAGACAAACCATTTTTTAAAAATTCAAACCAATCAGTCAACGTGCTTCTTTTAGGCGGTTGTTGTAGAAAATAAAAACCGCCAGGGGTAAAAAAGCTGAGGGCAATAGAAATTGCCCTCTTTTTTCCGATTGCTATGCCAATAGAACCAAAAAAGTATTTTTATATAATTACCAGGTACGCTCCTACTGGCCGATGCCCTCTGTAGCACCCTGACCTGTTTGATTGTTCTTACGTTTAAACAACAGTGCATCTATTTTTCCAAAACGATAGTTAAGCGTAAGCCTTACCATTTGCGGATCGCGAAGACGATTATAAAATTGAGTGAAGTATTCACTTTCAGAATATTGGTTGAAACTACGTGTTCTGAATATATCGCTTACGCTTACAGTTGCTGAAAGGGCCTTCGACTTTAAAAAACTCTTTTTAACTGCAAAGTCAATTCCGTAAAAAGGCTCGATATAACCTTGAGCGGAACTCTGTGCCTGTCCAAAACCACCACCGCCACCACCAGGACCGCCACCACCACGAGCACCGGGAGGGCCTCCGCCGAAACCACCACCACCACCGCCCGGAGGTAAATTAGTTTTCGACTGGTAAGTTGCTGAAAGCTGCGCGGTAAAGTCGGCTGGTAATTTAAAGTTGCTATTGATCTTACCCAAAACGCTCCACTGACTGTTGGTAGAAACATCTTTTACATTAGTGGCGTTAATAGTCGAATTGTAAATATTTACGTTTGTGGTTACATCCCACCACTTCGTAAAAAAGTCTTGTGAGGTAAGTTCAAGGCCATAAGATTGGCTTGAGTTAGCATTGATATACGTATTGATAAAAGCGTCTCTGCCTGTAAAAGGATTTACGCCTTTTTCAAGATATCGGGTAATAAGGTTGGTCGTCTTCTTGTAGTAAGTAGATGCCAGGAAGTTGTGATTTTTGTTGAACGTTTTTGAGTACGACATTTCCAGCGAACTGGTAAACTCAGGAACCAGGTTTGGATTACCTGTTGTAATGTTTAACTCGTCAGTGTAATCAGCAAATGGAATTAACTGGAAGAAGTTGGGCCTGTTGATACGACGGGTAACGCTAAATTGAAGTTCCTGGTCGTGTTTCAGTTTTTGGCTTAAAAATATTGACGGAAAAAGGCTAACAGGATAACTGTTGCTGAACTTCTCACCGGTGTTGGTCAACTCGCCCTTGTAGCTTGAACTTTCGGCCCGTAAACCCAACTTGTAGCCAAAGTTTTTTATGCTGCTGGTAATACTTGCGTAAGCTGCATAGACATTGTCGTTGTTTGTGTAATTATTAGAGGTTGACGGGATCAGCTTATAGGTATTGATGTTATTGTCGAAAAAGTAATTGCTATTGCTATTTTCCCTGCCGCGTATAGATGCTCTTACGCCTGTTTCTAATTTTGTTCTTGTTGAGATAGGATTTACAAAATCGGATTGAATAATGATATTATAATCTGTTCCGGCACCTAATAGTTGCTGTAAAGAAGTTGATGTAAGAGAACTGCCCTGGGAAGTACGGTTAGTTGTATAGAACGAATTCGATTCGTTTTTACCGCTAAATAAATTTACATCTGCGGTAAGCTCCTCTCCTTCTTTAGCAAAAAGTTGCTTCAATCCTAAAGCAACTCCTTTTCCGTTGAAACTTCTTGAGCCTGTTGAAACCCGCTCGCTATAGCTGCTTTTTATTCCTGTATTGAAAAGGCTATCGGTTGTAATATCAATGATTTCACCTGGTTTAAACTGTCCGTTAACCCTAAAGCCTGCTAGCGAAAGGGTAGTGCGGTTGGTAATAAAATAGTCGAAACCCGCGCGACCGAAAATAAAACGACCGGTAGATTTATCAGTATTGCTTTGATTAATTGTAGTACGTGGAGTGTCCGTCAAATTTATCCTGTTTACACTTCCTACAGTATTCGACTTTCTCTGGTTGACATTGATGCTACCAAAGAAGTTTATTTTGCCCTGGCGAGCATTGAAATCGAAACCTCCGTTCATTGCTCCTAGCCTGTCAATGCCTGCTCTTATATTTCCGTTATAACCGGTTCTTTTATTCTTCTTTAAAACAATGTTTAAAATACCCGCGCCACCACCGGAAGCATCATACTTAGCAGATGGGTTGGTAATTACTTCAACGCTTTCAATAGCATCTGCCGGTATTTGCTCAAGCGTAAGTGTAGTTGGTCTGCCGTCAACAAAAATTTGTGGAGGTGCATTTCTTAGTGCGACGTTTCCATCGATATCAACGTTTACTGAAGGAACGTTTTTCATAACATCTAAAGCAGATCCGCCTGATGTTACAATGTTTTTATCTACACTAAATACTTTTTTATCAATATCCATCCTCAACCTTCCTGAGCCGGTTGCTATAACCGTTACATCCTGTAATTTTCTTATTTCAGTTTGTAAAGTTATTTTTCCAAGGTCTTTATCAAATCCCCCGGCCATTGCAGCCATGTTAGGCATTCCTCCTCCTGCAGGTTTTTCACCTCCACCGCCACGCTGAAATGAAATTGCTTGCTCAAATGGCTTATACCCTGTGGCCGTAATCTTCACTTTTAAACCCATGATTGGTAATTCTTCAAAATTGAATTCACCGTTTCCTTTAGTGGCAGCCCCCTTCACTAAAACTTCCTTGCTTTTCTTGGTTGTGTTATCAACCTTCGTTTGAAGGATAACAACTGAAGCATCGCTAATTGCTTTTCCGGCACTGTCGACCAGTTTACCATAAACATGACCAATAGATGGTGCTGCCATTCCTGGTCTTCCGGCACCCATTCCGCTTTGCATTCCTGCTGGTGGCTGGGCAAATACGTGGGAGGCTAGAATAAAGGAAGTGGCCAGTAGTAAAATCTTCTTCATAAATACATTATTGAGATTTATATCGAACACAAAAGTATCGGGCACAATTACAGTTTAACCGGAATTGAGACAAAGCAGAAAAATGTTGCGACAAAAACGAAAGAAAAGATGAAAAACGAACACCTATACAGTTGAAAAAAATGCCTTTCGTTTTTGAAACGATAATTCGAGATTCTTAGCCATTGCTCTAAATTTCGTTGGTTATTAATTGAAAGCTGAAGAGTGCGATGCAAGAAACCTCAAGGAGCCCCTCTTGCAAAAAAGAACTCTTCTTTCCGAAGAGTTATAGCTCGAGCCGTTGGGCTTCGTCTTTGCAACGGGCATTCTCCCGCTTATTTTAAAAACTGCCTGGCATGTTCCGCAATGCCTTCGCCTTTATGCGGCTCCTGAAGCGGTGAGGTTCGTTATGCAAAGACTGGTGTTGGTTACTTGGTTTAAAATCGTATTGGCTAGATAAACATTCCACGCTTCGTTTCTGAATGATGCCCTCGGCGATTCGGATGAAAGGATTGCGACGCAACGATGATTCTAATAGTACAAAAAGTTGGTATAAAAAAAGCCTTGAAATATCAAGATTAAAAAAAGGTGTTTATTAGTAGGGGTAGAAAAGCGGGGAGTAATGCGATGATGGGAAACAAATAAACCTTTACAGATATGATTGTGCCGGTTGAGAAAGAGTAAGATTAGGCTTAATAATAAAATTATTATTGGGGTTGTATGCCAAGTAAAGTAAACACAGCTTCTTTATAATTATCGCCGATTGGAAGTTCTATACTACCAATAAAAACGCTGTTCTTCCTGATAGCAGTTATTGATTCTTTGGAAACAATGTAGGATTTTTGGATTCTTAAAAAGCTGGAGGATGGTAGTTGTTCTTCAATACTTTTCATACTTAACCTAACTACGATTGGTTTTCCGTTCTTGAAATGTATCTTGATATAGTCCTTTAAACCTTCCACATAAACTACATCGGCAAAAGTGAGTTTGATGTGACTGTAGTCGGCGTTAATGAAGACGTATGACTGCTCTGTTTCTTTTAAAACCTCTGGCGACTTGTTTTTTAACTCGTGCAATTCAAGGGCTTTATTACAAGCCTCCACGAACCGATCAAAAGCAACGGGCTTTACCAAATAGTCTACCACATTTAAGTTAAAACCATCGAGCGCATATTTTTCGTACGCTGTAACGAAGATAAACATTGGTTTGTTTGGAAGGCTTTGTATCAATTGCAAACCCGTTAATCCAGGCATTTGTATATCTAAAAAAACAAGGTCAGGTTTCTGCTGTTGAATAAAACCAATTGCTTCAATCGGGTTACCAGACTTTGCTACTAATTGCAGATAAGGAACTCTGCTGATATTGTCTTCAAGCAGTTCGAGAGCCAGGTCTTCATCGTCTATTGCTATGCACCGCAACATTATTAGTGGAGATTTAATTGAAGGGACACCATAAATTTATTGTCCCTGTCGGAAATTAGCAGTGTATGATTGTCTTTGTATAATAAATTTAGTCTTCGCCTTACATTTTGCAAACCTATCCCCGAAGTTTTATCCTTTGTTTCTTCACTGCCGCCGTTGTGCTGGTTTACTACAATAAATTGCAATAAGTTGTTGCTGGCTTTCAACTCAATGTTAATTTCCGCGTTTTGTATAAGCCCGGTCCCATGTTTAAAAGCATTTTCTACAAACGGTATTAGCAACATGGGCTCAATAAAGTAAGATCTATCGAAATGTTCCATAGATACATTTACTTTCACTTTGCTTCCAAATCTTTGCGATTGCAGGTCGATATAACTATTCAGGTAGTCGATTTCTTTTTCTAATAATACCTTCTCTTCATCAGTCTCGTAAAGCATATATCGTAACAATGAAGAAAGTTTTATTAATGACGGCTCTAAAATATCTGATTTTTTTCTTGCCAGCGCTACCATGTTATTCAACACATTAAACATAAAGTGAGGGCTCACCTGCGAACGAAGGAAAGAAAGCTCCGTTTTCAAATGCTCATTTTCCTTTTCCTTGTCAATACGTTCTTTTTCTTTCGCAATCCTCTCATTTTCCAACCTGTCTTTAATAGTTCGGTAAGCAGTACTTGCTGCAAGTATAAACAGGAAAATGAATAAGGTGAATAAAAGATGCATGCGCAAGTTGTACTCCTTCGTATTCATAAATAAATAAAAGAGAATACGGGTTTGAACAATTAGCCAGGAGAATATTAAAAGAGCCGAAAGGCCATATAACCAAAATCGTTTCGTGTAGAAAAATCGTGGGATTAAAAATATGGCGTTGAAATAGAAGATGGCAACCCAGGAAAGATTCATAAATAAAGAAAAATACGAACCCTGCCCTTGCCGGTTATTTGCGGCCTGGTCGTTTTGTGGTGTAGGCCGTAACAGGTACGGCAAAGAGAATAGCAGCACCCATGCAGCGACATGTAGTAAAACAACAACCCATTTCTTGGTGTACCATGTTGCCTTCATAGCTGCAAAGTACCAACGAAATGGGTTGTGATAGAATGAGATTGAGACGAAAGACCAAAAATCAGCTACCAAAAAGGTAATGTAGCCAGAAGGTTAAACTATTTTGATGCGGCTTTTTCCATAAAGATGTAACGACCTTGGTTTTTATCAGTTTCAGCGCTGGTGTTTACATCAATTCTCATAAACTGTTGATTACTGCTTGTGTTAAGTGCAGGCCATTTTGGTAAACCCTGACCGTTTGGATCAGCGGTTTTTATGAAGTTTGCAAAATACTCCTGCATAACCTTCGAAACCTTGTAATCGTCAGGCGTCCAATCATAAACTTTGTTTGATCCAAGATTACCCATTGCATATTCAATTTCAGCAGAATGCACAGCGCCTTTGGCAGCAGGCGCTGCAGGTGCTTGCTTAGCAGTCGTGTCTTTAACTATACCTCCTGCTAAGCCAGCGGTAACGCTACCCATAGCTGCAGACATGGCCGGCCGCGGGCGTGAAAAATAATAGCGATACACTTTTTTTCCGGTTGTCTTAGCCTGTATATCGGCCCACTTCCAGGTGCTGTAACTAATAAATCTATCGCTTGCCAGATCTGTTGCCACCTGCTCTACCTCTGCATCTGAGGAAGGATTGTAAGCCTGTAATGCGTCGTTCGCTTTTTCGCCGTATAATTTCTGTACCGCCTTAATATAATTTTCTTTGGTCGGCTTTTCATTGCCCATTACCATTCTATAATTCATCTCTTCCGAGTTCCAACCAGCCAATAACGGAACATGAGCCTGTTCACCAGCCTTATAAATCTCCATTGGATCTTTTGGAAAGAAATAACCGTCGATAGTCATTGCAAAACGAAATGGCCCAAACGTAGCCGCTGACTGAAGTAGCTTATCAGCAGGAAGCGCTCTAAGTTCTGCAAGGGAATTAGCCCCTACGGTTTTTGCAAATTCAACCCCGGTTTGTTCACCTTTTGCAAGTGGAGCAGCGGGTAAAGTGCCAAGTAACGAACCACTCTCGCCTATAGCTCCTGCAATCAAATTCTTTGATAGCGGCGAAGCCATTTGTGCACTAACGGAAACAGAACCTGCAGATTCGCCAGCAATTGTTACCCGCTTTGGGTCACCACCAAATGCTGCTATGTTTTGTTGCACCCATTTTAAGGCGGCCGCCTGGTCTAATACTCCATAATTTCCAGATGCTTTGTGCGGTGATTCTTTTGTAAGTTCAGGGTGCGACATAAACCCAAAGACGCCTAACCGATAGTTAAGTGTAACGGCTACAATTCCTTTTGCGGCCATACTTTCTCCATCATATCTTGCCTCTGATCCATCACCAGCAACAAAGCCGCCTCCATAAAAATATACCAGAACAGGAAGGCCTTTTTTAGTTGTTGAAGGAGTCCAAACGTTGAGATAGAGACAATCTTCGCTCATACCCTTTGTACGAAAGCCCATGTCGCCAAAAACTTTCGTTTGCATACCATGCGATCCAAACTGTTTTGCATCCAGTTTACCCGTCCAGTTTTTTACTGGCTGAGGTTCCTTCCAACGTAAGTCTCCTACAGGAGGTGCAGCAAAAGGAATTCCTTTAAAAGAAAAGACGCCGCTTTGTTCAACCGTTCCCTCAACAAGTCCGTTGACGGTTTTTACAACCGGTGAAGAAGATCGGGAAGTTGATTGTGCTACAGAGATTTGAGTAAGTTGAATGGCAAACAAGGGGAGAAATAAAAGCTTTTTCATGCTATAATTTAAAAATGAGTATTATTGTCTCAATTGTGAGACAATAATAATATAAATTATCAGGTTAACAAAAAGATTCTGGTTATTTGCCTTATATAACAACAATGAAACAAAAGCAAGTTGCAGGAAAACAGGCACTAGAAGCGGATGACTTTGAAAAGATGTTTATGCCAGGGCTGGCTATTGATACAGTAATTTTTGGGTTTCATGAAAACCAGTTAAAAATTTTGTTGTTGGAATATGAGAATACAAATTTATTTGCCCTGCCGGGAGGTTTTATTAAGAAGGATGAAAACCTGGCCGATGCTGCAAGGCGGACACTGTCGGATAGAACGAGTCTGGAAAATATATACCTGGAGCAATTTTACATTTTTGGAGACATAGCAAGACACGATCCGAAGCCTTTAAGAACAATTATGCAAGGAAAAGGACTCGGAGAGCTGAAGGATCACTGGCTTTTTGAACGCTTTTTAACCGTTGGATTTTATGCACTTATTGATTATACAAAAGCCGTCCCTATCCCCGACTTGTTATCGGATAGATGCGAGTGGCACGAATTAGAAAACTTGCCCCGATTGATACTAGATCATAAGCAGATTGTTGACAAAGCACTAGAAACCTTACGTACGAATCTTGATGAAAAACTAATAGCGTTTAACCTGATGCCTGAACATTTTACAATGGCCGATTTACAAAGCTTGTATGAAACAGTTTTAGGAGAAAAATTACTCAGAACAAGTTTTCAAAGAAAAATGTTGAACATGGAAATACTTGAACGAATTGAAAAAAAGTACACAGGAGGAGCTCATAAAGCTCCGTACTTATACAAGTTTGCCAAGAAGCAGCAATGATGCAGCAGCATAAAAAAGTACAAGAGTGCGACGCAATAATGCTGATGTAGCGATAGTGCCAGGAACAAAAAAATAAAACATGATCCGATTAATATTAGTGACGCTTCTTTTTTTATTGTCGCTGTTAACTGTTCTTCCGGCAGCGACAAGTAAACTTTGGTATGTATCTATATTGGTTACAGAGTTCTGCTGGTTCTTTTTCGCAATTGTACTAGTACTATTGTTGCTGAGTTTTGGCAAAAAAAAACATAGAGTTCTGATGTTTCTTTTAGGAATTACAACACTTGCATTTTATGCCGTCCCTGTAATTGGGGCATATCGTGTTGCTCCTACACTAAAAAGACTATTTGCTAATAACATTGACAAGCAAAGTAGCGGCATAGCCGATACATCCCCGTTTAAATTAGGGCAAATGATAACGGGGGTGTACGCAAAAAAGGTGCCTTACAAAACCCTTACATATGATCCTACGAATAAACTTACCCTTGACTTTTACCCTTCGTTAACAGCAGGAAAGAAACCCTGCATCGTTATTGTACACGGTGGATCATGGGCGGCCGGAAACAGCCAGCAATTACCTGATTTAAATAGTGCTCTTGCAAAAGCAGGTTATCACGTCGCTACTATCAATTACCGCCTTGCCCCTGAATACCATTTCCCTGCCCCTATTGAAGACTTACAAACTGCCCTTACTTATTTACGTTCTGAAATGGCAAGCCTTTCTATTGATACGACCAGGTTTGTATTGCTGGGACGCAGTGCAGGTGGACAAATTGTTTTATCAGCAGCTTACACCTTAAATGATCCTGCGATAAAAGGTGTTATTAGTTTCTACGGTCCTGCAGATATGGTATGGGGTTATGCCAACCCAACCAATCCGCTTGTTCTCGACAGTAAAAAGGTTATTGAAGATTACCTTAGCGGAACATACAAACAAGTGCCGCAACAATACATTAATAGTTCTGCAACCGAAACAGCTACTACGCGTTCAGTGCACACTCTATTAATTTACGGAGAGAATGATCCGCTGGTTTCGCACCTACATGGAGGTCGGCTGGGTAAAAAGCTGGATAGTTTGAAAGTGAAGCACTATGACCTTTATTTACCCTGGGCAACTCATGGTTTTGATTATACCTTAAACGGTCCGGCCGGTCAACTAAGCACCTGGAGCGTTTTAGAGTTTTTAAAAACAGTGTTGTAGTTGTTTAATCCTCTTCGCATTGCGTACTTCCAATTTCGGCTTCCCTTCATACTCACAATTTGGGAAAGCTCCACTTATTGTCTCTTTTATCTCAGAACAAGCTGTATGAATAACCTTACGTAAATGATTTAATACAAGCGTTGCAAACGCTGCTGAATTATTGATATAATCATTAATTCGAGGATCAACAATTGCCATAATACTAATTGAGGATCGAAGATTTATTGAATTTATATTATGATAGTAAAAGACGTGATCAAAAAAAATTTACCGATTTATAGTAGAAATATATGATATAATTCGATATTTTTAATAACAAGCATATACCAACATCTTATGTTTTTTTTTAGCCAACCATTTACAAATTAATTTCATCATACTTGTATGGCAACTGAAATAAACCACTTTATAAAACGCGATCAGAGAGGGACACAAAGAAGTAATTTCCTTGAATTCCCCATAGGAAACCGTACAGAAGGACTTGAGGCGAACGCCTATTATTTCAACCGTAAGGAATGGGCTGAAGAATACCTTACTTATTGCCACCGCAGTGACACTTTTAAGAGTAGATGGAAAGCGGCCATGGGTGGAAGTTGGGACAACAAAGTTGTCGTTGATATTGGTTGTGGACCGGGAAATATTTATGCCACCTTACAAGGTAGCCCAAAAACACTAATAGGTATTGATGTAGCACCCGGGTCGCTTGAACTCGCATCAAAATTGGGATATACCACGGTTTTAGCTGATGCGAATGATCTTCCCTTTGAATCAGCATTTGCAGATATCGTTACACTAAATGCAACTTTACACCATTGCGTAGATATGGCTGCTGTTCTAAAAGAAGCAGCACGTTTGGTAAAACCAGGGGGACTATTGATTACAGATCACGATCCGCAGCACAGCGCCTGGAATTATAAAGGCATTGCTAAGCTGTTGTGGAATGCCCGGCTTTTATATTATCGGTACATTGGCCACGGTTTTCACAAAACCTCGGAGCAACAAAAATGGGGGCTTGCTTGTGAAATCCATCATAAACCCGGACATGGGGTTACCGAAGAATTATTTAAAACAACGCTTGAGCCTCTCGGCTTTACAATCCAGGTGTTTCCCCACAACCATACCCTGGGTGCGGAAGTTTTACAAGGCTTAAGAGGTAAAGCTGAATTAAAATATAAGTTGGGAAACGTTTTGTCGGGCCGAAATCCCTCGTCTAAAAAAAGTGCATTGACGCTGATGTGCGTCGCTAAAAAGACAGGATAGAACCGTTTTACTAAACGGGACTAACATGCGGCAACTCCCAGACTAATGAACTTGCTCCCAGTATCGCTGCGTCTGCTTCGTTAAGTTCACTTAAAATAATCTTCACTTTATCTTTATACAGAGGTAGCAAGTTCTTTTCCATATGCTCCCTCGCTGGCGCCAAAAAAAGTTCTCCAGCTTTTATGAGACCTCCAAATAATACAATTGCTTCAGGTGATGAGACCATTACAAAGTTTGCCAGCGCCTCGCCTAGTATTTGGCCGGTATACCGATACACTTCCTGCGCTACTTTATCGCCTTTTATAGCACATTCATAAACCAAACGAGAATTAATTTGATCGAGACTATACTCACGTAGTGAACTTTCTTCGTTGCTTTGCTGCAACACTTCTTTTGCAGTAAGCACAACGCCTGTTGCAGACACATAAGACTCGAGGGAACCAAGTATGTCGGTTTTCCAATGTTTTCTTCCGCCACGTATAATCGTAGTATGTCCCAACTCGCCGGCGTAGCCATCCTGCCCGTACACCAGTTGACGATTGCAAACAAGTGCACTTCCCATACCCGTTCCTAATGTAACCATAATAAAATCCCTGAACCCCTTAGCCGCTCCATAAATCATTTCACCTAATGCTGCTGCATTAGCATCATTGGTTAAAGTACAACGCAAACCAAACTTATCAGTAATTAATTGTGCTAACGGAACAACGCCGTTCCATCTAAGATTTGGAGCGTACTCAATGATGCCTTTGTAGTAATTAGCATTGGGAGCTCCCACGCCAATTCCGATTATTTTTCCAAGCTTTCCATAGGTTTCAATAATAGGCATCAGGTTATTATACAGCTCTTCGATGTAAGGCTCTACAGTGTTGTATGTATCTGTCCTTATCTTACCTTTTACTAAAATTTCTCCCCGGTGATTAACGATGCCATATTCAGAATTTGTACCACCAATATCAATACCAATAGCAAGATTAGGAGAAACATTTGTCATTATTGTCTGTTTAGAAAAGTGCCAAAAGTATAGAAGTTCCTTTTATAATTTTCGTTTTATCAGTTCAGCGTCTTTTATACCTTACATCCTCAGTAATATATCCTTTTCTCAATATCCCTTTTGCTTGCCAAATAAAGCAAGTAGGACCTGGATTTAGTATAGCGGGCATTTCGACGTAGAAAAAAGCGCCTCTACAATTTCAGCAGCGAAGCAGCCGCTTCATCCATAAACCAGGCTACATCTCCGTTTACGGGTTGTATGAGTTGTGCAGGATACTGATCAAAATCTTTTTCTCCTTCAAATACATGTTGAACAGCTTCGGCTTTTGAACCCCCGAAAACAAGGAATGCAATGTGATGAGCCTGATTTATAAGAGGAGCTGTAAAAGTGATACGATAAACTTGTTTGTCCTCTACAAAAATTTCTTTCACGCCTACTTTAGTTTCATTTACAACCGGCGTATGTGGAAACAAGGAAGCAGTATGTGCATCATCACCAAGGCCAAGTAAGATTAAATCAAATCTTATTGGTTCTGGAGTAAAATGTTTTTCGATCGCCTTTTGAAATGCTTGGGCACTTGCCTTTGGTTCAAGCGAAGTATCGATAGCAAAAATTTGGTGAGCGGAAATATGAAGTGGGTCAAAGAGTGCTTTTTTAGCCATTAAGGCATTGCTGTCAGGATGATCTGAAGGAACATACCGTTCGTCGCCAAAGAAGAAATAAACTTTATTCCATTCAACTTTAGTATCGAATTCAGACACAAGTAATTCAAAAAGTCCTTTTGGCGAGCTGCCGCCCGATAATGCCACTGTAAACCTTCCCTGTTTAGAAATTGCTTCCTTAGCTGTTTTTACAAAATATTCAGCCGCCGCATCTAATACCTCTTTGCTTGTTTTTGAAATATACAGCATCACTACTTTTTTTTATTATTTTGAGGAAGTGTAACCCAATGAAATCCATCGCGTGCGATCAGGGCCTCCGCAAGTTCCGGTCCCCATGTATCGGACGAATAGTTAGGAAAGTTTACACTTTTTTTACTTTCCCAGGCACTTAAAATAGGCATTATCAAACTCCATGCAGCTTCTACCTGGTCGCCGCGCATAAAAAGGGTTTGATCTCCCACGATCGTATCTAACAAGAGGGTTTCATAAGCTTCAGGGGTATAACTTGTATAGGCACTTTTATAATCAAACACCATGTCTACCGTATTTAGTACCATGTCGAGGCCAGGGCGTTTTGCCTGCACCTGCAAACGAATACTCATTTCGGGTTGAATGCTAATAATGAGGCGATTTTGCTGCCAGTTGTCTGTTGCCTCACCAGGAAATATAAGATGGGGAACGTCTTTAAACTGTATAGTAATAACCGATGCGGCCTCATGCATTCTTTTACCGGTTCTAACATAAAAAGGTACATTTTGCCACCGCCAGTTATCAATGAAAAATTTGATAGCTGCAAATGTTTCAGTATTTGATTGCGGATCTACCTTTGTTTCACTTCTATAAGCAGGTACTTGTTCTCCCTCTATCCAGCCTTCGCCGTACTGGCCCCGCACGGCATTCTTTCTGACATCTTCCGGAGAAAATGGACGCATTGCCCGTAAAACGTCTACTTTACGATTACGTACTTCTTCGCCAACAAATGTTACGGGGGGCTCCATTGCTACCAGGCAAAGTAGCTGTAGAATATGGTTTTGAATCATATCTCTCAGGGCGCCCGAACCTTCGTAATAATCTCCACGGTCTTCAACACCCAATCGCTCTGTTACTGAAATTTGTACATACTCAATATAATTGCGGTTCCAGGTTGGTTCGAAAAGAGAATTGGCAAATCTAAAGGCAAGAATATTTTGTACTGTTTCCTTACCCAGATAATGATCAATGCGGTAGATCTGTTTTTCCTGGAACAGCCCCCCCAATAATTTATTTAATGCTGTTGCAGACTCAAGATCTTTTCCAAATGGCTTTTCTATTACGATGCGGGAGTGATCCGGATCTTCTGCCAGTTTGCAGGCAGCAATATTTTGTGCAATTACTTCGAAAAAATTAGGAGAAACTGCGAGGTAGAAAATAATGGTTGCAGGTGCTTGCCATTCCTCCTGGTGGGCTTTAATACGTTGTCCAAACTCCTGGTAAGTTTCTATTTTTTTTAGGTCGGAAGCCTGGTAATAGAGATGGCTTGAAAATTCCTGCCACTTTGCCGGATCTGCATCACCTGACCTGGAAAATTCGTTTATATCTTTTAGAAGCGTATTTCTATAATCTTCTTCGGTGTATTTAGTGCGTCCTGTTCCGATGATGGAGAATTGGTTTGGCAACCAATTATCTAAAAACAAGTTGTATAAGGCGGGTGCAAGTTTGCGTGAATTAAGGTCGCCGGTACCACCAAAAATTACAAATATGGTAGGCTTTGATCTGCTATCTATACTCATTTAAAATTAGATTTTCGATTTAATATTTTAGTAGCTGTAGAATGTTGGGTTTGAAGTATAGCCGATAGTAAGGTTAATTTTCTTAGAGCTTAATTTTCCAGGTTTTCAATGATTTTTTGTAGCGCTACAATAGTTGCTTCATATTGGAGGTCGAATATATTTGCCATTGCTTTTTTTCTGAATACCTATTGTTCTTCCAGACACCTTCGGTGTACTTCAATTCCTTTGAATGTTAAAGTAATTTGTTCTGCTTCCTCTCTTAATAAATCGTCTGCTTCAAGCTTAAGCCAAAATAGCATTCAAAGTATCAGGGTTGGCGAAAGGTTTCATCAAATGCTGAAACGCTGTGTTGCTTATTTCGCCTTTTTGATAAATAGTGTTCAAAACATGCCAATCTTTCTGCTACATCCGAATGCGCCTTGCATCATCGGTCCTTTTCGTTAACAGCTCGTACAATTGTTTTATATAGTATCCTTTTGGAAGTTTTTTCGTTTCCATTGTTATACCAGCAGTCGCTTTTATAAAAGCCGAATTAAGGTTGTTACAGTACAAGCGTGCGACGCAACAAAAGCCACACGGATGTACTTGGCCTGGTTAAAAAACTCTATCCCGTTACCCCACTATTTAATGCAGTAACCGGATCTCCTGACCAATGTGTATGAAAAAAGCCCTCTTTTCCGATAAGCTCATAAGTATGTGCACCAAAATAGTCACGTTGCGCCTGAATTAAATTAGCCGGCATTCGCTCGCTTCTAAAGGCATCAAAATAACTTAGTGCTGCGGCGTATGCGGGAACGGCAAGTCCACTGGTAATGGCGCCAGCAACAACTGTTCTTGTAGCCTGCAATGTCTCGGTGACCTGGGCGGCAATTTGATCATCTAATAACAAGTGCTGCAACTGCTGGTTGCCCTGGTAAGCATTATAAATATCGTTGAGAAACTTAGAACGGATGATGCAGCCGCCTCTCCAAATCTTAGCGATTTCTTGAAGACGAAGGTTGTAATTGTAGGTGTTTGATGCCTGGTAAAGCATGTGCATTCCCTGGGAGTATGTAATGATCATACTAAAATAAAATGCCTGCTCAAGATTGGTAAGAAAATCCTCTTTATTAAGAATGTTCAAACGAGGCAAGGCCTGACCATACAATGAAGCGGCCTGTGTTCTCAACGGCTTATACTTAGAAAGATCGCGCATGGAAACGGCCGTATCGATGGCTGTGATTGGAGTTTCAAGATCATAAGCAACCTGCGAAGTCCATTTACCCGTTCCCTTGGCCCTGGCCTGGTCCTTAATATCGTGTAATAATAAGTGATCGGAACCTTGTTCTCTGAAAGCAAAAATGTCGCGGGTTATTTCAATAAGAAAAGACTGCAGTCTGCCCTCATTCCATTTTTTAAAAAGCTCATAGATTTCATGCTCGGGAAGCTGAATTCCCTTGTAAAGCAATTCGTATGTTTCTGCAATCAACTGCATTACACCATACTCGATGCCATTGTGTACCATCTTAACAAAATGCCCGGAAGCTCCGGGACCAATATAAGTAACACACGGCGTGTTATTGACCTGTGCAGCAATTGTATCGAGAACAGGCTTAACAAATTCGTATGCGGCTTTGTCGCCACCAGGCATCATGCTCGGGCCCTTACGCGCGCCTTCCTCTCCACCTGATATACCCATTCCGAAAAAGTGCAAGCCTATTTTCTGAAGATCCAGATCTCTTATGACCGTATCAGTAAAATGCGAGTTACCGCCATCGATAATGATGTCACCGGGAGACAGGAAAGGTTTCAGGTCTGCTATCACACTATCCACAATTTTTCCTGCAGGAACCAGCATCATCACCACTTTAGGAGCCTTTAAACTCTGCACAAATGTTTCCAGCGATTCGAAACCTTTGACCGGTGAACCTTTCCCTTCTTCACCCAGCAATCTTACCTTTTCGGGATCTTTATCGTAACCGGCAACAGCGAAGCCATGCTCTGCCATGTTTAATAATAGGTTTCGCCCCATTGTTCCCAGGCCTATCATTCCGAACTGGAGCCCGGTTTCTTGTTTTTCGTCCATAACAATTTAAAAAAATGTTTTAGCTTAAAGATTTAATAGTTTATGGTCGCCTGTTGCTATAGAAGTAAACAAAGCTGATTTACTAACTTAGTTGTTTTCTTTGTGTTTCGATTGCGTCCATCAATTTGTTGTAAGGCTTGTTGAATTTTTCAACCCCCTCATCTTCTAATTTCTGCGTTATCTGGTCAAGGTTAATACCGGCCTTTTTCAACTCATTCAGCACCTGGGTGGCTTTATCTAAATCATCCTCTAAACGACTTTGCGGTTCGCCGTGATCTCTATATGCTTCTAATGTTTCCATTGGAACTGTATTTACTGTTTTTGGCCCGATTAAAGCCTCTACATATTTTACATCGCTAAAGGCGGGATCCTTACTTCCGGTACTTGCCCATAATAAACGTTGTGGCTTTGCACCTTTTTCTTCTAGTTTTTTAAACCTGTCGCTACTAAATACGCTTTTATAAATTTCGTACGCTTTTCTTGCAGACGCAATTGCCACTTCACCTTTTAATTGCGACAGCCCCTTCTCTTCGAGCATTGGATCTACCATTACATCTATGCGACTTAAGAAGAAACTTGCTACAGAAGCGATTTGCTCAATAGGCAAATTAGCATGTAAGCGGTCTTCCAATCCTGCTATATAAGCCTCTGTAACTTCCTGGTATCTTGGCAGTCCAAAAAGCAAGGTTACATTAATATTTATTCCATCACTGATACAAGTCCTGATTGCTCTTAAACCTTCGGCAGTTCCAGGAATTTTAATCATCACATTTTTACGATCAACCAGTTTCCATAACTCTCTTGCCTGCCTCACAGTACCTTCTGTGTCTTTAGCTAACAGCGGAGATACTTCAAGGCTGACGTAGCCATCAGCACCTTCCACCTCTTCATTATAAACTGGCAAAAGCATGTCTGCTGCACGCTGAATATCTTTTATAGCCAATGCATAAAACAGTTCCTCGTTGTCCTGTTTTTCCTTTGATAGGGTTTTAATATCCTCGTCATAATCAGAACTACTACTAATAGCCTTTTCGAAAATTGCAGGGTTAGAGGTAATTCCTCTTACTCCGTCTTCGTTAATCAATTTATCAAGCTCGCCTGTATTCATGATCTTCCTATCTATAAAGTCAAGCCATATGCTTTGATCAAAATCATGAATCTTTTTTACTCTATTTGTTTCCATAATGATAGTTTTTATGTTGATTTTTTTTGCTGCAAGTGCCCAACATCAAGCTTCAAGCTATGCAAACATAATTATTGATTTTCATCCTTAGAAAAAGCCCTGGGGCTGAAGGTAAAACGTCAAGTCTATTTCTCAAGTTGTTTTACTTTTTGTAATCGCCGGACATGTCTTTCCGCTTCAGTAAATTTTGCCTGTAAAAATGTTTGTATGATTTCCTGGGCTACGTTGTTTCCTACAACCCTTCCGCCAAGACAAAGCAAGTTCATGTCGTCATCCTCTACGCCCTGGTGTGCAGAAAAATGATCATGTACGAGAGCAGCGCGGACACCTGTAACTTTATTTGCTGCGATAGATGCTCCCACTCCGCTTCCGCAAACAGCAATACCCCGCTGAACTTCTTTACTTGCAACTGCCCTGGCAAGGGGGATAACAAAATCAGGATAGTCATCCTGGTCATTTTGTTCTTTCGCTCCAAAGTCTACCAACTCGTATCCGAGTTTTGATATTATCGGTGAGAGAATCTGTTTTAATTGAAAACCTCCGTGATCTGCTGCTATTCCTATTTTCATAACAATTCTAATTAGGATCTCAATCTCAAGTTTTTTTACAAAAGCTATTTCCGTTTGTCTTCCAAAATTGTTCTATAAATCGAGTTGATTCGGATATATACTTTTCGATTACCATTACTGTGCGGCTGTATAACTAGGTCTTACCTGCGGATGCTCTTCCATTCTCCAAAGCCTTGCACCACCTTTTATCCCATCTTTATTTGAAACTATGGTGATATTAGAATCAAGGTCGAAGTCTATTTTTTTTGCATTTCCTCCTCCAATGTATAAATGGTCGTAGTTAAAAACGGTTTGCAAAATTCCGATTACCTTTTTTATTCTCTTATTCCATCTTTTATCGCCTATCTCCAACATTGCTTTTTCGCCGATGTACTGGTCGTAATCTTTATTTTTGGTGATTGGATGATGTGCAATTTCAAGATGAGGCAAAAGATAGCCATCCATTAGTAAAGCAGTACCAAAGCCGGTCCCCAAGGTTACTACAATTTCGAAACCCTTTCCATTTACCACACCCAGCCCCTGCATGTCTGCATCGTTGACAACTTTAGCAGGCTTGCCGAACGTATCTGACAATAATTTTCTGAGGTCAACATTATGCCATAGTGAAGTATCAAGATTTGGTGCAGTAATAACCACCCCCTTTTTTACATAGCCAGGAAATCCTGCAGAAATACAATCAAATACAGGAAAATTTTTTGTAAGACCTTGTATTGTTTGCAATAGCCTTTCAGGAGTTGTAGGCTTAGGAGTTTCCACTCTTTGATAATCCATTGTAATGGCTCCGTCTTTGTTTAAAATCGTTGCCTTTACATTAGATCCGCCAATATCTATAGATAGAATATTTTGGTATGAATTTGTTTCCATTGAAAAATTTAAAATTTGAGTTCGATAATAATTATTTGAAGTTATTTATATTGAAGTATTATAACCGTTTTAATAATGCAGCATGCGAAATTTGTCGGAACGATAAACGCATCTTTATTTGAAAAGGAAAGGTCGGCTATTAAAGTGGTGTTAGGCATTACAGAAAATAATTTGAACACTTCTTATCGAATCTGCTGAAAAAATCAAGCCGTTATTGTTGTCCGCCATTCTTTTAAGGCGCTGCTTTTTAAGAAGATTTTGAATGATAACCTTTTCGACCTGCAAAAGGTTTATAATTAAAAAGGATACCTAATGGTATCCCTCTTAATAAATATTTATATAGTTAGCCCTTATTAATGCCCTGTACTCATTGTCATTTCTAACTCACTTGGGCTCTTTTTCATATTTTTCTGCCAAAGGAAAAATATAATGAATAACACCACCAATATAGCCGGGAAAGTAATCATTTTTTGTAATGTATCCTGTCCAGCAGCCAGTTCCAATGCATCTCCCGAAAGACCTTGAGCAGTTGAGGCTGCCCTTGAACTATCTATCCAACCACCAATAATTGGCTGAAAAATAGAGGTAGAAAACATACCTACCCCGCCAAGGATAGACAATCCTAGGGCACTACTCCTTGGTGCTCTCTGGGCAACAGAGCCAATCATTACCGGCCAGAAATAACAAACACCTAAAGCGAAAATTACTGCAGCAACATAAGCCATCGTGCCTGTAACTGTACTAAACAAATAAATGCCTATGGTAGCTAGTATGGCTGACATCAACAAAACACCAGTTTGACCTAATGTACCTACAACCGGACCGGCAAAAAATCTACCTACTGCCATCAGCCCCGAAGTGAGCGCTAATATTATCATGGCGTCTGCTCCACTTCTACTTAAAATAATATTTACCCACTGGTTTGGACCAAATTCTGAAATAGCTGTAAGGGCCATGCAGCAAAACAAGAAAATGTATACAGGAGTTAGCATAGCCTTGAAGTTTTGAGCAAGAGAGGTAGCACCTTCGACTTGTGGTTTTGGAAAAGCCTTACCAAAGAACAAAACAGCGTAGATAATAGTTGGCACCATAATGAGCCACATCTGAGCTTGCCATGACATACCAGCATCTGTCATGAATTTTGAAATAAGCGCGCCAAGAAAAATACCGCCTGGGAACCACATGTGAAACCTATTCAGCATTTTGTTCATTTTCAGTCCTGAATACATATCGGCAATCATGGGATTGCAGGCAGCCTCGGTGCAGCCGTTACCGAAACCAATGAAAAGAGTAGAAATAAGTAAGGTAGTATAGCCACCCGCATAAATTGTTAGTATGATGCCCAAAGTGTGAGCTACAAAAGCAACCATCATAATATTCTTTGGTCCAAACGAATGATAAACCAAACCGCCAACGATCATTGAAATGGGAAATCCGAGGAACCACATAGAATTAATAAAACCAAGTTGTTCTGCAGAAAGGCCAAAGCTCTCACCGAGTTGAGGCAAAATTCCTGCCCGGATAGAGAAAGAAAAAGCGGTGGTAATAAGTGCAAAGCAGCTGCCGTTAAACAGAGCACTCTTGTTAATGTTTTCGTTCGTCATAATGTTAAGCTGTTAGATTTTTGAGGTGATGGGATATTTAATTGGTTAATAAATTTGAGGAAGTAAAATACTTATATCTGTTTAAATATTTGCGGGTTGCCAAACAAAAATTAAATGTAGTATTTTAAAGGCATTGCAATAAAAGTTGGAAATTAAATTATTCAATCGAATGTTGGTGCTATTTGCTGTAACAATTATGTTACCAGCTGGAAATGAGATGCAGGAAGCACTGTAAAAATTACAGTTATAAAGTATTCCTGGTCAACTTTACATTATTTAAAACAGGCCCACGATCATCGCACACATCTTCTACTGTTGTTAAGATTAAAGTATTCTCCTTTATTTCGTACTTATACTTACCGATTGTCGAGCTTTCACAATCACTTTCTCCGGCAATTTTTACAATAGTAAATGTTGAATTAGTTACTTTATAAATCATTGTTTCCAAAACAGAATTCTGGTCAAGGTTCATGACAGCGAGGGTGTCTTTACCAAATTCAAATGAAACATTTACAGGACTCCCTATTTCCAAAATGCCTTTCCATTTACTGTTGGCAAGCTGGGCTTTGATTGAACCTGACATAAGGGTTACGAGCAAGAAGCAAAAGAAACTTTTTTTCATAATTTAGTTTGTTTAGATAATTTGATTAAAATACAAAAACTTTGAATAAGCCCCTAAAAGGATGAGCAGTTGGTTTTTCCGTACTTCGTGCGTTTATTTTTCCGCATATTTTCGAACAGTCATATTAACTTTTGCAATTTTTCGGTTTGCAACTTTTGAATCAAATATTGCCACCGCTACCCGGGAGTCGGCACAGCCATAGTACAAAAACCATTTGTTTTTAAAGTAAACCAGCCCTTCTGTAAAAACAGTTCCTGCCGGGTATTGTCCGCTCTTCTCAAAAGATTCTTCTGGTACAAAAAATGGAGCATCCAATCTAAAGATTGGCTTTGTCGGATCTTTTAAATCAAATAGCACCTGGCCTGCTGCATAAGTGTTGGCAGTATAGTTTGTGTCCCCATCTTTTCCCGATCTATTTTTACCGTTGTAAATAAGCAAAATGCCTTTATCTGTTACGATTGCCGGCGGTCCACATTCTGTTAAATCACTATCAAAATACCCTTTTCGGGTTGCTATACATTGTTTAAGTTCACCTTTTTCATTTAGCATAGGTTGCCAATTAATAAGGTCGACGGATGTGGCAGTGTTTACAAAATGTTCGCCCCAATACATCCAGTACTTTCCCCCAATTTTTGCTATTACCTGTCTCCCTTTTACTAGTTTTGTTATGACGGATGCTGACTTACTGGCCATATTAAAAAACTTACCGTTGTAAGCCTTTCTAAATATCGGCCCATACTTTTTCCATGTGATTAAATCTTTTGAGATAGCTACTCCAATTCGTGGTACCTTCTTATTCCATTGGGTATAAAACATTACATAAGTACCACTTGCTGTCATAGCTACACGAGGATCTTCACAACCGCCCGGCCACTCAAATTCTTTCTGATTATCGTTGCCCGGGTACATAACAGGAGTTGCACGTCGTTTCATTCTAATCCCATCTACACTTTCGGCTAAACCAAGTCTTGAAGTTCTCGTTCCGATAGCTATTCCTGATTTGTCCTCCGCGCGATACAACACGTAAATCTTATTGTTTTTAATTGTTGCCGCGGGATTAAAAACATCGTTGGCTTCCCAGGCAACTTCCTTTTTGCTCATTGGATCCGTAAACCTGCTGTTAGGGTTAGGGGACAAAACCGGATTTACATTTTGAGGTCGAACAAAAGGGCCAAAGGCCCAGGCTGGCAGAGTAGTACTTTTTTGAGAAAAGGAGTTCTCCACTATTAGCTGGAACAATATAAATACCAATACCCCTCTAATTTTCCATTTGTTTTTAAGCATGCTGGTATTATTTTGAACGGAACAACTGCAGGAATAAACAGGTAACATTACTAAGCTATCTCACTTTATAAGCTTTTAGTGCCTTTTGATTTATACCGAAATACAAGGTCTTATTTATGCTAACAACACTTCTTACATCACCCCAAATATTAAAACCAGAAGCTTTCTGATTGATATACGCAAAATCTCCTTTGCCATTCCCTTTTAGCAATATTCCATAATTAGCATCATATTTACCAAACCTCAGTCTTGCGTGATTAATATTTCCACACAACAACAAATCTTCCTTTCCATCCTTATCATAATCAAAAGGCGTGATGGTATAAACGGGTGAAAACTGGGCTTGCAAGGGTAATTTTTTCTCATGATACTTTCCATCAGCTCCACTTTCGAAATAAGCAGTTTGAAGATAATTTGCTTGCAACTTACGAGCATCCGTTAACTCTTGCTCAGTAAAAATTTCTTTCATTGTTGCATCTGCATAACTTTTATAATCAGTAAAACGTGTACGCATAATACTCATCTGATCCAATAACTCATCCCGTGTTACATAAGGATAACTCTTGCCCTGTATATAAAAACAAAGCATTGGATCAACTGAACCATTGTCATCAAAATCTTTATAAAACATTTCTGCAGGTTCTTTGTCCGACGCCTTGCACTGTGTATTTAACCCCTGGTTGCCAATAACAAAATCCATCTTTCCATCGCCATTAAAATCTCCGGTTGCTATTTTGTTCCACCAACCACTATATTGTTTCTGAAAATAGTTGCCCGTTTTATTTTCGAGCCTTCCATTATTATTTTCAAATGCCGTTACAGGCATCCATTCACCGACTACAACAAGCTCATTTTTCTTATCGCCATTTAAATCTATCCACGCTGCATCCGATACCATTCCAATTCTTTGAAGAGTTGACGATATGGCGGCCGTTTGATCAGTAAAACGTCCTTTACCATCGTTGATCAATAAATAGCTTTGAGGTGTTTCGGGGTAACGGCCGGGGATTACTCTTCCACCTATAAAGAGATCCAAAAAGCCATCTCCATTAATGTCGTTGGAACGTGCACAACTTTTACTAGTATGCATCATTGGCAACGCACCTTCACTTTTAGTAAAATTACCTTTCCCGTCGTTCAGGTATAACCGGTCTTGCAACATCGGATCGTCCGGCAAATAATTGTGGTACCCTCCGCTTGCGATATACAGATCATTGAAGCCGTCTTTGTTTGCATCGAAAAAAATGGCATCTGCATCTTCACAAGCTTTGTCTGCCTCAAAGGTTGCCTGCCTTTTTTCTAAGAAAGTTTCGTTTTCCTGCTGCAAGAAAATTGCTCCTGCTTTTCCACTTCCTCCACCTGCATATACATCCTCAAGTCCATCTCCATTAACATCTCCTTTTGCTATGCAAGGACCAGAAAAAGAAAGCGGGTTTATAAGAAGGGGCTGTCTTTTAAAATCGTTGATTGCATTAGCAGCAGGGCTAAATTTAATGGGGGACGGCACCTCTGTAAATAAAGAATAACTGCTATGATTTGCGGCTTTCATTGGCTTAGCATCAGCTTCCTTCAAAGTCACTGCCCGATTTGACTGAACCGTGGTTATAACTTGTTGTTTGCCGCCTGGCCATACTACCTTCACTGAATCAACTTTACTATCTTTTCCTAAGCCAAAATGAAGAATTGATGAAACACCTGATTGGAAGCCGCGCGTTGGCATCTGTTCAAGGTATTGCATCTTACCTTTTAGGAACAAACTAACCTTTGCACCTAATCCTTCACTATTTTTTCCCTGCCCCTTAAGATTGATCTTAAGATAATTATTATTTAATTGCTTATTTGCTTCATTCTGGTAGATAAATGCTGGTTGATTTATATTGTTTACAACCAGGTCAAGGTCTCCATCATTGTCTAAATCTGCGTATGCAGCTCCGTTACTGTTTGATGAAGAGTCGGGGCTCCAGGCTTTGCCCACGTTACTAAAGGTGAGGTCACCATTATTCTTGAAAAAGTAATTTGTAATATTTGTTGACGGCATTTTATTTACCGCCTCAAGTAAATCACTTCTTGTTATTTGACGGTCTTGAAAATTTTCACCCATAAACTTCAAAAAGTCCTGGTTTGTAAAGTCCCGCAAAACACCATTTGACACAAACAGATCTTTCCAACCGTCATTGTCATAATCGGCCAGTAACGGTGCCCAGCTCCAATCAGTGTTTGAAATACCAGCCAGCTGTGCTATCTCGCTAAATGTTCCGTTACCGTTATTTACGTGTAGCATGTTGCTCATGTATTGGTAGTAGAAACCAGACCGAATATTTATATCTACTTTTTCGTAATTATCGGGGGAGAATAACAATTTCTGCCGGTGATTATCTTCGGGCAACATATCCAGGCTAATAAGGTCATTTAACCCATCATTATTAATATCAGCAATATCATTTCCCATTGAGAAAAACGAAGTGTGACCAACGCTTTTTTGAAGCTTATCTGTAAAAGTGCCATTCCCGTTGTTAATGTAAACGAAATCGGGTTCAAGGTAATCGTTAGAGATATAAATGTCTTGTAAACCATCGTCATCCAAGTCCGCCACTCCAGCCCCTAAACCGTGCGATAAAACGGTACTTTTAATACCCGCCGCCTCAGTTACTTCCTTAAAATAATTATTATCGTTTCGTAAAAGCTTCAAACCACTTAAGTGATCATTTTGCTTTAGCAACTCCTTAATTGTTGCTTCGTCTAAAATGGTTCGCCTTACTATACTATGGTTTAACAATAACACGTCCAGATCGCCGTCCTTATCATAATCAAAGAAAACAGACTGGGTAGTATAAGATGAGTCATCCAATCCGTACTTTTTTGCCTGTTCACTAAAATGTGGTACTCCGCTACCGTCTGCTCCGTCATTTATAAATAATTGTTTTACTCTTTTTTCGCCCCTTAATTTGCCTGAATAAGAAATATAAATATCCTTTCGTCCATCACCGTTTATATCTACCATTGTCACCCCTGTCTTCCATGGCCCTGGCCTTCCGGCTACCCCCGCAGCAATGGTAACGTCTTCAAACTGCATCTTTCCTTTATTCAGGTACAGTTTATTTTCGACCATGTTTCCCGAAAAATACAAATCCTCCAAACTATCACCATTTACATCTCCTATACTTACGCCGCCGCCATTATAGAAATATTCATAGATCAACACGTTTGTGTTTAAACCTTCTTCGAGCGCATTATTAAAATCAACATGGGTTTGAGAGGCTGGCAATAAACTAAAAAGGGTATTTGTCAAACCTGGATTGGCTTCTTCCACGTAGGAGTTCTTACAGCTGAATAGAAATAAAAATCCTGTAAAGAACCATAGGCAAATCAAAAAATTGTTCTTCAAGAGCAAGTGATAATTAAGGTGAGAATTTTGTAATTAAGCGTTGGAATAAAATTAAGCTTCTGTTGCGTCGCACTCTTGTACTTTTTTCGTTCTTTCACCCGTTGTTACAATTTTAAATATTGTTTGTAACCAAAATCTCCGATAGAAACAAGCTAACCAAACGGGAGAAGCTAAAAGATGAGTACGACAAAGCTGGTAAGATTGCAGTAACTCGCAACCGAAGCCGTAGAAATAGATCGTTTCTAAAATAAAAAGTCTACGCTGCAAAGGCAACATAGACTTTTCATCCATTTTTAACAGACCGGCCACAATTGCTAGAACCCGGGGTTCTGCGTCAGTCCGGTATTGCGCTGGGTTTCGCCCAAAGTAAGAGGACGGTAATACATTTTATCACTCCATGCCCTGTTTTCCAAAGTATTGTTTTCTACCGGTGTGTAGGTGTAATTAAACTTGGTTTTATCCTTCCGGTAAGGTGTAGGTGCGGTAGCCCCCGGTTTTAGTGTTCCTACTATATCTATATATTTCACCTTCCTACCCAAGGTTTCAGCAGCTATCATCCATCTACGTGTATCATGAAACCGCATCTCTTCATAAGCCATTTCTATTCTTTTTTCGTTTCTGAAACGCTGTTTGAGTGCTTCTCCGGCTTCGGTTATTGCTGGCATACCAGCACGAAAACGAATTCTATTTAACCAATTGCGTGCTTCTGCATCCTCACCCAACTCTATTAAACTTTCTGCATAATTGAACATTGCTTCAGTATAACGGAAGAAAGGCCACGGAATTACTTGTGGTGAAGTGTTGTCACGAATAGTCGGATCCGGATCAATAAATTTACGAATGTAATACCCGGTAAAGCTTCCGTTCCAGTTTTCTATAGGCCCCTGCCTGGTATCTAAACCAACAATCTTAGTGTTACCGACAAAGTAAGTACCAGTTTGTATCTCATTAGCTGGATCTTCAGCTCTACCCCGGGGTTTCCATGGAGCTCCATCATATAAGATAGTTGCATAAAAACGAGGATCCCTGTTTTCATAAGGATCGGCCTTGTGCTCAGGCTTGTTCCAGTCAAAGCGTGTACCATCCATCATCTCGTAGTCATCTACTAATTGTTGAATAGGTGTGTTACCGGCCCAGTTATTATAACCATTTGGCCCGTTTTGAAGACCAATTCGCATACCATCTTCAACCCTCTCCAGGGTAAATGTCCTAATAAACAAAAGCTCGTTTGTTGAAGCCACCGCGGGGTCAGCGTCAGGATGCTTGCTTCCACCCCCCATTGAGATAGAAAGGTAGTTTTTACGACCTTCCTCGAATGATACAGGAGCGGAAAGATTGGTTTTGTAGCCTGATCCTGCCGCATCTAATACTGCCTTTGCAGCATCCCTGGCTGCTATCCAGCGTGCACGACGATCACCGCTTACAAACCCTAAAAGTTCAGGTTTCTGAAAGGCTGCAATTACAGTTGACTTTGCTTTAGCAGTTGTCATATCATGTAAGTCACTCGCATCATATAATAATTGGCGTGACTTTAAAGCAAGCGCTGCTAAATCAGAGGCACGACCTCTCACTCTTGTTTTTCCTTTTAACAAGGTAATAGCTGTGTCAACCTGGGTTATTATAAAATTACTAACCTCTGCATAAGTGTTGCGGGCAACTGTATAATCTTCATTTAAATTATAGGATTTCGTAATAAGCGGCACGCCCCCATGGTAGCGCAACAACTGGTGGTAGAAAAAAGCCCGCAGAAAACGTGTCTCACCTTCCAGCCTCTCCCTTAACGCTTTATCTATAGTTGCTGCTGGTAAACTCTGCATAGCAATATTAGCTCTACGAATATTGTTATACAAAAATGCCCATTCTGTAGGAGTGCTTATTAAACCCGGATTAGAAGGATTTAAAATTCCCTCGTTGACCGTGTTGATACCTCTACCCTGATGCGTGAATATAGCCTCATCGGAAAAAGCAGCTAACATTTCTTCACCGCTTCCTCTAAACCCCCCCTGTCCTATCCCGGAATAAATACCGTTAATAAAAGCTTCGGCAAGTGCAGGATCCTTCCAGGTTTCACTTGCCTGCACCTGGTCCAATGGAATGGTGTTTAAAAAGTCTTTTTTACAAGCAGTTAGTACACTAACGGCTAGCAAGAAAAGAAGTACTGTTCTGTTTGTTATCTTTTTCATCTTTATGTTTTAAAAAGTTACACGTACACCTGTGTTTATAATTCTTGCCTGCGGATATACATAGCCATTTTCTGCAGTTTCTTCAGGATCCCATATTTGAAGCTTTTGCCAGGTAGCGAGGTTTAATCCGCTTACATAGACCCGCAAACGGCTAATGCCCAGACGTTGGCCTACACCTGCACCAAGAGTATATCCTAACTCAAAATTCTTAAAACGCATATAGTCATTACTTCTAAGCCAATAGGTGTTATTCCGAAAACCACTTGTATAATAAGTGTTTGTTCTGCTTACTAACCTCGGATCCACACTGCTCGGATTCTCTACAGACCAGCGATTGCCGTAACTATACTGCAACCAATTACCAAACTCACCTGTTTCATTAAAGTTCAACAACTGTAGGCCTCCTGTAGCTACCTGGAAAAGAGCAGACAAATCAAAACCTTTGTAACTGACGTTTATATTAAGACCGCCTGTAAATCTTGGGTCACGAGTTCTGTCTAACCGTACCTGATCTAAATTGTTGATTTTACCATCGGGCTTACCATCAGGTCCCGATACATCTTTAAATTTCATATCACCTGGCCGCAGATTATTTGTAGCCGCAGTATAATCTATCTTATTATCGGCAATCTCTTTTGCGTCTCTAAATACGCCATCTGATTGGTAGGCAAGGAAGGCCTGCCCGTTGGTACCAAATGGATAACCTGTAGCCCGCTGATGCAAAGGCACCCCCGGGTTTTCATCCCAGAATAGGATCTTGTTTTTTGAATATCCACCGTTTACACTTACGTTAAAAGTTAAGTCTTTCGACGCCCGGCCATTGTATCCTACCCTGAACTCCCAGCCTTTATTTTCCAGTTGGCCCTCATTTACAGGGGGCAGCAAATTAGATATACCTGAACTTTGAGGTGTAGATCCTGCCCGTGCAATCAATATTTGTTTCCGTACATTTTTGAAAACATCAAATTCAAAAGTTATTTTATTATTTAGAATTGCGCCATCCAAACCAAGATTTGCGTTATTTGCTACTTCCCAGGTAAAGTTGAAATTAGGTACACGTGGCTCTAATAGTGTTCGTGTTTGTTGTCCGTTAATAACCTGGGTACCGAACGAGTATGTTGGCAAATACGCATATTCCTGTAATACTCCATTAAATTCTACCCGATCATTTCCTAACTGGCCATAAGAAGCACGAAGCTTTAAATTGTTAATGGCCTTGACATTTTGGAAAAAATTCTCCTTTGTAATATTCCATCCTAACAATACGCCAGGGAAAAAGCCAAAACGACCAACCTCGGGAAAAATATAGGAACCATCATTTCGCCATACAAATTCCGCCAGGTATTTTTCCCTAAAGTTATAAGCGACCCGGCCAAAATAACTTAATCGTGCCTGTTGAAATCCAGACCCCCCTATATCTTGTTGAGAAGTGCCTCCAACATTTAGCTGATCAATAGCGGGAGAAATAAAATTGCGTCTGTAAGCGAAGAAATTATCTCCACTTCTTGTTTCCTTTTGAACACCTGCCAAAAAAGCGATGGTATGGGCCTGTCCAATAACCTTGTCATAATTAACCATCCCCGTTAAGTTTATCCGCAATTCTTCTGCATCTCCCAGCCTTAACATTGGATCTGAAAAGGTAGAACGAACGGTTCGGGTAAGCTTTGGTATTGTTTTATTTGCATCTTCATACGATACTTTATCCCAGAAGTATAAGGCCCACGGTGTTTGAAACCTTTTAGTTCGCTCTATGTATTTATCCGCTGCCCCTTGTAGGGTAAACTTCAAACCATCAATCCATGGATTGCGGATCTCTACCTGTCCATTGGTTTGAAAATAATCCCGACGGTTTCTATCGTAACCGGTTTCACCAGTTGTAACTACAACCGGATTTTGACCGTTCTCAATATCCGGCCCTGCCAGTCCATTAGGCCAAACAGCCATTTCTGTAGGTTTTCCACGGATCAACATTCTGAAAATATCACCGGCACCAACCGTCGGGAAGAAACGGAACTCTTCGCGGGCGGTTAGCCCAAGGGTAGCGCTTATATACTTATTCACACGAGCCTCTATATTAATACGCATGTCGTATTGCTTATAACCAGTTGCGGAATTTTTATAATAAGCATCCTGGTTCTGGTAGCCTGCTGATGCAAGGAATTTAACTGCTTCGGTACCGCCGCTAATCTGCAAGCTATGTTGTTGCTGCCCTGACCAATCTTTAAACACTGCCTTATACCAATCTGTATTAGGATGGGTTAGTGGACTGGAACCATTTGAAAATTTCTGTATATCCTCAGGTGAATAAAAAGCATTTACTTTCTGTGCATTATCTGTTCTGGTGTAAGACCCTGTTGTTTTTAACGCCTGCCATGCTGCCGTCCACTGATCAGCCGGAATGTTACTAAACATTACCTGTTCGTTAAGCAACTCTGCATATTGGGCTGAATTTCCCATTTTAGGTACAATAGTTGGTTGCTGCCAGCCGTGGTTGAAATCATAGGATACAACGGGTTTTCCTGTTTTACCCATCTTTGTAGTAATCAAGATAACACCGTTTGCAGCTCTTGCTCCGTAGATAGCGGCAGAAGCATCTTTCAATACAGACACATTTTCTATATCCGCGGGGTTCAATCGCTCTAAACCACCAGCACGGTCAGGTACACCATCAATTACAACCAATGGACCACTGTTACCTAGTGTATTAGTACCACGAATACGAATAGTAGAACCATCAAAACCAGGTTCTCCACCTCGCTGCATAGCGGTTACACCAGGTAACCGGCCAGCCAGGGAGTTGGAAAGGTTTAAACCAGGAGATTTGTCTAGTTCAGCACCCCTTACTGCCGTAACTGAGCCGGTAACAGTCGCTTTCTTTTGTGTTCCGTAACCAACAACAACAACATCAGTTAATTGTCCGGCAGCAGCCTGAAGTTGAATATTAATTGAAGAACGTCCTCCCACCTTTACTTCCTGGTTGGTGTAACCTACATTACTAACGACCAAAGTAGCATTGGAAGGAGCTGTAAGTGTAAAATTTCCACGGGCATCGGTTTGGGTAGCCCCAGTTCCGCCTTTTACCATAATTGTAACGCCTTCCAGGGTAGAATCTCCGCTTGTTACTTTACCTGTAATCCTTTGCTGAGCAAAAAGATTGACAGATAGAAAACTTAACACAACAAGGAAGAGAAGTTTTAATTTTTGTGGATGAAAACAAAAGCAATGCTGATGCTTTTGAGCATCTTTTAGTTTAAGCAAACAAACTTTCATAGCAGAAATCGAGGTTTTTAAAAAAAGAGTTAAGACGGGTGTTAAATATGAACTTTAAAAAGCAGAAAATTACATGGAGAACGGATCGGTTTTTTAGTGTAGATTTTAATCATGAAAAATCGTTTAGTAAATGGATAAAGCTTATAACCTGAAGAAACAGTGGTTTGTAACGGGGATATTGGGAGTAATAAACAAAAGTTTCTATCCACCGAATAAGAAAAAATGAGGAGTTTTTCTATAATTGTTTGGTTAGGATTAAAACGTAGTAGAAATTTAGCGTCAACAAACAAATCGGCTTTCTCAACCTGGCAATCCTAACAAACAAATTCAATAGACTAGCAACCGTTATAATCGGTATAAATGTAATTGTAATTTAACATCTAACAAAAATGTTTTTTAATTAATCCGTTTTCTGTTTCAATACGAGTCTTGGGGTGGAAATCAGGCGTCTGAATACAACAGTTGCCAAATTAAGTACGGGGGTAAGTGCTTTATCTAATAGTTCAGAGGAATAACTAAGGAGAGAATTCAATACTACTGTTCAGCTCGTCGCGAAAAATAAAAAAGCAAAATACATCACTTCTGCTGTCACTTGTCCTCGGGCTTCTTCGCTACTTTTAAATCAATCTGTTTAGCAACCAGCACTTTAGTCAGATCGTTTAGTTGTTTCACTTTTTCGTTAAAATCTCCCTGCAAATCATTTCGTATAGCTTGCATGTTATTAAGAATACTTTCCAGTTCGTCGGGAAGCATGCTACTAATAACTTCCTTTAAACGCTTTGCTATTGTTGGAGATTTTCCGTTTGTGGAAATGGCAATTTTCAGGTTTCCTTTTTTTACCACGCTGCCTAAATAAAAATCGCATAAATCGGGCTTGTCAGCAGCATTAATTAGTTTTCCGTGCTGTTTTGCCAGCACGCATATTTCTTCACTTGCCTTGTGATCGTTAAGGGCAGTTATAACTATGTCAGCAAGTGCAAGATCGTTTTCCTCAAAGCTTCTCTCATGCAACTCAATATTCGGATACTTTATTGCCAATTGCCTAATCTCCTTTATTACAGTAATTCCTATAAGCCTGATTTTTGTTGACGGAGAATTTTGTAAAACAGTGGACAGCTTCTCTAACCCTATATTTCCCCCTCCTACTATCAGCAGACGCATCTGCTCCAATTTCAAAAAAACCGGGAACAGGTTGTTAGTTACCCCCAGCCCTAAAGGGAGTTCGCTGCCGCTGTTTAAGGGTTCTTTTATTTTCATATCAGTTCTTTTTCTCCCTGCCGGCTCCATGTAGTAAGCAGCCCGATAGGAAAGGAATGCTGAATTTTAAGGCTCTTTGCTCTTCTTTCTTCGGGGCTGGGGCTTCTGCCTCTCTTAACGTTGTGGCAAGTTCGCTTCATTAAAACTACTTGCGGTCCTTATTAACTCAGCGCTATTCACCCATTTCTTAAAAGCAAAATCTCCAAATGTTTCGCCATCTACTTTTTCATTCTTAAAGGTGTCAAATAAGAAATCGAGCTCGGCTAAGATTTCGTCTTCGTTCAGACTTTCTTTATACAGTTTATTCAAACGTTGGCCAATTCTGTCACCACCTAAATGGAGATTGTATTTACCCATACTTGTTCCAACAAAGCCAATTTCAGCAGCAA
>NZ_JAOQAH010000060.1 GCF_025963695.1 Segetibacter sp. | reverse complement strand
CAGCGAAAAAAGAAACTGGCAGAGGAACTGGTTGGTGAAGATGACGGATTTATTAAAACGCTCAGCGAAGAAGATATAACCTACCTGTTTAGTTAGAATTTTTATTTGTAGCAAGCATAATAACTTTTGTCAACATCGTTGTGTCACACACTTGTACTTTCAAAAAAATATCAGCTGGCTTGCATCATGCTTAAGAAGAATAAGTACCCGTGTCGCTAAGCTATTTTAAAAGAGTTCTTAAGCTTAAAAATATAAGTAACAAGCCAACTAAAATTGTTATCGGTTTTCTCGGTATTTTATTCACCAGATATGCGCTCAAGGGAGCGCCAATCAGGCCGCCTATAACCAAACCTGCAATTACCCGCCACCCGCTAATTCCGCCAAAGAGTATAAAAGTAATTCCACTTGCAAACGAAATGGCGAACTCTGCAGTATTTACCGAACCAATCGTATACCTCGCATTTCGTCCCTGACCTAAAAGAGTGGAGGTTACAATCGGTCCCCAACCTCCTCCGCCAATAGAGTCCATAAAGCCGCCAAAAACAGCAAGAAGTCCAAGCCGTTTTGTTTTTTTCTTAATCAAATTTTTTCTTAATCCTTTAATGATTATAATAACAGCCAAAACAATCATATAAACAGCTATATAAGGTTTTATGACTTTTCCGTCTATTACATCAGCGAGAAGATAAGCTCCTACTACCGAGCCAATAACACCGGGAATAACCAGGTTAAGAACCAGCTTTTTATTAATGTTCTTAAACTTGTAGTGAGACAATGCAGAGGCGCCGGTTGTAAACATTTCAGCAACATGTACACCCATACTACTGGTAGCAGGATTTACACCAAATGAAAGAAGAAATGAAGTAGAAGTGGCCCCATATCCCATTCCTAGTGTTCCATCTACCAACTGGGCAAAGACCCCAATGAGCAGGAAAACGATAAACTCGTAGTTAAGGCCCGTCTTCACTTTTTCTATTGTAAAAAGTTCATGATAATTAATTAGTAAAACCAACAATAGTCCTGTTAACAATACTATTGGAATTAGATACCATAAATATTTTTTTGGTTTTGGTTGTGCTGGCGAAACTTGTATTCGTTCTAAATGCTCCGTACTCATATAAACTCTATAATTTAATTTTTTGAAAAATAGTTAAGCGAATTATATCTCTTTCAAAGAAATGGTAAGCGGCCGGCCGCTGTTGATACAAGTACATATATCCCAACTCTACCGAAAAGCTTTGGCTTAAACCTTGTTCCAATGCAGCATATATTCTGTTTTGATCAAAGGTGTTGTAGATGATTTTTTTTCCTGTGTTTAGCATTATCTCATCAGCAACTTTTAGCGTTGTTGATTTTTCAATTTCCTCTTTATTTATTCTAAATGCAGCTTGCATCCTGTATCTGAACCTAAAATTGAAATCATACCCGTCCGTTAGATTGTGGCCGTCGTTCTTGCGAAAAAAACGTTCATCAATTCTAAATCTTTGTTGAAGTTTCCATCTTTTTGAAATTGAATTACTATAACTAATCTCCTGGTTAGGCCTTAGTTCGGGAATGTCGAGCGTTGACATTAAATTGGGATCCTTATTCTTCTGTAGCGAGTACGTAAAGCCTGCACCTAATTCAACCTTTGGAAGAATTTTATAATGCACGCGTGAATGGGCGATTATATGTAGATGCTCGTTATTTTTAAAAAACCTTCGCTCATCAATTTCGTTGTGCCACGTCCATCTATCACCGAAAGCTATTTGATTATAGTATCTTGTCCAATAGAAACTTTCGTGTGTTATTTGCTTCGTTTGCGCTTTTAAAGTAACAGCCACAAAGCCTAAAAAAAATAAAATAATTATCTTCTCTTGCACATTTACTTTTTTTCGAGAGGCGAAAGTAAAGGTTTTTTATCAGTCTATTGATCTAATAGACTTTTTTTGCAAAAGCTTGTCTTCTCAATGGACGTAACAATAGGAGGCGGCTCAAATGGGATGGACGAAATCGGGATTTACAGAAGGAGCCTCCAGGTAATTCACACCAGTGTGTTAATTTTTCCTGAGATGCTTATTACAAAAACTATAACTCCACCAGCTGGTATCGCACACCTAGTTTCCCCAATGCCTGTTCAAGTCTTTCTTTGTGGGTGTCTGTGATAAACACCTGGCTTCGATTTTCCACACAAACATGTTGTAGCAGGTTTTGCATACGGCCCGCATCCAGCTTTTCAAAAACATCGTCAAGCAATAGGATAGGGGCAAACCCTTTAGCTGATTTAAGTTCATCAAACTCTTTTAGCTTTAAAGCAAAAAGCAAACTTTTTCTTTGCCCTTGTGAAGCAATGTTTTTAAAATTTTCGTTGTTTAATTTCAGCTCTATATCGTCTCTGTGTATACCAATAGTAGTTCTTTGCAACATCAGGTCCTTCTGACGGAATGTAGCTAAAAGGCTTTCAAAAGAGTTTTCAAACAAAGGACTATAATAGGCTAGAATAACCCGTTCATGTGTCCCGGCGATTTTTAGGTAGCTTTCTGCTACCTCGGGTAAATAGCTTAAAAGAAACTTTTTACGACAGTCAAAAATGTAATTGCCCGGTTTTATTAATTGCTGTGATAGAATATCAAGAAGTGAATCGTCAAGATATCCACGTTCTCCCACCGACTTTAATAAACTATTTCTTTGCTGCAACACCTTGTTATAGTCAATGAGGTTCTGTAGGTAATTTGAATCCAACTGGCTTAGAAGAGTATCGAGGTATTTTCTCCTTGTTTCGCTGGTGCCGGTAATTAACTCAACATCGTCGGGCGCAATGACCACTGCAGGAAACTGGCCTATATGAGCGCTGAATCTTTTGTAATCTTCTCCATTCCGCTGTATTTCCTTCTTATTATTTTCGCGCAAAATGCATACAACTTTTTCCGTTTCTCCGTTCCTCGTAAAGTTTCCCTCTATACGCAACCCCTGCAGGCCATGATGCACACTTGCATTGTCAGTCTTGCTAAAATAGCTTTTGGTGAAACATAAAAAATAGATTGCATCCAGCAGATTTGTCTTGCCCAGGCCGTTATTGCCACAAATGCCAACAATATTTTCTTTAAACTGCAAGCTTTGTTGCCGGTAGTTTTTAAACTGGTAGAGGGAAATATTGTTTAGCTGCAGCATCTGGGCGCAAGATAATTGTAAAGCCGAAATACTACTGGAAGTTCTAAACCTCGTGTTGTATGCGATACCCCTAACTAAGCATCTTAATATAACGAGTGCTTGTTGTAGCAACCCTGTAATGTGTACATTACTTTTCCCTATATTTGCCGCTCAAAATTTTAGACAAGTGCCAACTAGATTTTCAAAGGAAACATATTTGTACTGGTATGAGTTGATGCAGATGATTCGCCAGTTTGAATTGAAGGCAGAAGAGAAATATAAAATGGCAGGAAAGATCCGCGGATTTTTTCATGCATACGTAGGCCAGGAAGCATTAGCAGCTGGCTGTATGACTGCAACCCGCCAGGAAGATCCGTTTATCACCGCCTACCGCGATCATGGTTGGGCGCTGGCAAAAGGCGTTACTCCCAATGCATGTATGGCCGAATTGTATGGTAAAGCAACCGGCACTGCAAAGGGCAAAGGGGGAAGTATGCACTTTTTCGGTGTTAAGGAATTTTTCTTTGGCGGACATGGGATTGTTGGCGCACAAATAGGTACCGGTGCAGGATTGGCATTCGCCGAGCAATACAAAGGAACTGATAATGTGGTTCTTTGTTTTTTTGGCGATGGCGCCGCAAGGCAGGGAATTCTGCATGAAACTTTTAATATGGCAATGCTCTGGAAGCTGCCCGTTGTTTTTATTTGCGAAAACAACAATTACGCAATGGGCACTTCGGTTGAAAGAACCAGTAACGTAGTGGACATTTACAAATTGGCTGACGCGTACGAAATGCCGGCAGACATGGTTGATGGAATGGATCCTGAAACTGTACACGATGCGGTGGCCCGCGCAGTTAAAAGAGCCAGGGAAAAAGGTGGTCCTACTTTACTCGAAATGAAGACTTATCGTTACAAAGGGCACTCTATCAGCGATCCCCAGAAGTACCGCCGTAAAGAAGAACTCGACGAGTACAAAACGAAAGATCCTATAACGCAAGTAATTAAGACAATACTTGATAACAAATTTGCAAGCCAGGAAGAATTGGATGCGATTGATGCAAGGATAAACGAGGTCGTTGAAGAAAGTGTTCGCTTTGCTGAAGAAAGCCCTTGGCCAGATGATAACGAATTGTTGAAAGACGTGTATGCCGATGAGAATTATCAATTTATAGTTGATTAAAAAAAATAAAAAATAAAAAGTAAAAAGAGGGGGGCTGGAAATGTAGTGTACATTTTGCCTTTTGCCTTCTACTTTTTGCTGAAAAACAAATTATAAAAATGGCTGATAATCAAGTGCAGGAAGTTGTTGATGTAAATCAGAATACTCAAAGTGTAGTAGGTTTTTGGGAAAGAAATAAAAAGATAATACTAGGTGTTTTAGTAGCACTTATAGTAGTTATCGGTGGGTGGCTGCTATATAAGAGTATGGTGGTAGGACCAAAAGAAGAGAAAGCTGCCGAAGCAATGTTTAAGGCAGAAGAATATTTTAGAAACGATAGCCTTGCAGTAGCGTTAAACGGTGATGGTCAGAATAAAGGTTTTCTAAACGTTATTAAAAATTTCGACGGAACGAAAGCGGCTAACCTTGCTCATTTTTATGCCGGTGTTATTTATTTAAAGACACATGATTTCAACAATTCAGTAAAGCATTTAAATGAGTTTCATACCAATTCAAAGCAAATTCAAATGGTAGCTTACGGTCGACTGGGAGATGCATACAGCGAGTTGGGAAAGAAGGATGAGGCAGTCGATTTTTATAAAAAAGCAGGTAAAGAATTCGAAGCCGATCAGTTCAACTCGTCTGAGTTTCTGTTTCGCGCTGGTTACCTGTTAGAAAGCATGGGTAAAAACAAAGAGGCAATAGATATCTACAAAGAAATAAAAGAGAAATATCCTAAAACCGAAAAAGGATTTTCAATCGATAAATATATTTATCGTCTTACCGTAGAAAAAAACGATTTTAGCGTAAAATAATATGGCTACAAAAGGTAATACCGAATTAAACAAAGGCATCCCGTTATTACAGGATGCCTTTGTGATTATAGTGAAAACTGAATGGAACGCACACATCATAGACAGGCTTGAAGAAGGCTGTGTAAAGGTGTTAACTGAGAGTGGGGTAAAGTCAAAAACCGTTGTTGTTCCCGGCGCTTTTGAAATTCCCTTTGCAGTTAAAATGCTCCATGCCAACAGTAGTCAAACTGCCGATGCTTTTATTGCTTTGGGTACCGTAATAAAGGGCGATACACCTCATTTTGACTATGTTTGTAAGGGTATCACCGACGGGGTAATGCAACTTAATGTATCGCTCGATGTTCCCACCATTTTCGGTGTACTAACCGTTAACACCGAACAGCAAGCCGAAGAGCGCATTGGCGGCATTCATGGCCATAAAGGAGAAGAGGCAGCTACGACGGCAATTAAAATGATTGCTTTAAAAAGAAGCATTCAATAGTGAGAAATTTCTTTGTTGGGCCAGGCAGAAGAATGCAGTTGTTGCATTGTTGCGTCGCACACTTGTACTTTTAGTCTTTTATTAATCATTTTTCTTAAGTCCTTTCTACGGATATAAGAGTTAAATTCCCTTTAAGGGTTAAGGACATGAGGGTAGATATATTTATTCCTTGCTTTGTAGACCAGCTTTATCCTGAAACAGCTTTCAATATGGTGAAAGTGCTTGAGAAGGCCGGCTGCGATGTTAATTACAACAAAGACCAAACCTGCTGCGGCCAGCCTGCCTTTAACGCCGGCTTCTGGGAAGAAAGTAAAGCAGTTTGCTCTAAATTTTTAAAAGACTTCAAAGGAGCCGACTACATCGTCGCACCCAGCGCCAGCTGTGTTGGCTTTGTAAGAAATTACTACAGCAAACTTTTCGATAATTCCTCCGATCACAATAACGTAATCAAAATAGCTGACAAGACATTTGAGTTTAGCGAGTTTTTGGTAAAGGTGCTTGGTATAGATAAGTTTGGGGCTAAGCTGGAAGGCAAAGCTACTTACCACGATAGTTGTGCTGGCCTGCGTGAATGCAAAATAAAGGAAGAGCCCAGGCGCTTGTTAAGCAACGTGAAAGGCCTGGAAATATTGGAAATGGAAGATGTAGAAACCTGCTGTGGTTTCGGTGGTACATTCTCTGTAAAGTTTGAGGCAATAAGTGTAGCAATGGCCGATCAAAAAGTGTCACATGCGTTGGCGACAGGCGCCAAATACCTCATTAGTACCGACCTGAGTTGCCTGATGCACCTTGATGGTTACATCAAAAACAAAGGGTACAATTTGCAAACCTTGCACATAGCAGATGTGCTTGCAAATGGTTGGTAGGCGTAATGTGAAAATGCCCCCGAATTTGAAGTTCGAAAGTGAAAGCGACGCCGTATCCTAATTCCTAATTTATAAATTCTTAATCCGTAATTGTTATGGCTCATTGGCTCATAAAATCAGAACCTACAAAATATAGTTGGGATAAGTTTGTTGAAGACAAACAAACCTTTTGGGATGGAGTAAGAAATTATACCGCCAGGAATAATTTAAAGGCAATGAAAAAGGGTGATGAAGTTTTCTTTTATCACAGCAACGAAGGCCTGGAAATAGTAGGTATTGCCAAAATAGTAAAAGAATCTTATCAGGATCCGACAACAGAAGATCCGAATTGGGTGGTGGTTGATTTAAAGCCAGTTAAAAAATTAAAGAAGCCCGTTACCCTTGCTACAATAAAGGCTGATATACGTTTAGAAAAAATTGCGCTCGTTAAGCTAAGTCGTTTATCCGTTTGTCCGATAACCGATGACGAGTGGAGCATAATACTTGAGCTGGGTGAAACGAAGTAATGATAGGAAGTAACGCTTTTTAATTGATTATATAAAAAGACATTAATCTAGAAATGGCTAAAAGGGAGCTTGTAGTACTTACCGGAGCGGGCATTAGTGCAGAGAGCGGCCTGAAGACTTTCCGCGACAGTGATGGCCTATGGGAAGGTTACAATGTTTACGAAGTAGCTACTCCCCGGGGGTTTGCAAAAGATCCGGAATTGGTGCTTGAGTTTTATAATATGAGGCGTAAGAATGTTGCTGAGGCGAAACCAAATGCAGCGCACTTTGGCCTGGCTGAACTTGAAAAAGATTTCAACGTCACTATTATTACCCAAAATATTGATGACTTGCATGAAAGGGCAGGCAGCAGCAATGTCTTGCATCTGCATGGCGAAATTTTTAAAATGCGTAGTGTAACTAACCCAACACTTATTTCAGAGATCAGGGGAGACATACATGTTGGTGACCTTGCAGCAGACGGGGGACAGCTTAGGCCTCATATTGTTTGGTTTGATGAACTCGTTCCGATGATTGAGGTTGCTGTAGAGGTGGTTAGTGCGGCCGAAATTTTTGTGGTAGTAGGCACATCGCTGCTTGTTTATCCTGCCGCCAGTTTGATTAATTATGCGCCAGGCCGTATTCCAAAATTTATAATTGACAAGTCTATTCCATATACAGGTAGCATACCTGGTCTTACCGCAATAGAAAAACCCGCCACTGAAGGAGTAAAGGAGTTGCAGAGACTTTTACTCGCCGGCCAGTAGAAATTGTAAAGTGATAGCAGTAGACGGTGTGGGAGGATGTGGTGATTAAGCTGTACCAACCCTTTGAGGTGTGGCACAGCTGTTTGCTTTTTCGAAAAAAGGTGCAAAAAGTTATAAAGTACACGGGTGCGACGCAACATGGGACGATATGAAAACCAATGCCTGCTACATAAAAAACATTCTATATTTCATTAAAAACCGGGGGCGTATTATAACTTTAGCCCTTTTTAAAACCTGTACTGAATGAATAAAATAATTGAGGTAGAGAAGCTGGTGAAGAAGTACGGTGATTTTACAGCAGTAAAAGGTATTAGTTTTAGCGTTAATGAAGGTGAAATTTTTGGGCTGTTAGGACCCAATGGAGCGGGAAAAAGTACCACACTTGAGATAATAGAAACGCTCAGGTTTAAAACTTCGGGGAAAGTTTTTGTAGATAAAATGGATCTGGATAAACAGCCTAACGATATAAAAAAGATAATAGGCGTTCAGTTACAAACTTCAGGGTATTACCCCGGGCTTAATTTAACGGAGTTGATAGAATTGTTTAACGGGCTATACAATAGAAATGTGGATGCGATGCAGTTGTTGCAGATGGTGAATTTGAAGGATAAAGCAAAAGCAAAATTCAAGGAATTGAGCGGAGGACAAAAGCAACGATTTTCTATAGCAACTACATTAATCAACGAACCTAAGATTATATTTTTAGACGAGCCTACTACAGGCCTCGATCCGCAGGCGCGGCACAACTTGTGGGATTTAATCAGGGACATACGCGCAAAAGGAACTACCGTTATTATTACCACTCATTATATGGATGAAGCTGAGGTGCTATGCGATAGGGTAGCGGTAATAGATTCGGGCGAAATTATTGCTATTAATTCTCCGGATAAAATGATTGATGACCTGGTGGCGTCTGGCTTTGAAAGAAAAAAAGAAGTTAAAGCTGCGACGCTTGAAGATGTTTTTATTCATCTTACCGGCAAAACTTTACGTGAAGAATAATTATTATATAAACAATCACCATTTATACAACATGAAAAAAGTGTTTTTAGTGCCTTCCGTTTTGATGCTGTGTGTTTCGTTACATGCTCAAACAAAAAAGACTACCAAAACGGTAGCCCAAACAAGAAATACTGCATCTGCAGCTGCCGCTTTAAGGACCAGTACAGATAGTATCAGTTATGCCTTCGGTCTTTCTTTAGGACAGTATATAAAAAGCCAGGGACTTACATCGCTAAACTATGCGATGTTGAATAAAGCGATTGACCAGTGTATAAAAGGTCAGAAAACAACGCTTGACATGAACCAGGCAAACCAGGTAATGCAAGGGTTGGCCGAGTCTAAAATGAAGAAAGTTTCTTCAGCTGAAAAACAAAAGGGTACTGCATTTTTAACAAAAAATAAGACTCGCAAAGAGGTGGTGCAAACCCCAAGTGGTCTGCAATATGAAGTCTTAGTGAAAGGCACCGGTCCGGTTCCAAGTAAGTCAGATACGGTTTCTGCTCATTACAGAGGATCTTTAATTGACGGTAAGGAGTTTGATAATTCTTACAAACGAGGTGAGCCTTTAACGATACCGGTGGGATCTGTAATACCGGGTTGGACGGAAGCTTTAACTATGATGCCGGTTGGCAGTAAGTGGAAATTATTTATTCCTTCTTCAATTGGTTATGGTGATGTAGGTGCAGGCCAGGATATTCCCGGCGGAGCAACATTGGTTTTTGAAGTTGAATTACTGGGAATTTCGAACAAAAAATAACACTAAGCTTATGTTTGATCCAGCAGCAGATGTTCGTTATCCCATTGGGAAATTTGAGGCTCAACAATATTCTGATGAGCTAAAAAATAAGTGGATAAACGATATCCGTTTTTTGCCAAACGATATTGAAATGACTATTCAAACGTTTGACGAGTATCAATTGGATACACCGTACCGGGAAGGGGGCTGGACGGTGAAGCAGCTGGTGCATCATATTGCTGATAGTCATATGAATGCTTATATACGCTTTAAGCTGGCACTAACAGAAGACAACCCTACTATTAAACCTTATGAAGAAGCTCAATGGGCTAAACTTCCTGATACATTCAGTGTTCCTGTAAATGTGTCTGTCACTTTGTTGCACGCGCTGCATCGTCGGTGGACGGTTATAAATGAAAACATTAGCGAAGAGCAGTTTCAGAACAGAACCGTTTATCATCCCGAGCACCAGAAGCAAATGACCTTATGGCATTTGTTGGGGATGTATGCCTGGCATGGGCGGCATCACGTTGGCCACATAAAAAATCTTAAAGAACAAAAAGGTTGGTAACTGATACAATGCAAGACAGAAGCCTGAAATGGAAAACTATTTCATCGGAATACTTATTTAATGATACCTGGCTAAAGGCGAGAAAAGATAGATGTGAAAGGCCTGATGGTAAAATTATTGATCCTTATTATGTAATGGAGTATCCTACGTGGGTAACGGGTGTAGGATTAACAACTGATGAAAAAGTAATTTTAATAAGGCAGTATCGACATGCATTGGGAGAAGAGTGTATAGAGCTGCCGGGAGGTTGTGTAGATGCATCAGACAAAGATTACGAACAAGCAGTAAGGCGCGAGTTTTTGGAAGAAACAGGCTTTACTTTTAAAACTACAGAATACCTTGGCAGAACCTCTGCAAATCCTTCTACTAATGCTAATGTATTGCATATGTTTTTACTTACAGGAGGTGAAGAATTGCAGGAGCAAGAGTTGGATCATAACGAAGAAATTGACGTGTTGGTAGTGACGTTTGATGAGTTTAAACAAATGCTGCTGGAGAACAAGTTCATTCAATCAATGCATGTTACAAACATTTTTTACGCCCTGCAGAGGCTAGGCAAATTGCACTTATTGTAGAACAACCGAACAAGCCCGTTGATTTTTATAATACCAGTTCTGCTTTTTTTGATAAAAGCGTTTATCGATACTTAACGGGTAATAAAAAGAGCGAAGGCCAAAGAAAAAATTTTCTTTGGCCTTCGCTCTTTTGTTGGTTTATTAACGCAGGTGTTTTTTTACTTACACTAAAGCTTCGTACAAAACTTCTACGGTGTGCAGTGCTTTTCTCCCGGTTCCGTCTTTTATCTGATGGCGACAACTGGTTCCGGGAGCGGCTATAATTACGTCTTCAGGTTGTTGCCTTACGGTTGGTAATAAAACCAATTCTCCTATTTGCATCGATATATCGTAATGCTCCTTTTCATATCCGAACGAGCCCGCCATTCCACAGCACCCGGATGGGATTGTTTCTACTTTATAATTTTCCGGAATAGATAACATTTTTACAGAAGCCGAAAGGGCAGACCAGGCTTTTTGCTGGCAATGACCGTGAAGCTTTATTAGCTTTTCAGCCTTTGTAAATTGTTCCTTAGCTATATTGCCTTTTGCTGCTTCTTTTGTTAAAAACTCATCTATTAAATACACATTCGACGACAATTCCTGTGCTTTTTCAAGATCTGCATCGTCGACCAAATCAACGTACTCGTCTCTGAAAGTAAGTATTGCAGAAGGTTCAATACCTATTAATGGAGTATCCCCGGTTATAATTGGACTTAGCAGAGCAACATTCTTCTGCGCAATCTTTTTTGCATCCCGCAGCAGTCCTTTTGAAAGCCATGCCCGTCCACTTTCTTCATGTTTTGGAATTTCTACTTCATACCCCAACTTCTCCAGTAATAAAATCGCTTTTATTCCAATTTCTGTATCGTTATAGTTGGTAAACTCGTCGCAAAACAGGTAAACTTTCTTCAGCGATTTAGGGTTTAAGGGGTAAGGTGTAGGGGCAGAAAGGCTTTCGGCCTTATGCCTTTTACCTTCCACCTTCCTATGTTTCTCAAACCAGCTTCTTAATGTGGTTTTATACATAGTCGGCATCGACCGTTCCGCTGCAAAACCGGAGAATTTTTTAACCAGCTTACTAATGCTTTTGTTGGTCATTACGAAGTTGTACATGCCCGGCATAATGGAACCTAGCTTAGCAGAATTGTTGAAATTTGCAATCAGTCTTGAACGAAAGGGTACCCCGTTTGCGTCGTAATAGTGCTGCAAAAACTCTGCTTTCAGCTTGGCCATATCAACATTAGAGGGGCATTCTGATTTACATCCTTTGCAGCTAATGCACAAGTCCATTACATCTTTAATCTCTTCATGATCGAACCTGTTTAGTTTAGTTGAATTGGTAAGAAATTCTCTTAAAATGTTGGCCCTTGCCCTGGTGGTATCTCTTTCACTTCTTGTAGCCATAAAAGATGGACACATAGTTCCGCCCGATAACTCAGTTTTGCGGCAATCTCCCGAACCATTGCATTGCTCCGCATGTTGCAACACATCCTGATTTTGGTAACGAAAAACAGTTTTAAAATCGGGTGTTTTCTGGCCCGGCGTATACCTGAGCATGGTATTCATCGAAGGGGTATCAACAATCTTATTAGGATTGAAAATGTTCTGCGGATCCCAGCTCTTTTTAATTTCTTTCAAAAGCTGGTAATTCTTTTTACCAACCATCTGCTCAATAAATTCGCCCCGCAACCTCCCATCACCATGCTCACCGCTTAGTGAGCCGTCGTATTTTTTCACAAGAGAGGCAATTTCTTCTGCAATTACTCTAAACAACCTGTTGCCTTCTTCTGTTTTTAAATTGATAATGGGACGCAGGTGAATCTCTCCGGAACCGGCATGAGCATAATGCACAGAATGAAGTCCGTGTTTTTTTAGTATTTCGTTAAACTCACGTATGTAAGCGGGAAGATCATTTACATCAACAGCAGTATCTTCAATCACAGGAACGGCTTTTTCATCTCCGGGTAAGTTGCTTAATAATCCCAGCCCTGCTTTTCGAAGCGTCCAAATCTTCTTTGTGTCATTGCCAAACAGTAAAGGAAAATGATAGCCGAGCCCTTCCGCCCGCATTTCAGCTTCCACCTTTTTGGCTATTTCAATCACTTCATCCTGGTTGGTTCTAGCATATTCAATCACGAGTATAGCTCCCGGGTCTCCCTTTACAAAAAAGCGGTTTTGAATTTGCTCAATGTTGTCTTTTGTGCATTCAAGTATGTAATGGTCTATCAGCTCACTTGCACTCGGGTTATATTTAAGCGCTATTAAGTTTGCTCGTAAAGCTTCATCAATACTATTAAAGTGTACACAAAGCAAACCTGCTTCTTTAGGCGGAAGCGGTACCACATTCAGCTTTATTTCTGTCATAAAAGCCAGCGTACCTTCAGAGCCTGCGATTAGTTTACAAAAATTAAAATCTTCACCACCTGCGGTAAAAGGTGCGGCCTCAAGCAACACATCAACTGCATAACCGGTATTTCGCCGCTCCACAGTTTTCTTAGGGAATTCTTTCCGGATCTCTACCTGGTTGTCGTAATTACTCAAAAGCTTTCTTACGGTTTTATAAATGCCCGCTTCTAATGTTTCTCCCTCGCACTTTGCATGGAAATCATCAATTGATAATGTCTTAAACTCAGCCTCAGATCCGTCGCTTAGCAGGGCTTTTATTTCGATCGTGTGTTCGCGGGTACTTCTATACACAACTGAGTTTGATCCGCACGAGTTGTTACCCACCATCCCTCCAATCATCGCCCTGTTAGCGGTAGAAGTTTCAGGTCCGAAAAACAGGCCATGAGGTTTTAAAAACATGTTTAGCTCATCACGTATCACGCCCGGTTGTACCCGTACCCAATTTTCGGCTGTGTTTAGTTCAAGTATTTTCGTAAAGTTTTTCGACACATCCACAACGATTCCGTTCCCTACCACCTGGCCTGCCAGCGAGGTGCCTGCTGTACGTGGTATTAGCGAAGTGCCTTCAGCACGCGCAAAAGCAATTAGTTTTTTTAAGTCTGATACTGATTTGGGTAACGTTACCGCCAACGGCATTTCCCTGTAAGCTGATGCATCTGTAGCATATAAAATCCGCATCCTTTTATCATCGTATAATTCCCCCTCCAATTCACGAGCTAATGTTTTTAACTTCTCTGTCATTAGTGTAGTTGTCGCTTTCATAAATCGCCGTAAAAATAAGCTGTTTTTAAAGAAAGGGTAAATATTGCCAGTCGTTCAATAATTAGGAAAGGATCAATGCTTACAAAAACAATTTTATTAAGCAGGGTGAAGTACTGCTATTAAGCCCCCTTGCGTCGCACTCTTGTACTTTTCGTACTAAATTCGGCTGTTAAAAACGTATAAGACATTGAATCAGGAAGATCATTGCGGGTATAACTTTTGAACTGAACGGTTAGCAGGAAATACATTAAATATTAAACAAAAGCTTAAATGATGAATATTATAACCGAAATATTCGGAGAGGGTAAAGAACTGAATGCAGTGCAGATAGGTAGTCGAACATTTGTTATGTACATAATTGCCGTTATACTTATTCGTATTGCCGGGTTAAAAACGTTTGGAAAAAGTTCTTCTTTCGATAATATCATTATAATTATGTTAGGAGCAATACTTAGCCGGGGAGTCGTAGGTGCCTCTCCATTCTTTGCCGTTGTAATATCTGGCCTTGTAATGGTTCTTATGACGCGGTTAGTTTCGTGGCTTTCTATCCAAAATAAAGACTTTGCCATTCTTATAAAAGGACAGCATAAAAGTTTGTATCAACAAGGAAGAATTGACAAAAAAAATTTGAGTGAAAGTCTTTTGAGTGAAGATGATCTTTTAGAGGGTGTAAGGCTGCAAGGTAACACCAACTCTCTCGACGATGTTGAAGAGGCCTTTTTGGAATGTAGTGGAGATATTAGTGTCATTAAAAAGAAAGCCAAGTAATAGTTTAAAGAACAAACTACGCAGATCGACTTGGGCTATGCGTATAACAAAAAAAGCTTCCTGGAAAGGAGGCTTTTCATTAGGACATTAAAAAACGTCGGGCATTAAATAGATATTGGATGTGGTTGTTAGGTTAGAACGGCCACTGGTATTACATCGCAAATATCATCCCAACCAAATACAATTATAACCCATAATAGTTTTACTGATAACCCAAAAAGACAGTAAAAGTATTTTTTTTTAATTTAAGTGGAAGCTGTTAGAATATTTCAACGTTTGATATTACAGGGCATGCCTTAGCATTTTTGATGTTTATTCTAACCTTATTCGTGCTTACCTCATTAAGCTTTAAAATACGTTTGTATCCAATTGTGGTTCCCGCTGCAACTTCTCTCCATCGATTATCGCTCAAAACTTCTACTGTAAATGATTTTACTCTCTGGCCCAACCGAATGTATTCCTGCAGCATTATATATTTTAATGGTTGTGTCTTATTCAAATTAATTTCAATCGAACCGCTCGTTACATTATCGTCCGTGGCCCAATAAGTAGCTTTTTTTCCGTCGGTTACATTCGAAGGCGAATAATTTGGATCATTACCTCTGAACGCGCTTCCTTTTACAACGGCATTCTTGGCAACGTTTGTTTTAAACTCCTGATCAAGCAATTTCTTAAATCCTTGTAAAGCCTTTACATCGTTTTCATGAAACAGCCCTCGTTGATCCGGCGGTACATTTAGCAACAGCGTTGAGCCACGGCCAACAGTTGTAAGGTAAATATTAAATAAAGTTTCCGGAGACTTTACCAGGGTATCTTCTTGAGGGTGATAAAACCATCCTTTCCTGATGGATACGTCTACTTCAGAAGGAATCCATTTAGTTCCATTTTCAGACCCTGTATTCAGTAGTTTCTCAATTCCCGGTTTGCCTGCGTAAAGCGTATCATTTGTAATGGTGTTCCAGTTGGTTTCTCCGGCAGTCCCCCTTTCATTTCCGCACCAACGCAAATCAGGACCTGCATCGCTAAAAAAAAGTACATTAGGTTGAATTGCTCTAACTACATTAAGCGTAGTAGGCCAATCATAGTAAGTGGCTCCGTTAATCTTACGTGTTTCATTGGCGCCGCCATAAAAACCATTTCCTCCATTAGCTCCGTCAAACCACATTTCGAAGACAGAACCATAGTTGGTAAACAATTCCTTCAATTGATTGCGGTAATACTCCACGTAAGCGGGCTTTCCATACTCCGGATGGTTCCTGTCCCACGGCGAAAGATAAACGCCGAACTTTAAACCTTCTTTTTTGCATGCATCAGCAACATCTTTCACAACATCTCCTTTACCATTTTTCCATGGACTATTTTTTACAGAATGTTGTGTGTATTTGCTTGGCCATAGGCAAAAACCATCGTGATGTTTGCTAGTGAGAATAACTCCTTTGAAACCGGCGTCTTTTAAAGTTCTCACCCATTGTGTCGCGTTAAGAGATGAGGGATTAAAGATGGAATTGCTTTCATTTCCAAAGCCCCATTCAAGTCCCGTAAAAGTGTTGGTGGTAAAATGAATGAAAGCGTTCATCTCCATTTCATGCCATCCCATTTGCTTTTCTGTAGGCAAAGGATAGAGCGGCGCCGGCGGACCGGCATTTTTGTTTAAATAAGGCGGGTTGAAGGCAAATAAAAAAATGGCTAATGCAATGATTACAGATGCAACGATTTCCTTTTTCATTAAACAGTTTTTGGGTAAACTCATGGTAAATATCTGTTTAATTAATGAATGAGGCTATCATTGAATTACGCATGTAATCAGGCGAAATAGCGTTCTATTGAAGTTTTTATAATTAATTATTTAAAACTATAAAACGGGTTAAGGAAGAATTACATCCGGTTCAACTAGGTAATTTTTTGGTCGATCTTTTTGTAAACGTTAGGTGCTATAAAGACTTTCTTACTTTTGTCTGAATAGCTCAACAAGAATGTTACAGAAAAAACAAGGACTTGATATCATAAACGAGGTGTTGGAAGAGTGTGTTCTTGCCTACCCGGTTTCATCGTTCGTTATTAGTTTATATAAACAATACCAGGAACGGGGAAGTCTTAGTAAAAAGCAATTACAGGGGCTGCACAGTAAAGCATCCAAAATAAAGAACATTGCGCCAGGCAAGCTCGCTACGGTGGAAGCAATCATAAATAAGATGCCGACAAGAGATAAGTCTGAGCTTCCGGCACAAAAACCAATGTTTGAAAAAGAAGAGGGTACCGGCCAAATGATCGAAGAAATTTTAGCAAAGTATCCTCAACATAAGCGGGTATTATTTTTTAAAGCGAAGTATGAAAACAATGAAGTATTATCACCCCTGGAGATTGGAGAGTTGAAAAAATTCAATCAATTAATAAAAAAGTAGTCACACTCTTTTGTTTTTTGCTGGTATGCCAATTGCACTAACTATACTTTTAAAAACAAATAAAAATGAAAAATATTTTAATTTTTGCAAGCATCGCAGGTATTGCTTCAGCTATAGCAATTTATTTTGTGTCTGAAAATACTAAACCTTCAATTAAAGACAGCTTTGTGACAAATAATGACATTGAAGCTTACGACTATATTGAGAACGTTGGGCGGCCAACAATAGTGTAATGAACTTTACAGTTATAATGATAGCCTGCAATTGTTATTGCAGGTTTTTTTATACTGTTTTTTTAAGACTCTTGCAGAAAAAACTACAGTTGACGCAGTGAAAAAACTTTTCTGTATTTGGATGGCGTCATGGCCTTCACCTTTAAAAACTGTTTATTGAAATTAGCAATCGTACTAAAGCCACTTTCATAACAGGCTCCCTCTATCGTTATACTTGTATCATTGGTTAACAGTTTGCACGCGTATCCTATTCTAACTTCATTTAAAAAGTCTATATATCGTTTCCGTGTGCTTTTTTTGAAGTAATTGCAGAAAGCAGGTATGCTCAGGTCTGCTAACCTCGCAATAGTTGATAACTGAATCGACTCTCTGAAATTTTCCATGGTAAAGTGAAATATCCGGTCTATCCGTTCCCTGTTTTTATTATTTACCTCTTTCACTTCCTGTGTTGAAAGCGTGTCAAACTCTTCTTGTTTTGCAAGCAAGTCCAGGCATTCGCATAAAGTAATAATTCTTCTAAATCCTTTCTCCTTTTCCAGCGAGGTAATTAATGCATTGAGCAGTTGTTTGCTTTTTCCTTTTATTTTCAGTCCATGTAAAGCGTTTTTCAGAAGGTGCCTGATTTCTTTGCTCTCCGGCAAATTCAAAAATTCATTTCCCCAAAACTCTTCGCGAAAATGAACAACAATGGCGCTGGTAATAACATCGCCGCTTTTTTTAAAAGTATGAGGCACATTGGCTCCCAGAAAGAAAACATCTCCCACTTCAAACTCACCTACGTAATTTCCTATGAAGCTGAGGCCTGCACCTTCTGTAAAAAGTATCAGTTCATACTCTATATGCTGATGCCAGTTCACTTCAAAATTGGGTGTACGATGGATGCGCGCAACAAAAGAGGTGTTATCGGAAAGTGGAAGTTGCTCAATTAAAGGCTTCATAATACAATATTAAGTAAGATAGGTTTTTGAAGGTGGCCTTTTAGTTAAAATAGTTTAGGTAATATATAAAAAAGTAGTAGAAGTTTTCTTTAATTGAATTTAAATTGCAGCCCGTTGCAATACTGTAAAGCTTGCCAGTTTCGATAGTTCTCCGCTTTCATATATGCAATTAATAAGTAAACAAGTTTGTTTTATTATTAATCCAGGTAACCATGCTATTATTAGGTATTGACGTTGGTACATCTTCTATTAAAGTTTCAGTGGTCGATTCTCAAACACAACAATGTGTGGCATCTGCACAGTTTCCAGAAACTGAAAGTGAGATAAAATCACTTTACCCAGGCTGGGCAGAACAATCGGCAGAAATGTGGTGGGAACACGTACAGCAGGCAATTAAGCTTGTAGGCAATAATAGTAACATAAAGCTCATTGATATTGGCGCAATCGGTATTGCGTACCAGATGCACGGGTTAGTTGTTGTAGATAAAAACCAGCAAGTGCTTCGCGATTCAATTATATGGTGCGACAGCCGTGCAGTCCCTTTTGGTGAAAAGGCTTTCGAGGCTATCGGGGAGCAGAACGCTTTATCACACCTGCTCAATTCACCCGGCAACTTCACGGCTTCTAAATTGGCGTGGGTAAAGGAAAATGAACCTGGAGTGTACGATTCCATCGACAAAGTCATGCTTCCCGGCGACTATATAGCGATGAAGCTTACAGGTCAAGTGACCACAAGCGCTTCTGCACTTTCTGAGGGCGTTTTCTGGGACTTTCAAAAAGATGGCTTATCGGATGATGTGATAAACCATTTTAAATTTGAATCATCCTTTATCCCAAATGTAAATCCGGTATTTTCTGAACATGGTTATCTTCAAAAGGAAATAGCCGTGTCATTGGGTTTAAAGCAGGGGATACCTGTAACTTACAAGGCGGGTGACCAGCCTAACAATGCATTATCATTAAATGTGCTTAATCCAGGGGAGGTAGCTGCCACTGCCGGCACTTCGGGTGTTATTTACGGTGTAAGCGATCAGCTTGCCTATGACAGACACTCACGTGTAAACACTTTTGCGCATGTAAACCATGCAAGGGATGAGAAGCGTCTTGGTGTGCTTCTGTGTATTAATGGAACCGGAATTTTAAATCGTTGGGTTCGCGATAACATCGCTCCCGATCTGTCTTATAAAAAAATTGATGAGGCGGCTTTGAAAATAGCTCCGGGAAGTAACGGACTATATATACTTCCTTTTGGAAATGGTGCGGAAAGAATGTTGAACAATAAAATAATCGGTTGTCACTTTCATGGCATCGACTTAAATATTCATACCCGTGCACACATATTTCGTGCAGCCCAGGAAGGTATTGCTTTTGCCTTTAGGTATGGTCTCGACATCATGCGCGAAAATGGAATGAACCCTACCATCATCAGGGCTGGAAAATCGAATATGTTTTTAAGTCAACTGTTTACAGAAGCTTTTGTAAATGCCACAGGTGTTCCTGTAGAGTTGTATGAAAGTGACGGAAGTATTGGTGCCGCAATTGGTGCCGGAATAGGAGCGAAGGCTTTTGCAAATGAGCAGGAAGCGTTTAGTAAAATGAAGCGTTTACAGTTAGTTGAGCCAGGCAACCAGGAAGGTTATAATAAACTCTACCAGGAATGGAAAAAAGTATTGGAGATGCATTTGCACAAGGTGGAAGAAGGCATAGGGCATAAGGCGTAAGGCATTTTAGTTAATAGGTTATTAGGTCATTAAGATTAGGAATCAGGAGTGTGCATTTAAATAATATGTCGGAAGCAGGCGGCTAGCGGCTAGAAGCTGTTTGGTTTTCAGCTATCCTTCATTAATAATATTGGGGTGCTCCCTGCTCGGTCTTGTGGGGTTAATTAGTGCAGGGTTTTGGAATTCTATTGAAAATAAAAGACAGAAAAGAAAAGGTGGAATAGTAAAATATTGGTGAAGGTGAAGGGTGATTTTTAGAGTGCTGTTAAAGATTGAAGTTAGGTGATGGGGGTTACCAAAAGCTTGAAATCAATACTGTTTCTCAATTTTCACCCCTAGCCCAAACCATGTAATTGTGGAAATAAAATAAAAAGTACAAGTGTGCGACGCAACAGATGCTTAATAGTAGCATTGAAGCTTAGTACATAAATATTATAAAGACTGAATCAATAATTCGTTGGTAAAAAATATAAATCAAAAGTTGAAAAGCTTGCAGCTAATAGCTTTCCTCACAATATTCTCTCATTAAATAAAATAAAAACAGATAGCTATGTCAGTCTTAATTGGTGAAAAAGAATTTTTTCCGGGCATCCAGCAGATTAAATATGAAGGGCCTGAAAGCGATAACCCGATGGCGTTTCGCTGGTACGATGAAAATAGAATGATTGCAGGTAAAACCATGAAAGAGTACCTGAAGTTTTCTTGTGCTTACTGGCATTCGTTCTGCTACGACGGTGCGGATCCTTTTGGAGGCCCAACGTTTTTTCATCCCTGGAATCAAAAAGGCGATGCTGTTGAAAGGGCAAAAGATAAGATGGACGCAGCATTTGAATTTATGACCAAATTGGGGGTTGACTATTATTGTTTTCATGACCTGGACGTGGTTGAGTACACAAATGACGTGGTAGAATATGAGAAGCGTTTGCAGGCAATGGTTGAGTATGCAAAACAAAAGCAGGCAAAAACAGGGGTTAAATTATTATGGGGTACAGCTAATGTGTTTTCACATCGTCGTTATATGAATGGTGCATCTACCAATCCTGATTTTCATGTGTTGGCGCATGCAGCTACACAAGTGAAGGGAGCTTTGGATGCAACTATTGCACTGGGTGGTGAAAATTATGTGTTCTGGGGTGGAAGAGAAGGTTATATGAGCCTGCTTAATACCAATATGAAAAGAGAGCAGGAACACTTAGCAAGGTTTTTACACACTGCGAAAGATTACGCAAGAAAACAAGGGTTTAAAGGCACTTTCTTTATAGAACCTAAACCTATGGAGCCTACAAAACATCAGTATGATTATGATGCTGCAACTGTTGTTGGCTTTTTACGTCATTTTGGTTTGGCTGATGACTTTAAAATCAACCTAGAGGTGAACCACGCAACTTTAGCGGGTCATACTTTTGCCCACGAGGTGCAGGTTGCAGCTGATGCGGGAATGTTAGGTTCGATGGATGCTAACCGCGGCGATTACCAAAACGGTTGGGATACAGACCAGTTTCCAAACAGCGTGGAAGAGCTAACCGAAGCGATGCTGATAGTATTGGAAGCCGGTGGATTACAAGGCGGCGGTGTAAACTTTGATGCTCGTATCCGTAGAAATTCTACTGACCCTGCAGATCTTTTTTATGGTCATATTGGTGGCATGGATGTATTTGCAAAAGCCCTGATTAGCGCAGAAACAATACTGAATAAATCAGAATATAAAAAGCTTCGTGCTGAACGCTACGCTTCGTTTGATAGCGGTAAAGGGGCCGCCTTTGAGCAAGGGCAATTGTCACTCGAAGACTTGAGACAATATGCTATCGAAAATGGCGAACCTGAAGTAAGAAGCGGAAGACAAGAGTATATGGAAAACATGGTTAACAGGTATATTTAACTTGATAGCATTTGTAAGAGCAAGATGAAAACAGAAGGCTTTCTGTCTTGCTCTTACAAATGCTTCTTTGCATTAAGATTATTTTTGTGTTTTTACTTCATAACCTGGACGCCTGACTTCCGATATTTGGTCTGCTGCTCGCTAATATAGAAAAACCTATTTCTTAAGCTCCTTGTATCACTTATCTTCAGCCTTGTTTGTTTTAGCAGATTGAAACAGAGAGGAATAACAACCAGTTAATGCCTGAACAAATAAGCAGTTGAATTAAAATATTTACATCATGAAAGGTTTTACAGGTGTTTTTGTACTACTTTTTTGGGCATCTTGTTTATATGCTCAGCAAGTGGATATTAAAATTCCTGCTCACGATCCTGTTATGATTAAGCAGGGAGATACTTATTATCTTTTTTGCACCGGTTTTGGAATTACCGTTTATTCCTCAAACGACATGAAGACCTGGAAGCGCCGGAAATCGGTTTTTTCTAAACCTCCCGACTGGGCAGTTAAGGCAGTCCCCGGGTTTAGAGGACACGTATGGGCGCCCGACATCAGTTTTCATAATGGTAAATATTACCTCTACTATGCTGTTTCTGCTTTTGGAAAAAATACCTCTTGTATTGGTGTCGCAGTAAACAATACGCTTGATAGTGCCTCTGCAGACTATGAATGGAAAGATCTTGGAAAAGTAATACAGTCAGTACCCGGACGAGACTTGTGGAATGCAATAGACCCTAATCTCATCGTAGATGAAGACAATACGCCGTGGCTGGTTTTTGGCTCGTTTTGGGAAGGAATGAAGCTGGTAAAGCTAAATGCAGACCTGGCAACTGTAGCGCAACCAGAGGTCTGGCGTACAGTTGCCCGCAGACAAAGAAACTTTTCTGTTACTGATAGTTCAGCAGGAGATGCTGCCATTGAAGGACCTTTTATTTTCAAAAAAGACAAATATTATTACCTTTTTGTATCGTGGGATTATTGTTGTCGGGCGGAGAAAAGCGACTACAAGGTGGTGGTTGGCCGAAGCGAAAGAGTTACAGGGCCTTATATTGACAAGACCGGGAAAAGTATGGTTATGGGAGGTGGCTCTTTAGTACTCGAAGGTGATAATAAGTTATGGTACGGAGCGGGCCATAACTCAGCATATACTTTTAATGAGAAGGATTATATTATTTATCACGGTTATGATGCGCAAGACAAAGGCCGGTCAAAACTTATGATAAGGGAGTTAAACTGGAGCGATGGGTGGCCTAAAGTGGCAGTTCAATAGGAACATGAATTGCGGTTTTCTTTACGCGTTGCAGAATTTTTAAATAAGGCAGTTAAAACACCATTAACACAAATACAAGGAAACCAATTAAGTAGTTGATCTATGAACAGAAAGGTTTTGTAGAACAAATAAATTTATTTGCATTATTTTGACCCTTCAGAAACCCATCAACTGCTTTCATTAATTCAGAAACAAATCATGCTATGAAATTTTTTATTGACACAGCGAATCTTGCCCAGATAAAGGAAGCCAATGAGCTAGGGATATTGGACGGAGTTACGACTAATCCATCTCTTATGGCCAAGGAAGGAATCCGGGGCGAGGAAGCAATTAACCAGCATTACAAAACCATTTGCGAAATGGTCGATGGAGACATCAGTGCCGAAGTCTTAACTACCGAATTTGCAACCATTGTTGAAGAAGGTAAAAAGTTGGCTGCACTGCATCCAAACATTGTTGTGAAAGTTCCGATGATCAAAGAAGGTATAAAAGCAATTAAATGGTTTACTGATAATGGCATAAGAACAAACTGTACACTGATATTTTCCGCCGGGCAAGCTATTCTTGCAGCAAAAGCAGGTGCCACATACATCTCCCCATTTCTTGGCCGTATAGACGACAGCGGCTGGGACGGTATGCAACTCATAGAACAAATTGTTCAGATTTTTGCAATACAGGAATATAAAACTGAAATTTTAGCAGCATCAATCAGGTCTCCAAATCATATAATTCAAGCTGCCCAGGCCGGTGCTCATGTATGCACCTGCCCCCTCGAACCAATCTTAGGTCTACTCAAACATCCGCTTACTGATATTGGACTTGCCAAATTTTTGGAAGACGCTAAAAAAATGTAATTAAACTTATGGAAATACAAGATTTAAAAAATGTAGGTGCACAGGTACGCAGAGACATTATTCGCCAGGTGCACTCATCTCAGTCCGGTCATCCGGGTGGGTCATTAGGATGCACCGATATGGTCGTTGCTCTTTATTTCAATGAAATGAAGATTAATGAAAATAAGAATGCCGAAGGATTTCTGGAGTTTGTTAGAGAAGGAATGGGTGAAGACCTTTTCTTCCTTTCAAATGGTCATATTTCACCTTTGTTTTATTCGGTATTGGCAAGAAGAGGATATTTTCCTATAAGTGAGATGAGCACTTTCAGAAAGATTAATTCCCGTCTTCAGGGCCATCCGGCTACTCATGAACATCTTCCCGGAATCCGTGTCGCATCTGGTTCTCTTGGCCAGGGCTTGTCAGTAGCCTGCGGAGCTGCCTTTGCGAAAAGATTAAGAAAAGACGATCGCTTAGTATACGTGATGATGGGCGATGGTGAGCAACAGGAAGGGCAGGTTTGGGAAGCCGTTCAGTTTGCGCCGCATCATAAACTCGATAATCTCATAGCTATTATAGATTGGAACGGTCAACAAATTGACGGACCTACAGAAAAGGTGATGAACAACCTTGATCTCAAGGCAAAATACCACGCGTTCGGCTGGGAGACTGTTGATCTTGATAATGGTAACGACATGCAACATGTTGTTGAATCTTTAAAAGAGGCAAAAGAAAAAACAGGAAAAGGAAAGCCAGTGGTTATCTTAATGAGAACCGGCATGGGCTACGGCGTAGACTATATGATGGGTACTCATAAATGGCACGGTGCTGCGCCAAATGATGATCAATTACTTGTTGCATTAAATCAATTACCTGAAACTTTAGGAGACTATTAGAGTTTAAAGTTGAAAGTATAAGGTTGAAGAACTTTACACTCAAAATTTCAAACTCGAAACTTCAAACTCAAAACTCATTCATGAAAAAATACACATACACCGATAAAAAAGATACCCGTTCAGGTTTTGGTGCAGGCATAGCAGAATTAGGAAGATCAAATCCTAAAGTAATTGCTTTATGTGCGGACCTGGTGGCTTCTTTAAAGTTAGATACGTTTATAAAAGAGAATCCTGAGCGTTTTATACAGGTCGGAATTGCTGAAGCTAATATGATTGGTGTTTCTGCCGGTCTCGCGCTCAGTGGTTACATTCCCTATGCAACTACGTTCGCAAACTTTGGTTCAGGTCGTGTGTACGACCAGATCAGGCAAAGTGTTGCTTACTCAGGCACGAATGTAAAAATCTGTGTTTCGCATGCGGGTCTAACATTGGGAGAAGACGGTGCCACCCACCAAATCCTCGAAGACCTTGCAATGATGCGTGCTATGCCTGAAATGACTGTTATCAATCCTTGCGATTATAACCAGACCAAGGCCGCCACCATCGCTATCGCTGATTATGAAGGCCCTGTTTACCTGCGTTTTGGTCGTCCTGTTATGCCGATTTTTACTGCCGATGACCAGAAGTTTGAAATTGGTAAAGCATGGACTGTTAACGAGGGAAAAGATGTAAGCATTTTCGCCACCGGTCATCTTGTTTGGGAAGCAATTCTTGCAGGAGAAATTCTGGAGAAAGAAGGGATTGATGCCGAAATCATAAACATACACACCATTAAGCCATTAGACAATGAGGCAATTCTAAAATCAGCGTCCAAAACAAGATGTGTGGTTACCGCCGAAGAACATCAATTGAATGGCGGGCTAGGCGATGCAGTTTGCCAATTACTAAGCCGAAATATTCCAATGCCGGTTGAAATGGTTGGAGTAAATAATTCTTTCGGCGAAAGTGGAACACCTGCTCAATTAATGGAAAAGTACGGTCTGAATGCAAAAAGCATTGTTGAATCTGTTCGTAAAGTGATGGCAAGAAAATAGCCCAATAAATAACCAGTTACACAAATAACCCTTTTTAAACCAAACAAATTATCAGTTGATGTTTTGGTAACCGGCAGCAGGGCTTACTCAAACATCGTTGCGTCGCACACGTCTACCGCAACAAAAAATCAGCGATTTTGAATTGAATGGTTTAAAGCCCCTTTAGGGGTCTGGGGTAAACCTTTTTATATGATTGCTTCCGAACAATATGTAATCGGTGTTGACTATGGTTCAGACTCCGTAAGAACCATCATCGTCGATGCAGCCAACGGCCGTGAAGTAGCTGCTTCCGTTTTTTACTATCCCCGCTGGAAAGAGCAGCTCTATTGCAATGCTTCCCTTAACAGGTTTCGTCAGCATCCTTTAGATTATGTTGAAGGGCTGGAAGAAACGATTAAAAGATGTATTGTACAGGCAGGACCCGAAGTTGCTGCAAAAGTAAAAGCCATCTCCGTTGATACCACCGGCTCAACGCCTGTAGCTGTAGATAAAACCGGAACACCACTTGCTTTGCTTCCAGGGTTTGAAAACAATCCAAACGCCATGTTTGTGCTTTGGAAAGATCATACATCGGTAGATGAAGCCGCAGAGATAAATGCCCATTCAATAAAATTTGAGACCAACTATCTTCAATTTGTAGGAGGCATTTATTCCTCTGAATGGTTCTGGGCAAAGCTGTTGCACATACTCCGTGAAGATGAAGAAATCAGGAGTAATATTTATTCTTTTGTCGAACACTGCGATTGGATTCCCTTCTTATTATCAGGAGGCAACAATATCCATCAAATGAAGCGAGGCGTATGCGCTGCCGGCCATAAGATATTATGGGCAAAAGAATGGGACGGACTACCACCAAATGATTGGTTTGCTGCACTTGATCCTCTTTTAGACGGTTTTACAGCCAAACTTTTTAAAGATACTTATGCCTCCGACAAGCCCGCAGGAACCATCAGCAAAGAGTGGGCTGCACGCCTCAGTTTACCTACAGATGTAGTTATAGGAGTGGGCGCTTTCGATGCACACATGGGCGCAGTTGGCGGACAAATTGAGCCTTACCATTTAAGCAAAGTGATGGGGACATCAACTTGCGACATGTTGGTTGCACCAATTGCTGAGGTGGAAGACAAACTGGTAAAAGGAATTTGTGGACAGGTTCCCGGATCTGTAATTCCCGGTATGATGGGAATGGAGGCGGGGCAATCGGCTTTTGGTGATGCTTATGCCTGGTTCAAAAACGTACTCATGTGGCCTTTACAAAATATACTTTCAAAATCATCGGTAGTAAGCGCAGCTGTAGTAAAGCAATTGGTAGATGAAACGGCTGATAAAATTATTCCTGAACTGAGCAGGCAGGCAGCCGGTTTACCCCTTCAGGAAGATGATGAGCTAGCGATAGATTGGTTCAACGGACGGCGAACACCGGATGCAAACCAGGCACTCACCGGTGCCATTTCAGGTCTGGCATTAGGAAGTGATGCTGCGAAAATTTTTCGTGCAATTGTTGAAGCAACCTGTTTCGGAGCCAAAGCAATCGTTGACCGGTTCAACCAACAAGGGGTTACTGTAAAAGGTTTGATAGGAATGGGCGGTGTAGCGAGGAAATCGCCTTTTATCATGCAGATGATGGCGGATGTAATGGACATGCCAATACGCATACACAAATCAGAACAAACATGCGCTTTAGGAGCGGCTATGTTTGCAGCAACTGCTGCGGGCATTTTTAGCAAAGTAGAAGAGGCAATGGATGCCATGGGACAGGGGTTCGATGCAGAATACCATCCTAATCATGAAAATGTGACGATTTATAAAAAGCGCTATGAAAAGTATAGGAGGCTTGGAGGGTTTTTGGAGCAGGAAGTAATGAATAATGAATAGTAAATAATGCTTCCTGGGGATGAACAATGAATAACGGAGTTCGTTAAAATGAAACGAATTTTATGGGAATTAGGGTTATTTTAAATAGCCTTAGATGAAGGAAAATATTTTAAAAATAAAAAGCTACGACTTTGCTATTAGAATTGTGAAACTCTCACAGTTCCTACAACATGAAAAAAAAGAATTTGTGTTGTAGGAGCTGTTATGAAGAAGTGGTACAGCAGTGGGAGCGTTAATTAGGAAGACCGAGTATGATTGCCACGAGTTATTGAAGTTGCTGATTGCACCGGTAAAAACCACTAAACAAGGAATACAAGATTGAATGATTAATAAAAGAATAGCCGAAATTTTTATTATTTATTATTCACTATTCATTAATTATGAAATATAAAGAAATACGCGAGGTGGCATTTGAAGCAAACATGCAGCTTCCGAAATTAGGGTTAGTACTTTTTACATTTGGAAATGTAAGCGCTGCTGATCGTAATTTAGGTGTGTTTGCTATTAAGCCGAGTGGTGTTCCTTATGAAGAATTGTCTCCCAAAAAAATGGTGATTGTCGACTTTGAAGGGGTAACTGTAGAAGGTAAACTTCGTCCATCTTCTGACACACTAACCCATGCTGTTTTGTACAAGCATTGGGAGAAGATAGGCGGCATTGTTCATACACATTCTACTTATGCTACCGCATGGGCACAAACACTTCGCAATATTCCTAATTACGGAACTACGCATGCTGATCATACCACCGCTGACATTCCCTGCGCTCCTCCAATGAGCGACGAAATGATACAGGGCAATTATGAGTATGAAACAGGGTTTCAAATAATTAATTGTCTTAAAGAAAAAGGCTATAGTTACGAGGAAGTGGAAATGATTTTAGTAGGAAATCATGCCCCTTTTACATGGGGTAAAACGCCGGGTAAAGCTGTTTATAACAGTGCGGTTCTCGAAAATGTTGCACAAATGGCTTATCTGAGTGAACAGATAAGACCAAACAATCCTAAAATGAAAGATGCATTAATAAAAAAGCATTTTGAAAGAAAGCACGGCCCTGGTTCTTATTACGGGCAATAGAACCTGGATTTATTGGATTGGAAGGATTGGGCGGAAATTAGATATTCCGCGGGTTTGGATTTGTATGAAGCAGCACTAACTGATGACGCGGAATATAAAATGCGCGGAAATGTTCCGAATTACCGCTCCTGCTCCTTAAGGAGGAGAGGTGGAGGATGAGGTGGAAAAGATGCCTTATAAAAATCGGTACAAGTGTGCGACGCAACGATGATGCTATAAAAACTAAAGCAGGGTAACAAAAAGAATTTACTAAACTATAACCGCAGTATTAATGATAGATTTAAAACAGCTGGAAATCTGGTTCGTAACCGGTAGCCAACACCTGTACGGCGAAGAAACACTACGGCAGGTTGCTGAACACTCTCGAACCATCGCTACATCTTTAAATAGCGCTACTCAAATTCCTGTAACGGTTGTTTTTAAACCAACTGTAAAAACAACCGAAGAAATTTATGGTATTTGCCAGGAGGCTAATGTGGCTACAAATTGTATCGGTATCGTTGCCTGGATGCATACATTTTCTCCTGCTAAAATGTGGATCGGCGGATTGAAAATTTTGAAGAAGCCTTTGCTGCATCTGCATACCCAATTCAACAGGGACATTCCGTGGAGCGATATTGATATGGACTTTATGAACCTGAACCAAAGCGCGCATGGCGACCGCGAGTTTGGGTTTATGATGACACGGATGCGCATTAACCGAAAAGTAGTTGTTGGACATTGGGAAGATGAGCAGGCACGTGAACAAATAGGTGTGTGGGCAAGAGCAGCAGCAGGTTGGAACGATTGGCAAGGTGCAAAATTTGTTCGCTTTGGTGATAACATGCGCTACGTGGCTGTAACCGAAGGAGATAAAGTAGAAGCTGAATTGAAATTTGGCTTTTCAGTAAATACGCATGGAATTGGTGATTTGGTAAAGGTGATAAATGCAGTAAGCGACGCCGACATAAATACTTTGATTGAAGAATATAGCGACAGGTATACACTTTCGGCAAATTTGAGAAAAGGCGCAGAAGGGCATCAATCGCTGATCGAAGCAGCCAAAATAGAAATTGGTTTGCGAACATTTTTACAGCATGGAAACTTTAAAGGTTTCTCAGACACCTTTGAAGACCTGCATGGAATGGTTCAATTACCGGGAATAGCTGCACAACGTTTAATGGCGCAAGGTTACGGGTTTGCGGGCGAGGGTGATTGGAAAACCGCCGCTCTGGTGCGGGCAATGAAGGTGATGGGAGCGGGGCTTCCGGGTGCAAATGCTTTTATGGAAGATTACACTTACCATTTTGATCCGTCTAACCCGATGGTATTAGGTTCTCATATGCTTGAAGTAGATGAAAGTCTTGCTGAAGGTGAGATCTCTATCGAAGCTCATCCATTAGGAATTGGTGGCAAGGCAGACCCCGTTCGAATGGTCTTTAACTCAGGTGCCGGTGCGGCGCTAAATGCTTCTATGGTTGATATGGGCAACCGTTTTCGGTTGATTGTAAATGAAGTGGAAGCTGTAAAAGCGCCTCATGATTTACCAAAACTTCCTGTTGCACGTGTACTTTGGAAACCGTTACCCGATATGAAGACGGGATGCGCTGCATGGATTTATGCTGGCGGCGCTCACCACACAGGTTATAGTCAGAATCTCACGGCTGAACATATGGAGGATTTTGCTTCTTTTGCAGGTATAGAATATGTTTTGATCGGAAGGGAAACTAATCTTTATCAACTGAAGAATGAGCTTCGCTGGAGCGAAGTTTATTACCAGATAAATAAATCTTAGAAATAATTAACAACGTAGTAATTTAACCTTTTTTAAAAAAATAAATAAGTTTTAACCCTGCTATCTGCTTATGAAAAATGGCTTAACAAACCTGGACATTGCCGTATTTGTGATTTACTTCATCATTGTGTCGGCTTATGGCTATAGTATCTACAGAAAACGAAAAAAAGACGAACACGATGCAAAAGCTTATTTCCTTGCTGAAGGAACGCTGACATGGTGGGCGATCGGGGCTTCTTTGATTGCCTCTAACATCTCTGCAGAACAATTTATTGGAATGAGTGGAGAGGGTTTCTTTCTCGGTATAGCCGTGGCGGCGTACGAATGGCTGGCAGCGGTAGCACTTATTATTGTGGCTGTTTGGTTTATCCCCGTTTATCTTAAGAACCATATTTATACAATGCCTCAATTTCTTAAAACGAGGTACAATGAGTCGGTTGCATTAATCATGGCGATCTTCTGGCTGTTTCTATATGTATTTGTTAACCTGACTTCTATTTTATATTTAGGGGCTGTAGCAATTAACGGACTTGCGGGTGGCGAATATCTACACGTCATTATGCTTGGTCTTGCCATATTTGCATTACTGATTTCTCTGGGGGGTATGAAAGTAGTTGCATACACCGATGTTATCCAGGTAGCGGTATTAATCGTGGGTGGACTCGTTACTTCTTATATTGCCTTGTCTGTAGTGGGCGAAACTTACAATGGTCCCGGAAGCGGCGCTATTGCAGGCTTTAAAACCCTACTTACTAATGCTCCCGAGCATTTCAAAATGATTATACCAAAGCCAACCGCTACATCTACTCAAAACGACATAAATAAATACCTTACGTTTCCCGGACTTGCATCTTACGCTGCCGGTATCTGGATTATAAATCTTAACTATTGGGGATGTAACCAATACATTACACAACGGGCGCTTGGTGCAGATTTACAGACAGCAAGAAACGGAATTTTATTTGCAGGATTTTTAAAGCTAATGATGCCTTTGATAGTAATGCTTCCTGGTATTGCTGCTTTCGTTTTATATAAGGATGGTCATTTGCCACAGTTGGTAGGCGGAAAAGATGGAGCATACTCTGCAGTACTTACTTTTCTTCCAACAGGTTTAAAAGGTTTGTCTGTTGCCGCTTTAACCGCAGCCATTGTTGCTTCTCTGGCGGGCAAAGTAAACAGTATCTCTACCATTTATACTTTAGACATACATAAAAAATATTTCGGTAAACAAGCTGATGAAAGAAAGCTCGTATACATTGGAAGAGCGGCGGTGTTCATAGCTATGATAGTAGCTGTAATATTTACCTGGGGAGACATTCTCGGCATCGGTGGAACTGGCGGATTTACCTTTATTCAGAAGTACACCGGCTTTTTCAGTCCCGGCGTATTTGCCATGTTTTTCTTAGGTATGTTCTGGAAAAGGACTACAGGCGCCGCTGCAGTTGTAGGGGTCATACTAGGCTTCCTGTTATCTGTATTCTTCAACGAACTTGCCCCCGGCATTACAGGGCCGGAAACCTTCTTATATACTGCTTATCCAAATGGTAAAGGTGGGTTCGAAATTCCTTTTCACATCTGTATGGGTTTATCATTCTTTTTTACAATGATAGCTATGATAGCTATTAGCATGGCTGGTCCTAAAGTTAATCCTAAGGCATTCGAGCTAGACACAACAATGTTTAGACTCAAGCCTCAAACGCTCGCATTAATTGTTGTTATGTTATTGTTGATTGCTACATTATATATCAGGTTCTGGTAAAAAGTAAGCATTCAAATAAGTCTGAAAGGGTTGGCAAGTTGCCAGCCCTTTTTTTATTTCATCTATATAATGGAAACAACCACTAGTGTAAGTAAGTTTTTTGATACAGACATTTAGCACCTTTCAGCTTCGGTTGCGTCGCACACTTGTACGTTTTTACAACAGCTCAACTTTCGCACGCCACCATGATTGCACTGGTACTGCGAGGCAGTCTGCCATCATTCATTTGTCAGCACATGATCTAGTATATATTCTTGTTTTTTTACAGTTTCCAGGATGTAGATCGTTTACATGTTTTGGGTACTAAATTGCAAAACAGCAACAAATAACTCCACAGGTTAAAAGACGGCAACCGGTCCGCACGTCAATGAACCCAGCTGGCATAATATATGAATTTGATTTCTCGAATTAAAAATATTTATTATGAGTTCAGCAGAAAATAGCAATATGCAAAACCCGGTAGAGCAGTACGACAAACCTCCTTTCCCTGATCAAAAGCAACAACCACCTGGTACAGAAAGTGAAATGACACCGCAAGCAGATCACGGCGAGACTTCTTATAAAGGTTCAGGCAAACTGGCCGGAAGAAAAGCCATAATTACCGGCGGAGACTCTGGCATAGGACGGGCAGTGGCCATAGCATTCGCCCGCGAAGGAGCAGATGTCCTGATCTCTTATTTAAATGAGCATGATGACGCGAAAGAAACCGCAAGGTACATTCAGGATGCAGGGCGAAAGGCGGTGTTAATGCCGGGTGATATCCAAAGCGAGGAGCATTGCAAAAGCATTGTAAATAAGGCGCTGGAAGAATTTGGACAACTAGATATTTTGGTCAATAACGCCGCTTACCAAATGTCTCACGAATCGTTGCAGGAGATCACCGCCGAGGAGATAGACCGCACTTTTAGAACCAACATTTTTGCGATGTATTATTTATGCAAGGCAGCCGAACCACATTTAAAACCTGGAAGTACAGTGGTAAATACTACCTCAGTAAATGCATATAAGCCTTCGCCTGGTTTGTTAGCTTACGCGCCCACCAAAGGAGCTATTCAAAACTTTACCGCAGCTTTAGGGCAGCTATGGGCAGAGAAAGGTATTCGTGTAAATTGCGTTGCGCCAGGCCCAATCTGGACCCCTCTGATACCTTCTACAATGCCCCCCGAAAAGGTTAAAAGCTTTGGGCAGGATGTTCCTTTAGGACGGGCAGGTCAACCGGCAGAGCTTGCACCAGCTTATGTTTTGCTTGCATCGCAGGATTCGAGCTACATGACAAGTTCCACTATCCAGGTTACAGGTGGTACACCCACTATTTAGACCTGTACAGCCAGGCGGTATCACTTTGGCTTGTTCCGTTATCAAGCGGAATATTAAGATGAGTGCTTGAAATATCGAGTATATAAAAAAGCTCTTGTAAGAATATTACAAGAGCTTTTTTATATACCATTAGAGCGTTTACCTATTACAACGATTTGTTTTCCCTTGCTTTTTGCATCGGAGTTATTCCAGACGATTGTCCACGTCCCGCGCCTTGTTTTAATTTAAATAATTCAAAGCGAGTAGGAGGTGTAGCAGTTGCCCCCCACCTATTATTCGTCTCATCAATATCTGCAGTCTCTTTTAAAGGATCTAACTGTATAGATGCAACTTCCTTATTTTTCATAAATGATTTTACCACCTGTTTTTCGTTTAACCTCCATATTTGTGCAGGTACCCGATCTGTTTCTTTGGTGCCGTCTTTATAAGTCCATTCTACTATGATTGGCATTACCAGCCCGCCCTTGTTAGTAAACGTGAGCTGGTAGAAATATTTGTTTGCAAACTTAGCTTTTGCTGCTTCATCCAACGGCTCGAACCTGCCAGGCACTGGCACCGCGTATTTCACAGAGTCATATGTTTTCATCCCACGGCCATAACTCCAATAAAAATCACGTAAAGAAGTATCTACGTCAGTATAGTAATGAATACTGGTATCCTGCCGGTTCCTGATTTTAGAAATGTCTTCGAAATCGTTAAGGATAGGCTTTGCCAACGCCGTCATCGTTGTAGAATCGCCTCCTTTTGGGATCGAGTTAATGTCTGGTCTCATAAACTTAACCGAGTCAAGAGAAATGTCAGTCACATCGGTACTGTAAAACCAGCCTCTCCAAAACCAGTCTAAATCTTCACCACTTGCGTCTTCCATTGTTCTAAAAAAGTCTGCAGGTGTTGGATGTTTAAAAGCCCAGCGCCGTGCATACTGCTGAAAAGCATAGTCAAATAATTTACGCCCCATAATAGTCTCCCGCAAAATGTTTAAACCAGTTGCAGGTTTTGCATAGGCATTAGGTCCAAACCCTATAATGTTTTCTGAGTTGGTCATTATCGGCTCCAACTGGTCTTTGGGTAGTTTCATGTAATCCGTGATTGCCCAAGCTGGCCCTCTTCTGCTAGGGAACTTATTATCAAACATTTCTTCAGTAAGATATTGAACAAAAGTGTTCAGCCCTTCGTCCAACCACGTCCATTGGCGCTCGTCGCTGTTTATGATCATCGGAAAGAAATTGTGTCCCACCTCATGAATAATAACTCCAATCATCGCGTTCTTAGTCTGCTCCGAATAGTTACCATCTTTATCAGTTCTGCCATTATTGAAACAAATCATCGGGTACTCCATACCATTACTTGCCTCTACACTCTGCGCTACCGGGTAAGTATAAGGAATACTAAAGTGAGAATAAGTTTTTATAGTGTGCGCTACCACTTTTGTCGAATACCTGCGCCACAGTGCATAAGCTTCCTTACCGTAAAAACTCATACACATAATTTTTTTACCTTCTACTGTGGTCGGCATTCCGTCCCAAACGAATTTGCGGGAGGATGTCCACGCAAAATCCCGTACATCTTTTGCTGCAAATACCCATGTTTTTGTGGCAGCAGATTTTTTGATTTCCCTTTCTTTCGCTTCTGCCAGCGTCACAATTTCTACAGGTTCTTTTGCTGTTTGTGCCTTTTGCCACCTGGCTAATTGTGCCGCAGATAATACTTGTGCATAGTTTTGACACTCACCTGTTGCACCTACTACATGATCAGCAGGAACGGTCATTTGAACTTTATAGTTACCGAACGTTAGTGCAAACTCTCCCCGCCCTGCAAACTGGTGGTTTTGCCATCCCTGGAAATCACTATAAACACATAGTCGCGGGAACCATTGCGACATCGTAAACAGATAATCTTTCGTATCGGGGAAAAACTCGTAACCTCCACGTCCTCCCTGCACCATCCTGTCGCTAATGTTATAGTTCCAATCGATTGAAAAGATAAATTTTTGACCCGCTTTTAAAGGGGTTGGCAAATCAACCCGCATCATTGTTTTATTTACCAGGTATGGCAAAGCCTTTCCTGTCGCATCTGTTATTTTAGTAATGTTTATACCAAAGCCGTTGTCTTTGTTAGGATCTTCCAAAGCAGACAATGCCTGTGTGGTAACTTGTGATGAAAGACGATTGCTGCTTTGATAGCCCGCATTTTTTATTGAGCTATGCTCATTCTCATCTAGCTGTAACCATAAGTATGACAGGACATCCGGTGAGTTATTGTAATAAGTAAGAGTTTCACTGCCGGTAAGCCGCAAATTCTTTTCATTTAGCGTTGCTTTTATATCGTAGTCACATCGCTGTTGCCAATAACGGTTGCCAGGGGCGCCGCTGGCGGTTCTGTATTCGTTAGGTGTTGGAAGAACCGTACCTAGCTGCTCAAATTTGTTAGCATGATTAGAGCCGGGGTTATTTTCTGTAATTTGAGCCTCTGCTGTACACAACCATCCTGTTGCAAAAAGGAATATGAAAAGTTTTCTCATCTGTTATTATTAAAGGTGTTTTTATAATGGAAACCTTTCGATAGCCATTTTTAGTGATACTAGTAAAACCGCTGCTGATATTGAAAGCATCCAGTACCTGCGATTCAGTTTCAAATTATCAATTAAAACATAGGCAAGCAAAAGAATAAAGATCAGTAGTACAATTTGACCCGCCTCCAGGCCCAGGTTAAACGACAGCAGCGACCATCCTAAATGCTGATCTTTAGCAAGCATGAATTTTAAAGCATTTGCAAAACCCAAGCCGTGAATAAGGCCAAAAAACAGGGCAAAAATATAGTTTAATTGTATGCCTTTTGGGGTAGAAGCAGGTTTAACAATATTTGCAGCAGCTGTAATAAAAATTGTACACGGTATAAGAAATTCAACTAAATCAGATGGAAGTGTAAAGATGTCAAGGGTACTTAGGGCGAGCGTTATAGAATGACCAATAGTAAAAGCGGTAACAAGAACTAGTACCTGCTTCCATTCTTTGAAGGTATATAGAACCGTAAGCACTAGAATAAAAAGTTGGTGATCGAGCGCGTCCCAGGCAACAATGTGTTCCCATCCAAGGGTAAAATAAAAACCAAAATTACTCATTAGTTAAAAAATATCTTTTACGATAATAGGTTCAAAATAAAACAGAGTTTTGTATACCATTAAAGAATTTTTCTGATGCACTCAATCGTTCACAAGTTTCTTTTATTCGTAAGTCTTAGTATGGTGCTTTTTCTTACTTCCGCAAATACTTACAAGTTTCATCCTTTTTACGTAAGCGTTACCGAGATGAACTACAATGAAAAGTCACAGTCGTTTGAGATAAGTTGCAAGATGTTTGCAGAAGATATAGAAGACGTTCTGAAACAAAATTACAAAACCGCTATTGATCTAAGCAACAACAAGTTGCAGTCGCAAAACAATCGTTTGATGAATGATTATATGACGAAGCACATTTCATTCAACATAAACGCAAAACCCTTGAACTTTAAATTCGTAGGATTTGAAAAAGATAAAGAATCCATTTATTGTTACCTCGAAGTGCTGAATGTGCCTGCAATAAAAAAGCTTTCTGTTACCAACTCAATTTTGCAAGATTTCAAAAAAGAGCAGATAAACATCATACACGTACTTGTAAATGGTAAGCGCGAAAGCACTAAAATAGACTATCCTCAGAACCAGGCTAACTTCAGTTTCTAAGTGAAGGGATTAGGCCTTTTTAATTAAATTTTGCTCAACTTCTCTTATTTGCAGTACGCTACTGTTCACTCCTTATAAACATAGTCTACTAACAGCCAAAAATGATCTTACTCATTTTTTCATCTTCAAAAAAGTGTCAATAAACGTTAAAGAAGTTGTATTCTAATCTTACAAACAGTCCATTCGGAGCTGTCCTTTGATAAGTGCTGTTTAATTGTTGCCTGTATCCGACATCTATTCTGGCAACGCTGTTGAAGATGAGTTGTACCGACGGAGCAACATCCATATAATATTTCCCCGATCCTACATTGTATTGATTTAAGAATTCGAGCATCAGGTTCACGTTGGTCTGCTTATAGTCTGTATACTCTTTTGGTAACATTAACTTACCAACAGAAAGTGTATAATTTAAGGCTTTACTGTTACCACTGCCATACGGATATTTATGCTTGTTTCCATTGTCTCCGGCGTTTAAAAATGATATGGCTGATGATAAAGCTACCTTATGTAGTAGTTGAGTTGCAACTACCCCCGTTTCGAACCCTGTATTGTGGCCGTACAGATTTACTTCCTCCTGGTGAATATCGCTATTGTTGAAACTGTACCTGCTAAAAGCAGCCATACGAAAATGCTTTTGAATATCATCGCTGCTAAGAAATCTATACTTCATATAAACACTGCCGCCCTCCGTTATCAACCCTCCGTTTCGATTACTTAAAAAACCGTCTACATGTATCATTATTTTTTTTGATACACCTATCATTATTTCAGGAACGGAATGGTAGGTGATACGGGAACCGATGTTTTGTTTCATCATGAAGTTATTCATCCTTAACCCTACGCTTTTAGCCGCCATGTTACTTGCAGGTTCGGTAAAAGTATACAGCTCCTGGCCGATCGCCGTTATCGATAATAACAGCATCGCTACTAATAGTTTAGTCTTCATTATAAGAATTTAAAGGGTTTTACAGAATTAGTAAAACCCTTATATGAATTAGATGGTTACGTTATACACGCCGTTGCCTGTGGCTGTAGTTGCCAGTGTATATTTTTTAAATTCCTTACCCGACACAAAACCTTTGTCAACTATTTTCACTTGTGTGTTCCCGTCTAAGGCTTGATCTTTAGCATTTATTATATAAAAAGTCTTGTCACCGACTTTGACCGGCTGATTGTTTTTTACCTGGACGTTATTGAAATTTACCGCCGCTACAAAATTTGCCACAGTAAAGCCAGCATCTTCCACCTTCTTTTTCAATTGATCAAAGTCTACTTTCGCACCTTGTTTAAAGGTTACTTCAAATGTGGAAGTTTTGATGTTTGGTTTTACATTTTCTACAAAGTCTATTGACTTTAAAGATTTGTTTATAGAATTACTGCACATACTGCAGGTAAGACCGCTTGCCTGAATAGATACTTTAGTGACTTGTGCCGTTGATGCAAATGATACAACGATGGCTATTAGAAAAAAAACTGTTTTCATTATATTTTGTTGAATTATTAATAAGAATGGTGATTAAAAGCCATGGAATTACCCATGCCTCACAATTAATAATTCAGTTCTATATTCTAAAAACACAGTTTAATATGCACAGGGAAGTGCCGGAAGCATTTGGGGGAGAGTTATTATAAGTTCTTGAAGCTGCGGCTATACCCGAAAGATCGGGTTCAGCAAGTTTATACTGCCTTTTTAAGATGGCAGAAGCTGGAGCAAAGCTTATTTCATTGCTTGTATGCTGATGATTGTCGTTTACTTTAATAACCTTAAGCTCATCTGAGCAGCAATCCTCGCCAGGCTGCGTTCCACATTTACTACAGCCGTCTTCTTTAACAAGATTCACAGAAGAGGCCTTACCCATACAATAATGGGTATAAACCGTAGCCCCTGTTGTAGTGGCTAAATAAATAAAGGTTAATATGGTAACAAGAAACTTTTTCAAAACCGATGCTCTAATTTATAGAACTATTTTTTGCTGCTGATATTGCTTTTCGTAGCTTATTGAGGCACGTTAGCATACGCGAAGTTAATATTTATGAAGGGAAATGAACGTCCCCTCATCTTTATAACATTTCTTTTTTGTGAGCTACAAAGTTATCCCGCCAGGTTTGTTCTGGGGTGCTCGTTTAAAATCTCTCAGTTTACAAAACCGGCGAACTATTACCTGAAAAAGCAATCGCAGAAGCTCTAAAGCGTAAATAATATTCTATTTTACCAATGTTCAACTGCGAAATAAATCGTGTTAGCCTTTTGTAGTGTAAAGCCTTCTATGTTTAATAAAGAACAGAAGAAAGTTTTGGGAATTGAGCATCAGCGCTACTATAAACCTTTGTTGCGTCGCATACTTCTACGGTTGTAGTCGCATTAGCAGCCTAACTTCTATTTATTAACTCGCCATCAATTTTATGATACCACCCGGTTTAAATTTTTGAACCGAAAGGGATAGGTGTATCACTTAATCAATAGGGAGAAGCGCTTTAAAACTTGCTCCTTCCCCTGGTTGGCTTTCCGCCCAAATACATCCCCTATGATTTTCGACTACTCTTTGTACAATGCTCAGTCCAACTCCTGTACCCGGGTAGTCGGAGGTATTGTGTAAACGGGTAAATACTTTAAAGATTTCTTCAGCATATTCCTGCTCAAATCCAATTCCATTATCTTGTAATTGAATCAGGTGATACTTTTTATCTGCCTCTGCAAGTGGCTGACTTGCCTTTACTTCACTGCCACTTACTTCATCTGACGAAATCTGTAAAAGCGGGGGCAAATCCGGCTTTGTGTACTTTATTGAGTTACTTATTAAATTCTGAAAAAATTGATGCATTTGTCGGCTATTCCCGCGCACCTTGGGTAGACTTGCAACCGAAATTTTTGCAGCTTTTTCTGCGATCTCCAGCTCCAGGTCTTCTAATACGTCTTTGACCAACTGATTCAAATCGATCTCCGACATTTCCCCCGTGCCCTCACTAATATTCGACAGGGTTAATAAATCTTCTATCAGCTTTTCCATCCTGCTGGTCGAATTTTCAATACGTGTAATAAACTCCAAAGGCTTCCCGTTAAGTTGTTCCCCCAACTCCGTTTTTAGTTGGTCGATAAAATAATTTATCTTTCTTAAAGGTGCCTGCAGGTCGTGCGACGAGGCGTAGGCAAACTCCTCGAAACTTGAGTTTGATCTTCTCAGTTCATTATTAAGATCGCGAAGCTTTAAATTAATATTGTTTAATTCTTCCATCTTGCTTTTTAGCTGGTCCTCGTAGTTTTTCTTGTCAGTCTGATCCTGCGTTATTTTTACAAATCCTACCAGGTTTCCTTGCTCATCCGTAATTCTTGTTAAAACGACAAACGCCCAAAACAAGTCCCCGTTCTTTTTTCTTCGCCAGTTTTCAGATTCATATCTGCCTGTTTCTTTTGCCAGTTGTACCTCTTTTTCAGGCAGGTTTTGTTCTCGTAAGAACTGAGGAAAAAGAATGCTGAAATTTTCTCCTATCGCTTCCGCTTCAGTATAACCTTTCATTAATTCGCAGCCTTTATTCCATGTTCGAATAATTGCATTAGTATCAATCATAAAAACCGCAAATCCTTTGATTTCTGCTACTACCTTCGGAAAATAAGTTTCCAATGACCTCTCAATCATATTTGTTACAGGTTTACTTTACATAGGTTGAATAAATTTGCATGCCAGTAACAAAAAACATTGTATGCTATCAATGATGAACCTTCTCTCCAAATTTAAAATGGTATTGTGTTTTTGTCACTACAACTGGTAGCATGTAGACAGGAAGATGAAAAAGATGAAAAAGGAGAAAAAGGAGAAAAAGGTTATGTCGTATACATTTTTCCCGGTAACATAAGATTTGTGGAAACAAAGGATTCTTCTGACGCTAACAATAAAAAGAACTTTATAACAATAATTTTTCACGGGCATTTTCATTTACCCCTGAAAATGCATTTTGGAACGAATACTAACAAAAATTAGTTCGGACAAGTACTGTTAAAAGTCTTCGGCGCAGGTAAGAGGCAGCGCAAGATTGCGCCGAAGCAAGAATTGTTGTCAAACTTATGAGTAAACCAAAGACAGGTTCAGGTTAAAACCATTTTGGTATAGTTACGTTACAACGTAAAAAGAGGTCGCCTCAACCTTAGTTTTGAGACGACCTCTATCTATTTATAATTCCTATATCCTTTGCTTATTTATAATGCATTTTTCGAAAAAATCATTAACACCTGGTCACCTTGTTTAATACGGAATTGATTATTAGTGACGTCGTATGAATCTGCACGACGTAAACGATCCATAAATGCAGCCTGGTCGAAGCCACCTATACATTCAACATTTGTAGAAGGAGTCGTCTCGTCGAAATGTAACTGGCTTCCATTAACCACGATACTTCCAACTGCACTGTTGCAACCTGTATATGCTGTGAAGCTTCCATTATCGATGTACATATTTAAGGTTGGCAACATAAAATTGTTACCGTTAACTGCAGTTAAGGCAAATGGAATAGTTACATTACTATTTGCCCCTGCTTCGGTTCCTACCGTTGAGTCAGTGGCTGTTGTTGTGGTAGCTGCTGTACCTCCTGTACCAACTGTTCCGGTTGTACCTGAGCCTGATGCCACGGCAGTAGCATTAGTTGCTGCTGTCATTCCCTCTGACCCTGGTGCTCCTGTCGGTGTTCTTCTTCCCGTGCTACCTGTTGTGCCGGTATTGATGTTCGCTGTTGCATTTAATGCTGCAATAGAATCTTGTGTCCTTGCTGCTGCTGCCATGTTAGCTTGATAACGGGCCATAACTGCTTCGGGAGTCCAAAAACTTGCATATGTTTCAGGCCTTCTTGTATCTGGCAACCAATTAGCCGCTACTTCTGGTGTTAAAACTAACTGCCATTGGCCTACGGCTTCAGGTGTAAAGTTTGTATTGCGACGCCAGTCTTTGTTGTAAGTCCATCCACCCGCTTTAGTCATTTGATCGGGGCGCAAATACTTCTCAGGGTTTTGCATGTAGTTGTTTGGATCATACACGTCCCAATTAATTGCGCCTGGCTTAGATGTGCTGCTATTGTTCCAGCTAGCGGAAGCCATACCCGACTTAGATCCTGAATTTGCCGAACCTGAAGCAGATGTCGTCGTCGAAGAAGAAGCAGACATGCCGCTATTATCGGTTGTTGAAGTGCCTGCCGCTGTGGTTGAGGCTGAACCGGTAGTAGTAGCTGTACCTGACGATGATGCTACGGAGCCCGAAGTTGTTGCATCAGCAGTAGTGCCGGTACCTGTTGTAGATGCAGAAGCATTTATCCCTGAATTTGCAGATGTACCGGAGGTGCTACTTGTGTTCCGTGTGCTGCTACAATTTACCAATAGGATGGCAAGAGGTAACGCTAAAAATGTCTTTTTCATAAAGTGGTCTTTTTATTACTTGCATCCCATACAAAATGGTGCCAAAAATGAAAGAAAATGTTAAGGAGTTTAATTCGAGGGGAAAAACTGGCAGGAAAAATTTTGTATAGTAGGTAAAGCGCTTTTGTTTTTAAAAAGCTAGCGGAATGTTAAAGCTATTTTGCATCGTCAAAAGCAACGTTCTAATACTCTCTTTTATCATGATTGCCGGTTCTTTCGCTGTTGGTAATGGCCGTTGCCTTCTTTTATTTTTTGCAGGAGCTTTCTAAAACATTAAAATATTATTAAGGTCTGTTTACAATACTGGTAATTTAGTATTATGCATAATAATCAGGTTGAAAAGATTAAGACGCGCGGAAGTTGTTAGACTTCATTTTGTAACGATAGCATTAATAATTAGATTTAAGGAGGGGCAAATGAGACTTGTTCTAATCGCTGTTATTTTATTTATCACAACGGGAGTTTTCGCCCAGGAGGGCATTCGATGGAGGGACAGCCAGCAATTGACCTGGGATGACTTCCTCGGTAAGGTTAATGATACAAGTAGATATGATGCCGAATGTTACGCCGAGATTCGTTACAACTATAAATTCTATACTGAAGGAGATTTTGAATTTGAGGTTTATGCCAGCTTCGACAAAAATAGCTCGTGGAGCCGTAGACAGAAACAGTGTGAGGCTTTACTAAAACATGAGCAGCTTCATTTCGATATCGCTGAGCTCTTCGCTCAAAAATTGAAAAGGGAGTTTGACTCGTATAGTTTTACTGCTACTGATAGTTACGATACCCAAATCCTTGAACTTTTTAACCAGAAGAAATCTGAGTACCAGGCAATGCAACTTCAATACGATGAGGAAACAAACCACTCCTTAAACAAGGCTAAGCAAAAACAGTGGGATGATTTTATTTATCTAGAACTAAGAAAACTCAGGCTTTCACTACAGCTTGCCCAAAATAATAAAAAGGATACAGGAAAAGCTGAATAATGCCTTTTCTATATCCTTTCAATCTTCTTGCCGCTTAGAACTCCTATAATTTAATATCCACCTTTTTACCGGTTCTTGCTGCTAAATATAAGGCATCAATTATTTTCAAGTCTTTTAAACCTTCTGAACCATCTACAGGCACAACAGGTTGTTTTCCATTAAGAATAATATCTGACATCTCATCCATTTGTACTGTCTGGTGAGTAACATGAGGAAAGTTTAATTCGCCTTTGTTGGTACGGCCTTTAATAGGACCATAGCCAGTAGATGGATTTAACTCAGCAAATCCTTTTGTACCATTTAAGAAAAATCGATCAAGATTGTTCATACTATAAGTTGATAAACAAGAGGCTACAGCTCCGCCCGGGAAGCCTAACTGAAATTGAATTGTTTCATCAACTCCCTCTTTAAACTTTACGGGATCCGTTTTGGTTTCCTCTGCTGTCACCCAAATCGGGTCTTCTCCAATCATATATCTCGCTCCGTTAATGGAGTAGACGCCAATATCCATCATAGCTCCGCCACCGGCTAGTTGCTTATTTAATCTCCACTGCGTTGGGTCTCCTATGGTAAAGCCTGATAACCCCTGGAAAAACATAATTTTCCCAAAATCACCCGCATTGCGCATCCTGATGATCTCCAAAGTATTCGGTTCAAAATGCATACGATACCCCACCAACAATTTTACATTTGCCTTTTTACAAGCATCTACCATCTCCTGTCCGTCTTTAGCATTTACCGACATTGGTTTTTCGCAAATCACCTGCTTGCCCGCTTTAGCTGCCCGGATAACAAAATCTTTGTGCAATGAATTCGGTGTAATGACATAAATAGCATCGATGTCAGGATTGTTTTTAACCTGGTCAAAGTTTTGGTAGCTATAGCAGTTCTTTTCTGGTATGTTGTACTTGCTTTGCCAGTTTGTAAGCTTTGAAGGCGTTCCACTGATAGCTCCAACCAACTTCGCTTTTTTGCATGTTTGCATAGCATCAGCAACCCGTGTGCCATAGCTTCCAAGGCCAAGTATGGCAACCCGAAGCAACGGTCCCTGGTACACTTCAGTGCTTGCTTCCACTGCTTTCGGAAAAAAAGGTACAACAATAGACGCAGCGGCAATTTTTTGTAAAAAGTCCCGACGTGAGTTCATAATGGAAGTTTTTTTAATGTTGAAGTGAGTAAAGGGTACAAGTTATGTCTAAAAATAAATATGCGTTGTAAATAAATGCCACATTTCGGAAGCCCTATTAATCGGCTCTAGACGAAAAATTAAACCCCGATACCACTACTAATCCAATAACGCCTGCTCATCTCCGAATTTGCCGTTTTTCATGTCATCATAAGCCTGCATAATTTCCTCTCGCGTATTCATAACAAAGGGACCGTAGGCAAAAAAAGGTTCATTAAAAGGAGTGGCATACCCAAATAAAATAATTGAGTCTGCTGTTGCCTTCATTTCAACGGTTTGTCCATCACGGTTAAATTCTACAAGATGATGTAGTCTTGCGATGTCACCATTTACTTTCATTTCACCTTTAACAATGTATAAAAAAATGTTTTGTTCTTTCGGTACCTGCGTGGTGTATTTACCTCCTACCTTAAAATACATATACGAAAGGTGGATATCTGTTAATGTGTTGAATGGTCCTTTTACATCATTCCATTCTCCTGAAACAATATGGGCTGCTACTTTTCCATTGTCATATTCAGCGACTGGTATTTCAGTTTTTTGTAATCCAATGTACTTTGGCTCTGTCATTTTATATTTAGCAGGCAAGTTTACCCAGAGCTGTAAAATTTCGAGCGGTCCGCCTTCAGTTTTAAATTCAGGAGAAGATATTTCAGCATGTATCAAACCTTTGCCGGCCGTCATCCACTGTACACCGCCTTCTTTAATTACACTTACAACACCTGTTGTGTCTTTATGAGTCAAGTCGCCTTCTAAAATAAAAGTAATCGTTTCAAAACCCCGATGTGGATGAGGGCCAAAAGGCAAACCGTTGTTATTTGGTTCGTACTGCTGCCACCCATGATGATTTAAAAAGATAAAAGGATCTATTAGGTTCATAGGTACAGTATGGGTAGGCATTGCCCTATATGTAACAAGATCACCTATTGGCTCACAGACTGCTTTGTGTTGGGCTTTGATTGTTTTCATGATTTCTTATTTATAAATTGATTAAGAAACTGCTGCTTTTATTAAGTCCGGATTATCAACCTTAAAATTAGTTAAAGATATTTTTATAGTTGAACTGGAACGGGCTGTTGCTCATGATGCAAAAAAGATCGAAATAAAAAAGTAGTGATTAATAATTATTGAAAAATATTATCCGAACAGATTATTAGTAAAATAAATGCGAATCCTTGACTGGAAGTTTGTTATTGTCTTAAAGATCTCTATTAATGTTCCCTGCTCAATCTTCGTCAAGGCGTTCAAGTCAATATAATTGTCAGGATCTTTTTTATCATTCATAATTTGGTTTGCCTGGCTTTTCAAACGCATGCTCATCAAAAAATAATAAGACTGCTTCAGTTCATTAAAGGCAGTTTCCGTAAATACATTAATTTCTTTAAGCGCTTTAAGTCGTTCCCCGGTATTCACTTCAAAAATTCTGTTTTGAAGTGAATATACTCTCACCAGGTCTACAATTGGGGTCATTGCTTTTTTAATGTCAAAAACTTCCTGAGAGCCAACAGTGGTGGTACGAATGTTTTTAAAAAATGTTAATGGAGGCTCATATTGCAACGCATTTTTTGCCATGAAGTAAAACAGCTTTTCCAACGGTTTTTGTAACTCCTCGTCCAGGAACGTTTTAAGTTCGTCCATCAACGATGCTTCACCATATATATACCGGCAATCAAAGAATGTAGAAAATTTTATGGCTGTTTCGGCTAATGCGTCTTCTATCCAACTAGCGTAATTTCTTTTCCAATGCGAAAGGGAGTGCGTCCAACCAGGATTTTTTGCCATAAATCCACCTTCGCAAAAACTAAATCCAATATCATTTAATCTTCCCGACACCTTATCTGCAAATTGTAAAAAGTACGCTCTTACTTCTTCGCGGTGTTCATTCGCTTTGTCTTCATAAATAATGGCATTGTCCTGGTCGGTTTTAAGTGTTTGCTCTTTTCTACCCTCACTTCCCAGTACCATAAAAACAAATTTTGCCGGTGGCATTCCCAGCTCATCTATTACTCCTTCTATAACTTTTATTGCTATGGTATCGGCCACTGTTGTTATTACCTGGTTAGCTATTTCTGCATTCACACCTCTTTCAAGCAACTGGGTCACTATCTCAGGTACTTTTTCCCATTTTCTCTTCAGTTCGTTTACTGTAGACGCCGATTTAACTGACTGTATAAATATCAATGGTGACTGCGCCTGTTCACTCAATAACTTATTACGACTTTGAAACCCTACATATTCACCCTTATTTTTTATTAATAGATATCTTGTCTTTGTTCTAAACATCATAAGTATCGCCTCGTAAACATACGCGTCTGTACTTATCGAAACGATCGGTTTATCTATAATACTTACAACCGGGCTAGTGGCATCTGACATATTTGCTACAACCTTATCACGTATTGTAATGTCTGTAACAAAGCCGGCTATTTTACCACTCTCATCGGTTACAAACAGGCAGCTAACCTTATTTTTCGCCATCAATTTCGCCCCTTGATAAATGGGAGTGGAGCCGGGGCAGGAAACAATGTCGCGATATTGAATGCTTTCAATCTTTTTCGAATACAATTGGTCCGCTGCTATATAACTCTCTTCGAAAAATGTTGGGCGTTTTACAAAATGAGCAAATTCGTCATCCAACATCCTCTTTCCAAATTGAGCAGTAAAGTAGTGGAAGAATTTTTCGAACGTCATGCACAACTCAACAAAATCCTTACGTCCTAAAGCATACACAACGGTCCCTTTTTTTGCTACCGCGGTTTTTAGAGATCGCTTTCGGTTTAATAAAATAGATATTCCCCCATAAGAAAAACAAAAGGTATGATGCTCTATGTATCTTTTATTTTGGGCGCTGTCGTAGAAGAACGATTCGTATTCACCTTTTGCAATAATATCAACCCTGTTCATTTTGGTTACTTCCTGTTGATATATTACCGTTTCCTTATTGTATTTTATTTCTTCCAATAAGCCCGAAACTTCCTGCAATACATCTTCAGGTAATAAATTAAAAGGAGCGGTTTCTTTTAAAATCTCTACACGTTGGTTCATAAATAACAGATTAAAAGTGTCATTGAGATAATAATAAGCATTGGTAAAAGGCAACCATCCCGAGCCGGCACAGTTACGTCTTTTGCAACTTCTCTTTGCTGGCGTGCAATTATTTCTTCAGCTATTTCGCCACGTTTTATTAATTCAAAAAAACAGGAGGCTGTTGCACGTGCATCTACTATTGCATTATGGTGATCTTCGAGCGTGGTATCGAACAGGGTTTTATACAATTGTTCTAACCTCAGAAATTTTACAGCAGGGTTTTTAATAAGACCGGTAGACCCAAGCATTGTGCAGAAAGTCGCTTCTTTTTTTATTGGATCTTCCAGTCCTTCACGAAAAAAATCGGCACCCAGCATATGAATATCGAACTGCATAAAATGGCCAACCACAAGCGGCTTAAATTTAATAAGGTCATCTGCAAGCAGCTTTAATACGTCTTTCCTGTTTTCACCTTGAGCATCTAAAAATTTTCTTGTAATTCCATGTACTTTAATAGCCGAATCTGCTATTACAAAATCGTTATTTTTTATGTAGTGGTTCTCTGCTTTTACTTCTTTCTGCTCCTTACTATAAATAACCCATGAAATCTGTACACAGTGGGGCCAGTTCCCAGGTGTATTATAAGGCAGCTTCCAGTTTTTAGGAAGTCCGGAAGCTTCTGTATCAATAAATAAAACGTACTCTTTCACGGCAAAAGTTAGAACTTGAAAGCTGTTTTTCGGTCTAAAATGGTTTTACCTCTTTAACTAACGAGGTGAACGATCATTTATGCTGCATTGCATGTTGTGCTTTATAAGAGATGAATGTATGGCTTTACCCGTTTGTTTTCCATTGATACATTGTTGCGTCGCATTACGTTCATCGGTAAACCTTTGTGCATCTTTTTTCAATCGTGCTTATTGGCATCGTTTAACAATTCAGAAAAAAAAGGATCAGCATAATCTTTTACAAAAGCGACGATATTATTGTACTGCGAAAACGCTTCCTTTTCATGCATCGTAGTTAGAACAACTGTTTTCATGCCTGCATTTTGTGCTGCCTCAACACCTTTGGGAGCATCTTCAAATACAAAACAGTTTTCGGGCGGTGTATTTAATAGGGTAGCAGCCTTTAAAAAAGTTTCAGGATGAGGTTTACTGGTAGTTACGTCGTCTGCACTTACTATTGCGGAAAAGAAATGCCGTATGTGCAGGTTATCAAGAACAAAATCTATATTGAAAGGAATAGCAGCTGAAGCAATAGCCATTTTTATATGCTTACGCTTTGCTTCTGCTAAAAATTGATTTAGTCCGTCTATAAGTTTTAACTGGGGGAAGAACTCTTTCTGGTAGCGTTTTTCTTTTTCTATGGATAAAGCATCCATTTCTTCTTCTGTAAATTTATTATCTCCAAATACCCTTATCAATACTTCAGAGTTTTTTCCATACATCTCTTTTCTCACGGCTTCTATTGATAAGTTTGCCTTTAAGTCGTTATTAAGAATATTAAACCACGCTCGTGCGTGATATTCCATATCGTCAATCATTGTTCCATTAAGGTCAAATAAAATAGCTTTATTCATAAATAGGTTTAAATAAGATAAGCAAAACCGGCAGGCAAACGATACATAAGAAAAAACCCTTCAGGTAAATGAAGGGCCGCAAAGATATAAAGATGTGGATGGTTACTAGTACTTGTTAAAAAGTCAGGCACAAAAGCTCCTAGCTAATGGCTAACAGCCGGCAGCTTTCTTACTCTTTCTTTTTCCTGGCCTCGTTAGCTTTATTAATAGAGTTCTGAACGTTCATCGCAGCCGTGTCCGTACTAATCACGCTGCCATTGATGATGCCATCCGGGTGCTTTGTGGTATCTATTGCGGTTGGATTAGTAAGGCCAGGATCATTAGTTGTAGCGCCGCTATCGGCATTACTATTTGTAGAACCGCTACCGCCACAGCTTGTAAGTGCAATAAACAGGGCCGAAGCCATTATGATTTTTCTCATTGCTGATCTTTCTGGTAATATATCAATTTCGCTGCCAACGTTGTAGTAAGAGCTAATCTGCATATATCTTCTATAGGTAGTAAGTTCACTTATTCTGTCCCCCCTTTAAGACCTTACTTTTTCTTTGGCCATAATTTTACAACGGGCGAAAAAAGCTTTTCAATGAGCCATAATACAACAATGAAAAAACTACCGATGAGATATCCGATAAAACCAGGCAGTTTTTTTAAGGGATTTGAAATCATTACTGTAAAAGTTTGAGACTGTTATAAAGTTACTTTTTTTAAAAATCAGAAACAATGGCAACTTTTGAATTTAAAAGCTCACCCCCCTTAATTGTTGCTAATAATTTAAAGAGCTTGTTGTTTTAATTTGTTGAAGGGAATGTATTTGTGGGATGAATAGAACTTTAAAAGTACAAGAGTGCGACGCAACCGCTGTTGCGTAAGAATTATAAAGGCTGGTACCAAATGAAATTATCATACCCAACCAATGCGTTAACTTTTAATAAAGCGCAGATTTCTTTTTATACCTTCAAACCTTCTTCTTTTGAGGGGCGAATTTTTGAAGATGAGTTTAAAGCTTTCTTCTGTGAGATCTTCCCAATCGTTGCTGCTAAAATTTAATACCTGTGGGAGAGGGGTAAACTGGGTTTCGTTGTGTGGTTTGCTGAAACGATTCCACGGGCATACATCCTGGCAAACATCGCAGCCAAACATCCAGTCGGAGAACTGGGATTTTAGATGCTCGGGTAAAAGGGCATCTTTTAACTCGATAGTAAAATAGCTGATACACTTGCTGCCGTCTACTACTTTATTCTCTAGGATAGCATCGGTGGGACAGGCGTCTATACATCGGCGACAACTGCCGCAATAATCTTTTGCAAAGGGATCGTCATAACTCAATTCAATATCGACAATAAGTGTAGCAATAAAAAAGAAAGAACCGGCCTGCTTATTTAAGAGGTTGCCATTTTTGCCGATCCACCCAAGCCCGCTTTTAGTAGCCCATGCCCGTTCGAGAACGGGCGCACTATCTACAAAGCCACGACCGTTGATTTCCCCGAACTCCTGCTTCATCAACAACAACAATTGCTTCAACTTCTCTCTTATCACTTCATGGTAGTCCTGGCCATACGCATATTTAGCAATTTTAGGCACTTCCAGGCTTTGCTGCTGATGGGGGAAATAATTAATTAAAACTGTGATTACACTTTTTGCTCCCGGTACCAACTTAGTTGGATCTGTTCTCAGATCGAAGTAGTTTTCCATGTACTGCATTTTGCCGTGCATACCCTTTGATAGCCAAGCTTCTAAACGCCGGGCATCGTCGTCAAGCTTTTGGGCGCGAGCAATTCCGCAATAATCGAAGCCTAATTGGCGGCATTTGCTTTTAATCCATATAGTACGTTTTTCTATCAATTAATTTCCTTTAGTGCAATATAACCTGGTAAAAATAGTTCTTGTATTTGCTACAAATGTTCATCAAATTTCTACAACCACACCTTTAAAAAATGCGAAAGTTTATTAGGGGCCTTTTGTTGCCCTCCCTTTTGGGTTTATCTATTACCGGGTTCTCACAAAAAGCAGTAGTCAAGTTTGGTGATATAAAGCCATCTGACTTTTCTCCTACAGCATATGCTGTTGACAGTAGTGCAAGCGGTGTTATTTTGTACGACGTTGGCTCTTCTACCTATCAAGGAAATACATCGGGCGGTTTTTCGATTGCCTTTAAAAGACACACGCGTATCAGGTTACTCAATCGTAACTCATTCGACCTTGCAACCATATCTATTCCGTTGTATGCATCAGGAGCCGCTGAAGAAAGGATTGAAAGCCTGGAAGCAAGCACCCACAATTTTGAAAACGGGAAAGTGGAAACTTTTAAGCTGGACAAAGCTTCGATCTTTAAAGACAGGCTAAACAAAAATTATACAGTTAGAAAATTTACCCTGCCAAACATAAAAGAGGGCAGCATTATCGAGATAAAATACAGTTTTGTATCCCCTTATCCTGGTGATTTGCGTTCATGGAATTTCCAGGGAGCGTACCCGGTTGTATGGAGCGAATACCAGGTGTCCATTCCCTCAGTGTTTAACTTTGTGACACTCACACAGGGCTATACTCCTTATAAGGTAGATGAAGGTTCAGTGGGAAACGAGATCTATAATATTTTAGACGGCGATATAGCAAGAAAAAGTGAACTGTATTCATTTAGAACAAGTACCGTGAACCATAGATGGGCGATGGAAAATATTCCTGCGCTTAAAAAAGAAAACTTCACTACCACTTTAGATAATCATATCTCTAAAATTGCTTTTCAACTATCCAGGGTGAAATATCCTAATTCACCGGAGAAAGATATAATGAGCAACTGGAATATGGTATGCGAAGAGTTGTTGAAAGACGAGGACTTCGGCGCCAACCTTGCCCAGAACGCAAGTTACTGGAACGATGAATTAAAGAAAATTACTGCCGGTGCTACCACACCCATGGAGTCGGCAAAAAAGATTTTTGAATTTGTGCGCGACAATATGAGTTGTACAAATTACAGTGCAAAGTATTTGTCTAACCCTTTGAAAAAAGTATATCAGACTAAAAATGGTAATGTAGCCGATATCAACCTATTGCTGACAGTGCTCCTAAAGAACAAAGGTTTCGATGCGCGTCCTGTTATGCTTAGCACCCGCGATCACGGTAAGGCACTGGAAGTTTACCCCATATTAGAAAGGCTGAATTATGTAATATCAAAAGTTATTATTGGCAATGAAAGTTACCTGCTGGATGCTTCGCAAGACAAGTTAGGTTTTGGTCATTTAGACCTTGATTGTTATAACGGCTACGCCCGAATAATTGATAAAGATCTTCCGGAACTAATTAACCTAAGCGCAGATTCAATACATGAGAATAAGCTGACGACAGTTTTTATTATAAATGATGAAAAAGGTGGATTAAAAGGAAACTTTGTTTCTTACCTCGGCGATTATGAATCTGCGAGATTTCGCGAGAAGATTGTAAAAACAACCGCAGAGACATTTTTTAAAGAAGTAAAAAAAGGCTTTGCGTTTGATGTTGACCTGTCTAATCAACATATCGACTCATTGAAAATCTACGAGGCACCGGTAACAGTCAGCTACGAGATTAGGTTTAAGCCGGAAGATGAAATGATATATTTAAACCCCGTTTTTGGCGAAGCTTATAAAGAAAATCCTTTTAAATCAGCAGAACGCCTTTACCCGGTAGAAATGCCGTACGCAATGAACGAAACCTTTGTATTGAAAATGGAAATTCCCAAGGGCTATGCAATAGAAGAATTACCAAAGTCAAGCAGGGTTAAATTTAACGACGATGAAGGTATGTTTGAATATCTCATAGCTAAGGATGAAAATGAAATACAGTTGAGGTCAACAGTAAAGTTGAATAAAGCTACTTTTTTGCCTGACGATTACCAGAGCTTAAGAGACTTCTTTGGTTACATTGTAAAAAAGCATAGTGAACAAATAGTACTGAAAAAAATTAAGCCGTAAACATGAGGACGAAAATATTATATACGCTGTTGCTGTCATTTTTTGTATCGCTGTGTTTTGCCGGCGAAGACAATAAGTACGCTGTCGCTAAAATAGATCCTTCACTATTAAAAGATGCTTCTGCAGTTAAACGTGTAGAATACGTGCGTTATGAAATAAAAGATCCGGGTAGCGCGGTTTATTATTATAAAACAGCCGTAACTATTTTAAATGAAAATGGCGACAAGCACGCAGGTTGGTCAGAGGGCTATGATAAGTACACCGCTATTCGCTCCGTTGATGCTTCTTTGTACGATGCAGAAGGCAAAAAGATAAGGTCATTAAAAAATGCTGAAATCAGCGATCGTACTGCTACCAGCGAGAGTAGCCTTGCGGATGATAACAGGTATAAAAGCCACAACTTTTTTTATAAGGTCTATCCGTATACTGTAGAGTATGAAGTTGAAATAAAGAGAAATGAACTAATGTTTATGCCCTCGTGGATGCCGGTGGAAGATGAGGAATACACGGTAGAGAGCAGCATCTTTGAAATTGTATGTCCGCTTGATTATAACATACGTTACAAGGCTTTTCATTACGATAAAGAGCCGGTAATTACAGGTGCAAAAGAGAAGGTGTATCGTTGGGAAGTTAAAAATCTTTTGGCAGTAAAGGATGAGTATGCCGGACCTGAGTGGCAAAAAATAACTCCAACAGTAATTGCAGGAGCTACAAATTTTGAGATAGACGGCTTTAAGGGAAATATGAGTAACTGGAAAGAGTTCGGAAAGTTTGTGTATAGTTTAAAACAAAACAGGGACAATTTGCCTGCCGCCATTAAAACAGCTGTTCACGAAGTGGCAGACAAGGAGCCTGACGTGAAAAAGAAGATCGCCATTTTATATAACTATATGCAGAAAAATACAAGATATATAAGCATACAGTTGGGCATTGGCGGATGGCAGCCTTTTGATGCTGCATATGTTGCCGAAAAAAAATACGGAGATTGTAAGGCGCTGACCAATTACATGTTTTCATTGTTGAAGGAAGCCGGAATAAGATCGGTATATACCCTGGTTAAGGCGGGTACTTTTAAAAGATCAATTGTAGAAGATTTTCCCGCCCAGCAGTTCAACCACGTTATCTTATCGGTGCCCATGCAAAAAGATACGGTCTGGCTTGAGTGTACAGATCAAACTTTACCGGCAGGATACCTAAGCGGTTTTACAAGTAACAGGTACGCACTTATGGTAGATGAAAATGGAGGCCACCTGGTTAAAACACCCACCTATAATTTTAACGACAATCTGCAGGTAAGAAAAGTTAGTGCAACGCTCGACGAAAATGGAAAGTTGAATGCAGATATTGAAACCCAATATTCGGGCATGCAGCAGGACGACCTTTTTTCGATGATAAATTCTTATTCAAAAAAAGAGCAACTTGAATATTTAAAAAAAGAGATCGATCTGCCAACTTATGATATTACTTCTTTCGATTACAAAACCATTCATTCTCAAATACCTGCTATCGATGAAAAGCTAAACGTAGTTGCAGAAAATTATGCCCAGGTTAGTGGTAAGAGAATATTTATTCAACCTAATCTTTTAAGCAAAACAACATTAAAACTAAATGATGCCGAAAGGCAAAACGATATAGATCTTATTTATGAATACCGCGATGTGGATACGGTAGAAATTGCTTTGCCTGCAGGTTTTGTTACCGAAGCGCTTCCACAACCGGTTGCTTTTACAAACAAGTTCGGTCAATATAAAATCAACTATAAAGTTGATGGAACGAAGGTTGTGCTAACCCGTTTGTTCGAAAGAAAAGCAGGCAAGTTTCCTGCAAGCGACTATAAGGAACTGGTTAAAATGTATGCGGATATGTACAAAGCAGATCGCGGTAAAGTGGTGGTGGTAAGAAAAGAAGGTTAGATATAACAGTAAACATTATAACCTAATTACATAAAAACAAAAAAAGCGTCTCATCATTTTGAGGCGCTTTTTAGTTTATCTGATTTTTGTGGAGTGAGCATTTTACCTGATGTCATCATCGTTGCGTCGCACACTTCAGCTGACCTCTTCGAATTCAGCCAGGATAAAATAATTTTATTGTAACAACAGTTCTTGCATAAGCGGCATTAGCCGGTGCGGTGCCAGGCGAAGTCATTTGAAAACATGCGCAGCAGTTTTCAAATGAAGCGGGTGAGTCCCGTTGTAAGAACGAAGCCCGGCGGCGTGAGCCATATAACTAGCAAATGAAGTTGTTTGCAAGAAGCAAACTTTTAAGCCCGAAAACATTCGCCCGTTTAACACATCCATTCAGCCTGTCTAAGTTTTAAAAACTTCCACTCACATATTCATTCAAACTATGCTTAGTCCCTACTTAAAAAAAAATTAAGCAGGAAGCTTTTGCTCAAGAATATATTTTAGATTTGGACAGAATATCTAACAATTGCAATAGCACCATGAAATTTACCCCCTTCTGTTTTATTTGTATTCTCCTTTTTTCTAATGCTGTATTAGCACAAAATCGTAAAGGCTGGCA
>NZ_JAOQAH010000022.1 GCF_025963695.1 Segetibacter sp. | reverse complement strand
CCCGACATCCGGTTTCTTAAAGCAATATGGCTATAAGTGGCAAACTTGCTTTTTAAAGCAGAAGAAACCAGAAAACTTATTCCAACAAAAATCAGTGATATTAAAAATATTGATGACATCTTTTATTGATCTTTTTTAATACTTGTACAAATTGCCTTCCAAATGACAGAAGGTGGTTCTGAAGGTTTGAAAAGTAATTTAAAGCGACAGAAAGTCTTGATTAATATTTTAAAAAGACAAATTGTCCCATAATTTCTTAAATAACCTTGTTTACTCCTTCTGTTTACCTTCTTTTTGGTCAATAAGGAGCATAAAAGTTATTCACAGGGATAAAAATTATTTTTGAAATGTGGGGCATATTTGTAATTTAGTGTCAGAATTTAATGGGTTAGTAAGTAACGGGGTTAGCATTCTTGCTGACCCTTTTTCGATTCTGTCCCATTATTTTCCGTCTTCACATCTCTTTTTCTCAAAGCGTCTCGCTTCAAATTACCTTTACTAAATGACTAAACTTAAGACTGCATATTTCTGTAGTAATTGTGGTTACGAAAGCGCCAAGTGGTTGGGAAAATGCCCGTCATGCAATTCGTGGAATACCTTTGTGGAAGAGGTAATAACAAAGGGGCAGGAAAAGAACGATAATGGTTGGAAAGATTACAATGCAGATAAGCGTAACTCAAAAACAATTTTATTAAATAAAGTAAGCGCTACAGAGGAAGACCGTATTTTAACTACCGATAGCGAGCTTAACCGGGTATTGGGTGGCGGTATTGTAGCTGGAAGTATTGTATTAGTCGCGGGTGAACCGGGTATCGGAAAAAGCACTTTGTTCTTACAGGTCGGCCTGCACTTACAGGGAGTTAGCACCTTGTACATAAGTGGTGAGGAAAGCGAGCAGCAAATTAAAATGCGTGCCGACAGGTTGAAGGCTTCAAACCAGGATTTCTACCTGCTGACGGAAACAGCGACCGATGTACTTTTTAAGGAGATAAAGAAACTGAGACCTCAACTAGTTATTATCGACTCTATCCAGACTCTGCATTCAAACTTTATAGAGTCCTCGCCAGGCAGCGTATCGCAGATAAGGGAATGTGCTGCAGAGTTTCAAAGATTTGCCAAAGAAACAAACACCCCGGTATTTTTAATTGGCCACATTACAAAAGACGGAACTATAGCTGGACCTAAAATACTTGAGCATATGGTAGATACAGTCTTGCAATTTGAAGGTGATCGACATTATGCATACCGAATCCTACGAACTATAAAAAACAGGTTTGGAAGTACAGCCGAACTTGGAATTTATGAAATGACAGGAGAGGGTATGCGAAGTGTAAGCAACCCTTCCGAAATTTTAATTACACAAAAAGAAGAACAATTAAGTGGAAGCGCCATTGCTGCAACTTTAGAGGGTATGCGTCCACTATTGATAGAAGTGCAGGCCCTTGTGACACAAAGCGTTTATGGAACACCTCAAAGAACAGTTAGCGGTTTTGATTTAAGACGACTTCAGTTATTATTGGCCGTACTTGAAAAACGGGGGGGCTTTCACTTTGGAGTAAAAGATGTGTTTATAAATATCGCAGGCGGTTTAAAGGTGGAAGATCCTTCTATTGATTTATCTGTCATTTGTGCCCTGCTTAGCAGTTTCGAGGACGTTCCTCTTCCACAAAAAGTTTGCTTCGCAGGTGAAGTAGGCTTAAATGGCGAAATTCGTGCAGTCAACAGAATTGAACAGAGAATAGCCGAAGCAGAAAAACTAGGTTTTGAAAAAATCGTTGTTTCCAAATACAACAAAAAAGGATTTGATAAAGAAAAAACGGGCATACAAATAGTGCCAGTAGGCCAGGTGCAGGAAGTATACCAGTTGTTTTTTTAATTAACGCACAATACTTTTAATTAAAAGTATTGTGCTGTCATGTCAACCATGCGTTCTGCCTTGGCAGATTTTATTCACCTTTTTTATCCCCACGTCTGTGCCGGCTGTGGTTCAGATATAATTGATATAGATCGTCAGCTTTGTTTGTATTGTATTTCTCAACTTCCATCTACCCACTTTTTTAACCAACCTGGTAACCCTGTTGAAAAGAATTTTTATGGTAGACTAAACGTAGTCAATGCAGCTTCTGGTTATTTCTTTACCAAACACTCTTTGATAGAAGCGGTGATCTACGAGTTAAAATACAAGGGAAATAAATTAATAGGATTTGAGATGGGCGAGCGTCTTGGACACCTTTTGGCAAATAGCCGTTTCAATGATATTGACATAATTATTCCGCTTCCCCTAAATGCCCAACGATTTAAAAAAAGAGGCTACAATCAAGCAGAGGTTTTATCAGAGGGTATAGGCTCTATCTGGAATAAGCCCGTTGTAGCTAACGCTGTGATAAGAAATGTAAACACCGAGACTCAAACCCATAAGGGAAGAATCTCCCGGTGGGAAAACATGGACGGGGTGTTTGCAGTTGCGGAACCTTCTATCATACAAGACAAACATGTTTTACTGGTAGATGATGTAGTTACAACTGGTGCATCTCTCGAAGCATGCGGAGCAGAAATATTGAAAGTTTCCGGCGCTAAAATCAGTATAGCAACTTTAGCTTATACCATTTAAGGCTTTTAATTTACTTTTGAAAGAATGAAACGCCTGGTTAAAGCTGTTGCTATTTTTCTATTTATATCTGTCTCTATCTTCTGCAATAAAACTTCTTTTATCAGTAGCCCCGATGCTTCGGTTAGCTTTTCGTCTGATACTTTACATTTTGATACCGTGTTTACCACAACGGGTTCGGTTACCCAATCATTTAAAATTTTTAACCTTAACGACCAGAAGTTGAGGCTATCAGAAGTAAAGCTAATGGGCGGTACAAGTTCTGCTTTCAAAATAAATGTTGATGGTACCCCTGGCGTTGGCTTCACTAATATCGAACTTCAGCCTAATGACAGTATCTACGTTTTTGTGTCTGTTTCTATCAACCCAAATACAGCTAGTCTGCCTTTTATTGTGAGCGATAGTGTACAAGTAAATTATAATGGCAATACCGGGTACATCCAGTTACAGGCCTATGGTCAGAACGCAAATTTTTTCAGAAACAGGCGTATCACAAAAGACAGTACCTGGAAAAACGATCTACCTTTTGTCATCCTTGAAGGTATAGCTGTTGACAGCAACATTACATTAACTATCGAAAAGGGTTGTAAAGTTTATTCGCACACAAATGCACCTTTTATAGTAAACGGTACGCTGAAAGTTAATGGCGAGGCAGCCGAAAATGCAAGGGTTACTTTTAGCGGCGATCGTTTAGATCCTGATTATCGTGCTCTTCCTGCCGCATGGCCGGGCCTTTTTTTCACCGAAACCAGTCACAACAATATTCTTAATTACACGGTAATCACAAATGCTTACCAGGGTATAATTTCGTTGCTTGGCATCAGCACAATCCCCAAGATTACTTTAAATCAATGCATCATTGATAACGTTTATGATGCAGGTATCATTAGTGTAGCAAGCAGTATCAAAGCAACAAATTGTTTAATCAGCAATTGCGGAAACAATATATCCATAGCTGGCGGGGGTATTTATTCCTTCACCCATTGTACTGTTGCAACTTATGGCAACCTCTTCATTGCTCACAAAAATCCTGTTCTCTATGTTAGTAACGGTTATCAAAACCAACTCGGCCCTTTGCTAGATGCCCGTTTTACTAATTGTATCTTTTACGGAGAAGGCGGAATTGCCGAAAATGAAGTCGTGATAGATAAGAAGGGTACGCCAACGGCTAATGAATTTAAAATAAGATTTGAAAATGTCTTGTATAAGAATAAGGTAAACGATGTTGATAGTTATTTTGTAAACCCCTTAAAGAATCAGCCGCCTCTTTTTGATAGCATTGATATTGGCCGAAGAATTTTCAATTTTCGTCTCCAGCCTGCTTCAAGGGCAGTTAATAGCGGATTAACAGCAACTGGAGTCACGGTTGACCTCGATGGAAAATTACGGGATACAAAACCAGATATAGGCTGTTTTGAATATTAACTAAAGTTGTTCGCTTAATTAAACTTTATTGCATATCATTTGTTCTAATCACTTAAACCTTTAAAATGAAATATTTTCTTCTTTTTGCAGTCGTATTAATTGCCTGTACTGCTGCTATACCTAAAGGAAAATTGAAAGACAAAGCATCCTCCAAAACAATACATCAATTTAAAGTTCCTTCTATCGAAGGCGGTACTATAAATTTTAAAAAATATAAGGGGAAAAAAATATTAGTAGTTAATACAGCTAGTAAATGTGGCTATACCCCTCAATACGAAGGCCTCGAAAAACTGTATAAAGAACATAAAGATAAATTGGTAGTTGTAGGTTTTCCGGCAAATAATTTTGGCGGCCAAGAACCTGGATCAGATGAAGAAATTAAGGAATTTTGCAAAGTTAGATTTGGCGTAACATTCCCGTTAGCCAGTAAAGTTGAAGTTGTTGGTGATAACACACACCCTTTATTTAAATGGCTAACAACGAAAGAACAAAATGGCGTTTTAGATGCGAAAGTAAAATGGAACTTTACAAAATTCCTTCTGGATGAAAACGGAAAACTGCTTGCTTCGTTTGATAGTAAGGTAACACCGCAATCAGAAGAAATTTTAAAGTATTTGAAATAAATGAAAAGGCTTCGAAAGAGGCCTTTTTTTATACCTTGAAACTTGTGTTCGCGATATGTACCTAGCTACCAAATAACCTTTTAGTCTGTTGTTCTTCAACTCCCTCTCTTTATTGGGCATTGATTGCGACGCTCCGTTCATCTCTGTATCTTTCTGCAACTAGTTTCCAATCTGCTAAAGGCTTTTCTTATTTTCCAGAGCTAACTACCTTACCCAAATGTTATTTTTTGCGCGCATTATCAAACAACGAGCATAACATACAATCGTTATGGGTAGCATCATTAGAGGTCATTTGAAAGTTCACGTGTTGACCAACTTCAGTTGCTTCTGGAAACGATCATTTACTTGATACCGCAAATACATTGTACTTTTTTCCGGGGTTTTGGGTTGCAACTATTTTCAGTGGCTGCGGAGTGTTTTGTATCTATAATTTGGATGACTAAGGCAGAAAGTGTTGTATCAGCTACTAAAACTTTTTTGAATTTTAATAAGTTTGCAACTGATAACTTCGCTGCTATGCTTTTTAAGGATGTTATAGGACAAGACAACGTAAAGCACCACCTGGCGGAAATGGTGCAGACCAACCGGTTAAGCCACGCCTTGTTGTTTTTGGGAAAACAGGGCAGCGGCGCACTACCATTAGCCCTGGCTTTTGCACAATATGTCGTTTGTGAAAAAGTGAATGGTAAAGCCGGCGCTGCACAGAGTGGCCCTTCCTTGTTTGGGTTTGACGAGCCTGTAGAAATAGCTAAACCATTATTATTTGATGCATGCGGCGAATGTTCAGCATGTAACAAGGCGAAGCAGATGGTACATCCTGATATTCATTTCTCTTACCCGGTAATATCAAAGAAAGGTGGCGATAAACCTAAATCGACCGATTTTATAGCAGAATGGAGAGAGTTTGTAAAGCAAAGCCCTTATGGTAATGCCTACGATTGGTTGCAATTCATTGGTGCAGAAAACAAGCAGGGAAATATTACCGCAGAAGAATGTCATGATATAATTCGGCAATTAAGCCTGAAAAGCTTTGAGAGCGAATACAAAATTCTATTGATGTGGTTGCCGGAGTACCTCGGCAAAGAAGGAAACAAACTTTTAAAACTGATTGAAGAGCCGCCGGCTAATACACTTTTTGTGCTGGTAGCAGAAAGTGAAGAACAAATACTACAAACCATACTATCAAGAACGCAATTGGTAAAAGTTCCGCTTTTAGAGGACTCGGAAGTTGAACAGGCTTTAATAGATAGAAATCAAACTCCACTAGACCAGGCCCGGTTAATTGCAGGCATAGCACAGGGAAATTACCACGAGGCATTACAACTTTTGCAACACTCAGAAGAAGACTGGCTGAGTTTACTTCGCGAATGGATGAATGCAACGCTGAAAGAAAACCAAGTAGCCCAGGTAAAATGGGTTGACGAAGTTTCGAAACTTGGACGTGAAAAGCAAAAGCAGTTTCTCAGGTATTATAATCACTTACTTGAGCAATGTGTACGGTTACGCATCTTAGGTCCTGCAAACCTTTCGCTGTCTGAGCATGAAAAAGATTTTGCGCAACGACTAAATAAGGTTGCAAGTGTAACGCAGCAGCAAGCAATATTAACCGAACTTGATAATGCTTCATATTACATTGAAAGAAACGCCAACGGCAAAATGCTGTTTCATGCCCTGACAATAAAAATGCTACATATCATACGCGACAAAGTGGTTGTAAGCGCAGCGTGACCAGGGTGTGGGTTTATACCAAGATACTTAACAGCCGACGTTATAGCACAAGGATAACCCTGATTATCAATACTGTTGCAACCTTTGTGACTTTTTATTCTTTTAAATTCATTATTTTTGAGTCGGAGAAGTCATATATAGTTATTTAAAGATTATATGTGGCGGAAGTTGAGAGAATATGTGAGCGGGCACTTTCGATGAAGGAAATGGGTTTATATTTTTTAATTTTTGGTTTTATAAAGTGTTTTTAGTTCAGTTTTATCTGAATAAATAAAATAAGGAAAGATAAATCCAGGCTTTTTTAGCATTACGCGAAAAAAGCGGACATAACCTACTTCAGTACAAGTGTGCGACGCAACAATAGCTGCATAAATACATTATGTTGGCTTCAAAACAAATCTCTCTCTCTTCAGTTTTCCATGAATTTATTTATTAATCTTTTTACGAATTAGAGATATGGGATGTGATAGTTGCGGAACGGCAAAAGGTGGAAAACCAGGCGGTTGTAAAAGTAATGGCGGGTGCAGCACAGGCGGCTGTAATAGAATGAATGTTCATGACTGGTTAATGAACCTTCCATTTAGTGACCCGGAAAGTACTTGTAAAATAGTTGAAATCAGTTTTAATCAGGGTAGTCGAAAAGAATTTTATAGAAATGCTACCCTGCAATACTTTGAAAAAAGTGAACTGGTAACTGTAGAAGGTGTAAGCGGTTTTGATGTAGGTGAGGTGAGCCTTAGTGGAGAACTGGTAAGAGTACAGATGAAGAAAAAGGGCGTGGATGAATTTAGCCCGGAGATTAAAAAGATTTTACGCAGAAGTACAGAAACAGACATTGCCAAGTGGCAGGAGAATAAGGTACGTGAAAAAGAGGCGCTGGTGCGTAGCAGGGCAATGGCAAGAACTCTTAACCTTGACATGAAACTGGCAGAAGTAGAAATACAGGCCGATGGCAAAAAAGCTACTTTTTACTATACTGCTGATGACCGTGTTGACTTTAGAGAACTTATAAGACTATATGCCGGAGAGTTTAAAGTAAAAGTAGAAATGCGCCAGATTGGGGCCAGGCAGGAAGCGGGAAAAATTGGAGGCATCTCCAGTTGCGGACGTGAATTGTGTTGTTCTACCTGGCTGACAGACTTTAAAAGCGTAAATACAACTGCAGCCCGGTATCAAAATTTATCCATTAATCAAACAAAGTTGAGCGGTCAATGCGGTCGTTTGAAATGTTGTTTGAATTATGAGCTGGATACTTACCTTGATGCTTTGCAACATTTTCCTGATAATGCTGACGTAATACATATTACCCGTGCTCCTGCATATCTTGTAAAAAAAGACATTTTCAAAAACCTGATGTGGTACACCTTGCCCGATAGTAATAAGCATTATCCGCTTACAATTGCCAGGGTGAAAGAAATTCAGAAACTGAATGCACAGGGATTAAAACCTGATGAACTGGAACCAGTTGAAATTGTAAGTTCGAAGCCTAAAGAAGTAGAACCTGAGTTTGTAGATGTGGTTGGTCAAATTAGTCTTCGAAGCCTTGAAAGAAACAGTCGTCGTCGCAAGGATAAGGAACAAGGCAGAGATGCCAGGGGCAATGACAGGCAAGGACCTGGAAGACCTAACGAAGCGCAGCAACAAGGGAATGCGCAGCAAAACCAGAACCGTCCTCCGCAACAAAACCCTCAAAGAAACAATCCTACTCAACAGGGAGGACCACAAAGGCCGGGACAAAATCCTAATCAACAAAGAAATGCAGGTAAACCAGCCGGAGCTCCTCCTCAAGGGAAACCTCAACAGCAAAGAGGACCAAACCAACAGGCAGGAGCGCAACAAAACAGGCCGCCTCAACAGCAGAGGCCACAGCGGCCGCCTCAGCAAAAGCAGGGAGAGCCGCAGCCGCAGCAGCCGAAACAACAACAAAGGCCGCAGCAGCCAAGACCCCCTCAAAAAGGACCAACGCCACCACCTGTGGCTGATTAAATAAAAAAGAGCCTGGCAAACGCCAGGCTCTTTTTTTTTAATTTCTTTGCCTCTTTCTACTTCTCCGTCTCTTTTATGTACTTCTTAATGGTAGTGTAATTTACCAGCCACAAAACAACAAGTATAAGGGCCGCCGCAACTACTGTATACCAGTCAATCCAGCTACTGACATACATATTCTGCTTTGATAAAAACGCTTGTAAAACATATTGAAGGATAGCTATTACCAAAAGGCAGGCTAATGTAATAACCGTGTTGGCCGGAAGAAACTGCTTCATAAGAAAACGCTGCAGTTGTGTAGGGGAAGCACCAATGGTGACCAATAAATTAATTTCATTTTTAGTAGAAGCAATGGTTAGCTGAATAAACAGTGAAAATACCAGCAACGCAAACAATAGCATTACGGCACCTGTAAGCCACGATGCGTTTACTACGGTATTTACAATTCTTCGATATTGACTAAATCTTGTTTTATCTGCGTCGGTTACCAGGTCGTTCGCTTTTAAATATTTAACCAGTTCGGGGTTTCCCGGGTCATTTGTTCTTATAACAACTCTTGAAGGCCTCACATCTCCCTGCGTTCCAAATTGTTTGTTAGCCAGGGCTAAAAAATTTTGAGGAACCAATACAGAAGAAATGCGGTCGCTGAAGCCAACCACTTTACCTGTGAACCTAACAGGCTGACCTTGATAAGAAACATTTAAAACTATAGGCAAAGCCATAACCATGCTTTGGGTCAGTTGCATCAGGTTTTGGGAGGGAGCAAAACCAAAATTATATAAGTCCAGAAACTGGTTTGGAATGATGAGCGGTATTGTAGTTGAACCGGGCTCCCATTTCCAATCGTTGCTTTTTACGTCGATAAACTCGTCTGGAACACTTTCGAAAAACATGTCGGTGTAAAAAGGAAACCGATCACTAGGGCTTTGGGCCGAAACTTTAAAGCGGCTTGCTGTAAGTAATCCGACTTTTTCAATAAAAGGTTGTCGTTTCAGCTTTTCAACTTCTTCTACGCTTAATACATTTTCACGGTTATTTCCATTAATGACTTTAGCGACCACCAGGAAATTTGCAATGCTATCCTGGTTGCTTTTTGCGTACAGTAATTCGTTGTAGTTAACCTGTATTTGTACGGCAGATAAAATAAGGAGCATAGCAATTGTTAGCCCTATGCCGGCCATGACAAACCGCCCCTTTCCAACACCTGTTCGGATGATTTTTTTTAATAGTTGATGTAGCATTTCCAGTGTAAAGGTTATAAGCTAAAGACTTGTGTGTAAGGAAAAAGAGAGTCTTCGTCAAGGTCAGTAAGCACAAAACCAGCTTTTCTTTTTTTGCATTCCATTGCTATTAGGTCTGCTGCCTTTCGTGTGTTTGCAATATCTAAGTGACTAAAAGGTTCATCCATTATCAACCATTCAAAAGGCTGTACCAGTGCGCGTATAATAGCTATTCTCTGCTGCTCTCCATAACTACATACTCCGGCTCGTTGATTTAGGATATGTGTAATTCCTAATAACCCTGCCATTTCATCAATCATTGCTGCTTCATAAAATGGTTGTTGCAAAACCCTGTTTAGCTCTATGTTTTCGCGTGCTGTCAGGTTTTCAAATAACCGTAAATCCTGGAATATGACGCTCACGTGTTGCTGCCTTAGTTTTGCAAGATGATCTCCTGATATATTCTTCAAGTCGCGGTTATCCCATTGCACCTCGCCTTCGTAGTCATGGCGCACTTTGTAAAGTATATTTAAAAGAGTGGTTTTTCCGGTTCCGCTTGGGGCAACTATCTTAATCCAGTCTCCTGCATCGAAAGTAATATTGGTATTCCAGATGTCGGACCGTCGTTGACTAAACTTTTCTTTTAATGGCACCGGAACCACTTGTTGTAATTGTATTTGCATTTTCCTGTTACTGTATTTTATTTTATCTACTGAGGTTGCATGTTAATTCCGCATTTAAAAAAACGCGAGCTCTGTTGCTATAAAAAGATGTGGTACAAGGGAGTGACACAACCAAAGTTGCATTTAAGTGCACTGCTTATACAAAAGAATTACTCAGTTGCATTAAAAATAACAACATACACTAAAGAAAAAAGGCTGCCTTGTTATTAGCAACCTTTTTACAATAATTATAAGATCTGTTTATTTTCTTTTCGCAGGTGTGGCATTAGATGGAGCCAATTCTGTAGCTGTGTCTATCTGTACATCGCCCCCTTCTTCTATTCGGCGTCCGGTTCCGGGTGCAAAAACAGTATCTATTTGAACATTGTCGTTATCAACCATTGCAGGCCCCCTCTTTATATTTTTACTTGCTGTTTCTATAAAGCTTAACAAAGAAGTAAGGCTGTTTTCTTTTTCGTTTTTAAAACGAAGTTCTCCATGCCCTTCCACAAATTTGCCATTAAAGTTTTCAGTATACATCTCCATGTCTTTAAAAGTTTCCCTGGCTTTTGGAAGAACAGCATTTGCCTGGGCGTTACCTGAAGTGTTTACTCCCTTTAAAATACTTTCGATGTTTACATAAGCCACTCCTGACTTATTCTTAAAGTCACTCATTACAGCTTTGTTCAAATTCGCCTTCTTCGACTTTGCCTTGTATTGGTTCAGTACATTTTCATCAGAAGCTATAAAAAGGTTTTTGTCGTCTACTATGACCTGGTAACCTATCTGCTGCATAGTTGGTGTAAGCCTGTATTGGTTGTTTGTTTTCACCAGCATTTGCATTTCTACAAGCTTGTCCATAAGCCTGCTCATTTGTACTTTATCCCCGACAGGTATGTTTACAATTAATTTAAGATCAGGAAGTGTACCGGCCCCCATACCCCTCATACTATCAGCGGCCGTCTTTGTTGCCATGTCAGAAACTACCACCGCAAAATCGCCTTTAATAGCTTTTAAAGCTTCCTTTAAAGTATAGTTGCTCCCCATCATTTTTGTGAGGTAAGAATCTACCATCCCGCCTACTTCCAGGTATTTCACCAGTTCGTTTATCAGCTCGGGATTGAACGAAAAAATTCCAAATGCATTTATATTATCTGAAGGATAGTTTTCAACCAGGGTTAGATCGGCGGTTGAACCAGAATATTTTTTTAGAATGTCTCTAAATGCAGCACTATAGTACGATTTAGAACTCATGGTTATTTTACCATCTTCGAAATTTACGTTAGCTGCTGTAAAACTGCTTGAAAACAACTCTTTTACCTTTGGCAGCGGAATAGGCAAATTCTCCATTGAAGCACTGGAGTTCACCCACATGCTAGCGTCGGACTTTTCCTGCATCAGATCCCTGAACTCAGGAATGGAAGCAACAGATTGATCTTCTTTAAGGTTAAAATTAAAAGCAATCTCAGCCTTCATATCATTTGTTGCATTAGGCGAAGTGCCTAAATTATAAGAGCCTGTAGTACTGTCATACTGCATATTCGAAGCAGAGAAAGACTTTTGATACGACATCATTATCACTACGTCTTTGCCCCACGCTACCATATTGTTGCCATGAATAGCAGCATAGCTGTAATCTTTTTCTTTTCGTACTTCACTTGCGGGGTCTTTCTTTTTAATGTATGCTTCCAGTTTACCTGCATCTTTCAATGCACCGATAACAGTTGTAACGGCCGTACCCGAACCACCCGTCATTCCTCCACCTTTATTTACCATAGCCACATAAAAATTCTCATCCATGTCAACTCCCGACGCCTTAATGTCCTCCCACTCCTGCTTGCCTTTATTAATTGTAGTGTCGCTGCCACTTATCGATCTTATAATGTTTTCAATTGTAGCCTGGTTCTTCATCAGCTTAGCCTGCAAAGATTTCGTGTTGATGGTTGCAACAAACACAGCATTTTTAGGAATATACTTTGTCTGTGGAGGAACTGGTTTTTTACAAGAAGTAATAAAGACTACCGAAAGCAGCAACAGCATGCACAAGCGAATCGATTTCATAAGCGTCTATAGTTTTAGTCTGACGAAGATAATCGGTTGAAAAGGATTTAGGAAGTTTTGACCCTTATTAATGATAGACGGGAAATGTAGATAGACAGCTACCTTTATAGAGGAATTTTGGGTTAGCCCTTTTGGTCCGAAGAAGATTTAAAAGATGTGTATCAAAGTTTTGTAGCCAACTTTTTGCAGTGATCAACATGGTTGTGTCACACCCTTGTACGCTATCTTTTCATGGCAGCAAGATCTACGTTTGCAGCAATATACTCCTTACAAAACGATGGATGAAGCCTAACAACTTCTCCGATCATTATAATTGCAGGGTTAGACAGTCCTTCATATTGTGCCCGATAGAAAACATCTTTTACCTTACCAATAACCATTTTTTCTTTATCAGTTGTGCCGTCCTGTATAATAGCTACAGGTGTCTCGCTTTTGCCATGTTCTGCAAAAATTTCCATAATTGCTTCAAGCTTGCTCATAGCCATTAATATAATAACTGTAGCGCTTGATTGAGCTGCCAGCTTTATATCCCCGGAAATTTCTCCTGATTGAGTAGTGCCCGTAGTAACCCAAAAGCTTTCATTTATACCACGACAGGTTAACGGTATCATTTGAGACGCTGGTACAGCAAGCACACTGGAAATGCCTGGAATAACTTCCACCTCTATACCGGCTTCACGTGCCGCTTCAATTTCTTCCATAGCGCGGCCAAATACAAAGGGGTCTCCACCTTTCAACCTCACAACCCGACCATGCGACCTCGCATACTCTATTA
>NZ_JAOQAH010000092.1 GCF_025963695.1 Segetibacter sp. | reverse complement strand
AAGTTTTAAATAGTTCTTCGGCACGGTTAACTATAAGGTTTATTCAGGCGTTTCCGCGCATTGTCCGGGTGAAGCAACTCTTCAGCAAGCTTGTTACACTTCACCCGAAAATCTTAAAAAACCTGCTAACTGGTACATGTAGGACAGTGATCTTACAAAGCGCTCAGGCTGGACCAAAAGTAATAGACAAATATTTTGTATTCTTTCGTCAATACGCAGTTTTGGTATTTTTGACAAGCGCACGCATAAAAGCTTTTAAAAAATCATTATGATCTCAAATCTCTTTCGAACACTTTTTATTTTACTATTTATTTCGCCCGTGCTACAGGCACAATCAATACCGTCGCCTAAAGAACATTTCGGTTTTAATATTGGAGATGATTACAAGTTGACCACTTACACGCAGGCTGAAGCTTTTTTTAAAAAGCTGGCTGCCTCTGACCGCACTAAACTGGTTGATATAGGGCTTACTGAAGAAGGTCGTCACCAATATATGTTAATTGTGTCTTCTCCCGAAAACATTAAAAACCTTGACAAGTTTAAGGCAATTTCACAAAAACTTGCACATGCTGAAGGGTTAACTGACGAGCAGGCTAAAGTGCTTGCAGCAGAAGGTAAAGCGGTGGTTTGGATAGACGGTGGATTACATGCCACCGAAGTAGTGGGCGCCCACCAGTTGTTAGAGACAATGTACCAGATGGTAAGCAGGAAAGATGATGAAACATTACACTTGCTTGATAATGCAATTATTCTTTTTACACATGCTAACCCCGATGGACAGGAACTGGTTTCCAACTGGTTTATGCGCACCGATGATCCTAAAAAGCGTTCATTTTCACAGTTGCCACGCCTGTATCAGAAATACATTGGGCACGATAACAACCGCGATTTCTTCATGATGAACATGAAAGAAACCCAAAATATCAGCCGTCAGCAATATGTTGAGTGGATGCCGCAGATAATTTATAATCATCATCAAACAGGCCCGCAGGGGTCAATACTTGCTGGCCCTCCTTATCGTGATCCATTTAATTATGTGTACGATCCTTTGCTGGTTACTAGCCTTGATGGAGTAGGTGCAGCTATGAACAACCGGCTTAATCTGGAAGGCAAACCCGGTTATACACAAAGGTCTGGTTCTAATTATTCTACATGGTGGAACGGGGGCTTGCGTACAACGCCTTACTTCCATAATATGATTGGTATTTTAACAGAGATTATTGGCAGTCCCATTCCTTCAACAGTACCGCTCGTTCCTGCACGCCTTATACCAAACATGGCAACCCCCAATCCTGTTACTCCGCAGGAATGGCATTTCAGACAGTCAATTGATTATTCTGTGTCGCTTAATTATGCGGTGCTTAATTATGCAGTTAACAACCGTAAAGACCTTTTGTATGGTATTTACCGTATGGGCAAAAATTCAATTGACAATGGTAGCCGCGATTTTTGGGGCCTTTCTCCTAAACATATCGATTCTATAAACAATGCCTATAAAAAAGACCAGAAAAATACCAAGTCTGGCGAAGCGGCCGACAATAATGCCTCGGGGATAAGGTTAGGCTCGCTGGATACTATTCCACTAAAGTATTACAACTTAGTACTGAATAATCCTACGCTGCGCGATCCCCGGGGTTATATTATTTCTGCAGAACAACCTGATTTTCCAACGGCAGTTAAGTTTCTTAATGCGCTTATCAGGTCTGGTGTGCAGGTGCATCAGGCAACCAGTGATTTTACAGTTGAAGGTAGAAGATATCCGTCCGGTTCCTATGTAGTTAAAACAGCCCAGGCATTTCGTCCTCACGTGTTAGATATGTTCGAGCCACAGGATCACCCAAATGACTTCCTGTATCCCGGCGGTCCTCCTATTCGTCCGTATGATGCTGCCGGTTGGACTCTTGCTTACCAAATGGGGGTTAAGTTCGATCGTATCTTAAATGGTTTTGACGGGCCTTTTCAAAAAATAGCCTATGGAGAATTGCTTTCCCCTGCGCCGCAGGCGGTAGCTTCTGGTGCCGGCTATCTTTTAGATGCCCGTGCCAACAATACCTTCATAGCTGTAAACGATTTACTTAAAGCAGGTATAGACGTTTACAGGTTGCCGAAAGGCGTTAATGGTATGGCGCATGCGGGTACCGGAACATTTTTTGTTCCGGCAGCAGGAAAAGCGATTTTAGACAAATCGGCGTCCGGGTTAGGCTTAAAAGCAAATAGTATTTCTAAACGCCCTGCTAATGCTGTTAAGGTGTCTCCGGTCCGTATTGCTCTTTGGGATACTTATGGGGGTTCAATGCCGTCAGGTTGGGTAAGGTGGATTATGGAACAATACCATTTTCCTGCTCAGGTAGTTTATAGCAGCGAAATTGATAAAGGAGATTTAAAGAGCAAATACGATGTAATTGTTTTTGTTACCGGCGCTATTCCAGCTGTAAGCGGTGGTACTTCAAACAGGGGTTACGGAGGCGGGCAACCTAAGCCCAACGACATTCCTGCTGAGTTCAGGCCATGGTTAGGTCGCATTTCTGCCGATACAAGTATTCCTCAGATCAAAAAATTTCTTGAAGCCGGGGGTACGGTAGTCACAGTAGGCAGCAGTACTAATCTTGCTTATCATCTAAAACTTCCTGTCAGTAATGCACTTACCGAAATGACTGCAGCCGGACAGGAAAGACCATTACCCGGCGAAAAATTTTACATACCCGGAAGTATTTTACGTGTAAGTATTGACTCTACACAATCTGTCGCCTGGGGTATGGCCGCCGAAGGAGACGTATATTTTGATGCAAGCCCTGTATTTAACCTTACCCCGGATGGTGTTGCTAAAGGGCAGGTAAAACCGGTAGCCTGGTTCTCGTCGGCTACACCGCTTCGTAGCGGTTGGGCCTACGGACAAGCTTATCTTAAAAATGGTGTTGCTGCTTTTGAAGCAAAGGTTGGTGCAGGAAAGCTGTATGCCTTTGGGCCAGAGATAACTTTCCGTGGTCAAACACATGGAACATTTAAATTCTTGTTCAATCAGTTGTACGCATTGGGTGAATAATAAACCTCAGGGTTGCAAATACGGGCACTTTATCCCGTGCCCGTATTGCTTCTTAGGAAAGTAATAAAATGAATTGAATTATCTGGGGCGGGGCACTACTATTGCCGTTTTTCGCGTCGCATTATTCAAGACTCTTTTTTCGCTCGGACCAGTCTTAATGAATTCAATTTACTGTTGAATTTTAATACAATGCTCATCTGGCCTTCAAGGCTATACCGCTTTATTTACTATTAGTTAATAATTAAAAGATACTATGAAATCATTATTGAAAGTACTGCCCTTAACAACGCTCTTTTTTTTAGGTTCGTATGCTTTACAGGCACAGGAAGGTGGGGGAGATGTAATTCAACAAACGGTAAAGGTTGCTGTCGAAAAACGTTATCAAAACGAAATAAAAGCTTTATCAGAAAAAGCAGTCATCAAATCGGCTTTTAAAGCCATCATGGATTTAGAACCTGAAACTGAAAAAAACCTGGTAACACTGACAGAAATTCCTGCTCCTCCTTATAAAGAGCAAAAACGTGCAGAGAAGTATTTGGAAATGATGAAAGCTAGTGGAGTAGATTCTATATGGATGGATAAAGCCGGAAATGTAATTGCTTTAAGGAAGGGGAAATCAGGAAAGAAAACGGTAGTTATTGAAGGACATTTAGATACCGTTTTTCCTGAAGGAACGGATGTAACTGTAAAACATCGCGGTGATACACTTGCTGCCCCCGGTATTGGTGACGATACCCGCGGCCTGGCCCTGGTACTGGCTGTATTAAGGTCAATGAACAAAGCAAACGTAAAAACAGATGCCAACATATTGTTTGCAGGTGTTGTTGGTGAAGAAGGTTTAGGTGATTTAAGAGGAACTAAGGAGCTATTTAGCAGCGGGCTTAAAATTGACTCTTACATTGCTGTAGACGGTGGCGGTATCGGTGGCATTACGTATGGCGGCGTAGGTTCTCATCGTTATCGCATAACTTTTAAAGGTCCCGGTGGTCATTCTTATGGTGCTTTTGGCCTTGCAAACCCCCATAACGCAGCAGCACGAGCCATTCATTATTTTGTTACTAATGCAGATGCTTTTACAAAAAGCGGCATTAAAACTACTTACAACATCGGGGTTGTAGGTGGAGGTACTTCGGTAAATGCCATTCCGTATGAGTCATGGATGGAAGTAGATATGCGGTCTGAAAGTGCTGAACGACTTGCAGCTATCGATAAATTATTACAGGCAGCATTACAAAGAGGTTTGAAAGAAGAGAATGAAATAAAAAGAAGAGGGGCAGACCTTACCGTAGATATAAAGTTAGTAGGTGACAGGCCTTCCGGTGTTCAAAATCCTACCATTCCTTTATTGCAAAGGGCTATGGCGTCGGCCAATTTTTTAGGTGCAGAATCAAAGTTGGGAATCAGCTCTACTAATTCAAATATCCCTATTTCAAAAGGCGTTCCTGCCGCAACTATTGGCCGTGGTGGTGTGGGTGGTGGAGGGCATGCGTTAACTGAATGGTGGGTAAACGACAAAGGTTATCTAGCTATTCAAAATGCATTGTTGATTTTGGTTTTAGAAGCGGGACTGGTGGATTAGCTTCCCGATTGTTCCGATGCAGAACTTACCGCTGCAACTACATGTTACTGCATAGAAGACGATGCAAATCCTTTTTTTGTAACTGGCAGTTGTTCTTCATGCATCAGCCATTGCGTCGCACTCTTGTACTGTTAGTCAGTATGCGAACCGGGTACCCTCGAAGTCAAACGGGTTATTGTAATGTTTAAAACACGAAAATTAAATGAATACAAAAATTGCATTTCTAAGCATTGCACTCATTGTTTCAACTGATGCTTTTTGCCAAACTACCGATAAAAATAAAATTCTTACATCAATTAAATCAAATGAAGCCACTTATGCAAATATTGCCAGGCAAATTTGGGAATATGCAGAAACAGGATACAATGAGGTTAAAAGCTCGGCTTTACTACAAGATCAACTGGCCAATGCAGGGTTTAATATAGAAAAAGGGGTGACTGGTATTCCAACAGCATTTGTAGCTACGTTTGGATCGGGGCAACCGGTGATAGGTATTCTTGCAGAGTACGATGCATTGCCCGGATTATCACAATCAGATGAGCCGGCGCAAAAACCCTTAATTCCAGGCGCTGCCGGCCACGGTTGTGGGCATAACCTTTTCGGCACCGCCTCTGTAGCTGCTGCAATAGCAGTTAAGGATTGGCTTAAAAGTTCTGGTAGCAAAGGCACTATTAAACTGTATGGTTGCCCCGCCGAAGAAGGTGGATCGGGGAAAGTTTTTATGGTGCGTGCAGGACTTTTTAATGGTGTTGATGCAGTATTACACTGGCATCCGGGAAACGACAATGATGCGGGCATCTCTCCTTGGCTTGCAAATAAAAGTGGCAAGTTTAGGTTTTACGGTATTGCTGCCCATGCATCAGGAGCACCTGAACGTGGTCGTTCAGCCCTGGATGGTGTAGAAGCAATGAATAATATGGTAAATATGATGCGTGAGCATATTCCTTCTGATACCCGTATTCACTATATAATAACCAAAGGTGGCGAAGCGCCAAACGTAGTACCTGCATTTGCCGAAGTATACTTTTATGTCCGTAACCCCAATATGCAGGTCGTTAAGGATGTATGGGAGAGAGTAGTAAAAGCAGCCCGGGGTGCAGCACTTGGCACAGAAACTAAAATGGACTATGAGATCATAGGAGGCACCTACAACATGTTGCCTAATGTTGCTCTTTCGAAAATAATGGATGCCAACTTAAATACAGTAGGTGGCTTTACTTACTCGGCTGGTGAAAAGGCTTTTGCCGAGAAAATACAATCCACTTTCCAGGGAGCAAAAATACCGGCATTAGAAACGACCGCTAAAGTGCAAGCTTTTAAAGTGGTTGAAAAACAGGAAAGCGGCGGCGCTTCATCCGATGTTGGAGACGTCAGCTGGACAACACCCACAGCCGGCATTTCTACTGCTACTTTTGTTCCCGGCTCATCTGGTCATAGCTGGCAAAATGTGGCGGCAGCAGGATCAAGTATTGGCGCAAAAGGTATGATGATAGCAGCAAAAACAATTGCTCTTTCAGCTTATGATCTTTTTAAAAAGCGAGCGGTTTTAGTTGAAGCAAAAAAAGAATTTTTAAAAAGAAGAGGCGGAGATTTTACATACGAAGCTTTGTTGGGTAACAGAAAACCCGCGTTGGATTATCGCAAATAATACCTTTAAAATTTACGGTAGTGATATAGCAGGTAGCTGGAGATTGTAGTTACCCTTATTACTATTACCGGTGCTGCTATTTGTACAATTTCAAAAAAGCTGAGCAATCATTTACAGATCGATATAGTGACGCGCCTTTCCAAATAGTCTAATCCGGCCACATTGTGAAATAGCGGAACAGATCCCGACTCCAATGAAATCCATGTTATTCTTCTTTAAATGTTCAAGAATAAGGGCCAGGGTTTTTAAACAACTAAACCTCCCTGAAATAAATAATTATGATGAAACGATACCTCTTCCTATTCTGTGTTTTTACAACTACTTTTTGTGTTGCTCAAACAGCTAACAAGCAACCTGAAGCTACCTCAGTTGCTGCGGCTAAATTTAGCGCTGATTTATACGGTGGAATAAAGTGGCGTGGAATTGGCCCGTTTAGAGGAGGTCGCTCGGGCACAGTTACGGGCGTTGACAATAACCCTTTATTATATTATTTCGGCTCGGTTGGTAGTGGTGTTTGGAAAACAGAAGATGCGGGACAAACATGGGATAATATAACCGATAAATATTTCGGCGGAACGGTAGGGGCAGTAGCCGTGTCGCAAAGTAATACCAACGTTATTTACGCTGGAGAAGGTGAGCAAACTGTTCGTAACAACGTTTCGTCCGGCTGGGGTATGTGGAAGTCGGTAGACACAGGTAAAACGTGGAAACATATCGGCCTGTTGGACTCAAGGCATATTGGAAAAATAAGAGTTCACCCTACCAATCCCGACCTGGTATATGTTGCAGTAATGGGTGATTTATGGCAACCTTCTGATACCCGGGGCGTTTACAGAAGTAAGGATGGCGGAAAAAACTGGGAGAGGGTATTGTTTGCTTCAAAGGAAGCAGGAGCGGTAGATTTAACTTTAGACCCAAACAATCCTGATATTGTTTATGCAAGCACCTGGAATATAAAAAGGAATGGCTGGAGAATGGATAGTGGCGGCCCGGATTCGAAACTCTGGAAAAGTGTGGATGGTGGAAACACCTGGAAAAGCTTGTCTGCTAACTCCGGAATGCCAACAGGAACTATTGGAATAATAGGCGTATCAGTATCGCCCAAAAATTCAAAACGTATTTATGCGTGTATAGAGGCAAAGGAAGGTGGAGTGTACCGTTCTGACGATGCCGGAGAAACCTGGACCCGTGTAAACCAGGATCGTGCTTTGTTGCAACGTGCATGGTACTACTGCCGCATTATTGCAGATCCGCAGGATGAAAATACGGTGTATGTTATGAACGTTAGTTATGGTAAATCTACCGATGGCGGAAAAACATTTAAGTTGTATAATGCGCCGCACGGTGACCACCACGATATTTGGATTGACCCGAATAACAACCAGCGGATGGTTATAGCTGATGATGGAGGAGCGCAAGTTTCGAATAACGGCGGCAAGATCTGGACAACTTACCATAATCAACCAACTGCCCAGATTTACAGGGTAACTACTGATAATCATTTCCCCTATCGTATTTACGGAGCCCAGCAGGACAATAGCAGTATAAGAATCCTTCATCGTTCTGCAGGGCCAAACATTTCTGAAAAAGATTGGGATGTAGTGGACTTGGGTGAAAGTGCGCACCTAGCTCCTGATCCGTTAAACAATGATTTCATTTATGGCAGTGCTTATAAAGGAACAATGAAGATGCAGGATATGGTAACAGGTCAATTGCGTTCTACCAATGTTTGGCCCGACCTGCCAGCTGGTTCGGGTGCAGATATAATGAAGTACCGTATGAACTGGAATTATCCTCTTGTATTTAGCCATCACGATCCTCAAAAACTATATGCAGGATCAAACTACCTACATGTTAGTTACAACGGCGGACAAAGTTGGGATATTATTAGTGGAGACTTGAGTCGTAATGAACCACATACAATCAAATCATCGGGTGGGCCTATTACCCAGGATAATACAGGAGCCGAGTATTATGCCAACATTTTTGTAATTACAGAATCGCCCTATCAAAAAGATGAAATCTGGATTGGTTCAGATGATGGTTTGTTGCATGTAACACAAAACGGAGGTAAAACCTGGAAGAACATAACCCCACCAACTTCTCCCAAATACAATATGATGAATGCTATTGACGTAAACCCTTTTGTAAAGGGCGGCGCTTACGTGGTAGCAACGTCATATAAATTTGGAGATTTCAAGCCATATATCTACAAAACAGAAGATTATGGTAAAACATGGAAGGTAATCACTAAAGGTATTCCTGAAACTGAGTACGCAAGGGTGGTGAGGGCAGATCCTAAACGCAAAGGATTATTATATGCAGGAACTGAAAAAGGAATGTGGATCTCGTTTGACGATGGAGAAAACTGGAGCAAGTTTCAATTGAATCTTCCGCCTGTGGCAATTCATGATTTAGCTATTAAAAATGATAATTTGATAGCTGCTACGCACGGCCGCAGTTTCTGGTTGATTGATGATCTCACTCCGCTTCACCAGTTACAACCGCAGAGTGCTGCAAAACCTGCCTATCTTTTTAAACCAAAGCAAACCTATCGCATGTATGTTAAGCGAAACAGCGAAGAAATTTCGGAAGCTGGTTTAAAGTTACAAGGTGAAAATCATCCGGATGGCGTCATTGTGAACTACTTCGTTAGGGACACTTCGGACTCTGCTGAGGTGAAACTGCAGTTTTTGCAACAGGACGGTGCTGTAATAAAATCGTATTCAAGTAAAGATACTACTGCAACCAGGCTGAAACTGAAACCAGGAGGAAACAGTTTTGTGTGGGATATGCGTTATGCCGGTTACAAAACATTTCCAGGAATGATCTTCTATGGTTCTCCCAACCTAGGGCCAAAAGCTGTGCCGGGTAAGTACAAAGTAAGGCTGATTGCAAAAGGCGAAACCACAGAGCAGGAATTCGAAATCTTGAAAGATCCCAGAGTAAAAACCACTCCTGAAGATTTTAAAGCTCAGTTTAATTACCTCATAGCTGTGAGAGATAAAGTAAGTGAAGCAAACCAGGCCATTATAGAAATCAAGAAGGTTAAAGACAACATTGCTGCTATAAAGAAAAGAGGTAGTGGAACAACAGAGCAGATAAAAAAGCTGGAAAAGCAGTTAATAGTGATAGAAAACAACATTCATCAAACAAAAAATCAAAGCCGCCAGGATGCCTTGAATTATGGCATAAAAGTAAACAATCGATTAGCGTATTTATTAATTGACCAGGGATCTTCCGATGCGCGACCAACAAAGCAGGCCGAGGAAGTAAGGGCACAACTGACCAAAGAAGTTGATAAAGAACTGAAGGATTTAAAAGCAGTAATGCAGGCAAACGCTCCGTTGCTAAAAAAATCTTTTTAGTATTTAAGGAATTGTATATGGATGTATAATAACGGCGTAATGCGTAGAGGGTTAATGCGCCATTTTACAACGCCTGATAAAAGCAGAGCAATCTGATGTATACTAGTATAAACAGCAGATCGCTTAAGTTCCTCCAGCGAGAGGTGGTATATCACTTCTAAAGCATACTCTTAAGTTAGTAACATTAAATGATTACAAATTAAACAGGTTGTTTACGCATGAATGTGCAATAAATGCAGACATAGATCATGCGTGTTACAGTTATCACTATCAGCATTTCTTGGGCTGATGGTGATACTGATGGCGGTCTTTTATACATGCGTTATTCTATAATTGTTAAAAAGCTAAACCTATGAGTATTATGATAAGACCTAGATGCCTTGTCGCTATAGGTGTGTTAGCATTCGGGACGGTTAATGCACAAAAACCTGTAAAAGACACTATATCAGCAAATCTTGAAGAGGTAATTGTTTCAGTAAGCCGATGGGAACAAAAAATGAATGAAATTCCCAATACAATTGTAAGAGTTGATATGAAGGAAGCGCGGCTTCAAAATCCTCAGACTTCAGCCGATCTTTTATCTATGACAGGGCAGGTGTTTGTTCAAAAAAGCCAGCTGGGTGGAGGAAGCCCCATGATCAGGGGTTTTTCTGCAAATCGGGTTTTATTAGTGGTAGATGGTGTAAGAATGAACAACGCAATATATAGAAGTGGAAATCTTCAAAATGTTATTTCTATAGATCCGCTGTCTGTACAAAATGCTGAAGTAATATTTGGTCCGGGATCCATTATTTATGGAAGCGACGCAATTGGAGGAGTAATGGACTTTCATACGTTTGAACCGGTCTTTTCTACAAAAGACAAGTTGCTTATAAAGGCGAATGGATTAAAGAGATATTCATCGGCAAATAACGAGCAAACCCAACATGTAGATGTTAATTTAGGTGGTAAGAAATGGGCTTTTCTTGGTTCGGCCACTTATAGCAATTTTCAGGATGTAAGAATGGGCCGCAACGGAGGTCAGGATTCTTACTTTAGAAACCATTATGTGGAAAGAATCAATAACAGGGATAGTGCCGTTGCTAACCCTGATCCATATGTTCAAAAACAAAGCGGTTATAACCAAGTCAATGCCCTCGCAAAAATTAAATTCAAACCAAGAGAGAATTTCGATGTCGTGTTTGCTACCCATTATTCAGGCACAGGTAATATTCCCCGTTACGACCGGCTTATAGAAGCAGCAGGAAGTGTTCCTATTTATGCTGAATGGTACTATGGCCCGCAGGTTTGGAAAATGCAACAGTTACAACTGTTACACCATAGAACAGGTTCATTGTTTGATGAAGCAAAACTTGTATTGGCTTACCAGGATTATAAAGAGAGCCGCCATGACCGGCGGTTAAACAATGCAAAACTTAGAACGCAAACTGAAAAGGTAAAAGTGTATTCAGCTAATCTTGATTTGAGCAGGGCTTTATCAGATAAAAGCGAACTGTTTTATGGAGTAGAATATGTTTTTAATAAGGTAGGTTCTGCGGCTACCAGGCTTAACATTAACAACGGATCTGACGAACGTACCTCAACCCGCTACCCCGACAAATCATCAATGACTACAGTAGGCTTTTATGGAAGTTATAAAAACAACCTTGGTAAAAAACTTACTTTAGCTACCGGCATCCGCTACAGTTACGCATCGTTAACTGCCTCGTTTGACACCACGTTTTTCAAGTTCCCATTTACAAAAACTGAAATAAGGGGAGGTGCTTTTACAGGTAATGTCGGTCTTGTTTTTCGCCCGCACGAAACGTGGCAGGTAAATGCAAACATATCTACTGGTTACCGTGTACCCAATATTGACGATGTAGGGAAAGTTTTCGATTCTGAACCAGGCAATGTAGTTGTACCAAATACAAATCTCACACCCGAATATGTCTATAATGTCGACCTGGGCATAAGTGAAAATATTCATAACAGGTTTAAGTTCGATATCACTGTTTTTTATACTTATCTCGATAATGCTATCGTGCGCAGGCCTTTTACTTTTAATGGCCGCGACAGTATTCTTTATGAGGGAAGTGTTAGTAAAGTACAGGCATTGCAGAATGTCGCGCATGCAAGTGTATGGGGTTTGCAAACCGGTTATGAATGGTTTTTTGCTAAAAACCTAAGTTGGAAACTTAGAGCAAACTGGATAAATGGCAGTGAAACAGACGACACCAAAGACGAGGAAGTTCCTCTGCGCCATGCTCCACCGTTTTATGGGAGTTCTTTTATTAAGTATCAAAACCAAAAATGGATGCTTGAGTTTGATCTGCTCCACAATGCGGAAGTAAGCAGCAAAGACCTTGCACCTTCTGAACAGGCAAAACCATTTATATATGCATCAGACCCCGAAGGCAAACCGTATAGTCCTTCATGGTACACACTTAATGTAAAAGGAAGTTATAGGTTAAATACACATTGTACAATAAATACTGGTTTAGAAAATATTACAAATCAACGTTACCGCCCTTACTCCTCAGCCATAGTTGCACCGGGGCTAAATTTTATTGCTTCGGTTCATGTTTCATTGTAACAGAAATAGGGTTATTAACTTAAAGACACAGAGGCTTTTAAATTTAGTTCTGTCGCATCTGCTATTGACAGGTTTTTAAATTTACTCCGGTTTTTTGAAGTTGAACTTAAGGGTGAGTGGATGTAGTTGTATCATCAGAAAGAATAAGCTATATATATTGACCTCGGTTTTTAAAATCAATATCAAGTTTTATAAAGAAGTTTTTTCTCTACAAATATCTGCTTACAGCTCATCGCTTTTAAAGTATTAAAAACGGTGTGCTTCCAATAAGCAATGCTGCTTCTATTACTGTTTTTATAGTTAATGGCACCGTTGGAGAGCCGAGGGCCTGTAAACTATAACATACCACTACACTTTAGATTTCCTTCAGAATTGCCGCTTAGGTTTGCATCTTATGAAGTTAGAAAGGCGCTCATTTTATATCATTTTTCTTATAGCAATCACCAATGCTTGTACCCCTACATCTCAA
>NZ_JAOQAH010000088.1 GCF_025963695.1 Segetibacter sp. | reverse complement strand
ATACCTTAGAAAGAAATCATTTAACGGCATCAGAAAGCATTCATTTTATAGGAAAACGAAAAGGCCTTGCAATTGCCAACGGTTTAATGTTTTATCTCTTACACTTAATTCCCATTATTGGTTGGCTGTTCGCCCCTTCTTATGCAGTAATTGCTGCTACCTTAAGTATACACAATGAAAAAATGAAACAGGTAGAACTATAATTTTGGGTTAGATTAAAAATAGGTGAGACAAATTTTAATTTCTTGTAACCAGCTATCCTATTACTATTAAGCCCCGTTGCGTCGCACTCGTGTACTTTTGTTTTATTATGCTGCAAATAAAATCATCCCTTCCACATCGGAATGGCAACAGTTGAATAGAATTGTCACAATTTTGACTAATTTTCAAATTTCCTCATTTTCAAATTATCTTATGGCCGGCAGTGTTTTTCTGATCCCTACTTTTTTATATGACCACGCGGTCGAAACTATTCCCTTGTATGTCTTAGATGCGGTGAAGCAATGCCATGTTTTTTTTGTAGAGAATGAAAGAACAGCCCGTAGACACCTGAAACTTCTGTGGCGCGAAATGGTAATTGACGACTATAAATGGTTTACCATTCACAAGGCTGAAGAAGAAGTACAAAAAATTTTTACGCAACTTTTAAAAGAAGGAAATAATATAGGCATTATAAGTGAAGCCGGTTGCCCTGGTATCGCAGATCCCGGACAGGTTTTGGTAAATGCAGCTCAAAAAATAGGTTCTACAGTAAAGCCGTTAGTGGGGCCAAGCAGCATTTTACTGGCATTGATGGCCAGTGGAATGAATGGTCAACGTTTTCAATTTACAGGTTATCTCCCTATAGAGTCCGGTGAAAGAAAGACAGTATTAAAAGAGTTGGAAAACGAATCATCGAAGAAAAAATGTACTCAAATATTTATCGAAACACCTTACCGAAATAATCAATTAATAAAACAAATAACAGAAACGTGTAAACCACAAACACAGCTATGTGTGGCTGTAGACATAACGGCTCAAACTGAAACAATTGTAACTAAAACAATTGCAGAATGGAAAAACCAGTTGCCCGATATACATAAAAGACTTGCGATATTTTTGTTGTACTCTTCATAGCTAGCGAGCTACATTACTCACGCTGTCAACTATGTAACGGGTGTCTCCCCTCCAGAAGAGTGCGCCGTTTTTTTCCTGGTAATGAAGTACTACCCTTTGTCCCTCAAACCCAGTCATTTTTGAGGCTACATTTTTATCTTCTACTGAAAAGAAAAATTTTTCCATAGCCATTGGGCTTGTATTGTTGCTGATGACACTATTTAGAACCATTTCGCCCTCGTAAGTTTTGAACATATTTCCTTTACGCGAGAACTTTTGCAACAAACCGGTACGGTTTCCATCGCTATAGGTAAAATAATACTTCCAGTAGAACCACCCTCCGAAAGCTAAAAATAAAATAAGAAAGAATATGGTAATCACTTTTCCCATGGAATGTAAATGTAATTGTAATTACTTTTCTATTATAAAATAACCCTGCCAATACAGACAGGGTTTACTGAACTCGCTACTTTCTTTGTAGAAGTAAACAGGCAAAGTACCTTATGGCAAAAAAGAAGGTGTCATCGGTGTAGCCCAGGTATCGCTTTTGAAACCAATGGCTACTACTATAAAAATTACCGTAAAAACCCGTACTTATGTACCAGGTAAATGAATGCTGCCGTATTTGCACCCGCAAAGTTCTCTTTTATTTACAGGCTCTAATCATCATTTCATGCATGGTGCAAATCAAGGTATGGATGGTTGTCGGGAAGAAATGCTGCCAGCGATTAATTAATGTTCTGTTTAGAAGCCCTATATCGGTACCGCCTCCCCCTGCAGCAAACCCGGTTTATACCAAATCGTCGTCGGTGCAAGAGGTTGGTGTTGAGGACGCCAGCAACAGCAACCGCCCAGGTGGGAGTCCTCAACAACCTAAATTGGCAGCGACAGTTTGAAATATACCCCTTACCCTTCATTTGAACCAATAGCAGAATTTATTGTTACTTGCATGTTATTGCACTTACAGGTTATTTTGCATAAGTAAGATGGGCGATAAAAAAATCTTCGGTACAAGTGTGCGACGCAAGTAAAGTTGAAGAGAACACCAATGCCGGTAACATAAAAATTTAACCGCTACAATGCGTATAGGTATCGTTTGCTACCCCACCTTTGGTGGAAGTGGTGTGTTAGCTACAGAATTAGGAAAGGCACTTGCTGATAAAGGTCATTTCGTACATTTTATAACGTACCAGCAGCCCGTTAGACTGAATGTTTTTAGTGCGAATATTTTTTATCACGAAGTGCGGGTTCCTACCTATCCTTTGTTTGACTACCCACCCTACGAGGTGGCTTTGTCAAGTACAATGGTTGACGTGATACTCCATCATCAACTCGATTTGTTGCATGTGCATTATGCTATTCCCCATGCCTCTGCTGCCTACATGGCTAAACAGATTGTTGCAAAAGTTGGCAAAAAAATACCGGTTATTACAACCCTGCACGGTACAGACATTACGCTGGTGGGAAAAGACAAAACGTACGCGCCTGTGGTTACTTTTAGTATAAATGAAAGTGATGCAATAACCGCTGTTAGCGACAACCTGCGCCTTGAAACTTATAAGTCTTTCGCTATTACAAAGGAGATCGAGGTCATACACAACTTTGTAGACGTAGGGCGATTTAGCAAGAAACCAATTGATGCATTTCGACGGGTAATTGCGCCTAATGGCGAACGAATTCTGGTACATGCGTCAAACTTTAGAAAGGTAAAAAGAGTGCAGGATGTGGTACGCATTTTTGCTGAAGTAAAGAAGCACATGCCTGCAAAATTGCTGATGGTGGGCGATGGTCCTGAAAGACCCGTATTGGAAGACCTGGTGAAAGAACTAGGAATAACAGACGATGTACGTTTTTTGGGCAAGCAGGAGCAAATGGAGGAAATATTAGTAGTGAGCGATCTTTTTATACTTCCATCAGAGTACGAAAGTTTTGGACTGGCGGCGCTGGAAGCTATGGCGGCAAGTATGCCGGTATTAAGTACCAACGCAGGCGGTTTGCCGGAAGTAAATATTGATGGCAAAACAGGTTTTATGTGTAATGTTGGCGATGTCGCAAATATGAGTCGGCGTGCAATAGAAATTTTACAAAACGACGATACCCTTGCCACTTTTAAGCAACAGGCCTATGAGCAGGCGTGTAAGTTCGACATTCACAACATTGTGCCGATATACGAAAAACTGTATAGCCGTTTTTGTACCATGAGTTGCGAAGCGAATTCTATGAAGAGCGAAGTTATTAGACCGGCGTCGTAACCTTTTTCAACATCGTTGTGTCACTCACTTGTACTGGGTTCGTTTTATTCTGCCTTTAAACCTGGTGCAGTACAACCATGTGAGCCATTGCCTCAACGGTTTACACAAGGCTTATACTTCGTCGATCCATTTTCTAAAAAACTTTGCTGATTCCTGGCTTACAATTATTTGATGTTCTATCTCAGGAAGGGTTAAATACACCTGTATTTTTACTTTTTCAAAAGGCTTAAAAGCTTTAATAAAATTAATGCTGATTATATATTTTCTATTGGCCCTAAAAAAAATACCAGCGTCTAACTCCTCCCCCAGTTCAACCAATTTTTTATCTGTTATATATTTTTTTCCTGACTGCCCATCAATAACAAACACTAGTTTGTTTTCTGTGTAAATAAGGGCTATGTCTTCAACTTTAAGAGCAATATTCTCTATGCCTTTTTTTACTATTAGCCTCTTCTTCATTCGGATGGGATTTTCGAATATTTCTTTCATACGAAGATGTTCTCAGGTTCTAATGTAGAACTTATATTGGCGGAAATACCTAAAAAAGAAGTGTAAATGATAAGCGGCTAATACGGCGGGAAAAAGGCTTTACAGCTGGAATAATGGAAACCGAAGACCGTTTATCGCCTTCTTAACAACAGCCTGGCCCATTAATAAATGAAGCAGCAATGGCATTAAAAGAGGCAGAAAAAGCATTAAATTACCAGCTTTTTTTCTGGGGATTACGTCTCCCGTCAAACTGCACATTCAACTGTAATACAAAGGTTCATCCATAGCCTTCAAGAAGGTATAATAATGCTTCAGAATTGTAGGCGGTCGCTTAAGAAAAAAGCAGCAAAAAACGCCTGCTAAACTTTCTATTATTGTATGGGGGCAATAGTGAAAAAGATTTCGAGGATAAATTTTTTGAAGATCACCGAATAATATGTAGGCTGCCACATTGTAGTTCCTTTTCTCCTTCTTTTTCCGGTATTAGTACATTCTGTCTTTTCTTGGTGAGAAGGAAACAAAATACCATCTACGTTAATCGGACGATTATTAAAATATTTCTTAAAACTTTTAGTATGATCCGTACAGGTTTAAAGCGGGGCTTATTTCATCGACTGGCCTGTTTTAGTGCTGCTATTCTTTTTATAAGTCTTTCCGCAAATTCCACTGATACTGACAGCCAAAAAGCAAACCTGCTTACTAAGTTTTCCTTTACTATAACCAATCGTGGAATTATTATTATTAAAGGTCAATTAGGTGTTTTTACCGACTCCCTCAATTTTATACTCGATACGGGCAGTGGCGGTATATCACTAGATTCAGCTACTGCCCGACAGTTCAATTTAAATCCCACCACCAGCGGGTCAACACTTAAAGGACTATCGCAAACAAAAACAGCAGAATTTATATTTAATCAACAGTTAAGGTTGCCTCGCCTCCACATTAATAATCTCGACTTCCATGTAAATGATTATAGCTTTTTGACTGAAGCCCATAATCTCAAAATTCACGGTGTGATAGGTTACAGCTTTTTGAAGTCGTATATCGTTAAACTGGATTATGAGCACCTGACAATTGAAGTTTGGAAGCCGGGCAATATTACGTACCCTAAAGACGGCTATATAATAAAAACTCACGCTAATAAACTTGCAGCCATTGAAGCAACCGTTAACGACAACAGGAAGATTGATAGTAAGTTTTACTTTGACACGGGAGCGGACATGTGCTTTTTATTATCGGATAAGTTTGTAAAAGACAGCAACGTACTGGCTAATAATAAGAAGATTTTTTCATCGGGTGCAGAAGGATTGGGAGGAAAAAAAGAGATGATGTTGACAACGGTAGATGAAATACAAATTGGCCCTTATTTGCTAAAAAAAGTACCTGCATATATTTTTGATGATACTCACAATGTTTCTAATTATCCAGCAACAGGCGGTATCATTGGCAACGAGTTGATGGAGCGCTTTAATGTAATCATTAATTATCCCGCTGATGAAATTCACATTGTACCAAATAGTATGTTTAATAATCCATTCGACTATAGCTATGTTGGGTGCTCTCTTTTAATGGAAAACGGAAAGACAATAATAAAAGACATCGTAAAAGACTCTCCTGCTTATGTAGCCGGCCTTAAAGACAATGACATTATTTACGGTATTAATAACAATTTCAAAAACGACATTGAGGAGTACAAAACGCTGTTATCGAAAACAGGTGCAAAATTGAAGGTGTTTTTATTACGGGGTAATCAGGTTACATCAACTGTTGTAGAAGTAAAAAGCATTTTATAGAACAAATAGTTTGTTATAAAAAAACCTGCGATAAAAACGCAGGTTTTTTATTTACAGTCGATAAAGTTTAAAAAGGAGTCCCCTGTAGAAACAGCGGACGTTGCGCTCTTAAAAAGCACATGAGAATAAGGTTCGAAGGACAAATAATTTAAAAGTAAGTTCCGGTGTTCATGGTAAAATTAATATGGATACTGATGATTTCATTATCAAAAACCGCGAAGCAGTAAAGTTTTCACCTGAAGGATTTTTTTTTCATTTTAAAGCAATAACTAAGCAAGCCATCAAGGATTTATTAGAGTATGGCCCCCTGAAGCTTTCCGCAATATAATGCCCTTTTTCATAAAAAAGCACCCCCTTATGCATTGCATTTATTTACCCCCGTACAGTTTGGGATTTGCATTTAACATTGGAAACTGCCTTTGATGCCAATAAGGATAAGCTGGGTAAACCTCGCTTGCAGCATCTAATTTTTTCACTTGTTCGATAGTTAAATTCCACCCTACTGCCTCCAGATTTTGCTTTAGCTGTTCTTCGTTTCTTGCCCCAACTATAATGTTGGCAATAGTTGGTCTCTGCAAGAGCCAGTTGAGGGATACCTGGGCAACGGTCTTTCCTGTTTCTTCTGCCACTTCATCTAAAACATCAACTATCTTATACAGTCTTTCATTATCAATTGTATCTCCAGGTACCGGACTTCCTCCCTGAACTACACGGCTATTTTCGGGCAACGGTTTGTCTCGCCGATATTTGCCACTTAACATGCCGCTTGCCAGCGGACTCCATACAATCGTTCCAATGTTTTGATCAATTCCTAACGGCATTAATTCCCATTCAAAGTCTCTGTTCACCAAAGAGTAGTAAGCCTGGTGAGCAATGTATTTAGACCAGCCATAGCGCTCAGAAACGGACAGTGACTTCATTAAATGCCACCCCGAAAAATTGGAACACGCTATATACCGGACCTTTCCGCTTTGTACCAGATTGTCTAGTGTTTTTAGCGTTTCCTCAACGGGAGTATTTGCATCGAAGCCGTGCATATGATAAATATCGATATGGTCGGTACCGAGCCGCTTTAAACTGTCTTCGCACGCTTTGATGAGATGAATACGGGCAGAACCATAATCGTTCACTTTATCAGACATTGGGAAAGTTGCTTTTGTAGAGATTAATACCTCATCTCTTTTTCCTGCTATCGCCTTTCCCAAAATCTCCTCCGCTACCCCATGAGAATATACATTGGAAGTATCAAAAAGATTTACACCGGCATCAAGGCAAAGGTTTACCATACGTGTTGCTTCATCCACCTCCGTACTTCCCCACGCTTTAAAGAATTCGTTTCCACCCCCAAAAGTCGCGGTTCCAAAGCTTAACACCGGCACTCTTAAACCTGAGTTTCCTAATTGTCTGTATTCCATTATAGAATTTTAGTTGTTTTTGTTGTCGCCTAAAAAAGCAAGCCAAGGGGAAGAGGAGTTTTAAGTGGTAAGTTATAAGTTCTAAGTCGCAAATGTTGCCTTTTGCCTTTTGCCTTTTGCCTTAAATTGCGAACGAATCTTATTAATATGAAAAAAGGGTCTATCTCCAATTATAATTCCGGATCTTATCTTTTAGCCGCTTTATTTTCCTTTCTATTTGTACAAAATTTACCCGCCCAAAGCCAGGACGTTTTTGATAAGAAGAATATCAAGGCGAGAATGCTTCAGGTAACCGAATGGCAGTTGAATAACCCAAAGCATGCACCGACCGACTGGACAAACGGCGCTTTTTATGCAGGCGTTGTGGCTGCCTACGAGACAACTAAATCAAAACTAATTCGAGACTCTTTGCTTGCCCTTGGTGAAAGAACCGGATGGAGGCCTGGCGCCCGGTATGATCATGCAGATGATATTGCAATTAGCCAGACTTATATAGATATGTATCGTAAGAAGAAGGACCATAGGATGATACAAGCCACTATTGACACCGTTCAGAAACTGCGTACTGTCCCTGGTCGCGAGGTAAAGAACCACAAGATTACCTGGTGGTGGTGCGATGCTCTTTTTATGGCACCGCCCACACTTGCTAAACTAGGGGTGACACTGAAGGATCCATCTTATTTCGCATTTAATGACTCGCTGTTCAGAGAAACCTATGAGCTGCTTTACAATAAAACCGAACATCTTTTTGCCCGTGATGCGAGCTACCTGGTAAACCGGCAGGGTGAAGGCAAACGCGAAAAGAATGGCAAGCTGGTATTTTGGTCGCGGGGCAACGGCTGGGTTATGGGTGGTCTGGTTCGTCTTTTAGATGAACTTCCAAAAAACTATCCTAACCGCGAATACTACCTGACGATTTACCGCGAAATGGCTGAAAGAATACGCTTACTTCAACAGGCAGATGGACTTTGGAGGGCAAGTCTGCTTGACCCGGCTGCTTATCCTGGTGGCGAAGGAAGTGGTTCCGGCTTTTATTGTTACGCTTTAGCCTGGGGGATTAACCGAGGGATATTAGACAAGGAAACATATACGCCTGCAGTTAAAAAAGCCTGGGAAGGATTGAATACCCTGGTATCAGCTGAAGGTCGGGTTGGATGGGTGCAACCAATAGGTGCCGATCCGCAAAAAAACTTTAGTGCTGAAAGCTGGGAGGTTTATGGAGCAGGAGCGTTTTTGCTTGCCGGCTCGCAGGTAATTAAGTTGAAATGATAGAGGGCGTTGCAGTTGGAAATTTTTTAAAGACAATTGGCAAATGCTATAAAAAAAGAAAAGGCAGAAACCTAACGAGCCAATTGTTCTAAACCCGAGGGTATTTCAGGGAGATTTTGCAGAGACCCGCTGAAATAGTTATTATTCCTTTTCTCTGCGTGTATCTCTCTGTGGATCTCTGCGTGTAAATTTCCACAAAATCACATTTTAGAAAATTGTTTTATACGAATAGTACTGCTATTTTTTAACGGGGATTTTAAAATAAGTATTCATAAACAACAACTGGTAATTGATAGCATTGGTCCAGTACGGCCAGTTATGACCACCGGGACGTGCAATAAAATCATGCGGAATATTGCGAAGTTGTAGTTGCTGGTGCAGGTTTTCGTTCACTTTATAAAAGAAATCTTCTGTACCGCAATCAATGATCAAAGACAAGGAATTAGGTGTAAGCAGGTACAGCATATTCGCAACCGTATTCTTTTCCCAGTTCTCCGGCCGTTCCGAATACTTACCCAATCGCGCTGACATGTCCCAATTATTTGGAAACGGACGAATGTCGACGCCGCCGCTCATGCTACCTGCTGCGCCAAAAACATCCTGGTGCTTAAAAGCCAGGAAAAGTGCCCCATGCCCGCCCATGCTCAAACCGGTGATGGCTCTTCCCTTACGGTCTTTGATGGTTTTATACTTGCCATCGATCCACCTTACCAGTTCTTCTGAAACGTAGGTTTCATATTTATACATTTCGTCAACCGGACTATCCCAATACCAACTATTGTTACCGTCGGGGCAAACAACGATCATCTGGTACAAGTCTGCACTTTTTTCAAAGCCTTTGGCTTTTAAAATCCAATCTGCGTAGTTGCCGCCATAGCCGTGCAAGAGGTAAACCACGGGTAACGCAACAGCGCTTGCGTAATTATCAGGCGTAATTACTACAGCTTTGATATTCTTCTTCATAGAAGGGCTGTATGTAAGAACGGTATCTACAACAGCAGCGTTTGCTGTGTGAAAAATGACTATAAATAACAATGCTATAAAGGATAAATGCTTATTTGGGTATTTCATACGGCTGTTTAAAAACGATTTTTTTCTTATGCTTTTGTTGAATATGTATAAAAATGTATAAGAGTGTGACACAACGATGTTGAAGAGGGTTCGGCAGTTGGTAAACAAAAAAAATTAAAGTATACGAACTGAGCCAGTGACCTGAGCATATTATAATGTTACGAATGTACGGAGTTGTGTTGTTCGTTATTTGAGATCTTACTATAAATTTTGTTCGAAGTGGACGAAACCACCAACCAACTATTGCCTATTTAAAACTTGTTGCGATGTACAAGGGTGTTCTAGTTTTCGGAGTTGATGAGATGTTTTAAATACCCGAGAGATTGTAAAACTCCCTCTTCTGTTGTTGGCATGAAAACCACCGTTATTTTCAAATCGATATATAATTGTCCCGTTCTTCTGCTTGTATAATTATTTCTGGAAACAGAAATGGCTGTTGTAATTGTAGAAAAGAGAGGGACTTCTTTATTATAGTACTTCTCAAAATCGCTTCTCGTTTGAGCAATTTGCCGCTCGTATTTTTGAAAGACATTTTTTTCTGCAGCTAACTCAAAAAGCTCTATAAATTTTGAATAGATGGGTGAGGTGGATGAAAATGAAAAGTCTGGAGCAGTCTGTGAAAATTTGTAAGAAGCTTTTGCAGTATTGGCAATAATAACAGGTTTGTATGTAACAATCTGCCAACCTTTAGGAGCAGCATATACGTTATTGATGGTTTTTTTTTCTTTTATTGCAGAGGCCTTTATTCTACAAATTGTGGTTTGGATTGTTTTTGTTGCGCCTAATAAGGGAATTTCATCTTGCGCAAACAGAGGGCAAAAGACTAGCCATGATATGACCAATGCAACAAATTTTGTGATGTGGCGCTTCACTATTTATTTTTCAAGTGTTTCCCGCTTCGACCAACATTCGTCCATTGGACCACCTGTTGATTTCTCCCCTTTATGTCGCCAGTCCCCATCAACAAATGAATAATCAAAGGTTAGGCTTTTGCCCACACTTTCTGAAGTCTTTGTAAAAAATTCGATAGTCTCGCTGTACTTTCCGTTTGCAGTAGTATAAGTACCTCCGCCGGCGTTCATAAAAGTTTTAGTGGCCACATTGTAAGCTATCCAGTGGAAGTATTTGCCGGAAAGCACCTTCATTGTTCGTCGAGGATAAAATGGATTTGCTCTTTTTGAAACCTTGTCGTTTGTATAGTTACCGGTTATTATCCAGGCTCCCATGAGCGCGCCTGGTTTACCATCGTCCAACCTGCTCCATATTTCATTCGTTTGTTTTACTGTCAGCATTCCGTTTGTCATCTGCAAATCTTCAACTATTTCTTTTCCCACCTGTAAACTGTCTTTTGAATTCCACTCAACATTTTTGATCAACTTATTGCCTTCGATGCGCCACGTGCCTCCGTGGGAACTAATAAATTTTTTACCCCGTAAATCATAAGTTGCGACAGAAAAAACTTTGTCCGTATTAATCATAACAGTACGGTTTTCAGGAGATCCATATCCCCACGCGCCAATAATATCTTTCGTATCTATTTTTATTTCGGAAAAAGAAGATAGTAACAACACCGCACTGACGCTAAGAATGAATGTTACGAGGAGCGTTATTTTGATTTTCATGTGTATCGTTTTTTTCACTAGTAAAGACAATAATGATAAAGAACGGATGATTAGACAGTGTATCTTAAACAAGCAGAAGAGTATCTTCAACTGATTACTTGCCAGATATTGGGACCAGCTGAGCAGAAAGATCTGGATTTGGCATATTCTTGTCTAAAGGGAACATTGGCCGTTGAATTCTTTTATATCCCAGCCGCTCCAGGTTTTGATCCACCCCACCTACTGTAAGTGCCAGCAACCAGTCGGCCTGCATAGCGTACAACTGAGGTTCGAGGTAGCCGATTTTTACAACTACAATATCTGTTTTCCGCGGATTAAGTCCCAGTCTCGTAAAGTCTGCTTCTTTATGATATGGTTTACGTTTTTTAGTTACGATAACATGTACGCTACCAACCCTGATGACCACTTCGACTTCTGCATCTCTATCGCCGTATTCGATTGCCTCTACTTTTCCGGACAGCTTCACCGGTGGAGCAAAGCGGGCATCTACTGCTGCACCAGCAAAACCTTCTACCTGGTTACCTACACCAGCAGCTATAGCAGCTTTAACCACCTCTGGACCGGGGATAGAAGCATAAATAAGGGAAGGACCGTTCTCAGGTTTAAATTCTGGCCGTGCCAGTATTTCTGTCAATGTCCAGGTTACATCACCTGCCCCGCCGGCGGTAGGGTTATCGCCGGAATCGCTAATAAAAAAAGGACGGTTATTACTAGCCAACGCCTTATCGAGACATTCAGCTAAGGTTGCGGTAGGCGCTACAAATACAAACTGAGACCTTGCATTCCAAAAACGTTGCGCGAGGTGGTTGGCGGTTTGAGTCACTTTTTCCTTGTTATCGCCTGTGACCATAACAACAGCATGATTACGGGGTTCATCAGCCCAGGCATAACCAATCCAAATCGCGGCATCCACAATACCTGGTTGTGTTGCAGCGGGCGCAACCGCTTTATATACGCTCTTTCCAGGTTCTATCCTGGTACTTGTTTTTTCACCGGGCAGCAATATCGGTATTGAAACATAAGCTTTGTATGCAGGTTTTCCTTTTCCGCTTTCAATTCTTTCGAGAAGGTTTCTTACTGCCCTTTCTTTTGTCTCCATAGCGTCTTCGTGAGGGGCCATGCGGTAGCAAGTGATCAGGTCGGTATTTTCAGCGAGGCGCCACGAAACATTTCCGTGTAAATCCATAGACGTAGAAATGATCGTTTGTTTGCCTATCACTTTGCGAATTCTTACAATAAAGTCTCCTTCAGGATCATCCAGTCCTACCACACTCATCGCCCCATGAATATCGAAATAAAGACCGTCGTAAGGAGCCCCCTTTTTTAGTGCATCAAGTGTTTTGGTCACCAATGATTCATAAGCGTCCCTAGTAACTGCTCCTCCCGGCAGTGATTTACCGATAACTGTTGGAATCCATATGGCCCTGCTACGAAGAGGAGAATCAGTGGAAAGAAACCGATACGATGTAAAAACATCGGCACCATATTTTGCATGAAATGCGGCTTCTTCTGTAAGGGCAGGCGAAAACGTGCTTGACTCTATTGCCAGTCCTGCAATAGCAATGCGGGGTGGCGCAACAGGTTTATTAAGTCGGCGCTTTTCATTGATGGACGAATGAGCAGTGCCGGTAAACAGCATGCCCACAAACAGGCAGAATAGAAAATTCTTAATAGATGTATTTCTCATAAATAAACTTTTTTATCGGTTAAACCTTCAAACCATATTGCGCCTTGAAAAAAAGTACTAATACTGAATTTTCAAATCTTTCTGAATTTGTTCCAAGGACTTTCCTTTTGTCTCCGGCATCAGTTTCCATGAAAACAATAATTGAAGGCACATCATGACTGCAAAAAACATAAAGACGTTCCCCGGACCGATAGAGGGGCTATTGATGGCGACAGGGAACGTCCAGGAAATGATGACTGCAAAAAACCAGTGGGTAAAACTTCCAAGCGATTGCCCTTTTGAACGAATAGAGTTGGGAAAGATTTCAG
>NZ_JAOQAH010000099.1 GCF_025963695.1 Segetibacter sp. | reverse complement strand
CCAGAGACTATGGGGAGATTGTTCTTTTATCCTGACGACCGCTCAAAGATCAAAAAAACTCTACGTTAATTCATATTAGCTCAACCATACATCCCAGCTCTCCGTAGAATGTCCGCTGCTCTCCGTATGTCTGTGACTACGGAGGCAAATGATAAGCAAGACTGCGTCTGGTATTTGGAAAATAACTGCTAAGGTTTTTCGTCCTGCTGCGGTCTCCTCCTCTTAGCCTTGCGGGTAAGCAGGGACCCCGGCATGCAACGCCGGGTCTCATGCCAACACACAAAGCTATGCTATGAAAACCACGCTTAGGCCAAGGTTATACAAGTACCAGTGAGTGACACAACGATGTTGAACATAGTTCTGCTGCCGGTTCCCAAAAAACCTGTTGCTAATATTAGCATCAGGTATCATAAACGGTTACATGTGAAGATGTGTGCAAATAATCATCATAATGCCTCTGCACCTCTCTAAATCTATACGATTATTCTTTACACGAGAATATCGAATTTGGGATACTGACCGTATCTACCATTGTTTTAGTTTTTGTCCTACTAGAGACTCTTAGCCTTTTGCGCACTTACATACCCAATGCAGCCTAGCACATACAACACTGCACAAAAGCTATGCTTGAAGACTGCGTCCCGACCAAATACTCGTTCATACATTCCTAATAAAAAACGGGTATGCCAGCTCTCCCCCGCCCTCCGTAGAATGTCCGCTGCCCCGTTCTGCAGGAATGTTCTCTGCCAACAACAGGATGCAGTTGTTCGAGTGTCTTCCGCAGGATGACCTCGAACGCAGGATAAATGGAGGTCTTAGACCTCCTGCCTTTGCAAAAGGCACCAAACAGAGTTACTAAAGCCGGAATCATTGAACTAACTTTCCCTTACAATACTAATGTTATGGGATTTGCATCTAAAATAGCGGATGGCGGCGCAACTGCTACCGCACCCAAGTGTGCATAAACGAAACCAAGCGAATAGCATTTTTGTTTGAGTTGTATGATAAGTATATGAGTGCGATGTTTGGGGAGGGGAAGAAAGGGAAAGTTAAAGCAGCGTTTGCAAATAAAAATAAATGATCGATAGAATGTGCATTAATGAAACATCGGTTTAATTAACAAATACAACTTATTAAAAACAGATTTATGCAATCCAATAATGTGACTAGGTTGATAAGGCTTATAATGTTAATGATAGGGTTAGCTAACTACCAGGTAAAGGCTCAAAATATTTTTTACGATGCGAAACGCATTATAGAGTGGTCCAGCAGAATAGATGATGCAACAAAAAGAAACAGTGCCGATACTATATTGGGATATATACAAAAGTACGGAACGCCAGATTCTGCCGATCTTTCGTTATTTAATCTTTACAAAAAAGCTAAAGAACTGGCTTTCTCCAGTGCATTAAAAAAAATGGATAGTACGCAGTTATACTCAAAGCTTGTAGCTTCAACTAAATTTAATGATAATGAATTAAAATCAAAAATAGCCTCGGTTAAATTTCAATCTCATTATTTCGATACAGCTCTCCGCCATATTGAGACAGTGCAAAAACTAATTAAATCTAATTCTACAGACACGGAAACATTAAAAATTATTTATCGTTTTATTGTTAATAGTAACCAGTATACAGTAGACACCTTTTATAATAAATTAGTTTCCGTTGATACCGCTAAAAATAGAGAATTTAACGACTCGCTATCTAATAACTCCAAGGTCGTTATGGAAGTTTTGTTTAAGAAAATAGAGGATTTGAGAGATCGCTTTGAGAAGGACTTTTTAAAAGAAAAGGAAGAATTAATAAAATACTTCCTTGAGCTAGAAGGCAAAAAACAACTTGAAATATTAGGGCTTAATAACGAAATTCTTTTACGACAAGTAAAGGTTCAATATAACAAACTAAAGCAGCAGGACCTTCTTGTAAAAAATCTGGAAAAACTGGAAGTTACGATTCAAAACAATTCTGCCGGTTACGCTCAGAATCTTTCTAACAGAAATTTTCCGTCGCAGTCCGAAATTATTGATGCGCTCGCTATCTATATGGCTAACAGATTTAAGCAGGAAGTTGCGATAAGTTTTATTGAGCAATTAACAAAATATCTGAAGAACAATTCGTTGGCAAAAGATTTGTTTCCCCAGACGTGGAAGGTTTTGGCCCAGGAAAGCTTTTCCTACTCCTTACCGAAGTTTGGAAGTGAATGGAGAAATGCGCTATCCTCCGATTTCATTAATCTACCTCAAAACTTTGTCAACTGCAATTACTTCAACTCTTTCAACGTGGACAAGGATTTAAGGGACTATTTAAGGGATGGGATACTTTTTGCCAATTATGCGGTCAAGAAATATAGTTTTATTGATATTATAAGAACCCTGAACGATAACCAGGAAACAGGGGGACCTGATACTTTAAGGAGTACCTGGGCAAAAAAAACAGTTTTTGCCGCTTATGTTATTAATGAGGAGTTATACGATACTTCACGTAATAAGTTTTGGCTAAGCCCGGAAAGTTTACATTCTACCGACACTAACTCTATTCGTTTGATGTATGAGTTAACCAGGCTAAAATATGAAAAAAGGTACTTCAGCCTGTTCAATACAAGTTTATTTCCTCCTAATGAAGGAGTGAACTTGCATTCCCTAAAACGAAAATATACCGAGTTGCTGTCCATATACAGACAATTCGAAAATATGCAACCGAATACAGGTAAGGATGCTTTTTGGGACAATCAAAGAATTATTCTGGATTTCATACTTAAGCAATTCCCAAAAGAAGGTAATGCCAGAACGGGTGTGGAAGTGATTAAAAAAGCATTTTATACTTACGACTATATTAGCAATAATAACTTTGGCGCAGCCTTAAATTCAATAATTGAAATCATAGAGACGGCTGCCGCGAAAAAGAACGGTTTTCGATATTGGAAATTTCTCATAAGTGAAAAACATTATAATGTGTTTGAGCAGTACTACATGCAAGATAACGGATTCAAAAAGCAGGTTTCTTCATTAGAGAGTTGCATGAACGCTTATTATGCAATGATCGACATAAAAAAGAACGGAGAAAAGATTTCAGCCGCAACCCTTTCACGAACCTTTGAGGATAAGTTTCAGTCTGATAGTTTGCAGTCATTTATTAAGACGAATATTATTGATAAAATCAGTAGCAATTTTTCGGAGGAATACATAAAAGACCTAGTTGTTACTGTTCTAAAGGATCGAAAAAATTACTTTTTTAGGTATGTTGACAGCTTAAAACTCACCGGTTTAATGGGTTTGAATAATGACTTATTTAAGAGAAACTGGGACGATTTGTCTATTGCAGATTATAAACTATACGGTGAACATTTATCTGCACTTTTAGAAGACAAGGCGCCAAATTTAGTCAGGCAATTCAGGCAGGCTACAGCTTTTTTAAGTGATGTAACCACTACTAAAAACAGTAAGGAATTAAGTAATGTAATTGAATCTTACGCAATGGCACCGGGCTCTTATAAAATTAAGCGCAGAGCGAGAATGTCAATTGATTTGAACGGCTATGTAGGCGCTTATGCAGGGGAAGAATTATTGTTTCTTCCAAATCGAAAACATGAATGGAAGGGGGTGGGAGGCTTTACAGTGCCTATCGGATTAAGTTTAAGCTTTGGAACCCGGCATGTTGAAAAGAACAAGATAGACCGCAAGTTAAAAGCCGGTTCTGTTTCAGGTACAGATATTTTTCTCAATGGCAGATCAAATTATCGGGCTTTAAAAGGAAACAGCTATACTTTTTTTGTTTCAATTGTTGATATTGCTGCCCCCTTCTCATATCGCATTACCGATTCAAACACTGAAGGTCTCCCAAAGGATGTTACTTGGTCTCAAATACTAGCTCCCGGCTTTCATTTTATGTGGGGCATAAAAAACACTCCTATCTGTGTAGTAGCAGGATGTCAGATAGTACCCCAACTAAGAACTTTTAAAGAGGATAATATCGAAAAGCGGGGAAATACATTTCGAGCTTCGGGCGGTTTAGTATTTGATCTACCATTATACAATTTTTATCATCGAACGGCACCTCAATATTAAACGTTTTTCGTTCTGCCAGATGTTCTCTGCTAAACAACAGCGATGCGATTGTTTGAGTGTCTTCCGCAGGATGATCTCGAACGCAGGATAAATGGAGGTCTTAGACCTCCTGCTTTTGCAAAAGGCACTGAATAGGGTTGCTAAACGAATTTTTTCGTCCTGCTGGGGTCTACTTTATAGTTTGGTGTGTTGGCCAAGGGACATGGGCATAGCTGATGAAGCAAGCACAACAGTAAAAGTGTGCGACGCAACGGCCGTATAATAGAAGTGCTGAGGCCGGGGACAAAAGAAGGATACACATTAGACAAAGCCGTAGATCTCTGCTACGATCGAACCCTTTATAAACGAAACCGAACGAACGCGTTTTTATTTGAGTTGTATGATAAGTATACGGGGGGGGATGTTTGTGCAGGGGAAGAAGAGTAGAAGAAGTAGATTGACTTCGTAGGAGCATCCTGTGTATAGTAAACCTCAACAACCGGTTTTACGAGTACCAGGGGCCAGCAACAATAAATACATATGGCAAATACATTTGCACAAATCCATCTTCAATTTGTTTTCTCTGTTAAACATCGGCATGCTTATACCGAAGTTACTTACACATTACATGGGTCAAGATTGATCTCTTCTTAACCTACGCTCAGTTGCGGGTGATAACACCAGCAACGGCGGAGCCTTAGCTAAAAGAATTGCTACCTGGCAGAGGTAGCAATTCTTTTTACAGTAAAATAACCTTATTATTTTCCCGTTGAACTGACTGTTGAGCTTAAGTCTTTCCTTGCTTTAACGAGATATGTTTCATATCTATCAATCAAGTTATATATGCCAGCAGATGGAGCACGATTAGTGTCCCAATCCCCTTGCCCATATTGCTTAATATAAGCTGCTTTGAATGCTTCTGTAGTAGGTGGTAAATAATTTGTTTCTAATTGCTTAAAACCATCCTTTAATGCACTTCTGATGACTAATTGAGATTTTGAACCGGCAAGCATCAATACATACACAGTATAACTTGAAGGGCTTTTAATTTGTTCGTTAATGACAATGCTTCTTCTAAATTCCTTCATAAAGTCCGCCATCTTTCCCTGTTTCACAAAGTAATTTGTTTGTACAAACTTTGTTGCGGTAACTCCTGTGAAATTATAACTCAATGTATCCACCCACCTGTATATATAACCTTCCTTATCTACGTCAAGTTTTGGTGATACTGTTCCCAAATAATCCTGGCCATGAACCTTTTCATTCGCCATCTCCTTATCCAGATCAGCATAAGCAAAAGGGCCATCTATCATTTGATAGGTTCCTGTGTTGTCTCCACTAACTATTTCATATACCGTTCTTTTGCTTTCGCCATTGTGGTATTTTGTCAAGTGGGTTTTCCAGGCGGTCTCAAAAGCCTGCGACTGTCCTGGTTTTGGTTGCACCAGGGCAACCCCATACAAAGTTTTTCCCTGGCTAAATAAGCCTGCAAAAGGCAGCAACATAATTGCTAATAAAAATTTTCTCATTGCATTAGTTTTTTTGGGTTAAGATTAAGCTTTAAAGCTTGATAGAGTAATATACGAATATGATTGAATAGTGCAAAGTGTATTGGTCCTAGAAATTAGGGTAGGTTTTTAATTTCTTTTACTACAGAAAAGAAACAAAACCGAAATACTATTAAAATTAAAAAGGCCATTTTTGCCTGCTGCTTTTGGGGAGCGGATGAGCTGATAAGGGATCTGCCGGTGTAACAGACACGGTTGTAGTTTATACGGGCGGCGATGTTCCTAAACCCGTTCTGCCGGAATGTTCTCTTGCTTATTAAAATGGTGAGGTTGTCCGGTTGTCTTCCGCAGGACGCTTAGGATAAGTGGGGTCTTAGACCTCCTGACTTTATAAAAGGCACGCGAACAGCATTACTAAAGCGGAAACAATTGGACTGACTTTCCCTTACAATACTAATGTTATCGGATTTGCTTATAAGATAGCGGATGGAGGAATAGTTTATGCCCCAACCCTAAGGGGCGAAAAACTTTAAATGATCTTCTATAACTCCCTTTAGGGCTGGGGCTTCGCGTTGAACACCTCGAACACCCGGACAACGGAAGCGGAACTCCTTGAACAACCCGGTTATTTCACGGGGTTCTGAACCTACGGGATCGCCATGTGATAATCATCATCAGTAGAAAACAAACATCTTTAGTTAACATTCGCCCGGCAGTTGTTTCAGTTTGCATTTTTAGCCACGCTTCAGTTGCAGTTACAACACCTGGAATTGAAGGCATTGATGACGAAGCCCGTTAGACCGCGCAGCAAAAAAAGGGTTGTAAAATGTAATAAGTACTGCTTTGCTACTTAATGCGAAACCCATGTTTGGTAATGTAGTGCGAATCTGAAACGATCATAACATAATCTTTCTTGTAAATCTTCCGGTTTTGCGCATCGGACGTATTATAAACAAGCCAGTCAACACCCCTGTCGCCCTTTAAAAGGATAACGCCGGGACCTTTGTCGTTTGCTTTCCACTTACCCCTGATTACGTTGTTTTTATCAATAACCCACGAATACGTATTGTTTGCATTGATGCGTAAAGGAGGAAGCTTGTCGCCACCACTAATGATCTGGTAAACATCACGGTCAATAACTCGTTCTGTTGCAGCAATGGGTAAATAAAGATCCCAATCGCTAACAAAGAAAGAGGTCCATTCTGGTTTGCGTTCTAAGGTTGCAAGGAAATTGATGTCGAGATAATTTTTGCTTGTCTTAGTCATATTCTCCACAAGGTATAAGGGACTATTGTTGGTAGTAAGAAGCGCATTTGTAGAGACTTCTTTAATAATGCCCCGTTCCCATGTGCGGCCGCGGTCTCTGCTATGCAGCACCGTGTCACCTTGATTGAAATTACTTTTCGCTGCGGCAGGCTTTGTTATAGTTTTAAAAGGATCCTTTACAGGCACCTCTGGTTTTTTAACTTCAGCAGCGATGCCGATCTTTTCTTTTATCAGCCGTAGTACCCCGGCATCACCCATCTTTTGAGCATATTGCAGGGCATTCATTCCGTCTTCATTAAGAGAATCTACACTGGCACCTTTGCGAAGCAGGAAATCGACCATGTACTTATTTCTTTTATAGATGGCATTGTGTAGAG
>NZ_JAOQAH010000073.1 GCF_025963695.1 Segetibacter sp. | reverse complement strand
CGCCGCGTCCGCTTCCTCCAAGGCCGGCAGGGCGACTCCAGCTAAGACGTAATTCTCCATTTTGTGTTGCGTCTGCCGGTACCTCAAATTCTTCCGGCTGAAACGTCATTGGTTTCGCCCGCATGGGGTGGATTTCATATTTTCCATTTGCTACCAGTTTTACCTCTGCTTTAGCCTCTGCTCCATACACAATTTTTAACCGGTAACGGGCTGTTTTGTCCAGCTGGGTATATAACATTTCCAGCGGACGATCATGCAGCGCCTCAGCATAATTAGAGGATGACACTCTTGAGGAGTGGTCTTGCATGCGCACTGTAAAACCCGGCATAGCGGAAGAAAGGTAGGCCGGGTCCTGCTCGTAAGTTGAATTTTTTACTAAATGAGGCTGCGCTCCTGTATTTCCCAAATCATCGTAAAAACCTCCTGCTCCCGGATTGCTCCAGTTGACAATATCGTTAATCATGCGCAGGCGATCTGCTTCTGCAGGAATAGCGCGGATTTCAGAAAAGCGATGTTGCAACCAGGGCGCATTGTTCATGGGAAAATCAATCAAATCGAGGTTTGCACCCCTACCTACTGCAATAGCCTGGTATTTCGGCACACTTAATTGCATGTGAATGCTTTGAAAAAGCGCTTCTGCCAATTCGAAAACCCGGGCGCGCCAATCTGCGGCCGCAGGTATGGCAGGTTTTGCCAAAGCTGCCTCCGCTGATTCGATGGCTGCAACTGAACCAAGGGAATTAGCTTTTCTCAGATACTCCAGTGCCTTCTCCTCCTGCGCTAATTCAAACAACAAACGACTTCTATTGGTAGCATCGTAGTAGGCCCGGTACAGTGCCTGTTGAAAACGCCAGTTTTGACGCAGTGCCGGCGTAGCAGATTTTTCTAATTCCTGGAACTGGGCAAGCGTAGTATAAACGCCCTGGTTCACGCTTAACGGACCACGCCAGTTTCGCTCTAAACCAATCAAGCCTTGTGCAAATGACTCAGCCTCATTTGCCCCAATAAAGTACCTGCTGAAATCGCGGAGAATATCGTTAATATCAGCATCAGGGTTCCAGCCAAGACCGCTCCAGATAAACTTGTTTACATCGTCGTTACAACCCTCTGAATAGGTAAGAAAACCGTGGGGAGCCAAGTGTTGCAAGCGACGAAAAATGTTTGCCTGGTCAACAGGGCGGGGATTAATTGGCTCGCGGTTAAGCGTTACCTGGTAGGCGAAATCCCAGTCAGGCACCGGATACTGTGCTCTTATAGTATGCGTAATATCAGGATAAAAGCGAATTTTATATTGTTGAGGTAACTTGGTTTTTAAGTCGTTTAGACTTTCACGCTGCTGAGGGCCAAAAACCACGCCTTCCAACCAGGTGGGCCCTGTTTTCATAATCTTGTAGAAGTCATCCATCCATTCAGCATTAAAACCTTGTGGCGACATCCACATCTTTGCCGCAGGATGAAGCTTCTTCAACTGTGCAGCTTGTTTTTCAATCATCGGGAAAAGATCTTTAGGTGCCGTATGTCCAGGATCTCCACCGGGAACAAAAACCGCATCAATTCGAGGCAGTTGACGCAGCACTTCGCCCCACTCTTTTAAAGCACGGGCAACAGTAGCAGCATCTCCATAATTCTTCTCCAGCGCCGGATACCATATCCAGCACTCAATACCATATTCAGCTGCAATACGCGACATTTCAATCATCATTTGCATTGGCGGTATTGGAAAATGAGGACTATCAGCATCATCGTCTGAAACGGGGGGAATAAGCTCTATTGCGTTGGCACCAAAAACGACAAGGTCACGAATGTATTGCTCCCACATTGGCACCGTCCAACCATCATAAGAATTGGTCTTGGGACGATAGCCTAACTGGTGACCACGCAAAGCATATGTAGGAGAAGAAGTGATATTTACATTTGCTGCAAGCGTAACTTTTTGTTGCCCATAATCGAGCAACCGTAGCAAGCGTCCGGCACCGTATAGAACACCGCGTGCATCATTACCGGCAACAACAACAAGGTTTGGTTTTAAGTTGACTATCTGATAACCTTCAGGCTTTTCATTTCCTCTTGTATGCAGCGCGTTAGTAAGTTCAGGAAAAGCACGTACCAGTTCAGATCTTCGCCCTAAAACAATGGAAGTTTGACCTGCGTTTGGTAGTTGAGTTAAAACAGGCCAGCGCACATTACTTCTTTTTTGCACTTCTTCTATCAACATTTGCGCAGCCTTTTTTTCCGGGCCGGTCATTCCGGGAGCTAAAATTAAACTGGCAGTTGTAAGATCCGTTTGAACATTTTTTTGAGCAAAAACGGGAAGTGAGGAAAAATAAAAAAAGCAAAAAGCAAAAGAAACAAGCATTGTTTTCATACAGCATTGTTAGGTTTAGCAGCGTTATTTAATATCGTTAGAAGCACTCGTTTCTATTCTGATACTCTTTCTCAACTTACTATTCACTGATATCAGAAATTGATTGTTATGCGTTGCAGAACAGCCTAAGCAATTACAGTTAAGAAGAGTTACATGAAACCTGATCTCTTCGTACAGAGTAACAAAGAAAGACATTGGTACCAGCTTTTTTTACAGAGATTTACCTACTTTTTGTACGATATTATCTCAACCCGACTGTCTTGTAAGACAGTTTGTAACACTTCTAATTTTATCAGGTGTAAGTAGCCGAAGTGTGAATACTAGTGGTTACTGCTCCATTGCAGATTCCGCTGAAGTTAACTACCCTATCCGGCTGTAAGGTAACGAGAGTTTTGGCTGTAAATCGACCAGGTGCTTCCGGCCAAACCGACGATGTCGAATAAGTAGCACACGCTGTAGAAGCAGCCATAGTTTTGAGGTTAAACCCAACCTTTTCAAAAGCGTGGCCAACACTACGATCAGCATGAGTGAGATAAGACATATATTAAGGATGGACAGTCAGGGACGCAGCATAATGTCAATAGCTGCCCGGGCAGATGCATCGCGTAACACGTAAAAAAGCATGTCAAAATTCTCGGAGAAAGCGCAGAATACGTAGAAAAAAGCCTCCTTTAAAGCCAGCAGCTATACGTTGAGGAAGTAAATGTTTTAAATGATAAGGAGCTGGAAGACTTCTTCGCTAAGAGTAAAGAACAGCCTGCTAACAGTTCATGCCGCGCTGCTTTCCTCGTATTAATAAAGAGCTGAAGCGTACCAATCGCTGGATGCTGTGGAAGCTTACCGCTAGGAGTTGCCGGATGGTAATTAGTACAGCCATTCGTGAAGCCGTGGAAGTACAAAACAGTTGCTTAAAGGCCGTAGCTACAGCAGAAGTCTACTTCGGCTGCAAATTCAATAATTATGCAAAAAGAAATCAAAAATGCAGGAGGCATTGAATCTCCTTTTATCTCCCATCCGAAAAGAGTAAGCTATTTTCTCATAAGCATTCTGGGTTAAATTCATCCCAGGTCATGTGTAAGTTATTGTTTGTGCTATGATAAGGGTGGTAATTTGACTTGGAAATACCTAATTCTTATTGTTTTAATCTCTTATCTAAAACATTATTTAGGTAACTCCCACCAATTATACAAGCTGCTAAGAAAATGACAGCAGGAACTAAGAACCAGAATATAAATGTTTCAGCATATTTAAAGGTCATCCAGTCTTTCAGTAAAGCTCGGAACAGAATATACATAAGGGTAAGCATGGCTATAGCTGTAACACAACTTATGATAATAGCTTTTTTAAAATTGAATTGGACATTAAAGTACTGCAATGATTTTTTAAGGATAACAGCAGCGATAGATCCTGCTACTGCTGAAATCGCAGCCATTAAGAGAGAAAAAATAGCAACCGAATATGCAACTGAAAAACCATTCGCCAACAAAATGGTATTTCTTTCCCCGTTTGGCATAATGCTGCAAATAGTTACGGAAGACCGGATGATGGCATATATCATAACTATTAAGGAATACGCAAATACTGCGGCGACTGCTGCTATTGCTCCATTATATGCTATAGTCCTGTCGGAAATAATTAGTTTACTATTTTCCATGTTTATTGTTTTTCTGCCCTTTGCTTAATGCCTATCATCATTCCTGATTCCATAATAAAATGTAGTGGTTCAAACAAACCATAGTAATAAAGAGTTGCTAATTTGCTTTGCCTTATCTCCATGGAGGGATAGCGAACAATCAATCTCGTGTTGTTGGCATCAAGCGGCTGCAGATAAAATGTCCATCCGCCAAGGGAATAATATTCATTAAGCTTAACCAATGAGACAACTGCATAACCTTCATTTTTGCCATAATAAACTGTATCGCCCGGTTGAGGGTTTTGCCACTCCGAATGAGCACTGTCCGCATTTACCATCTTCGCACCGAATAAATTCTCTAACCAATAGTAGCTGTTAAAGCCACCACGGTTTTGCCCGGTCTGTGCAATCCACGGCCATATTTCCTCTTTTGTTGCATGGATGGTAATGGCACGGGTAGAAACTATTCTGTTTGAAGAAATAAATTCACCTCCAGGTAAACTCATACTTACATCAGCTGGTGTCGCGCCCCAGTTGATGTGAATGGCGCGAATAAGGCTCCAATAAACTAATGCGATCAGTGCGTTGAAAATAAAGGTGTATTTAATAAATCGTTTTATCTGATACATCTCCTAATAATTATTTATTGTCTTTATATCATCAAATTTTTTCAATAACAATCAGCAACCTAATATACCATCAACAACCACTACAATACAAAGCGGCATCAAAGGGTCCCACTTGCCATAAGCTTCTGAATAAGCCAGCAAGGCGGTGCCCAGGCATAAAACCATGGCGTGTGTAAATTGATAACGACGGTTAATAATTGTAATGGTTGATAGTGAAAACAATGCTGCATACAAAAGGAAAAAATATTAAAAGCAGCACCAAAAAGATAGAATGCGAAATTATAAAACACATAACCCATTAATCCTATCCAAACCATTAACCATTGTTCAGAACCTTTGTTAGATAAATAGGTAGCAGTAATTAATAACGCCACCACTGCAAATAAAGTAATGATGTCGTCAGCAAGCCATGCGGATTTTACAAAAGCATTGTCCGCGGTAAACATTTTTCAATTAGCGAACCACCGGCTGAAACAATTGTAGCCAATATGCTGTAACAAAGGAAAGAACTAGTGCTTTTCCGGATAATTGAGTTTGCATAATTTAAAGCTGTTTTTCCTGTTGCTTACTCTTATATAGACTCCTAACCTGCGGTAACAGGGCGACAAAGAGAATGGCAACAGCTAAAAACATATAAAATGTATGCGACCAATGAACAGCAGGTAGAAATGTAATTTCAATTTGTATCCAGATTATCAAAGCAAAGGCGATATAAATACCGTACGTCCAACCCCAATACATGTCCTTATAGAAATTAAAAACTTCTGCAAATTTGTAGGCTGGTCTTTTTATCAAAGCGATTGTTACACCTATAGGAGCTATTCCAAGCACGGTAAATAGAATAATACCGGGAATTAAATAATCATTAAATGGCGAGTTTCTTAACAACCAAAGGGGCATCCCAAAAAGCTTACCGGACGGAGAAATGATTAAAACACCCCCTCCAAACATAGCCCCTAAGCCAAGAAATGCTAATAAGATGAGAAGGATGTTTCTGGCAGTTTTTTGTTTCATAAACACACTTATTTGAGTAGTAAACAGGATACAAGTTCTTAGTTACACTAAAGAAAAGCTGCGGTAGCACTTAAACCTTGCTGATTTGTTCCAAGCTCTTTTAAAGTCTCTTCTATGCTTAGTTTGTACCAGTTTATGTCTAAGTAATTTATGGGCTATTCTAAAGCCTGTTATTATTGAAAATCATTCACACTTATATAAGCCTAACCCCTTCATCCATTACTCCTTTTATTCTTGTTTTTTTTACACCTGCCTGTAGTAATAATTGCTCATTATCGTAAATATCTTTTACAAGCACATAACCTTTTGCAAGCAACCATTCCTTTTCAGACCGGGCAAGAGAAGTGAGGCAAGTAAGAGGATACAAGCCTGAACGGTCAACCCAGTCTTTTAGCGAGTTGTTGAAAGGATAGTCCCAACTAAGCAACTGCATCCCTTTACAATTTCCATACGCTATTGCATCGGTTGTAAATCTTGAATTGGTAACAACCCAGCCGGCAAAAATCTTGTCACTGTATTGTAGCGACACATTTGCTAATACATCCTCAAATCTTGAGTTGATATAAATAGGTGTTTTAACATCTACAGCCATGCCTGGTTGATTTCTGTATTTGCACTCCATCAGGTTTAGCTGATTATCTTTTTCCGCGATTACATCAATTTCGTGGGTTACACATTTTCCTTGCAGTATCTTCCCTACCTGTACACTAAATCCCTGGTGTTTAAAAAGCTCACCAATAAATATCTCAAAGGGAAACCCCGATGGACCGAGCTCCATAATTCCTCGTTTGAGATGGTAGCGGGCTGCATGAGTTTTTGAATGATTAGTCAGTAACTGGAATGCTTCGCTGTAAATCTTCTGGGTGCTTATGCCCTGATATAATTTCGGCAACAACGTTTCTACAATTGAATTTATTTCTTCCGGGGTTGCCTTAGCCCTTGACAAGGAGTGTCGCAGCTTCTTTATAGAGAATGGCTCAATTTGACCTGATGCTTTGGTAACCGTTACCCTATTTTTTTCTGTCGTCATAATTTCTAAATCATTTATGGCTCATTTTAAATTTACCGTTTCTCTTACAGGTTAAAAAGAAGGTAGTAATAACTTAGTGCTTCAAATGATTGTACTAACGGGATAGACTTGCTTAAAACAGAGTAGTACTGTACTTTATAAAATATGCCGAAATAAAAAACCTTACAATGCGTACAGGCACCACAATTTTTAAAAACGAAGCAGGAGAAAATTTAAAATATCCTGCAATAAAACATACCATAGCAAAAGGTAAGGGCGTGGTGGCGGCAAGTATAATAATTATCCATCCGTATTTTAAGAACAGGTCGCCATATTTTTTAAACTTTTTTTGAAGTATAACCATCTTTGCAACCTTAGCCTGGTTCAAATACTTGCCTGCTAAAAAAGCAATGAAACCGCATAGAGAAGATATAATGCCCAAACCAAGTACAATCAAAAAAAACTCATTCCATCCTTTGGATTGATATATCATCAAAAACAACTCCGCCGGAAAAATTCCTATTAATATTTCACTGATAAAAAAAATCAACCCGGTAAGCACGTAACTGCCCGATACCCTTTGGGCAAGGTTATTAAAATATTCGCCCGCATATTTGTTGATTATGATATTGATAACAACAACCATCAATAAAGCGATAACCGTCCAGAATATTTTTAGAGAAATATACTTTTTTAAAAAAGACCGGTCGGTGGAATTAGTCATGTTTTGTTCGGTCTGTTTCAAAAGGTATTTATTTAAGGCTTTTTATATAGGAGCTTTTTCAAGTTTTCTACAAAGGCGTGTTCATTTTTATTTTCACCCCTAAAGGCTAACGATATATCAACTGCTGTTTGCAAAATATTTTCTCTCATTGCAGCATTTACTAATTGACGGTTTTTATTGAAGAATATGGCAAAGGCATCGTATGCTTCATCAGCATAAATTTGCTTTGCTTCCAGCCAGTCAAATACTGATATAATTTGGAAGGCAGCAGGTGAGCCGAATTCATCAAGACTTTCTTCCACCGGTAGCCACCGTTCCTTTATTGCTTGTTTAAGTTTTTTTATCTCTGCACTTTCAATTGACCCGTCTGCAATTGCCATCGCATAAAAAAGATATCCCAATCTTGTATATAGCTCCGTAGGTATTGTATCTGTTTGTATCATAGTAGATTTTTATTTTTCGCTTTTAAGTATTAATAGCCTTAAAAACAAACTTGTTTAGTTATTGTATGCAATAAACAATGGTGTATTTAATTTCTGCATCAGGGTATGCGCCATGCTGGTTTTAAACCACCGGGAAAGTTCGCTTCTCCGGTAGCCTCCTAAAACAAGAAGTTCATTTTCTTTACGGTTTTGTAAATAACCCTGCCTAAATTTTTAAATAATGAGTGATTAAAACAGGTAGACCTAAGCTCTCAATAAAAGAGCCCTGCAATAAAACATAATAAAGTCACATCATTATTTAGCTGTGACAGCCATTACCGGAATTTTTGAATGGAAAGCCATTTCTTTCGTTACTCTTTTATTAAGCAGTCTATCCCAAAATGTTTTAGGGTAACTTATCATGGCAATAATATCAATCCCATTTTTTTCATTGTACTTTTCTATGGTGCTTTCAAAATCCTCACCTTCAAGAAACTCGCCTTTGAATAAAACATCAGGATAGGTCTTCTCTAAGAACTTAATATAATTATGCAACTCTCCTATGTTATACACATAATCGTATGCTTCAGCAAAATCTGTGTCTACAAATACAGCAACGTGTATCGTGGACGAAAAAAGTTTAGCAACATCCACAATAGGGTTCAGTAATTCTTTGTTCTCTTCAAAATGATTAGTAGCAAACAAAATAGCGTCTGGAGCAAACTTTCCACTTTCACCTGGTAATGTTTCTGCACTTGGAATTTCAGTAATATCCCATTCACTTAATGGAGACACTACCATTAAAGGCACTTTTGTTTTCCCAAGAATACCTGATGTTGTGCTGCCAAATACCCGTTCTGTTAGTTCAGTCTCTCCACGAGTGCCTATTACAATAAAATCTGCACCATTCTCTTCGGACGCCAGAAGTATACTATCAGCAACACTGCCGTTATATATTTTTGTAGTAACAGCCACCTTTTCTGCACCTTCTATACTGTCTTTCAACAACGCAAGCCTTTCATTTGCGCTATCCAGTAAAAGGTTGTTGTGTTCTTTCTTAATGGTTAAGTGGTCTTTAAAAGTGGTGTCAATAAAATCACAGGCATGTACTAAAAAAATTTCTGCCTTTGCCTGTTTTGCTATCTGCACAGCAAAATCGAGGGCTTTATTAGCATTAGAAGAAAAATCCGTAGGCACCAATATTTTTTTCATAAAACCGGGTTTTTAATAAAGTGTAAGCTAATTCCAATAATCAACTCATTTGATGATGTTAATCATGTTTAAAAGTGATTGACTACAGGTTTTATACGGCTTTAGCTGAAATAATGGATGCAGCACATTCAAATGAAATTGTTTATGAAGTCAAAAAATTAGCAGGTTCAGTTCCTCTGGTAAAAGATGTTCAAAAATGTTACGTAAGAAAAATGGGCTTTGATTATTATGTTGAAAAACGGCACAGCTTCATAGAAATAGGTAGGAGTAACAGACAAGCAAAACGATAGTAGCGAATTAAGCAGGGCTTTCTGCACAATAATAAAGTTTATTCCTATATTAGGAAGACGACTCCGCCATTGTAAAAACGTCATACATCAATATGACTGTCGTCATCTTTCTAATCAGAAAGTTAATTTATCTTCATCTAATTCCATGAAAAAGGTAGCTGTTACCATATTAATACTTCTTTATTTCACTACTTCAATTGGAGCTACTATTCGTATGCACTTTTGCATGGGTGAACTGATTTCGTGGACAGTAAACACTAAAGAAAAGGATGATAAGTGTAGCAAGTGTGATATGAAATGTGAAAAGGGGTGCTGTGAAGAAAAATCACAGGTTGTAAAAATTGACAAAGACCAGAAACTTGCTAAAGCCTTTTTTGAGTTTTCTAAAACTAACTTACCAGTTGCGCCAGCATTATATCAGCAATGGCAGGCATCAATAATTTCTTCCACTATTGCTGGTTTTCCTAAAGCAAATGCTCCTCCAGGCAAAGGTAAAATCCCCCTCTTTGTCCGTAATAGTGCTTTCCTGATATGATTAATTAAATACGGATTGAGACCAGGCATTTTGTAATGCTTGGCTATTCGCATTTCAATCAAAGACTTCAAAATTTCGCAACCCTTCCGCTTTCTCTTTAAGTTAATAATATGATTAGCACCTCTATTAAATGGGCTTTAAAAAACCGGATGGTTGTTTTGCTGATAGCAGCAGCAGTAGCAGGCTATGGCTTTTATTCGGTCAACAATACCAAGGTAGATGCTATACCCGACTTGTCTGAAAACCAGGTGATCATATTTACCGAGTGGATGGGCAGAAGCCCACAGATAATGGAAGACCAGGTAACCTACCCATTGGTAAGCAATCTTCAAGGTATTCCTAAAATAAAAAACATCCGAGCCAACTCCATGTTCGGAATGAGCTTCGTGTTTG
>NZ_JAOQAH010000051.1 GCF_025963695.1 Segetibacter sp. | reverse complement strand
TAAGGTGTCATCCCAAAAGCTGGAACAGTATTGCCCCAAATACTTACGATAGGTTTTTTAAATGCAGCAGCAATGTGCATTAATCCTGTATCATGTGTTATAACCACTTTTGCCCGCCGGACCAGGTCAGCGCTTTCGTTTAGATTGAACTTGCCGCAGGAGTTATATATTTTAACTGGATCAATTGCAGCTATTTCATTGCCAATTGCCCTGTCTTCCGGACCGCCGAGTAGAATTATAGGATAATTGATTTTTTCACATAATTCTTTCAATTTGTCTAAAGGCAACTTTTTCGTGTTATGCGCAGCACCGATGACTATTCCAGCAAAGCCTAAAGATTGGGCAGCGGGTATATCCTCATCGGGAACAATATCGTGGTCGGGAATAAAATAGTCTAAACCCTTTCCATCATTCATCACTCCAAAAGACTTAACCGTGTCAAGGTAACGATCTACAATATGCACGTGAGGCATCACGTTAATCTTAAAAGCAGTGAGCAACCATTTTTTAATATTGAGTTTATTAAATGAAAAAGCAGGCACTTCTTTCAAAGCCTTTTTGACTTTGAGTGTACGAAGGTTATGGTGTAGGTCAATGAAGTAGTCAAATTTTTCCTGCTGCAAAATTTTAATCATATTATCAAAATTGTTCTCAAAAAGATGCAGCTTATCAACATAAGGATTGCTTTCGATTATTCCTTTAAAGCTACTTTTCGTTAGGTAATGCACTTCCGCATCTTTTACCTGTTGCTTCAGACAACGAATTACAGGAGTTGTAAGGACGATATCGCCTATTGAAGAAAAACGCATTATCAAAAATTTCATGCGGCGAAGGTAAGGGAGGTTGGAGAAAGGGATTGAAGGTTGAAGCCGAGATTGAGGTTGAAGGTTGGAGGCTTTAGGTTTAAGGTTGGAGGTTTAAGGCTTAAGGTTTAAGGTTGGCGGAAAGGGGCTGGCGGTTGCCGTGGGTTGTTTTGGGTTTCGGATTTTGGGTTTCAAATGGTCCTTATTGATTCAGTTGGAGTGGGGCGGTGAAGAAAATAGAAAGACGTTCTAAGGTAAACGATACAACAATGAACCACTTTTGAACGGAGCGTCGCAAGAAAAGCTGCACAAAGAGGGAAAGCTGCAGCAAAAAAAATAAAAAAATCGTTGTGCCCTGGTAGGTTCAGGGCTTTCTACTCAACGTATCTAAGATCTTTTCCAAAAGTTTCTTTGGTAAAGTATGCGGCTACAAGGGTTATGACCATTATAATAATTCCGGTAATTATTCCGCCTGTTATAAAACCAGCGCCTTCACGAAGCGATTTAAACAAGAGTATCATTAGAGGCAATGCACCCCTGACCATATTAGGAACCGTGGTGGCTGCGGTTGCTCTTAAATTAGTGCCAAATTGCTCTGCTGCCATCGTTACAAAAATGGCCCAAAAACCTGTGGAGAAACCGAGGGCAGCACAGATTAAATACATGACAGATGCAGATGAGTCTCGCTGAAGAAAGAACAGCGCAATGCAGATCATGGTCATGATGTAGAAAATAAAGAGCGCTTTTCTGCGGCTTTTGAGTGCCTGGCTAACAAAGCCGATGGCGATATCGCCAAGCGAAATACCAACGTAGGCAAACATGATTGCTCTACCGGGATCTATTGGTTCTGCTATTCCCATGTTCTTGCCAAACTGGTCCGAAAAGGTTACAAGTATCCCGATGACATACCATGTTGGCAAACCGATGAGGATACATTTTATGTACTTAAAAAATCTATCCTTATTTGTAAAAAACATGAAAAAGTTACCCCGACTAACATTCGTTTCCTTTACCTGGTTGAACATATTGCTTTCGAAAACACTAATGCGAAGCAGCAATAAAAGCAACCCCATTCCGCCTCCAATGTAATAGCAGATGCGCCAGTCAAACTGTTTCGAGATAAAATAGGCAACAATAGCGCCTGTGAGACCAAAACCTGCAACCATGGAAGTACCTAACCCACGTTTCTCTTTAGGTAATAATTCCGACACAAGTGTAATGCCTGCGCCTAATTCTCCGGCTAACCCAACCCCTGCAATAAACCTGAGCAAAGCATATTGGTTAACTGTTTGAACCATGCCGCTTGCAATATTTGCAAGAGAGTATAAAATAATTGATCCAAATAATACGCTTAGCCTGCCCTTCTTATCACCCATTACTCCCCAAAGTATACCACCAAGCAACAGACCTACCATTTGTATGCTGATAATAAATTCGCCACTGGTCAATACCATTTCTTCGGACAAACCTAAAGAACGCAAACTTGTTTTACGGATAATGCCAAATAGAAGTAAGTCGTAGATATCTACAAAGTAGCCCAGGGCAGCAACCAAAACAGGAATGGAAAACAGACCTGCGGAAGCTTGGTCATTTCGGCTCATAGCAGTTTTTTGTCTTTACCCATATCTTTTACCAACTCTTCTGCCGCCGCAATTCCGTCGTCTTTTTTTCCAAAAAACAGTTTAAATAAAACCGGTAGTGTTGTTATTAGTATGATGACAAGGGCAATCGCTTCTATATGATCTTTTAAACTAAAGTGAAACTGTGTCTCCACCCATTGCTGTAAATAATAACCACCCAACATCATGGATAAAACCCAGGCAACGCTACCTAGAACATTAAATAATGTAAAAGCGGGTTTCTCCATTTTTACAATTCCTGCCACAATTGGCGCAAACGTGCGAAGTATAGGAAGAAACTTGGCAATGAAAATGGTGGCCTTACCGTATTTCTCATAAAAGTCTTTTGCTTTTAGCAAATGTTTTTTTCTGAAAAGAAAAGAGTCTTTGCGCGTGAATAACTGTGACCCGTATTTGTAACCGAACCAGTACCCTACCATATTTCCTAATATGGAAGCTACAATGACTAAAAGAATGATGACACTGAAATGCACTCCGTAAAAGGCCTTGGATAAATCCTTTACGTATATGCCCGCCGCGAACAGTAAAGAATCACCAGGAAGAAAGAAACCAACAAATAAACCTGTCTCTGCAAAAATTACCAGTAGCAGTACATATAGTCCGCCGTTATGGATTATCCACTCGATAAATTGCTGTACAAAACCTTTATCCATACTACTTAATTATTTTCTAAAGAATTTTCCCATTTACTTACCACAGTTGTGGCTAAGGTGTTTCCTAAAACATTTGTACCAGTGCGAAACATATCGCAAAAATGATCAATCGGCAATATTAAAGCAATGCCTTCTGCCGGTATTTTAAACATAGCCAACGTTGCAGTAACCACTACCAATGATGCCCTTGGAACGCCGGCGATGCCTTTACTTGTAAGCATAAGAACCAGCAACATTGTAACCTGAGTACCAAAATCCAAATGAACACCATAAGCCTGGGCAATGGCAACACTTGCAAATGTCATGTACATCATACTTCCGTCGAGGTTGAAAGAATAACCCAGCGGAAGCACAAAAGCAACAATTTTATCTTTACATCCAAACCGCTCTAGCTCTTCTGTAAGCTTTGGAAATACCGCTTCACTACTAGTAGTGCTAAAGGCAATTAAAAGCGGACTAGAGATGCGACGTAAAAGTATTGGTAGCCTTCTGCCTAAAACAATAAAGCCAACTGTTAACAATACTATCCATAACAAAACAATGCCTAAAATGAATTGGCTAAAATAGAGACCGTAAAACCTGAAGATTTCCAAACCATTGGTGGCAATTACTGCTGATATGGCTCCAAATACACCAAGGGGAGCAAAGTTCATAACATACGTAACCATCTTAAGAATAACATGGGCAACTGCATCTAAACCCCTGATTACAATTTTACCATAGTCACCCAGCGCAGCAGTGGCAACACCAAAGAAAATACTGAAAACCACTAACTGCAATATTTCATTTCCCGCCATTGCCTCAAAAACACTTTTCGGAACCACATGCTCTACAAAATTCTGAAGTGAGAAACCTGTGGTTTTTCCAATAAGTTCTTTTGCTGCTGCGTCTGAAGTTGTTGAGCCAAGATGAATACTTTCGCCCGGCTTGAAAAAGTTGACCAGTGCCATACCTAACATAAGCGAAACAAGTGAGGCAGTTACGAACCACAAAAGCGATTTTCCCCCTACCCTTCCAACCGTTTTCAGATCGCCTAGTTTTGCAATACCAACAACTAAAGTTGAGAAGACCAAAGGTGCAATGATCATCTGCACCAGCCTTAAAAAAATAGTCGTCAGCAATTTTATGTTAGTAGAGAAAGCGCCTCTTGTAGGTACAGGTGAATAACGGTTTATAAGATAACCGGTAATTATGCCGAGAGCCATAGCAATCAAAATATAAAGCGTGAGTCTACTTTTAGGCGGCGGCGATGCATTGGGCATTAAGACGAAAATTTGTTAGTGGTGCAATATAAGACTAATAAGGAAATAGGATTGACTGCAAAATGGTTAATGACAATAAAAGTTGCTGAGCTACGCAACACACAATTCATATAAATAACTCTAATGAGGAAATTTGTATTTTAAAACGCACAAACCCAGTAACAAGTTTTATTGTTCCATTAGAATGCAGAACATTGGCTTTCATACCTAAACTTCTCAAATATTTGAAGTTGCTTTTAAATAAATCGCTACTTTTCCGCCTAAATAAAACCTATAACTAAAATAATATTATGAGTTTGTTTGTAAGAAAACCAATGAATGTGTTACTAAATGAAGCGCAGGAAACAGGTACTCACACCCTTAAACGAACATTAGGCGCAGGTGGACTTGTAGCACTGGGAATAGGAGCAATCATTGGGGCCGGATTATTTTCAATTACAGGTATGGCTGCTGCTAACCATGCAGGTCCGGCTATTACTATTTCATTTATTGTGGCCGCTTTTGGCTGTTTGTTCGCTGGTCTTTGTTACGCAGAATTTGCATCGATGATACCCGTTGCCGGAAGTGCTTACACTTATTCTTATGCAACGATGGGAGAATTTATTGCATGGATTATTGGATGGGATCTTGTTTTGGAATACGCAGTAGGTGCAGCAACGGTAGGCATTAGCTGGAGCAGATACCTCGTGAAGTTTTTAGAAGGATTTGACGTTCATCTGCCTGTCTCTCTTACCCTGGGACCCTGGGATGGCGGGATCATTAATCTTCCCGCGGTTTTTATTATCGTTTTAATGAGTTTACTATTAATAAAAGGAACTAAGGAAAGTGCACTGGTTAATGCTATTATAGTTGCATTAAAAGTGGCGGTAGTATTGGTGTTTATAATTCTCGGTTGGAAATACATTAATAACGACAACTACAATCCTTACATTCCCGATAATACAGGCAAATTTGGTGAATTTGGTTTTAGTGGAATTATAAGGTCTGCGGCAATCGTATTCTTTGCCTATATCGGCTTCGACGCCGTAAGTACGGCAGCACAGGAAGCAAAAAACCCCAAGAAGGACATGCCATGGGGAATATTAGGTTCACTGGCTATTTGTACTGTGCTATACATATTGTTTGCTCATGTTATGACAGGGGTAACCAGTTACTCAACTTTTGCCGGTAAAGATGGAATTGCCCCGGTTGCACTTGCAATTGATAAAATGGGTACTCCCGATGCTGCCGGTGTGATACAACCAGATTATCCCTGGTTGAACCGTGCCATCATTGTAGCTATACTTGCCGGTTATTCTTCTGTTATTCTTGTTATGCTTATGGGACAAAGCCGTGTTTTCTTTAGCATGAGTAAAGATGGACTAATCCCTAAAATTTTCTCTACCGTTAATCCTGTAACCCAAACTCCGGCAAAAAACAATTTACTGTTCATGTTGTTCGTAAGTCTTTTTGCGGCTTTTGTGCCTGCAAGAGTAGTTGGCGAGATGACCAGCATAGGAACTTTATTTGCCTTCATTCTTGTTTGTATAGGTATATGGGTAATGCGCAGAAAAATGCCCGAAATACCAAGAGCATTTAAAACGCCAATGGTGCCGTTAGTGCCCATACTTGGCATCTTCACCTGTTTATTCATGATGGTATTCTTGCCTATGGATACATGGATCCGTCTATTGGTTTGGATGTTAATTGGTATGGATATTTATCTTGCCTATGGCGCCAAACACAGCCATTTAGGTAATGGTACCACAACCAGAAAAGGGATGAAAGTAGCCCGTTACACCGGCCTTGTATTAGCTGCTTTATTAATTATTGCTGGCCTTTTGCACCAATATGGTATCGGGTTCGACGAAGACAGAACGCTGCTATATATTTCAATAATATTTGCTTTGGTTCACTTCTTTGTATTCGGCAACAGGCTTGGAAGACCTGAACCAAAAGACGATCATGAACCAGCTAATCCTTTGGAAGAGAGAATCTAAACTTAGGTTTCGAATAAAATAAAAAGCCTTTCTGCGCACAGCAGAAAGGCTTTTTATTTTTAGGTTGGCAGGCTGAATGGGTTCTCCTAAATTTGCCACATTTTCATTCGATGTTTTTGTTACCGGCTTTTGATTTTCAATGATTCTTCTCTTGCGTCGCACTCTTCAACTACAGTAAAACGATGAACAAAGAATGGCAGCACAAGTGAGTGACACAACAAAAGCCTGGTAAAGAGAAAAAGCAGGTCTGACAAAAAGAAAAAATTATCAAAAGTGAATTCATAATTATGGGAAGAATATTTGAAGTTCGTAAGTCTACTATGTTCGCCCGCTGGGACCGGATGGCGAAACAATTTACGCGTATTGGAAAAGAGATTGCCATTTCTGTAAAAGCTGGCGGCCCCGACCCTGCAACAAACCCCTCTTTACGCAGGTGTTTTGCAAATGCCAAAGGCGTTGGAATGCCTAAAGACCGGGTGGAAGCGGCGATAAAAAGGGCGCAGGGAAAAGACATGACCAACTATGAGGAAGTGATTTATGAAGGTTATGCTCCTCATGGAATTGCAGTTCTGGTTGAGACCGCCACTGACAATCCAACCCGTACTGTAGCCAACGTTAGAATGCATTTTAGAAAAGGTGAAGGAAGCCTTGGAACAAGCGGTTCAGTAGCATTTACTTTTCACCGGATGGGCGAATTTAAAATTAAAAGCGAAGGACAAGATCTTGAAGAACTTGAACTTGACCTCATCGATCATGGCCTTCAGGAAATAGGCGAAGATGAAGAAGGTAACATTGTGTTGAGAACAGAATATGACGATTTTGGAATTATGGCAAAAGCACTTGAAGACAAAGGAATTACTCCGATTTCGTCTGAACTTACCCGCATACCCACAACAACTGTTGAGCTGCCTGAAGACCAGGCTAAGGAAGTGTTGGAATTGGTGGATCGGCTAGAACAGGATGAAGACGTTCAAAAAGTATATCACAATTTAAAATAAGAGCTGTTTTTCTGTACCAGACCAAGGCTTTGCGTTACAATAAAAATACAAATAGCATTAACTTTGATGGCCGGATCTTTTCCGGCCTTTTTTTATGTCTCAAATAAACGATCAGCATCCCGTTATTTTGTTTGATGGTGTTTGTAACCTTTGCAGCAATGCCGTACAGTTTGTTATAAAAAGAGATAAAAAAAATTTGTTCTGGTTTGCCTCGTTACAATCTTCTTTCGGCCAGGAATTACTGAACAAGTATCGCCTTCCATCCACTGGCTTCGATTCTTTTATATTGCTTGAAAACAAAACCATTTATACAAAGTCTGCAGCAGCGCTAAGGGTTGTTAAGCAGCTATCAGGAGGTTGGCCGATATTGTATGTTTTTTCTATCATCCCCGCTTTTATACGGAATACTGTTTACAACTTTATTGCCCGTAACCGTTACAGATGGTTTGGCAAAAAAGAAACCTGCTGGATTGCTTCCCCTGCAATTAAAAACAGATTTTTGGATTAGCACTAAGCAACATTTCCCCTACATTTTACTTCTTACTTTATTGCATAAGGATTTGATTCTTCCAAATATTCTAACGCAAGCCTCATACTCCATTTATTTCTGAAAATCTTCCGTAGCATTTTACAGATGCTACATCCAATTTTTTGTTGAAAAGCAAATATGATGGTATTCCTTCCATACCATGTAACACGTCAGTTCCTTACAATTTAAATATCAATTATGAAAACAATGTTTACATCCCCGAGATGGATTTACATTCTTGCTTTTCTATGCTCAACATTATTCAGCTACTCGCTGATTGCACAGAGATCGGCGGCAAAATGTGCAGGCTTCACTGCGAAGGTTACAAATGGTTCGGTCCTCAACCTTTGTAGTGGCTCATCAATTTTACTGGCAGCAGAGCCTGCAAATCCGGGCTTCACTTTTCAGTGGCAGGTGCAAACCACAGCAGGAGGTCCTTTTATGAGCATTTCAGGGGCCACAGGTGCTACTTATACAATTAATAGCCTTGGAGCCTACAGAGTGTACATCGCTACCGGCTTATGTGTTGACACGTCTGGTATCACTTCTGTCATCAGGATAACTCCTGAAGGAGGAAAAATTACTGCAGCAACTAAAACAACGATCTGCCAGGGAGAGCCAGGTGGCTTGATTGAAGGCACCCAGGTGCCGGGAGCAGATGTAGGAATAATCACTTACTCCTGGGAAAGAAATGAGGCCAATAGTGGCTGGACAGCCATTAAAGATGCTTCTGCACAAAACTTTACTGTAGCACACCTTTTTAAAACCACCGAATTTCGTCGTATATCAAATGATAATTGCGGTAATAAAGCTTATTCAAATATTGTCACTTTATCCACGGCTCGCGATGTTATTTCCGGCTTAATCAGTCCAAAGTCTCAGACAGTCGCAGGTGGAGCAACACCTTTACCAATTACTTCGACTACTGCTGCAAGTGGAGGTAGTGGAAATTTCTCTTATCAGTGGCAATCTTCTTTATACCAGAATGCCACTTTCACCAACATTGCAGGAGCTACTTCGGCAGATTATTCGCCAGGGCCTTTAACCCAAACCACCTTCTATAAAAGAATAGCTACAGATCTACGATGTTACACTACTGCGGCAACCTCCGTGGCAACAATTTTTGTTGTTAACGCACCACTTCTGCCCGGTACTTACACATTAAACTCCAGTTGTTTTTACAAAGATTATCCTTTAACAACTCCCATACGGTTTACGACTAATAATGCTCCGGCAGGTGGTGTTCCTCCCTACATAGTAGAATGGCAATCGAGCACCGACGATATAAATTTTGTGAGCATTGCAAACCAGACAGGAGGAGTTTACGAGGTAGGCCCTTTAACACAATCTACCTATTTCCGTAAAAAAATTACTGATGCTACAGGAAGCATTGCATATACAAGATCAGAAAAAATAACAATGATTGAAGCTCCACTTACAAGCGGTACCATAAAAGCAGCAAGTAACGTAGCTTGTCTTGGCTCGTCTCCCGCGGAGATTTCAAGCACCGGATCCCCTACCGGGTACGGCGAAGGATTGTATTACCAGTGGCAGTACATGAATGTAAGTTCTGGCGGATGGAAAGATATAGTTGGACAAATGCGGGCAAGTTTTACACCCGAACCAATAACAGAAAAAACTACGTTTAGAAGATTAGCGATAGATCAATGTGGTGCAAACAAAAGAAGTGTGGCGTCTAACGAAGTGACAATAGATGTACGACCAGCACTTATCGCAGGAGATATAGAACCTACCTCTCAAACAATTCGTGCCGGAAGAACACCCGTTCCACTTAAATCTGTCACCGGTCCTTCCGGCGGCACTGGCGCTTACACGGTAAGGTGGGAAAATGCTGAACTTGCAGTAGGCCCTTGGGCAAGTATTCCTTCACAAAACTCACCAAGTTATCAGCCGCCTGCACTTACTACATCTGCTTATTATAGAAGAGTAGTAACTGATAATAACTGTCTTGCAACTAAGTACACTTATGTAGTAGAGGTGTATTTGAATAATGCTCCTCCAATTGATCCATGTCACCTTGGTGGATCACAATGCGTTTTCCCAGGTCATAAACCTGGTTTAATTGATGGCGGTGATATGAAAGTGACAGGGGGCGTTCCTCCATATACTTATACATGGGAAACTAAAGGGATCACAGCAGGTTCATGGAAAGTAATATCGGGTGCTACTTCAGAAAGTTATCAACCAGAAACTATTATCCAAAGCACACAATTCAGAAGAAAAGTTAGCGATGCAGTTGGCGACTTTGCTTACAGTGATCCTTTTACTATTGAGTACCACACCGCAGCATTGAATCCCGGCACTATTGCTATAAAGTCTTCACATCTAGTTTGTGCAGGTTCAGCACCAGGTTTGATTGAAAGTATTTCAGGAGTATCGGGTTACGGCGAAAATCCTCAATATCAATGGCAAATGAAAAAAGAAGCAGGTGAATGGTTAAGTATTGCTGGTGCAAATGAAGAAACCTACCAACCAGTTAATTTAACAGAAAGAGCCTATTTCCGTAGAGTGGCAACTGATGCCTGTGGCGGGGTAACTCGTACAGCAACTTCAAATGAAGTCGTATATGATTTGCCGATGATGGTAAAATTGCATGCTGGCCTCATTGACGGTCCTTTCATTACCTGCGCAGGTACTGCACCCGGTACAATTAAAAGTGTTTTGGAAGCATGTGGAGGTGGCAGCACCCTCCACTATCGTTGGGAAGTGCTACAAGATGGAGTATGGAAAATGATTGCCGGCGAAACTTCAGCAAACTATGCTCCCGGTGCTATTACTGAAAACACCACCTATCGCAGAAGGGTTTATGATGCATGCGGTAATCTGGGATTTAGCAACCAGGTCGAAATATTTGTCTATCCCCCAATTGAACCCGGCGTAATCGGTACTGCTACACAAATAGTTTGTTTAAACCAGGCCCCTGGAAAAATCAGGCTGATGACGGATTGCCATTATACCAACGGACCAGTAGCTTACCAGTGGCAAAACGCACTTAGTTTGAGTGGCCCGTGGAGTAATATTGCAGGTGCCACTGCTTCAGACTATCAGCCAATGGCTTCAACAGCCAATATGTACTATCGTTTAATGGTACGAAGTACCACTTGCGCTGCTGTTGCTTATACCAACGTGGCTTCGGTAATAGTAAATAGCGGTTGTAGATTAGAAAGCGCCCGTGACGCTATAACCTCAACGGGAATAAAGGTATATCCGAATCCGTTAACAGGTAATTCAATTAAAGTCGAAGGAGATTTAAAAGGAAAAGTCCGCATAACATTGCTAAACGCGGAAGGCCGGGCAATACCAACTACGGTATCACAGCAAGGAACAGGCGTACTAAATGTTTTGGTACCTGGTATCCGTTCAAAAGGAATGTACCTACTAACCATTACTGATGAAAAAAGAAGTTGGACTGAGAAGATTGTAATTCAATAAAGAAAATATTAGCAGCAAACAAGGAGAGTGTAGTTGTTAACCACACACTCCCTGTTTGCTACTATATGATAAGGAAATGCAAATAATGGTAATAAAAATTTGTAATTCTTATTACTTACTGTTACCTTCGCCGTCCTTAAAAAGAAAATTATGGCAAACCATAAAGCTACAAAGAAAGATGTGCGCCAGGCGGCAAAACGTAGAGATCGAAACCGTTACTATGGTAAAACAACCCGTAACGCTATTCGTGATATAAAAGAAATTACTGAACCGGGAGCTTTTACCGAAAAAATGCCTGACGTTGTTTCCATGATTGATAAGTTAGCTAAACGCGGAGTTATTCACAAGAACAAAGCATCTAACTTAAAAAGAAAACTGGCTAAGAAAGTACCTGCAACTAAGGCTGCATAGCATCTGCTCATATAAAAAATTATCAATCCCGCTAAACCGCGGGATTTTTTATTGTTTGGAGACAAATAAAGGATAAACCTGTAAAAGTGGCGAACTCATTTTACAGTTCTTTTACAAAATAGCCAAAACCGGGCTTTGTATGTATGAGTTTGGTATCAAAAGGTTTGTCAACTTTATTTCTTAAAAAACTGATATACACTTCTATTGTATTAGTTCCGGTATCAAAACTGAGACCCCAAACTTTTTCTAGTATATCCTGTTTGGAGATAACCTTACCTTTTGATTTTGCGAGCAGTGCAAGTAGCGCAAATTCTTTTGCAGTTAAATTGATATTAGTGTCTCCGCGTACAACAGTTTTATTTAGCAGATCAATTTCTAAATTAGAAATATTTAATTTATCTGATGGCTCTGCACCCGGGTCTGATCTTTTAAGAAATACTTTAATTCGTGCAAAAAGCTCATTAAAATGGAAAGGCTTTACTATGTAGTCATCAGCACCAAGATTAAAAGCATCTAGTTTGTCATTTATTTCACCGAGAGAAGTCAACATAATAATTGGAATATGTTTTTTTGCTTCTCTAAATTCTTTACATAAAGCCAACCCATTTTTATAAGGAAGGTTTACGTCGAGTAATACTAATGAGTATTGATGTTCCTTAAAAAGCTTCTCTGCCACAAGTCCGTCATAGGCTACATCCGTTTGATAACCTTCCCGTGTAAGTTCTTCCTGAACGATTTGACCTAACTTGGGCTCGTCTTCCGCTAAAAGAATTCTGTGATTTGACTCCATTACTTTTAATAAAATTATAAGGACAAATTAATGAAAAAAACTTTCTTAGTTACAGGTATATTATTATCTACATTATTAGCTAAATCGCAACCTCTCACTACAGAATTTGAAAAAACAAATGGAAGGAAAACCACAACCTACTCCGAATGTATAAAATATTACGAAAAACTTGATAGGAATTTTAATTCAATCTTAATAAAGAAAATTAATACAACAGATGCCGGCTATCCCCTGCACCTGGTTTTATTCTCGAAGCAAAATAATTTCAATCTCAAAAACTGGCAAAAAGATAAGGTGATCATTCTCGTAAATAATGGCATCCATCCCGGTGAACCTGATGGAATAGATGCGAGTATGATGTTGGCAAGAGACTTAGCCACAGGAAAAATAAAGGCACCGGATAATGTAGCAATTGCATTTATTGCATTGTATAATATTGGTGGGGCGTTAGACAGAAATAGCTTCTCAAGGGTTAACCAGGACGGGCCCGAAAGTTATGGCTTTAGAGGAAATGCACAGAATTTGGACTTAAACAGAGACTTTACAAAAAACGACTCGCGCAATGCAAGAGCTTTTGCAACCATATTCCATCTTCTTAAACCTACCATTTTTATTGATAATCACGTAAGTGACGGTGCCGATTACCAGCACACCATGACGTTACTTACCACACAACAGAGCAAATTAGGAGGTGCCGCCGGAGCATTTCTTCATTCAACTTTTGAACCTGCTTTGTATAAAAACATGGAAGAGAAAGAATGGTCAATGTGTCCGTATGTGAACTTCGAAGCCGGGAGCCCGGAAAAAGGTTGGCCAGCCTTTTACGACCCTCCAAGATACAGTTCGGGTTATACAAGTCTATTTCAAACAATAGGCTTTGTTGCTGAAACGCATATGCTTAAGCCCTTTAAGCAAAGAGTCGAATCCACCTACGACTTAATGGTAGCAATGATTGAAGAAAGTTCAAAAAAGGCAAAAGAGCTATTGGAAGCGAAAAGAGCAAGTGAGAAAGCGGTTATACAACAATCAGAATTCCCATTGCGGTGGATAGTTGACAGCAGCCGGTTTGACACGATTCATTTTAAAGGATATACAGCTTCCTATAAAACAAGCGAAGTCACAGGTCAGCAGCGATTGTATTATAATCGCTCTAAACCTTTCGAAAAAGACGTTGAATTCTATAATTATTATAAAGGCGTAAATATTGTTACCGCCCCAAAAGCTTACCTTATTCCACAGGGATGGCATGAGGTGATAGATATTTTAAAGCTGAACAATGTACGAATGCAGCGGCTGGATAAGGACACGTTGATGGACGTAGAGGAGTATAGGATCGAAGATTTTAAAAGTCTGGCAAGACCTTATGAAAAGCATCATAAGAACACTGATGTTACTGCCACCAGTAGACATATTACTTCGATGTTTTTGAAGGGTGATTTTGTTATTTATACAAATCAACCTGCTAAAAGATATTTGGTAGAGATGCTTGAACCCACCGGTGATGACAGTTTCTTTTCGTGGAATTTTTTTGATGCTGTTTTGCAGCAGAAGGAAGGCTATAGCAATTATCGTTGGGAAGACGTGGCGGCAGAATACTTAAAGCAACACCCTGATGTAAAACAACAACTGGAAGAAAGAAAGAAAACGGATAGTGCATTTGCAGCGTCGGCAGATGCACAACTGAATTTTGTTTATAAAAAGTCTCCTTATTATGAACCGGAACACATGAGATATCCTGTATACAGATTATTATAACATCTCCGGGTCGTTAAGGCCTTTGCAATTGTTGCATATATAAAAAAACGTACAAGAGTGCGACGCAACGATGTAGAATGCTGTTGCGAGAGTCGGCTACCTACTTTTATTCGGCAATAAATTTATTTTAATAAATTAAGCAGTCTATACATCTTTCTAACAATCTCGTTTGTTGAACCATTGTAATTAGTTACAACAATTGCGAAGGTGTAACCATTTACATAGCCTGTGAAACTTTTGACGCCACCGATCGTACCACTTTTCATTTTAATTCCATTAAACTCGGGCAAGGCGTTATTAAAAGAATTGAAATAGGGCTGTGACTTTGCATACAGCATTACTTTAGCCAGCGCCTCTGCCGTAACTCGATTTTGGGGAGAAAGCCCGCTACCATCTTTCATATTAACAGAAGTTGGCTCTATCCCCCTTTCTTTCCAAAAGGCTTTAATAATATCCAAACCGGCCTCAGTAGTAGCTTCTTTACTTTTTTCGAAACCCACCGTTTTTGCCAGCGCTTCACCGTATAAGTTGATGCTTTTTCTTAAAAACCAATAATTAATGCTATCTAAAGGTGGAGATGCATGGGTGACGAGTTCAGTAGTCTTTATGTTATTTTGACCACCCGCAACGAGGTTGACAGAGTTACTTTCAATTCCCTGTTTTCTTAGTGCGTTGTAAAAAACATTGATTAATTGTTTAGAAGGATCGGGAAAGGAGCCGGAGATAGTAAAAGCATTTTCGTTAGGTGGAATAGTACCCCGGATATAACCAGTAATGCTGTAAGGTGCGAGGTAAATGTATGCATTATCGCCGCTGCCCGGCTTTCCCGTTGTAAGCTCGCTTGTAAGATTGACATCATATAATTTTGGAATGGTTGTAACAATACTAACCTTATCGCCGATGCTATTTCCCGATTTCAGCTTTATGTCATACTGGTTTTCGCGCCAGTTCGTTCCAGTTGCACCAGCTCCATAATAATTGCCTATATCATCCCAGATCCAGCCGCCGGGAACGGAGTATGTACCCCAATTATGATTAATAAAAACGGAACCGTTTATTCGGTTTATTCCGGCTTGTTTAATTGCCTTAATCCACTTATTCAAAACTACCTGTTCTTTTGTTTCATCATAACGCCAGCTTCCTAAGGTAGGATCACCTGAACCAGCGATGTAAATATTCCCGTTCAATGTTCCGTTTTGAATAATGCCGCTATACGCAAGCGAGGTTTGGTAACGGTAAGCTGTTCCCAGCAATTCGAGAGATGCCACACTAGTCAACACTTTTTGACTACTTGCCACGGGCAAACCTATTGTTCCGTTTTCGTTTATCACAACAGTTCCTGTCTTTTGATCCAGTACATAAAATGCTAACATTCCGCTCTTCAATTGGTCATCAGCCTTTAGACTTTGGGCTGCATCCTGTAATTTTTTAGAAATTCCCTGACCATTAGCGAACCCAAAAACGATTAATAACGTAATAAACTGAACTAATTTTTTCATACTTGTAACTACATTGCGCTAAAATTAGCTTTTCCACTTAATGCCACCAACTGTATGACTAACGACCGGGTATACGCATCGATAATAACAATAGGTGATGAACTTTTGATTGGACAGACGATTGATACCAACAGCGCCTGGATGGCACAGGAACTGAATAAACTTGGTATCTGGGTAAAACGCCGCGTTGCCGTTGGCGACCTTTGGGATGAAATATGGAACGCTCTGGACGAAGAAAGCAAGCAGTCGCAAGTTATTTTAATTACGGGCGGATTGGGTCCAACGGCGGATGATATTACAAAGCCTTTATTAAATGAGTATTTCGGAGGCAAACTGGTTATTGACGAAGCAGCACTCAGAAACGTAAAAGACATTTTTGAGAAATATATAAAAAGGCAAATGCTTGATGTGAATTTAAAGCAGGCCGAAGTACCAGATGTGTGTACAGTTATTCAAAACAAAAGAGGTACAGCGCCTGGAATGTGGTTTGAAAAAGATGGAAAGGTTTTTATAAGCATGCCTGGCGTACCAAACGAAATGAAAGGAATGATGAGTGATTTTGTTTTGCCGCGCCTTCCACAAATATTTTCGTTACCGGCAGTAGTTCACAGAACATTGCTAACTGCAGGAATTGGGGAATCCTACATTGCGGATAGAATAAAGGACTTTGAAACAAATTTGCCAGAACATATTAAACTGGCATACCTGCCAAACTTTGGAATGGTTAGACTGAGGTTGACTGCAACAGGTAAAAATGAAACAGAAATAACGGCTGAAGTGGACAACTTGTTCCTGAATCTACAGAGCCAGCTGCAGGATGTTATGGTAATAAACGAAGACAAAACACTTGAGGAAGCTATCGGATTAATGCTGGCTAAACACAACAAAACAGTGGCCACTGCAGAAAGCTGTACAGGCGGCTATATCTCTCACCTTATAACCAGCGTTCCGGGTTCATCAAAGTATTTTAAAGGTGGTATCGTTAGCTACCATAATACTGTAAAGGAAAATATTTTGTGCGTAGATGCAGACACTTTGGACAACCATGGAGCTGTGAGCGCAGAAACCGTGTTTGAAATGGCCGTTGCGGCTAAAGAACTAATTAAAACAGATTTCGCTATAGCTGTAAGCGGCGTTATGGGACCAGACGGCGGCACCGATGAAAAACCTGTGGGCACAGTGTGGGTTGCAGTTGCCGCAAAGTCAGGAACAATCACTAAAAAGTTTCAGACAAGGTACGGCAGACACCAAAATATTGAGGTTACTGCCATCCACGCTTTAAACTTGCTAAGGCAGACAATTATAACCGAATTAGAAAACAATTTTTCAGACAACAATAAATGAAAGCAGCGATGAGCGCGCAGGACATGCTTAAGTTCAAACACCTTCCGGGTTTGGGCCGCTTTATTTTAGAAAATCACCTTGACGAATTCTCGAGGGAACAACTTGACTGGTGCTACGAATTCAGCCTTCCGCTGCTAAGGCTTTTTAGTAATTTAAACAACGAACAAGTTTTTGAAATCACAAAAAAAAGCAGCACCGATTTACTACTAGTTCTTATTAGCAATAAAGCAAAAGAACATTTAGATGAAGCGCTTGCGAAATGGGCCAACAATAAACACGAAATGATCGGCAGATTTGATGTAGTAGCCGAAGACATAACACTGCTAAATCACATAAGGCAAAAAGGATTAAAAAAGTGGATATTAAAATACACCGCCAATCCTGAAGAAATTATCGCACTTAATAATGAAATTGATGATTACACTTTTGCTAATAATACCTTAAGCACAAACACCTATATCAACATTTTAACCGAACGGTTAGAAAGAAAAAGCAACCAATTACTTGAAGCACAGGGAATAGCACAGGTGGGCAGTTTCGAATGGAACTTTGTTGAGACAAGCAGGGATAACAGCCCTGAGATGAGAAAAATTTTCGAGACCGAAAAGCCCCAGTCTTACGAAGAGATGCTTGAACACGTGCATCCTGAGGACAAAGAGAAAGTAATAAAAACACTACAACAATCTTTAGTTAACGGAAGCTACAGTTGCGAGTTTCGATACCTGGTTAACAATAAAGAAAAGGTATTATGGACAAAGGCCGTTATTCATTACGAAGATGAAAAACCGGTATTGATGACCGGAACAGTGCAGGACATAACCGAGCGAAAGAAAACAGAACAGAGCCTGCTGCAAAAAACAATTGAGTTAGAAGTATCGAACTCAAACCTTGAAAAGTTTGCTTACGTAGCCAGTCATGATTTACAGGAACCGTTGAGAAAAATCCTGATGCATACAGATCTGCTCATAAATTCAGAAAAAGAACGGTTGTCAGAGAGAGGCAAAGGATTGTTAGAGAAAATACTAAGCTCAACATCTAAAATGAAACGCCTTATAAAAGACATCTTAACTTATTCCACTATCAACCCTGAGCAGAAAAAAGAAAAGGTTAACCTCGAAGAGTTGTTGAGAGAGGTAAAGACAGAGTTGGAATATTTGATCGTTCAAAAAGCAGCCGTAATACATTCAGAGAATCTTCCTGCTGCAAGCGTTTTTCCGTCGCAGATAAAACAGTTGTTTCAAAACTTAATTTCAAATTCTATTAAGTTTTCTAAAAAAGACCAGCCTCCTGTTATCAATATCACCCATACAATATTAGACCCGAAAAAGGTGGCTGATAAAAAGATAGCGCCGGCATTTACCTACCTGCAAATTTGCATTACCGACAACGGGATTGGATTTAAAAAGAATCATTCGCATGAAATTTTTTCATTATTCAAAAGACTGCATACACAAAAAGAATTCGAAGGTTCGGGATTAGGACTTGCCATTTGCAAAAAAGTAGCAGAAAATCATGGCGGCACAATAGAAGCTTCGGGAGAATTTGGCGAGGGAGCTACTTTTACTATCATACTGCCTCAACCATAACGTACTACGTGTTTTAAATAGACGAAGTATACAGCTTTCACTTGCAATTTTACAAACCTCCTGTATAGTTTTACTTTTTTTTCTGTTGAACGATCAGTTGTTTTTCAAGTAACATTGTTGTGTCACACCCTTGAACTATTTTTTCTACCAGCAACATTTTTGCGGCTTCAATGTAAACGGACTAAATAATAACTGAAAGCTCTGAAACGGGTTGAAAAACATTCAAAGTGTACAAGTGAGTGACACAACGATGTTGAGTGAATTACCGGAGCTGGCTACCCAAAAAATAAACTAAAAAGTTAAACAATGAGCTATTACCTACAAAGGAATGCCAGGGATTGGGAAATCTTACTTTTATAAAATTTATAGCGCTGGCGTAAAGACCATAGGTATGGATGAAGCAAGGCCATAAGCAGAAAATTTTCTGGTTAAACAAAAACCGCTGTTCAGTCGACTTTGAAAAAGACTTCAAATACTACCATCTCAAAAAATCAATTCACCCTTTGTTTTTGCCATGCTACCTGCAGTGCCTGCTACCAAATGCATTTTAATTGAAAGTTGATACAAAATTTTACATTTCTTTGAACTATGGATTATAAAACCACATCTATTTGTGTAGCGACGCAGGCAAGAAAATTTCTTGTTTATCTTTTTGCCTTATTACCTTTTTTCTTAAATGGACAAACGACAGATACCATCAAAGAAAGTACGCTGCAAGAAGTTGTAGTTAAAGCTTATGAGCAGAACAGGCGGTTAAAAGAAATACCGGCGGCAATTAACTACGTAGGTCCATCCGCTTTAGCACGATTTGGTCCTACCTCGATAGTACAGGCCATAAACTCAACGCCGGGCGTTAGGTTGGAAGAAAGATCTCCGGGTAGTTACCGTATGAACATTAGGGGCAGCTCGCTACGCTCGCCTTTTGGAGTAAGGAATGTGAAAGTATATTTCAATGATATTCCGATCACTGATCCGGGTGGAATTACCTACATCAATCAATTAGGGTATTATAACATAAATTCTCTTACGGTAATTAAAGGACCTGGTAGCAGCTTATACGGTGCAGGAACCGGGGGTGTTTTACTAGTAGAAAGCATGCGGGAAAATGAACAAGCGGCCGTAGAGGCAGAATATACCGCTGGCAGTTACCACATGCAAAACATGCACATAGCCGCCACAACAGCCTCAGATAAAATGACAAGCAGACTGGGCATGCAGCACCAGGAAAGCAATGGCTTCAGAAATCATTCGGCCATGAAGAGAGATGTTTTTAGCTGGAATGGCCAATTTAATTTAGGCGATAACAAGCAATTAAAAACCACATTCTTGTACGGCAACCTCTATTACCAGACACCGGGAGCATTAACGCAAGCAGAATATAGTCTTAACCCAAAAGCTGCCCGCCCTGCAGCAGGCGCATTTCCCGGAGCTGAAGGTGCACAGGCTGCCGTGATGCAAAAGCAGGTGATAGCCGGCGCTTCTTACTCTCAACAATTATTATCGAAGCTGACAAATAAGACGGTTTTTTACGGAATGTTTACTGACTTCCGTAATCCTGCAATTCAAAATTATGGCCATAATTCGGAGCCGCATTTCGGAGGTCGTACGGTTTTTAATTTTACAGACTCCTTTAAAAGGTCAGCTTTACATATTGATTTGGGAGCAGAATTACAACAAGGATTTACCACAATAAGTATTTACAAAAATGCTTTAGGCAGAGCAGACTCTCTACGCACTTTCGACGAAATTGTTAATAGGCAGGGATTGGTGTTTACGCAAGCATCATTCGATAATAAGGACTGGACAATTACTGCCAGTGCAAGTCTTAATTTTTTACAAGTCAACTTCGAACGTTTTTCGCCAGCCTCTTCAGGTAAACAAAAACGTACTTTCAGTAACCAGGTGGCACCTCGTTTTGCTGTCTTAAAAAAGTTTCAACAAATAAATATTTACTCCAGTATATCCCGTGGCTTCTCGCCACCTACCACAGCAGAACTTATTCCAACGGGTGGCGCCGCAAACCTTGACCTAAACGCCGAACAAGGAACAAACTATGACTTAGGCATAAAAGGAACGATTGCCCGTAAAATGACAATTGATGTAAATGCTTTTATTTTCTCTTTAGACAATGCTATTGTACAGCGTCGAACAGCGGGAGGTGGAGACTTTTATATCAACTCGGGCAAAACAAACCAACGCGGTATTGAAACTTCAATAAATTACCCTTTTCTGCAGTCAGCGACCTTTATGCAAAGAAGCAATTTTTGGTTAAGTCATACCTGGTACGACTTCGAGTACAAAGAATTTAAACAATTGAACAACGATTTCTCGGGTAACAAGATGCCGGCTGTGGCTCCTCATACCATATCAACTGGTTTTGATTTCCTTACTAAAATTGGCATCCTCGGTTCAATCAACTATTACTTTAGTGATAAGATTGCATTGAATGATGCTAATACAGCCTACGCGAATAAGTACCACCTGGTAGGATTAAGAATCGGTTATCAAGCCCCGTTAGGCAGAAAACTGCAAATGAGAATAGCCGCTGGAGCAGATAATTTGCTGGATCAGAAGTACAGTTTGGGAAATGATGCAAACGGTTTTGGTGGCCGTTATTACAACGCCGCTGCAGGAAGGAATTATTATGCATCATTAGCAATACAATTTGCCGGCAATCGACAACAATAACAAAAAGCTGTTGAACAATTAGCAAACAGTTGCGCCTCTAACTTGTGGCAATAAAATTGAGATTAGCTTTTAAGACCATAGGGTGCAGAATTAAAAAGCCAAGCTATATGAAAAGTGCTGTATTAATTGCTTTTACTGTTTTGGTTATTTTTATAATAGGTTGTAAGAAAGACAATAGTGAACCCAAAAGTGACATTGAAGGCAAGTGGGAACTAGTAAGAGTACAGGGAGGAAGGGCAGCTGAAATATATTACCCTGCCGGAAATGGCAATATTTTAAAATTCACTAATTCAAAATATGAGGCTTTTGAAAATGGTCGACCGGCAAAAAGCGGCAGCTTTGCCGTAATTAACGATCCCTTTGCCGAAAGGGAACTGTGCCTCGTTCTACCGGACAACACGTATCGGCAGAGAATAATTTATAATAATGACGATAACAGTAGTAAAGTCTTTTACCAAATTAAAAACGACACCTTATCTCTTCTCTCCGGATGCTTTGCATCTGATGCCGGATTAAATAAAGAATATGTGAAACGATAAATAGATAAGGCCTTACATTCAAAAAGCTAATGCTACTTTATTGGAGTAAATTCTATAGCGATCGTAGTGTTATTACCAACGCTATCTAAGCCTTCAAACTGTTTCTGTTCAATATGCCCTATTAACTTGCCGTCAAAAATAAACTCCTGCTTTATTGGATTGCTTCCTTCCACCGATTTTAAAGAAAATCTTTGTTCGTCGGCTTGTGTCGGTTCTCTTTGCAAGCATTCTTTTTTAGCTTCATAAATAATTTTTCCATAGTTCTCCTGTAAGTGCTCAATCGAACTATCGAGGAAAGAGGTATCTACTTGTCCTTCAGCTATTGCCTTAAAATCTTCTACGTTCATAAAAATTATTTTAAATATTCTTTTCAGACCTTTAAAAAGCGAATTTACCGATTAACTCATATACCCTATTGACGACTTTAAGTTTTGTTTTTATTTTCATTTCGGTCACTATAGCGTTTATCAACACTTGCATTGTTTGTTCTATCTATTCATCTTCTCAGCAAGGCAAAGATTTACGGTCCTATAAAATTTATTATAAATGATAACCATCAGTAGCGAGACTAAGTTATTTGAGCTTTGTCAAAAGGCAGTAGCTGTTGAAGAAGAAATTATCCAACAAGAAAAAAGGTATCACGATGCCGTTATTAAAGGATGTACAGCATCGTTTATCGTATCGATAAGAGAAACGATAAAATTACTTTACAGAAAAGAAATACTTTTTTACCAGGTAATCGAAAATAGGCTGAAATATCTTTTAGCCGATACAGGTTTTTACCCCTAACGGTCTCACCAAAAAAGGGTCTTGATCTTACGCGACAGCTCTTTTTCCTATAGCGATATTCATTGAAAACTTGCATTCGTTTGAATCGGTGTTACTAAAATTAATTTTATTGTACATTACACAATATCCAGCATATCTGGGTTCTTATGCATACAATTAAAATACCTTTTATCATTTCAATCCTTGCTTTACTGTGGGTCCTGCTTTTAAGTCTTCTGCTTTCTTTTATGATTTTCAGCTTTATTTTCTATTACTTTTCCCAGAGAAAATCGATAGAAAGACATTACAGTCCTCTGTCAGTGATTGTTGACTTCAAGTCTTTTTATTAAGCTTTATAAAGCTATTGCTTCACTACTTATATGGATTGAGTGTGTAATCGATACTTTTTTTTACCATGCCGATATTGCGCTACCTGTAATAGAAACACCTCAACTAGTTACATTGTCAGAATGAAGATTTATTAAAAAAAGTTTAAGCTCTTGTTTCTGGAGGTTAGTACGTATAGATTTATAGTAATACTCGTTATGAAAGCAATACCACTGATCGTAATATTTATTATTTTCTGCTTCACCTTTATCCCTGTTATCATCGGTGCGGTTATTTTAGGTACGTTAAACAACTTCTATATCTGTTCCATGGAAATACTTAAGTTGAATTTGAAGAAGACTGCTCCCGCCACTTCAATCATTATATACTGTTACAGTAGCTTTTTGAGCTAAACATCTTTCGCTTTAAGGCTAAAAGTGACAAATTCACCTAAAGAAAACCTTAAAATCTCTTCATTTTCTTACCCGCATTACTATCACGTGCGCTGAAAATTTAAATTTTCTTCAAGTATCATAATTATTTAAAGTAATAATTCCTTTGGTGTACAAAACCAACCTTAATATAACCCTAGCTATTATTTCGCAGGGTATCCTTTTTTCAGTTGTGCAAACAAGATGAACACGTGTAGTTCTCTCAACTAATCCTCTTTTTTGGAAGCGTTCTTAATATTAAACTGCAGTCAAATCCTTTCTTTTAATGCTCATATTGTCAGCGTATATTAGTCTCAAGATAATACCCTTTCGAGGTTCTTCCAGCTTAAAAGAAGTGAAGTATTGCAACTATTCCAATCTTTCAATAACAGCAAAACTGAAATATGCCGGACAAGAAAAAGTGTTTTGTTATAATGGGATTTGGTGAGAAAACAGACCTTGCCACAAGCAGAATTTTAGACCTTGACAAGACGTACCGGATTATTATTAAGAAGGCGGTTGAAGAAGCGGGACTGGAATGCATAAGGGCTGACGACATCATTCATTCAGGCATTATAGACAAGCCAATGTATGAACTACTTTTTGCTGCCGATGTCGTAGTTGCCGATCTTTCAACTTCTAATGCAAATGCAATATATGAGCTTGGTGTCCGCCATGCGCTTAGACCTTGTACCACCATTGTTATTGCTGAGAAACAATTTAAATTCCCTTTCGATATTGGCCACCTGCTTATTCGTCCTTACGAGCATTTGGGCAAAGGAATTGATGCTGAAGAGGCCGACCGGGTAAGAGCAGAATTAAAAAAGGCGATACAAACGGTGCTTGAGAAACAAGATGTTGACAGTCCTGTTTTTACCTTCCTTCCTAATCTTGCAATGGCAAAGTTGATAGACAAATTACAGGAAAAAATAGAAGAAGCGGCAGTTAAGGCCGACGAAAATACAAGCGAGTTGATGGAGCTGTTTAAGGAAGCACGCGCCGACGAAAATTGGAAAGGAGCTAAACGGAACCTAAAACGGCTATTTGAAAAACGGCCAAAGGATGACTATATAATTCAACAGCTGGCACTCGCAACTTATAAAGGCAAAGATCCCGATGCTTTAACCGCTCTTGAAGAAGCAAAACAGATACTTCAAAGCCTTAACCCTCAGCAGACCGCAGACCCCGAAACATTAGGAATTTGGGGTGCGATACATAAACGTTTATGGGAATTGAAACAGGATCGCCAATACCTGGACGAAGGTATTTGGGCATACGAGAAAGGTTTCTACCTTAAAAACGATTACTACAATGGCATCAACTTCGCCTTTCTTCTGAATGTGCGTGCTACCATTTCAGCAGGAAAAGAGGCAATTGCCGACATTGTAATTGCAGAACGGGTTCGCAAAAAGGTATTGGCAATTTGTGAAGATCTTTTAAAAAAGGGGATGAAAGATGATGAAGGCAACCCCGATAAGGAGCAACTGTTCTGGCTACACGCGTCCATTGCAGAAGCGCTGACAGGAATAGGCGAAAACGAAAAAGCAAAAGAAGCGCTGGCTTCTGCAGTAAAAGAAGCACCAGAGTCATGGATGAAAGAAACCTTAAATGAGCAGCTTGAAAAACTTAAGCAATTGTTGGAAACGGCACCTGTTGTATAAAAAATAGCAGGCGTTTTACAAACTTATAAGATGAAAACCCAAGCCGCAGAGAATAATTCAAAGCTTTGAAAGATCTAAACGTTTGTCTTGGCAAGGCCACAATTCTTATTAATAATTATTTAGTAATTATTTTTATTACCTGGCTGAATCACTCTTATTTAGCACTGTTGTGTCACTCACTTGTACTACAGTTCCCTGAGCAACTTTTCCTGCATAAGCATTAGTAATATCGTGATCTTTAACCTTGATGCATAAAAAACATAACTATTGCCTCGAAATCAGATGGGCAGGCAACACGGGGCAGGGTACGAATAACTACAGATCGTACGAACGTAGTCATATTGTGTCTATTGAAGGAAAACCGCCTTTGCAATGTTCCTCCGATGCTGCCTTTCGGGGAGATAAAACAAAATATACACCCGAGGAATTACTAGTGGCTTCATTGGCCGGATGCCACATGCTTTGGTACCTGCACTTATGCTCAGAAGCAGGAATTGTTGTAGTAGCTTATTTTGATAATGCCACAGGCACAATGGTTGAAACAAAAGACGGAAGCGGATATTTCACAGAAGTTACACTTCAACCAACCGTTACTGTGCTAACGGATTCAATGGTTGACAAAGCTAATGAGTTGCATAAAAAAGCAAACGAAATGTGCTTCATAGCAAAGTCTGTTAACTTTCCTGTCCATCACCAACCATCTTGTAGTGTAAAGCTGGAACAGGGCGAAATAGCAAAGCTGTAGTGCTCCTTAAAAAATCATTTAAACCGCCTTTAACCATTCCTTTGGGGCAGAAGGAGTACTTTTGCGGGCTATGGATTGGAATGAAAAGCGCATAATACGTATAGCTATTCTTGATATGAATGAGGGAAAAGAGAATCAGGGTATGCGTTGTATAAGAGAAATCATTAACCAGTGGGGCGAGGCAAATCGTTTGGAAATTGTACTGCAAGAATTTGAAGTTCGGGTAAAACATCAAACTCCGGGAACTGATTTTGACATTTACATTTCCTCGGGGGGCCCCGGGTCGCCGCTTGAAAGTGAGGGCAGCGAATGGGAAAATCTTTACTTTGAATGGATTCGAAACATAGAGAATTGGAACAACAACCCCTATAATTATACAAAGAAGCATAGTTTCTTTATCTGTCACAGTTACCAGTTGATTACCCGTTTTTTTAATATTGCTAATGTTTGTAAAAGAAATAAAAATTCGTTTGGCGTTTTTCCCATGCACTTAATGGATGACGCATCAGAAGAATTTGTTTTTGACGGATTGAAGAACCCATTTTATGCAGTTGACAGTCGCGATTTCCAGGTAATAGAACCTGACTATAAAAAGATGGAAGAAATGGGGGCAAAAATTTTAGCGCTTGAAAAAGAGAGGCCTCATGTACCGTTGGAAAGAGCAATAATGGCAATTCGTTTCAATGACTACTTTATAGGAACACAATTTCATCCGGAAGCAGATGCTATTGGCATGAGTATGTACCTGCAGAGAGAAGACAAAAAGAAAGGTATAATAGAAAATTTTGGCGAACACAAATGGAGCAGCATGTTAGAGCAACTCAACGATCCTGATAAAATCTTATTCACCTACCAGCATATTCTGCCGAATTTCTTAAATCATGCAGTTGACAACCTGGTTGCAGCATAAGAAGAATATAATTATTTAAAATCCCTGCTGCATGGCCGGGATTTTTTATTTGAAATAAAACAAACTCAATTAAATGGTTTCCTCAATTAGAAGTGCTTTCAACTCAAATTTTACGGAAGAGAAATACCAGGAATATATAAAGGAATTGAATGCTCCCTACCCTAACGAACTTGAATTTAGAGTTGCCGAAACGCCGGTTTTTTGCGATAAAGCTTTTAAAGAAAAAATACTATCGGCTTGTGAACATATTGTAGATGTAATTGTGTCTCCGACATTTAAAGAGGAGTCTGCAAAAGCTATCCCAAAAGAACTCAATGTACCGGGCGAAAGTGCAATAAGCAATTTCATTGCTTTCGATTTTGGCCTATGCGAAAACGAACGGGGAGAATTGGAGCCACAATTAATTGAAATGCAGGGCTTCCCTACTATGTTTGCCTTTCAGCTTTGGCAAGACGAAGCTGCAAGAAAAGTATTTGACATACCGGCGAATTATGAAAGTTATTTAAATGGATTTAACAAGGATACTTATACTCAATTACTAAAGGAAATTCTCCTAAACGGGCACCCGTCGGAAAATGTTATATTGCTCGAAATTTTCCCCGAGAAGCAAAAGACAAGAATAGATTTCTTTTTTACCAAGGATTATACAGGTGTAAAGCAAGTTTGCTTAACAAGTTTGATTAAAAAAGGGAATAAATTATTTTATAGTAATAATGGTGTTGAAACCGAAATCAAGAGAATCTATAATCGTGTGATATTTGATGATCTACAACAGCAGTCACCTGAAGTGCAGGAAAAAGGTAAAATCTTATTTGAAGACTTGGACGTAGAATGGGTGCCGCATCCTAATTGGTTTTTCCGTATCAGCAAATACACTTTACCCTTTCTGAGACACCAGTTTGTACCCGAAACAAGGTTTTTAAATGAGATTGGGGAAATACCATCAGATCTTGAAAATTATGTTTTAAAACCTTTGTTCTCATTTGCCGGACAGGGAGTTGTAATAGACCTAACAAAGGATGATATAGACAAAGTAACCGACCCGGAAAACTGGATACTACAACAGAAAGTAAAATACGCAGACGTAATAGTAACACCCGACGGACCGGCGAAAGCTGAAATACGGATTTTTTATTTCTGGAAAGATGGAGAACCAAGACCTATTGCCACTAATAACCTGGCACGTATAAGTAAAGGGAAAATGATTGGTGTCAGGTATAATAAAGACAAGACATGGGTTGGAGGAACACTGGCGTATTTTGAAAAATAGTATCGAGACTTTTAGATAATAAAAAAGAGTGCATAGATATTATTTACAGCACTCTTCCTCTAAAAAGATCTTTGATAAATACAAGAATAGAAACAACCGCCTTGGTATGTAATGTTAGTTATAATAACCTTTTAAGCCACTTCTCCAGCTCATCCTTTTGCGGCCCTGCTGCTATAATTGTACCTTCCTTATCAATTAGAAAAGTTGATGGAATGTATTGAAGGTTCCACGTTTGTGTTAGTTCATTTCCTCTTTCTGCCTTTACATCTATCACCTGTAGCCACTCCGTTTTGTCTTGTTGTACTGCATTAGACCATGCATTTTTATTACCGTCTATTGATACGGCAAATACCTCGAGCCCCTTGTCTTTATACTGCTTATAAAGAGATACCATTTTACGATTGCTTTGTCTGCATGGTCCGCACCACGAAGCCCAAAAGTCCAGCAGCACTACTTTTCCCTTCAGAGACGATAACTTAATTATTTCGCCCTTGTTGTTTGGCAGCGATATGTCGGGAGCCTTGCTACCAACAGGCGGTTGAGCAACTACACTGGTAAGAAAGGAAGATAGGAAAAGGCCAATCAAAAATATTTTCATGAGAATTAAGTTAAGAAGAATTGCGCTAAGCATTAGGGCCAAAGCCAAGTAAAAATAGGATTTATGAAATAATTATCTCATAATGCTGATAACGTCTGATTTATTGTTCTCCACACGGAATTATTATACTCTTTTATATAGTAGCCACTTTTTCGCAACAAAAAAGTAGCAAAAAGAACCAACAGATGAACGAAATGCGTCGCAAGGATGATGCTATGAAATACTTCGGCAGGTACCAAAGAACCTAAAAACTAATTAATAAATGTCCACCACACACCTAGCCTAAACCAAAAACCCCTATCAGGGTAAAATGGTGCATTGTAATTGTGTTTAGTGAAACCTGGAGATCCTGTATTTGTTCCGAATGTATTTAAATTTTCAGCCCGTATAAAAGCTGAAAACCTTTTAATGCGAAAATTAAAAAAGCCTGTTACTTCGGGTCGGTTACTTATTGTATACTGATTTTGATAAAAGAACTGCCCGATAAAAGGAGAATAATTGTCAGCTTTATAGGGAGTATTATATCTCAACTCAAGACCGATAGAGTAATGCATATTCTTATAATAAACACCGTCAAACGAAATTCTGTTATTTGTGTAAATTAAAGGAAGATTAAGTGGAGGATTGCCTACCGCCTGTTGAAAATGGATTTCAGAAAACAAATTAAGTACGCGGGTTAGCTTTAGCTGCTTTTTCGCCGATACGTGCAAAATATTGAACAGTGTACCCGTTTGTGCCGGCGAAAAGAAATTATCAAAATACATATAATTGCTAACAAGGTAATACTCGCCGGTAAGTGAGAAACGCAATGCGTCGTTATTTAAAGACCCGCTAAGTTTGGTAATATTTTCTTTATTATAACTTCCCGAAACGGTGGTGGGAAAGGTTGTTTCCTGACGAAAAAGAAAAGACGGAGAACGGTTCACGTTTTGAAAACCCAGTTCAAGATAGCCCAGTTTCTTACTGATCTCTCTTTTTAAACTTGCCTGCGCCGAATAATCGCCATTATTAAGTCCATTCAAATACAACTTGCCGATTGCTTCAAGGTCCCACTTTTGGTTGCGCGTTCTGTTACGATATTCTCCTGCCACATATATATTGTGATACTTGCGCCGTGCATAATCGAAAGTGGCATTTATGAATTCGTAACCTGCGCCAGCTTTAAGAAATTGGTTTAAATTGTTTTTCTCAGGAAAAGAAATAATGCTGAAATCGTTGTTAATAATGCGGTATTTATCGCGAAAAGTGACAGTATCATTAAAGATGGGTGTACCAAAATATCGGAGATAATCGAGCGCTTTATTTGTTCCCAAAAACAAATCGCGAAATTCGAACTGCTGACCGGTCACCGTCAAGCTATGCTGAAACCTGATACGGGGATAAAACAAACGAACAACAGTACTGTCATTTACAATTAATGAATCACTTTGCCCCACGTCGTACTGGTGCCTTAAAAAGAACACCGTTTCGTTGTATACATTACCAGTGGTAACTTTTGTATTAAAGGGATTTCTGAGAAGATTCGAGTCGCCCGATAACCTGGTAGGTATTACAAAGCGATTAGTGAACCGGCTGTCATTTAATAACGTGTCACGTTGAATGCCGCCGTTTTCTGAAGCAAGAAATTTATTGGATAGAAAAACACCGTAAACAGAGTATCGCTTGTTTCTGCTTTGATAATTGCCATTAACACGATAACTATTAAGACTTGTATTTTGATTTTGAAACAAGCCGGGCGAATTGATGAGGCGATATTGTAAAGCCATATTAAAGTTTGGCTTTATGTTTTGGGTATGAATGATATTAATCATCTGCTCTGCCTGGCTTCCCAGCATATATCCGAGTTCTGTAAACGGTCGGGTAGTTTGAAAGAAACGGGTGTCTTCTACTTTAAAGCGATAAATATCAAAGGCATGAAAACCGGGATCAAATCCAGGTTTTAGATTTGGATTGAATAGTAAGGAACGTGCAGCAGTACCTAAATTTCCTAATGTAACAAACTGGGCAGGTATTGGGTAACGCCTGGTGAAATCATTTATTGAAGAGTCTAAGTGCCGAATACGTGTTGAGTCAAAATAACGGAAATAGATAGTTATGGAGTCGTCAGTATTGTCCCTGTGCTTAAGCGAGTCTCCACCAGCACGATTTTGTGAAGGTGTAGTTGGAACAACCCGTCCTTGTGCATCGTAAATAGGGGGAGTTCCTGAACCGATTGGTGGCCGGATTGGCCTATTAATCTGGGCCTGCGCACTGCTGGCAAATAATGACAACAAGGCTATGGCTATAAGAAAAAAACGATAAAGAAAATTTCGATTCATTGAGTACGGCTAAAAATAGCACGCAAAGTAAAGTAATGGTGTCAACAAAAAGATAAATCGAAAAGCTACCTACCAGCCCTTACTGCTAGCTACTAATTTAAAACAATAACGTTGCGACAGCCATCGGGCTTACAGCTCTGCAATAAGTTGAGTAAAGATTGCTGTGAGCTTAGGCTCTGCATCGCGTGCCGCCTGCAGTACTTCTTCATGGGTGATGGTGTTTTCTTCTTCCCGTATTCCTATATCGGTTATTACGCTCATTGCAAAAACCCGCATGTCGGCATGCACTGCTGCGATAACCTCCTGAACGGTACTCATTCCAACAGCGTCACCGCCTAAAATTTGTATTAACTGATATTCAGCTCTTGTCTCAAATGTAGGTCCTGTTACACCTGTATACACCCCTGTTTGTAAGGGAATTTGAAGTCTTTCTGCTACCGATTTTGCTTTTGCAATTAAAGCGTGTGAATAGGGCTCACTCATGTCGGGGAAACGGGAGCCTAATTTATCTTCGTTCTTTCCTAAAAGTGGGTTGATTGCAAAAAAGCTGATGTGATCCCTGATTATCATAAGATCGCCCACAGCGAAATTCTTATTTACTCCACCTGCCGCGTTTGAAATAAGTACAGTGTCAACGCCCAACATTTTCATCACCCTAACAGGGTAGACTACTTGTTGCGGTGTATACCCCTCGTAGAAATGAAAACGCCCTGCCATTGCAACTACCTTTTTGCCACCCATTTCTCCAAAAATCAGTTTACCGGAATGCCCCTCAACCGTACTAACAGGAAAATGAGGAAGGTCGCTATAAGAAATTTCAATTTCAACTTCCATTTCCCCTATAAAATTCCCCAGACCGCTGCCAAGTATAATACCTATTGTTGGGGTAGAAGTACATTGTTGACGAATGAAAGCAGTGGTTTCATTCAATTGATCTATGAGCAGGGACATATTATTTTATTAACGGCGCAAATATAATTGATAAAGTGTACGGTAAAAGAAAGGAGAGTATGAGCAGGCCTGCATTAGAAAGTTGCGAAATAACTCTTTTTAGAAAAGCTGCGAGAACACGGTGTTAATCCAATTTCTTGTTCGCCCCGGTCTCTTTCGCCATCTCATATTGCCACGACGCTTTGCTTTTGAAGAAGGGAGATTTTTTATAGAAACTGCCGTGAAACAAATCGCTGAATAATTTGCGCAACGATTACTTATTTATTTTTAACCCTTCTTTTAAAAATCATACTTTAGCGAGATATCCTGTTGTTTTTTTCAGCTTCAATATCCCAACTAAAATAGTCGTTGTTTGTCGACAAATTATTAATAAACATCAACTCCTCTTTACCTTTCAAAAGGTCTTCCTCAAACTCGTCAAGTATTTTTTCAATGTTACTCCACACCATTTCAAGTTTATCCTTTCCTTTAACTACCTGCAATGGGCTAAGTTTTTCTTCCAACGGCAAAGCAACTTGTTTTTGTAAGTCTCGACTACTCATTTCTTTTCTTTACTTAATAACGTATATTAAAAGAACAGTAGTGTAAAATATACCTATAAAAGACTTCTTCGGGTACGCCTCTACCTAAATTGGATATTTGTTATAAATCAGCCTTTTCCTTGTTGAAATTATTGGACTAATACTGAAATTGTTTCTTTATCTAAATTATCAGAAACATGCAATTGATATACTCCTTTTGGTAAAAATGTTTTTAGTTCGATTGAATGATTTGCAGAACCGCCACCATGGGAAATAGTACCGTTGTGTACTTTGTCGCCCAAGCTATTAAACAGACTAACGTTATAGTTTGCTTTTTTAATCCCGGTAAACTGAAGCCTTATCACTTTTCCCTGAATAGGGTTTGGAAAGAGTGTTATGACTGAAACCCCTTTTTCCAATTTCACTTTGGCAACGTTGCTATATTTTATGGCACCCTCTTTATCAACAGACTTAATCTTGTAAAAATTATCTCCCTTGTTAGGCATCAAATCGAACCAGGTGTAGTTTGATGATGTTCCCGGGTCTATTTTAGCTTTTACAGTTCCCGCCGTTACAAACCGGTGCCCATCAACAGATTTTTCTATCTCGTATCTATCCATATTACTCTCTGATTCGGCAATCCATCCCACTTCAACTCCGCCGTTTTTTTCTACAGCTTTTATACCTAACAGGTGTAAAGGAAGTGTTGTAAATTTTTCAAAAATAATCTTATAACGGTCTGGTGCAGTAGAGGCAGCGTCAGAAGTAATTGTAACAGGAACCACGGTTTCACCAGTTGTATTAAGCTGGGTGATAGTACTTAAATATTTATCTTTCAGGTATGCCTCAAGCCCATAAGAGAAATTATTAAAATTGAGTTTTAACAGGTAATTTTTCTGAGTTAACTGCCACAGTTTTAATTGTATTGAGTCTCCTGTTGCTACCGGTCTACGCGCCTCTATACTAAGTAGATTTCCACTGCTTATTATTGCTATATTTTCGTCTTGGTTTGCAAACTTATAAGAGTCTTCTTTTCCAATTGAATTATCAAAATCCTCAGAAAAATAAACTTTGGCCCCGTCGGCTGATTCAGACGTTTGCTGCTGTGCTGGCAATAATATTTGCACAGAAACATTTGGCAATTCACTTCCTGTTCTAAAAACAGGTCTGTGCAAACCAGCTTTGTCTGTTTCTTTAAAAGTGATAGAAGGATTTGGACCAGATGACTGAACAAAGAATGATTGTCCTGACTGTATGTAATTATCCGCAATTGAACCGTTGTTACTTACTGCTCCAACAATGCAGTTGTATACACTATACCCTCCCCTTCCTCCACTGCCGGCTATGGTTGGGTCGAAAATATAAATCGTACCTCCAATGTCTGTTTTATTAACAGTGAGCCAATTAATAGCAGAAGCATAAGGATTGGCTATGAGATTGTATGCATTCGGTGTTACTGAAAGATTAGCAAGATTGGCTGTAGCGGCGGAGCCTGATTTAACTACAGTAAAATTGCCTGTAACAACTGTTCCTGTCGCCCTTAACGTGGTGGGTGTCGGCGTTGGCGTATTGCTATTCATATCAATGTTTCTGTCACCCCTTACAATAATTCTATACGCATTTCCTGCGGTCATTACTCCGCCGGTATTTGGTATTGGTACCCAGGCCTGCCCTACGTTGTTGAAAGTAAACATAGAAGGGTTATGCGTTTGGGTAGGATCAAACCCATTAGTTGTATCGCCCATGCCGGTTATGTTAGTACCATAACCGGGGTAAGGAGCAACCCTGTTGTACCGATCCGGATTGAGCGAATTTTCCATCCAGTTAAATTTTATACTCTTCGTAGAGTTTACCGGGGCAGTTGCAAGGCGGTAAGCTCTTTTTGCCGGCATGTACCTTTCAACAATGACCAACCCGCTTATGGTATTGCCTGAATTTATTCCAGCATTCGTAATATCCTTTATCTGAGCGTCGGAAGTTGCAACAGAAGCAAGTGTTAGCGAGTCCCCAGTTGTAAAGACAGTATTATTTACATTACCAAACGCTACAGATCCTGTTACTCTCAGTGGACCCGATAACTTTATTCCCCCTGCATTACTTATGACAATATCCTTAATCGTTTTCAGGTTAAAAATCTTAGAAGGAATGACCTGGTAAGAATTAGAAGCAAATTCAACTTTTCCCGCTAAGGCATCAACAGAGCCATTATCACTGTTATAAATGATACCGCCAACCTTTAAGGAAGCGGAGTCTACAATCGAAGCGCCAGTTTGAATAGTTAAATTATTGGTTGTTCCAATTCCGGAATAAATAATTGGATATCGAGGCATACCTGATGGTATTACCGTGTTTGAAGTCAACGTTGGTACTCCTCCACAAGACCAGTTGTTTGGGTCGTGCCAGTTCCTGCTCACGGAGCCATTCCAGATTGCATGAATATTTATAGTAAGCGGCGCACTTACCACATAGGTAGGACAACTAGCTGTAGACGCAATGGTGTAATTAACTGTATATGCACCAGGGGTACTAGCCTGAACAACTACAAAACCTGTAGTTCCATTAATGGATAAGCCGGCAGGACTAGAAGAAAACGTTCCGCCGCCAGTACCTGAAAAACTTATAGAAGCGTTTCCTCCGTTAGTGCAGTAGGGATTAGCTGTGTAATTAAAACTGGCTAAAGGCGCTATCGCTGTAGTAACAGTATGCGTAGCAGTCGTAGGGCCGTAACATCCTGTTGCCGTAGCGATGATGGTAGAATTACCTGTCCATCCTGCTGCAAAAGTCACTGCTCCCGTAGAACTTATTATACTGTTGCCGGCCAATGTGCTTATAGCATCGAGGCTATAAGTAATGGAAGTAGCGTTTGAAGCTGATGCAGCATAGGTAGTTGTGGCAGCCGTTTGACAACGGCTAGATGTTGAACCGGCGGTAAATACAGGTGTTCCTACAGGAGCTGTTACGGTTATTGCCGCACTTCCACTTTGAAGTTGCGAACAGGAATTCGGTGAGGAAACACTTACCAGGGTATAAGTGAAACTGCCCGCTGTTGTTGTTGGTTGAGTTAGTGTTACAGAATTTCCTGTAGTAGTTGTAACAGTTTGATTAACTCCGCTATTAATCTTATAAGTGAATGTATAAGGCGCCGTTGCTCCCGAGCCGGTAAATGTTATACTTGGAGCAGTGGAATTTTGACAGACAGTGGCATCGCCACTAATACTGGCTACAGCCGAGGGGTTAACAGTTATAGCAGCACTGGCGCTTTGAAGTTGTGAACAGGAGTTAGCCGAGGATACACTAACTAATGTATAAGTGTAAGTGCCTACGTTTGTTGTAGGTCGGGCTACTGTTACCGAATTCCCTGACGTAGTTGTTACTGTTTGGTCAGATCCCCCATCTATTTTATAAGTAAAAGTATAAGGTGCTGTTGCTCCCCCTCCTGTAAATGTAATGTTTGGCGCAGTAGCATTTTGACAAACAGTTGTCGCTCCGCCAATAGTAGCAGTTGGCAACGGACTAATCGTTATGGTTTCAACATCACTTTGAGTTAAAGTACAGGCATTAGCATCTGCAACGCTTACTAATGTGTAGGCGAAAGTTCCGGCTATTGCAGTGGCTTGAGAAACTGTAACAGAATTTCCACTTGCAGTAACCGTTTGATTTGCTCCTCCACCAATTTTATAAGTGAATGTATAAGGAGCGGTGCCATTGTCACTTGCAAAAGTAATATTTGGTGCAGCCGAATTTTGGCAAATGGTAACACTCCCACTCATTTCTTCAGTTGGAACTGGATTTACCGTTATGGAGGTGGTTGTCGAATATTGAAGAGTAATACCGTACTTATAAGTGACGACATAAGTTCCGGCGTTACTTGCAGACAGATCAACGGCACCTGACACTAAATTAATACTAAGACCTGTTGTAGACGAATACACTCCTCCCGGTATACCTATTTGCGTTACCGGTGCCGTTCCTTCGTTTTTGCAGTACGGTGTGCCGGGATAAGAAATCTGAGTATTGGGCATTAACGCTATAATTTGCGATACTCCTACCTCCGCATCGTTAGAAGCAGTTGCTGATACGCTGCCAGTCGCACCCGCAGTAACTTTTACTCCATGGCTCATTTCCATCGACACACCATACACATTTGGAACCGTCCTCGACGCTATGTCTACTCTTTGAACCATAGGAAAAGTAGCGCCTACAGGGTTAGTCCAGGTTCCACTGGAACCATATGCATGAATGCCGATAACAACTTCATTGGGGTAGGTAGTGTTGATGCTGGGCGAAGAAAAAGTAAGACCTGACCCAGATGGAGCACCCGCATGCTTATCGATAGGACTGTAGCTATTTTCTACACCAGAGAATGCAATGATACCGCCTGCGGACCCTTCACTCTGGTTGAACTTCCACTGGTAAAGGGTCGTAGTTGGAAGCAAATCAGTAGCGGTTACTATTTTATAATAAATGCTTTGCTGGTTGTCCCCGCCTTCTCCCGTACTTCCCGCAGCTGTATTTCTTACAAATACCCATCCCGTTGGCACCCCATTTATATTAACATTCCAGGGTCTTACACTTATCGCTGCTATCATAACGTCTCCCACTTGTAAACTAGCAGGTTTAGAAACATCGAGCGTTTTATCCCCCGATGGGGCTGTACTTTGAGAACTACTCCTATACGTTTGAGCATAAATAGTTGAGGAAAACAAAGAACCTGTGATCAAAACAAAGAGAACAAAAAGGTTTTTGAAATACTTTTTAGATTTTTCCGCTGCTTTATGGTAAAGATTCTTCATAATATTGGTTTAAATGTCAGAGCAAAGACATTGAGCGAAAAGACGTTCACCTCTTGAGAACGTCTTTATATTTTTGACAATCATAACTCACTTACGCACCCACGCTATTAGTCACGTTTCTTCAACCCCCGATCGGCATCCTGCAAATTCAGTCTCTGGTAATTAAAATAAAAAGCTCAATTGAGACTAAATATTGATTTTGTTATAGCATGAATAAAATAATGATGTTAACAACGATTCTGTGCAACGTTTATTATTAAAACCCATACATAATCGGTTGATACTATTAATCCGCGTACCCAAAAACCAATTATTATGGCCAGGTTCGATCAAAAGTATAGACCTCCCTTTAGGCGAACCTTATGCCACTTGCATCTTGTTGTATATTTTCAATCGGATTAAATAAGAAAAGATGGCAGGTGTTAAGTATCGGTACTGTGAGCCAATTATTTAATTAGTTTAAAAAATCAATATAACTGCTGGCTTAAAAAACTCATGTAAACTTTTTTTCTCACGGTTGAAGCAAAAGGTTTCATTTCTGGAAGTAAAAATCCTATACCGGGAAATGCAAACGAACGGGTTCTAAGAGTCCCAACTCTTCAGGTGCGTTTCATATACAACACAGGTCGTAAACACCGGAATAAAACCTGAAGGCCTCTCCGTGGGTTGTGCAATTAAAAGTGGGTGAGGGAAAAAGAAGCACAAGTAGGTTCTCTTGCAACTTTTCTTATTCATCATTCATCAATACAATGTGTAGAAGGATTACTTATGTAAGATCATTCAATTTATAAGTATACCCTTACGTAGTAAATCCAATATTCATACAACAATTACCTCCTCCGTACCCCTTGTGACATTAATGTAGCCGGATTGTGAGCTGTCGATCATCATTTTTATAAGCGCTATTCTTTTCGTGGTTCGACGCATGCAGTGTCCTTCCCTTGCAATAAAGTTTTAGAAATTGATAGGTTTCCACTTACAGATTCAGACGCTTTAATTATAGGCTAATGCTTTCTTATTCATTAATATTCAATATAAAACGCTTATGCATCATCTTTCTACTTATCAATTTTGTTTTAAAACCAGGAGGTATGCCTTGTTTGCAAAAACACTCTTTTTACTCTTGTTAATCTTCTCTAATGCAGTTTCGCTAAAAGCCCATACTGTTGATTACTTTTCATCTTGTGGCTATGTTTGCGCAGGAAATACCGTTACTGTAAATGCACATTTAAGTGCTACAGCGACTAACACAAATTACAACTGGCAGTTCCGCGATAAGTCCGGCGCGTGGAAGTGTTTCGTAAACGGAAGCAATACTATTAACGGTGTTACTTTCACTGCTTCTAATGCAACTGCAAAAGGGCGGCTGACCGCTGCACCAACGCTTACCATTACAAATGCTACCACTGCGTTAAGTGATATAGATGTAAGGATTGTGATGGCTGATGGAACAAATGTTTCGCCATGCGCCGCTAAACCTACTTTTCCTGTCTATGGTACCGATAAAAGCCTTAAGCTTCATGTTTTAACAGGTATTGATTGTTCGAATATCGCTACTTACTGCTCAGGTGGAACTCCTCCTTTAAAATTAGGAGATCTTGTATGGAACGACATTAATGCCAATGGAACAAAAGAAGCAGATGAGCCAGGTGTATCCAGTGCTACTATTAAGTTATATGCAGACGATGATAACGACAACATAGCTGATGGCAGTGCTGTTGCAACCACCACTACCAATTCCCTTGGTATATATTCATTTTCGAAACTTAAATCAGGAAATTATATTGTAGGTGTAATCATTCCGGTGGGATATACACGGGGTCCAGTATCAACGATTGATCCTGACAATGATGTGAATAACGATAACAACGGGGTTACTCTGATTGGTACAAACCAGGCCGGAAGCGAAGTAAGATCTAAAGCGATTACCTTATCGGCTTCAGGCGAAACTGCAACAGATGGGGATGACTTAAATTCAAACCTCACACTAGACATCCCTCTCTGTGGCAACAGTCAAATGGGGGATTTTGTTTGGAACGACAAAAACGCAAACGGTATTCAGGATTTAAACGAGGTCGGTATACAAGGGGTAACAGTGAAATTAACGTTCCCTGATGGTGTTACCACCCGTACAACGACAACAAATGCTAGCGGCAAATATTTGTTTTCATCTTTATCGACAGGTAACTATAAAGTAAGCTTTAGTACTCCTGCCGGCTTTACACCATCTCCTATAAACGAGGGAACCAGTGATGCAAAAGACAGTGATCCTGCGAACGGCAGTGTAACCGTGCTAGTGTCGGCGGCCTCAAGCAATCTTACCATTGATGCAGGTTTCTATACCAGGGCAGTAATTATATCAACCCTCAGTTTAGGCAACCAGGTATGGAACGACTTTGATGGTGATGGAAAAAGAGATGTTGGCGAGCCGGGCATTCCGGGTGCACCTATTAGTTTGTATAGGGATACGGACGGCGATGACATGCCTGACGGAGCAGCTATTAAGACTACGTTAAGTGATGCAAAGGGCCTCTACAAGTTCACAGATCTGGCTGAAGGACGGTATATAGCTTCGATGCCGGTTTTACCCGGCTATCAGCAAAGCCCCAATACGACTACGCAGGCTACAAGTCCTTTTCCTGATAATAATGAAGATGACGACAATAACCTGGTTAGATTAAAAGGAAACAATAAGGCGGGAGAAGGCATCCTTTATACAAACGCAATTACGCTTGATGCAGGAGAAGAGCCAACAGATGCTGTTGACGGCGATGACACAAACGGAAACAATACATTTGACCTTGCACAGTGTGGTAATGCTTACATCGGTGATTTTGTATGGAATGATTTAAATGGAAATGGTATCCAGGAAGCAAACGAGCCCGGCATAGACAACGTAATGGTTACCATAACTTTCTCTGATGGCAGAACTGCGTATGCAAAAACCCATGAGTATAAGGGAGATAATAATCCGAACGCCCCGATCTTAAGTGGCTATTATAATTTCCCTAACCTTGGACCAGGAACCTACAAAATAACCTTTGAAACTCCAGACGGTTTACACCCAAGTCCCTCAAACAAGGGCAATGATGATGCAAAAGACAGCGACCCTGTAAATGGTGCACCGGTAACCGTTATTCTTGCAGCCGACAAAAGCGACTTTACTATTGATGCTGGCTTTACCGATTTTACACCTCCACCACCCCCTCCAAGCTGTCCTAATCTGAGTGTAGGAAATATGGTGTTCATCGATTTGAACGGCAACGGAACAAAGGAAATACATGAACCAGGTATCGGTGGATTGACTGTAAAATTATACGCTGATGAGGATGGTAACAATGTGGCTGATGGCACGGCTATCTCTACCTTAGCAACTGCCGACGACGGTACTTATTACTTTGGTAATCTTGCTGCCGGCAAATACCTCGTGGGTGTTACTACTGGAAATACTTATGCCCCGGTTACGATTGGTAGCACAAACCCTGATGATGACAAAAACAATGACAACAACGGAATAAAAACCATCAATGGTGAAGTATTTTGTAATACAATCACTCTTTCTGCAGGTGATGAACCCGTAAACGATGGTTCAGATAACAACAGTAATCTAACCCTTGATTTTGGTTTAAAATTAAAAGCCTCTCCATGTACAACTCATTGTGATTGTAAAAATGATTGTACCCACACTGACTGCGGCCATAGTAATTGCGGACACAACAGCTGCAAAAATGATTGTAAACATTCTGATTGCGGAGATAAAAACTGTGGACACAATAGTTGTAAAAGCGATTGCAAACACGCTGATTGCAAACACAAAAACTGCAGCAGAAAAAATAATGAGTCGCTAAGATCTTCAAGCGTAGAAGGAACAACAAGCATTGCCAACACAATTACAAGGCCTGAGCTTAGCATTACTGCGGTAACAGTTTTTCCAAATCCGGCTAAAGATTACATTATAATAAAAGTAATGGCGGTCAAAGAAGGAAAGGGATCGGCAAGAATTACTGACTTATCAGGCAAACTCGTCGCTACCCAAAATGTCACTATATCTCATGGAATGAATTTAATAAAATTTGATAGGCTAGAGGGCTTAAGGGGAGGAACGTACTACGCTCAGCTCCACTTCAACTACCACATCTACAACCAGCAACTGATCGTGGTTAAGTAATAACCCCCGCGCCAACAACCGTCTTGGTTAAAGAAAAAACCTCGGTTTCCTTCTAGACAAATAAGTTTACAAAGAAACGAGTACCTTATAACCCCTGTGAACATTAGAAGAGGCTGTCTCAGAAGAAAGAGGCAGTCTCTTTTTCGTTTAAGCCTTCGACCAATGCATCACTGCCTCTAACTGGTTAGAAGAAGCATCTCTGCATTCATTGCAATACCTTTTTTATTTTTTTGGTTTGAATAAGCACCGCGGGGTGCATTAAACAAACCAAGTTTTTGCTGCGTAAATAGCAAAAACTGGCGAGTCATAGTGGCAGAAAAAATACTGTTAGAAATAATTATAACCGCGATAAGCAAATAAACCAAGGATTTATAAAGCGGCTAAGACTATCGGGAGGTATACGTAAACTTGGTTGAATGAAAAGAGTAGAAGTTAAAGGCTACCATTTCTAGTAAAAATAAATTATCTAATAATTTATTTACTTATTTTGTAGCTGGATAAACGGCATTGGTAAAAGGTAAAACCATATTACGTAAAATAGTAAACGTGTTACTGATTTGCATACTTGCTTTCAGTATTACCCCTGCTACTATATTTCACAATCTAATTTTAGGTCATACTGACCATACAGTTGTACACCATCATAAACAAACAAATGAGGTGGCACAAGCAGGCATCAATTGTCATTTTGATTGCTTTGTTTGTCAAAAGCAGTTCATCCACTTTTCTACTCCTTCCACATCTCAAACTTCAACTATAGTTTTCACTTTCGTCGTTCCTGACATTGAAAACTTCTATTCTCAACATCATTTTTACGCAGAACTCCGAGGGCCGCCAGCAAACGCTTAATATTTTACTCCTCATAATCATTATTCAAAAACATAATGATTAATCTTCCTGTTGCAAAACATTTTTTGAATGGTGCATTTTTTGCCTTCCGTCATGCTTTAATAAAGTTTAATGAAATCACTTTTAATCTTAATTCTATTTCTTTTTCTATACAGTATAGTCCCTGATTATGCAAAGGCCCAAGCAATTACTGCTATTACCCAAGGCCGTTCATCCAGGTTTTCCATAACGGGCCGGGTTATAAACCAAAAAAATGATAGCGCTATGGTTGGCGCCAGTATTTATATTCCTGACCTCAAAACCGGCGTTGCTACAGATGACAATGGTAATTACACTTTACAGAATATACCTGCAGGTGATTACATCATTCAGGCTGGTCATATTGGTTATAAAAGCAACGTAAAAAATATCTCTTTGACAGAGAACACTACTCTAAACTTTGTATTGATAGAATCTATCACCGAAGAAATGGAAGTAGTTGTTACAGGCTCGTCAAAAGCAACATCAATAAGGAGAAGTCCTATTCCAATTGTTTCTGTAAACCGGCAATATCTTCAGCAAAACCTTAGTACAAATATTATTGATGCGATATCAAATGTTCCCGGTATTAATGCGGTTACCACAGGCCCTAATGTTTCCAAGCCGTTCATTCGCGGATTGGGTTTCAATCGCATTCTCACATTGTATGACGGCGTAAGACAGGAAGGCCAGCAATGGGGCGATGAACATGGCATTGAAATAGATCAGAGTACTGTTGATAGAGTCGAAGTAGTAAAGGGTCCTGCAAGTCTAATTTATGGGTCTGATGCTGTAGCTGGCGTAATCAACCTTATCCCCCTAAATCCTCCCTCACCTGGTTCAATAGCCGGAAGTATTTCAAATGAATATCAAACTAACAACGGCTTAATTTTTAACTCCGCCACACTCGCCGGTAACAAAAATTCATTTAGCTGGAGAGGTACCTTCTCTCATAAAATGGCAACTAATTACCGGAATAAAATTGACGGCAGGGTGTATGGAACGGGTTTTAGAGAGACGGATTTTAGCGGTCTGATAGGATTAAACCGTAACTGGGGTTATTCTCACCTTGGTTTTTCAACTTATAACAATTTGCAGGAGATACCTGATGGAAGCAGAGACTCTGCAACCAGGAGGTTTACAAAGCAAATTACAGAAGCAGATACCGTGAGGCCTATAGTATCGGACAAGGAGCTGCGATCTTACACAATTACTCCTTTGCACCAACGGGTACAACATTATAGGCTGTACAGCGCAAACAGTTTTAGCGTGGGAAGAGGGAGAATTGCTCTTAATCTGGCCTATCAAAAAAGCGTGAGGCAGGAGTTTAGTCACCCCGAAGTGCCTAAAGTCGCTGGTCTTTACCTTATACTAAATACTTATTCTTACGACGTTAAGTATTACTTCCGCGAGAAAAAAGGTTTCAGCCTTACTGGTGGTATTAATGGGATGCATCAGACTAATAATGTAACAAAAGGAACAGACTTTATTATTCCTAACTATCGCCAAATTGATGCCGGCCCTTTTATTTTTGTAAAAAAATCATTAAGCAAGCTGGAGATAGCAGGCGGCTTTAGATATGACATACGCAATTTCACTAATGAGGCGTTGTACACGAAACAAGATGTTGCTACAGGATTCACATATGCTGTTTCCGGCGCAAACACAGCCACTGCTGACCGACCCTTCTACGCTTACAAGAAAACTTTCTCGGGAGTTAGTGGAAGCCTGGGTCTATCCTATCGTTTTTCAGAAAACTTAACGGCTAAATTTAATATTGGCAGAGGTTTTAGAGCGCCTAACATTTCAGAAATTTCTGCTAATGGGGTTCATCCGGGTACCAGTATTTATCAGTTGGGCAATCTCAACTTCAAACCCGAGTTTAGCTTGCAGGAAGATATTGGCGTCAATTATAATACTCCTCATATAACCATCAATGCCGAATTTTTTAACAACAACATCTCGAACTTTATTTTCAACGAAAAAGTATTAAACAACAAGGGAGAAGACTCTGTGATAGTGGCAGGCAATCGTACATTCCAGTTTCAGGCCGCAAGAGCACATCTGTATGGAGCAGAAATAAGTATTGACATTCACCCCCATCCGCTTGACTGGCTGCACTTCGAAAATTCGTTGTCACTGGTCTATGGAAACAACAAGGGTGTAAATAATCAAAAGAGCATATCGGACAGTTCGAAATATCTTCCATTTGTACCGCCCCTACATACTTTCTCTGAACTGAGAGGAAACTTTAAAAAACTCTCCACTCATTTTTCAAACGTTTTTATAAAGATGCAATTGGAGAATTATTTAGCACAAAAAAGGGCGTACCTGGCTTACGATACAGAAACTTCCACCCCGGGGTACCGATTGGTAAATGCGGGATTTGGAGCCGACCTAACAACCGGAAAAGGAAAAACAATTCTTACTTTTTCGATCATAGCTGATAATCTATTTAACGTCGTATATCAATCTCATTTAAACAGACTAAAATATTTTGAACCCTACCCGGGCAGTTCAAGAAGATACAATGGCATTTATAATATGGGAAGAAATCTTAGTTTCAAGCTAAATTTCCCGCTATCCTTGAAAAGGAAGTAAGTCGATACTTTAGCTTTATCACTTTGAATGTAGCGTTTGAAAATCTGTAGAAATGTATAAAACCTCAATTATGAAAAATTGAGGTTTTATGTTGCAGACATGCGCGAAAGAAAATAACAGGTTGCTAAAATTGAAGCAGGAAGGTGGTTCCCTGTCCTTCTACTGACTGAGCATGAATATTTCCATGATGAAGCATCATAATTTGCTTACAAAGGCTTAGACCAATACCACTGCCGCTCTTCTTAGTACTAAAGAAAGGAATGAAAATCTTATCAAGCACCTCTCCGCTCATGCCCGGGCCGTTGTCTCCAACCTTTATAATAATTTTTTTATTGCTGTTTACCTCTGCTGTAAGAACGATCCTTGCATCCTGCCGATCTTTTACTGCATCGATACTATTTACTACCAGATTTATCAAAACCTGCTCTACCAGGGTAACATCAGCATCAACAACCAGGCTTGGATCTTTAAGAACAATTTCCATGTCGATGTTCTTCTTGTCGAGGGTCGGTTCCATCAAAGTGTTTAGGTTCTCAAACAAGTCGCGAACGTAAACCCTCTTCAGGTTAAGCGTTGTAATCTTATTAAGGTTTCGGTAAGTTTCCGCAAATTTCAATAAACCCTCGCTCCTTCTTTTAATCGTATCTATACCTAATTTCAAATCATCCACACTTCCCTCGTTATTATTCAGACCTGAGACGGAATCATCTAATCGATTTTTTAGAGTGTCAGCGAGAGAAGAAATAGGTGCAATAGAATTCATAATCTCGTGCGTCATTACACTAAGCAATTTTTGCCATGCTTTAGATTCAGTCTCATCTAAAGCTTCGTCCACATTTTGAAAAGCAATGAGCGTAAACTTCACTCCGTCAGTTTGAAAACCAGTAGCAGACAGCAGCACTTTGAAAGATTTTTTTTCTGTATGTGCTGTAGCAATTTTACTTTCACCTGGCCTCAATGCAATTACCTGGTTGTATAAATCTTCATCTCTTTTACCTAACGAATGAATGGTTTTCAAATAAGGCAAATACAGCATCTTTTTCAAAGTCTCATTCATCCAGACCACTTCGCCGTTGTCGTGTTTGTACGACAATATTCCTGTATCAACCAGTTCAAGTATTTTCTGCAAATATTGATATTGGGTTTCCTTTTCTTTACTGATAACCTTAAACGTTGAATTAATTTCATTAAATCCTTTCCTGAGAGGTTGAATATCGAGCGGTGCATGTTTAACATCGAAGTTGCGCGAAAAATCACGGTAGTGAATGGCCTCCACGAACTGGCTCAACTCCTGCTGTGCCTCACGATGAAAATTAAAAAAATCTACCACCAGGTAAATAATTACAGGTGACAATAAGGCGGCGGGTAGGTACCACTGTTTAACAAGACAAAACGCCTCTGCGCACAGGGTTATCAGAAGCAGGAGCACCCTTATTACTATCCGCCATTCAGTAGTTTTAAAAAACATCGATATTTTTAAATGTGATGGTTAAAGGATTGAGATATGAGATTTAAGATTTCAACAAGGTGTTTGATTGTTTATGAAGGGCTTCTAAACTCATCAACATACTCAAAGCCCTACCTTCTAAACTCTCCCTAAATATCATATTTACTTAATCTCCTGTATAATGCAGTGCGTGTAAGACCTAGCTCTTTCGCTGCTTTTGAAATATTTCCACTATGTTTTTCGATAACCCTTAAAATAGTGTTTTTTTCTACCAGGCTTAAATTCAATTCGTCGGGCTCATCTTCCAGAGAGCGACTTGATTCAATAGGCGAGAAAATAATATCATTTCCTGATAATACATCTTCCTCAGCCATTATCACCGCTCGCTCAATTGTGTATTGCAACTCTCTTACGTTCCCCGGATAATTGTAATGGAGCATTTTATCAATCGCGCTTTGATCGAGCTGAAGACATGGTTTTAAATATTTGGTACAATAAAATTTACTGAAATGATTTGCTAAGAGAATAATGTCATTTCCTCTCTTTCGTAATGGCGGTACCATTATTTCCACCGTATTTATTCTATAAATCAAGTCTTTTCTAAAACGGCTTTCATTGGCCAGCTCCTGCAGGGGAACGTTGGTAGCACAGACCAACCTGATATCAATGGGTATAGCACGGTTATCGCCCAACCTCATTACCTGCCTGTTTTGTAAGACGCTTAAAAGCTTCGCCTGCTGGTGCAGCGAAATGTTTGCAATCTCATCAAGAAAAAGAGTGCCGTCGTTAGCCGCTTCAAACCTGCCCGCACGGTCTTCTCTTGCATCGGTAAACGCCCCTTTTTTATGCCCGAACAATTCGCTTTCAAACAGTGAGTCGGCCAGCGCACCAACATCTACTTTCACGTAAGGTTGATTAGACCTTAGTGATTGTTGGTGGATGGCTTTTGCGATTAAATCTTTTCCCGTACCATTTTCACCTAATATTAAAATGTTGGCATCTGTAGGGGCTATCTTTTGAATTTTGTAAAAGATATCCTGCATAATTGAAGACTCCCCCAACAATTCTTTGTTGATGATGCCGTCTCCGGCAGGAGTTGTGTTTGACTTGCCGGTGGTCTTTTTATTAAGAGCCTCTTTTATAGTTACCAACAGCTTTTCATTGTGCCATGGCTTTACTACAAAATCCGCAGCGCCCTCTTTTAAACAACGGATCGCAAGATCAATATCTCCATATGCTGTAATCATAATGACTTCTGCATCAGACTTAAATTCCTTCACTTTTTTTAGCCAAAACAACCCCTCGTTACCAGTATTGATCGAGCTTGTGAAATTCATGTCAAGCAGGATAAGATCAAAAGTTTGTTTGGCAAGTATGGCGCGCAGGTTTTCAGGGTTCTTTTCGGTAAGCACTTCCTTTACCTGGGTCTTTAACATTAACCTTACTGCAGTCAGAACATCGGGGTCATCATCAATGATTAATATCGAAGCGTTTTTGAGCAGCATGTCTTTGAAGTTGCCTTGGTTTGTTGACTGCAAGTTTACCATAAATTCGATAGGATTTTTCTTAAATTTTATTAAATAACCTTTTCATTACTAACAAATTATAATAGGTGAAATGTTGAAAGCTTCCAACGATTATAGAGCACCATGATTAACCCGGCAGCGCCATTTTAAAATCCCTTTCGACTTTATTTTAAACTTCAACGCTTTCTGCTGCAATGGCGTTAGGCGGTACTACTAACATACCACATACTTAAGACAGTAATAACTAAATAACTACCTAAAACAAAGTCTGAAGGGGTGTATCAAAAGCGAACACTTATTGTAACACAAGCGTACATAAGATGGTTGACAAAAGATTTGAAGCAAGGTGAATATCAGACAGTTACGGAATCGGCACGCTATTGCAGAGTATATGCAATCAGGAGTTTTTGTACAGGCAAACGGAAGAGGCCGGCAATGTAAAAGGCGCATAAAGAAATTTAGTACAAGTGAGTGACACAACGGCGGCCGCGTAAAGAACAAGTGTTGGCAAACAATAACGATCGTACTAACTAAAAAATAATCGAGAAAGTGGATAGAATTATTAAGAAAAAAAAGTGGGGAACTAAAAGAATTCTAACAATCGCAGGTATTGTGGCAGTGTGCGGATTGATAGCAGCAAGTTTATATTTCACATCGGGCAAAAGCAGGTTAAACGTAGATACAGAAAGAATCTCCATTTCTGAAATTAAAAAAGGTTCTTTCCAGGAGTTTATACCCGTAAACGGAATTGTGTTGCCTGTTACAACAATTTACCTTGATGCTATGGAAGGCGGACGGGTGGAAGAAAAATATGTGGACGATGGTACAGAAATGAAGAAAGGCCAGCCCATTTTACGCCTTTCAAATACTGACCTTCAACTCGGCCTTGTAACGCAGCAAACGAACGTGTACAACCTGCTTACTCAAATGCAAATTTCGAGAAATGCGGCACAGCAAAACACAGTGAATAAACTGAACCAGATGACAGATGTGGAAAGCCAGTTGAAGGAGGCAGAACGCGTATACAGGCTGAACAAACACCTGTACGAACAAAAGGCTATTGGGCTGCAGGAATTTAAGCAAGCAGAAAATAACTATAATTATTACACTCAGAAGAAAAGCCTGACGATGACTATTCTTAAGCAAGACTCTTCATCGAACCTGCAACAGTTAACACAAGCGAGGCAATCGTACGAGGGATCTCAAAATGCGCTGAATGTAATGCGTAAAAAAGTAGGCGACCTAATTGTTCGCGCCCCGGTAGATGGACAATTAACTTCATTGGATGCGGAAATTGGTCAGAATAAAAACAAAGGTGAACGACTTGGTCAATTGGACGTTACGAGTGGCTTTAAAGTGAGAGCTGATATTGACGAACATTATATCTCAAGAATATTTCCTGGCTTAATGGGCGATTTTACCTTGTCGGACAAAACATATAAGCTGAAAATAAAAAAGGTTTATACGCAGGTTACCAACGGTCGCTTTCAGGTAGATATGGAATTTACCGAAGCTGTTCCACAGGGAATACGCCGCGGACAAACCCTGCAAATCAGGCTTGCACTTGGAGACGAAACACAGGCAATACTACTTGCTAAGGGAGGTTTCTTTCAACAAACCGGGGGCAACTGGATATTTAAAGTATCAGAAAATGGCAACGTGGCTTACAAGATTGATGTACAGCTGGGAAGACAAAACCCGGATTACTATGAAGTTTTACAAGGATTAAAGCCGGGAGATAAAGTAATAACATCCAGCTACGAGAATTACGGAAACATGCAGGAACTGATTTTAAAGGCTGGTAACCCGCAATAAAGCAACCTTGAGGAAAACCAAAACTAAAAATCAAACTCTTACAAGGGGTACAATACCACACAACATCATGAAAAAGCTGTTTACAAATTTGCTACTTGCTGTATTATTATTTGGCTTTAGTTCTGCCACTCCTAACAGTTGCATTTGCCTGGTAAAAGCCCCAAATATCAGCAAAACGTACGTTTCTGCCACGTATGAAATACAAACCCAAAAGGAGGTCGAATTTCAAATTCATCCACTCGATATACTTGCATTTAGATTTCGTTAAACCAAAACCAGTACAACTCAAACCACAAAAAATATGATAAGGATTAAGCAACTTGAAAAAGTATACCGTACCGAAAACGTTGAAACGGTGGCCCTTAATAAACTAACTTTTGAAGTAAAGGAAGGCGAATTTGTGGCTGTGATGGGACCTTCAGGCTGCGGCAAATCTACCTTGCTTAATATACTTGGATTATTAGATGATCCTGATGATGGCAGCTTTCTTTTTAATGGAATAGAAGTGGCAAAGTTCAACGAGCGTAAACGCGCTGAATTGCGCAAACGCAATATCGGTTTCGTGTTTCAAAGTTTTAACCTGATTGACGAGCTGACAGTTTTCGAAAACGTTGAACTTCCTTTGATTTACCTGGGCATAAAAGCGCCTGAGAGAAAACAGCGTGTGGAAGCTGTGTTAGATAAGATGCAGATCATGCACCGTCGCAACCACTATCCTCAGCAGTTATCGGGCGGACAACAACAGCGTGTTGCGGTAGCAAGGGCGGTTGTAAATAACCCGAAACTGATACTTGCCGATGAGCCTACAGGTAACCTTGACTCATCTAATGGTAACGAAGTAATGCAATTGCTTACAGACCTTAACGAACACGGAACCACGATAGTAATGGTTACGCACTCGGAGCACGATGCCCGTTATAGCCATCGCATTATCCGCATGTTGGATGGGCAAACTGTGTTGGAAAACATCATGGTGTAACGCCGGCCCGAAGGGGAGAATGAAACAAGTCATTGGTCTTCTGTTAATAAGTCATTAAGAACAAGAGATCTTTTTTTGTACCTGGCAACTGAATCATTATTACGCATTCGTTGCGTCGCACACTTGTACCGTTACAACTTAGAGCAGCGCACAGCAAACGTTACAGCACCAAAAGTGCCTCATCAAGCTTTTTCTAAAAGCCCCTCCTTTCCGTAACCAGATGAGGAGGGAAAGGTTAAAACATCGATTATGATCCGTAATTATTTTAAAATAGCTTTTAGAAACTTGTTGAAACACAAGTTTATATCAGCTATTAATTTGTTTGGGCTAACAGTCGGCCTCGCCTGCTGCCTGTTGATACTAACATATATTTTAAATGAAATAAGTTTCGACAAGTACAATGATAAAGCGGACAGAATTTACCGGGTAACACGCTCGTGGTTTGGGCCATCCGGAGATGTTTCCTTAAATCTTGGTGCAGTCGCTCCGCCTTTCGGTCCGCTTTTAAAAAATGACTTTCCTGATATTGAAAAAGTTACCCGTTTACTACCTGACGGTACCAGCACTTTTAAATACGAAGACAAGATATTTAACGAGAACAATGGAATGTATGCGGATGAAAATGTGTTTTCATTCTTTAATATTAAAGTATTAAGAGGCAATCCGGCAAAAGCATTGTTGGATCCTTTCAGCATCATGCTTACTCCTGATGTTGCCAAAAAATATTTCGGAAACGAAGATCCAATCAATAAAGTTATCGGGCTTGATAAGCAATTCCAGTTTAAGGTAACAGGCATCTTTGAAAAACTTCCATCCAACAGTCACTGGCATGCGGATCATCTATTATCCTTCAGCACTTTAAAAGACACCGCCATTTACGGAGAAAGAAACTTACAAACCAACTTTGGTAACAACTCTTTCTACACCTATTTGCTGCTTCCCGAAAATTACAATACAAAAAGCATGGAAGCACAGTTTCCTGCTTTTATTGATAAGGTGATGCCAATGGATAATAATGGGAAACAAAAAACGTCAGCCGGTACTGCGCTTGCTCTTCAAAAGCTTACTGACATCCATTTAAACTCTCATCTTGACTCTGAGCTTGAGCAGAACGGAGATATGAAACGGGTGTACATTTTTTCTGTTATCGCTTTATTTATTCTGTTGATTGCCTGCATTAATTATATGAACCTTTCTACTGCCCGATCAGCATTAAGGGCCAGGGAAATCGGGGTTAGAAAAGTAGTAGGTGCACAAAAGCGTGAATTAATAGCCCAATTTCTTTTTGAGTCAGTTCTGCTTACATGGGTGGCGCTTATACTCGCGTTGGTTCTTGCAAGACTTGCCATGCCGGCACTAGATGCTTTATCCGGCCAGGAGTTATCGTTGAGCATGTTACTAAAATGGCAGGTGCTCGTACCGTTAACGCTCGTACCTTTTATCGTAGGAATTCTATCCGGCATTTACCCTGCTTTGTTCATGTCATCTTTTAAACCAATCCAGGTTTTAAAAGGCTTATTTAAAGTTGGTTCGGCTAATATTTCTTTTAGAAAAGTATTGGTTGTTACACAATTTTCCATCTCCATTATTTTGATCATTAGTACTGCTATTGTTTTTAAACAATTGAAGTACATGCAACAAAAAAATTTGGGTTACAATAAAAACTACATGATAACGATGAGAAGTAACCCGTTGTTGAACGACTCATTCGAAAGCTTTAGAAACGATTTATTACAAAATCCTGCAATCAAAGAAGCTGCCCGTTCTTCACGCATACCTTCGGGTCGGTTGCTAGATTCGCGCGATGCGTCTGCAGCCGTTGGAGACTCTATGATGCCGGTGACGACAACAATTAAAAACCTGGCTGTAGATGCTGACTTTATACCGGCTTACGGAATAAAAATGGCTGCCGGAAGAAATTTCTCGCGTGCATACACAAATGATACCGGTTCTTTTATCTTGAATGAAGCCTCCCTGGCTTCGCTAGGCATTAAAAATCCTCACGATATTATTGGCAGGCCTTTCAGGTATGGCAACATAAATGGAGAGGTAATTGGCGTGATGAAGGACATTCATTTTGAGTCGCTTCATCAAAAGATCGTTCCTCTTGTGCTCTTCCATCCTGCAGTACCTAATTACGGCCGATTGTCTATAAAGTTAACTGGTCAAAACATCAGTTCAAGTGTAGCTTACATCGAGCAAATCTGGAAAAAATATTTGCCTGAAGTTCCTTTTCAATACACCTTCCTTGATGAGAATTTCGGCAAATTATATGAAGCAGAGTTGAAGCAGGGAACCATCTTTACCGTGTTTGCCGCCATAGCTATTTTCATTGCATGTCTTGGCTTGTTTGGTTTATCAGCTTTTGCCATTACCCAACGGGTAAAAGAAATAGGCATCAGAAAAGTATTAGGTGCAAGCATAGGCAGCATAGTCGCTTTACTGTCAAAAGATTTTTTAAAACTGGTGCTGGTAGCAGCAATTATTGCCTTTCCCGTGGCCTACTATGCCATGCATCAATGGCTTGAAGACTTTGCTTACCGTATTAATATTCCCTGGTGGGTATTTATAGTTGCGGCTATTCTGTCGGCAGTGATCGCATTTGTTACCATTAGTTTCCAGGCGACAAAAGCAGCTATTTCAAATCCTGTAAAAAGCTTGAGAAGCGAATAGAACCGGGATTTTTTGAATTGCAACAGATTTGCTGGAAATATTAAAATTGACCGTTAAAAATTATTAATAAAATCAATTGCGTTAAAAATGGGAATGCCTTTAAACGGATGCAGTACGAGTAGATCCTTATCGCCGCTAATAATGCAAGAGGCATTTGCAGAAGTGGCTGGCTCAAGAAATTTCTTGTCTTTTGGATCGCAGCAAACTGCAACCGTTTCTGATATTTCAGCAAAGATTGCTAGTTCTCTAAAATACTTTAATGCTAATAATTTTGCTTCGGCAGAAATATATTTATCAAACTTTGGGCGTAATAAAACTTCACTGAATTCATCATACGTGTTAAGGCTTGCAGAAACTTTTGCTTTTTTAATAGCCTTTTCAAACGCTTTTCTTGGGTTAGAATATTTGAATAAAAAAGCACTGATTAATGTATTGGCATTAATAACAACCAGGTTATTTTTCATTCAGCAATTTTTCAAGAATTTCTTCTGTAAGACCGTTTTTTACTGCTTCATCACTGATTTTATCAAGCAGGGCCATAAACTCATCTTCTTTCACGCCACGGCAAAGAATTTCCATTTATTTTTCAATATTTCGCTCAAGCTGCCCCTTAATTTCAGGAGAAATATCCTGCCATTTTTTAGCCGTAGCATCATTTACTTCTATTACAATTCGTTCCATCTTTCGATAATTAGATTACCACCACATTTACAAAATATGTTTTTAGGATGACCAATTTGGAAGTAGACTTTGATGCTCATATAGCAAAAAGTACAAGTCAGTGACACAACAATGTAGAGTGAAGAACCAAAAAGCTAAGTTCGAAAAACGACCAGTAAAACAATCAGTATTGAGTGGCTGACATGTTTGTTTACGAATTATTTTAAGACGCCTTTCAACCATTAACATTGATCATATACCGGCAACATCCGTCATTAACCTTTAATACTATTGGAGCAAAAATTAAAGGAACGCTAACCTATATTTCCGTTGTATGAGGTGTGCTCAACAATAAGCTGAGAAAGGAATGTCTATACGATATAAATGACAAATAAAGCTCCTGCATTTGTCAGCAGCTGCACGTTTGCCCCACCAGAAGATGATGTAGAAAGTATCAATATTCCTTTCTTATTGATTAAATGACCTATGCTAAAAAAGATTGTGTTGCGCCGGCGGGAATGGTATAGGTAATCATTGCCATTGTAACTGTTAGCTACCAGGCAATAAAAGCAGCAATCGCAAACCCTGTGAAGAGTTTGAGAACCGAATAGCCAGAACCAGTATTTATACGATGTTTTAGGGATGATTAAGAAAATAAGAACTTTTTTATGAAGTGGGCTTTCGTACAAGAATATAACCTTGGTTGCGTCGCACACTTATACTGTAAATCAACATGCAGCATGTTTTAGGGGAAACTAAAGCTGCCTAACGGTTACCACGATGAACGTAATGTGACGCAACGATGACACTATAAAAAACAAATGTGGGTCGCAAAACAACTCTTAAACACAACATATGATCAAAAACTATTTTAAAATTGCTTTCCGTAATCTGTGGCGGCACAAAGCCTTTTCGCTTATAAATATTATGGGGTTAGCAGTCGGTATGACTGCATGCTTTTTAATTTATCTATATGTTGGCTTCGAACTGAGTTATGATTCATTTAATACCAAAGCCGATCGTATCTACAGGGTAGTAAGTGATATAAAAACACCTACTGAGGTAATTAATGCGGGAGGCCCTGCATGGGCAGTGGCCCCAAATGCAAAAGATGAGTTTCCTGAAATAGAATCGTTTGTACGGGTGCTTGGTAATGACAATATGCTGGTAAGAAAAGGAGACATTAAATTTCAGGAAGAAAACACTGCATGGGCAGACTCTGCGTTTTTTAAAGTGTTTGATTTTAAGCTATTAAAAGGAGATCCGACTACAGCTTTAAAAGAGCAGTTTAGTATTGTATTCTCAGAAACGGCTGCAAAAAAGTATTTTGGCAAAGCTGACCCAATGGGCCAAACCCTGCTGCTGACAGGAGATGCTTTTCCTGCAAAAGTAACC
>NZ_JAOQAH010000012.1 GCF_025963695.1 Segetibacter sp. | reverse complement strand
AGCCAACCAATAATGGGAATTAAGTGTAAGAGATAAAACATTAAACCGTTGGCAATTGCAAGGCCTTTTCGTTTTCCTATAAAATGAATGCTTTCTGATGCCGTTAAATGATTTCTTTCTAAGGTATAATCCAGCATAGAAAATCCATAATAGTAGCACTCTATTAACAGCACAAAAAAAGGAGTGATCCAACCTACAACAGGTATAAAAGATAGAATAAGAAAAGCAATAAGATAAACTGATTGCCATAAAGTATTTCTGAGAGCAATGCGGATACCCCGGGCGACATCTTTGAGAAATTGAGAAAGATGAAAAGGAGTGCTCTTTCCTTCCAGGATGTCTTCGATTTTTTCACTGAGATATGCGAAAATGGGTGAGCCTAAAATGAGCCATATATATTTAAACAATGAAAAGTAAAAAAGCATTAAAATGAGCCAAAGAATAATTCCGGCGATTGTAAATAACAGGCCTGCAATGGTGCTTTCCATGCTTTCTATCCAGTGTTTCAGGCCCGTTTCAATACTGAGCCATTCAATAACAGAGCTCGCACTTTTACCAAAAAAATACATACTAACGCAAAACATGACCATGTAGATAAGTCCGGGAATAATGATCCATTTCCAGAGCTTATGTTTACGGATAAAAGCGTGCGCCAGGCGGTACGACTGTATTGCAGTTACAATGTCTTTTAGCAAATGATGAGTGTTTATAGTATAAATTTAAACTGTAAATCACTCCCGCTTTTAATTAAAATGCAACAACGAATAAGGAACCCTTAAACCAGAAATTAAAGTGACAGAACAACACCACTTAAACACCAGTTTTTCGAACTGGAAAAAATTAACGACTGATTTTTATGAAAGAACGGATGTAGTGGCTATAACAAAAGAACTGCTCGGGAAAATACTTGTAACAAATTTTGAGGATAAACTAACTGCAGGACGTATTGTTGAGGCGGAAGCATATAACGGTCCTTTTGATAAGGCTGCACATTCTTATAACAACCGTCGTACTGCACGTACCGAAGTAATGTTTAGCCAGGGTGGCGTCGCTTACATTTACTTGTGTTACGGCATACATCAAATGTTCAACATTGTTACCAATGTTAAAGACGTTCCAAACGCCATCCTGATAAGAGCACTCGAGCCGCTGGCAGGCATCAACGTCATGCTTGAAAGGACTAACAAAGCCACTCATACATTTGACCTAACCCGTGGTCCCGGTAACGTAGCAAAAGCGTTGGGATTGCATACCAGTCAATCTGGTATGACCCTTCAGAGCGACCCGCTTTATATTGCAGACGATGGTTATCTATACCCTGATGATGATATAATAGCAACATCGAGAATCGGCGTAGACTACGCAGCAGAAGATGCACTCTTGCCATATCGTTTTGTTGTGAAAGGAAACAAATATGTAAGCGGAAAGAAAATTATAAAAGCTAAACAGTAGCTAAATGTGCCGGAGATATAAGAAGAATTTAACTGATGTTGAGAGATATGGAGGGGTGAGATAGGTAGTACCAGCATTAGGTTTCATAGCAACATGGTTGCGTCGGAAGCACTTCATCGGCACACCTTGAAGCTGCTTCAGCTTCAAAGCGAAAATGTTTAAAAATAACAATCATTAATATAGGTAGGATGGCCCGGTCGCCTAAATGATTGTTTGTGCGATGGTGGTGCCACACGTCAACTGTTTATTAATAACTATGATTCTTTTTGTTTTTCACATAAAAAGTAAATAGATGCGGACGCCTTCTGCTGTCGAACGCATTAAGTACTTTCGTAGACAGAATGAAAAATCAAGTAGACACATATCAATACAAAGGGTTACGCAGGCATTTGGTAGAATTGCTGAGACAAAAAGGTATAACAGACGAGGCCGTGTTGGCTGCCATCAATAATATTCCGAGGCATTTTTTCCTTGATTCTGCTTTTGATAAAATTGCTTATGAAGACCGGGCTTTTCCTATAGGGGAGGGGCAAACAATTTCCCAACCATACACGGTGGCATATCAAACTCAATTGCTGGAAGTAAAGCCTAATGATAAAGTGCTTGAAATTGGCACTGGCAGTGTTTACCAGGCATCTGTTTTAGCAGAGATGGGGGCTAAAGTGTTTACAATTGAAAGGCAAAAAAAGCTGTACGAAAAAAACAAGAACTTTGTATTTAAAAGCAATTACCCTAATATAAAGTTCTTTTATGGGGATGGTTTTCAGGGACTGCCGACTTACGCTCCTTTTGATAAAGTGATTATTACCGCTGCCGCTCCATACATCCCACCCAGGTTGATTGCACAATTAAAGACCGGGGGAATGATGGTGGTGCCGGTTGATTTGGGACCTGTTACCCAAATGTTGAGACTAACAAAGCTTGCTGATGGAGGATATGCTGAAGAAAGATTTGATAATTTTTCCTTCGTTCCTATGCTGGAGGGACGGAGTGGGTAGAAAGTTTTATAGAAATTTAGCGCATATTACATCTGTACTTAATTCAATACAACTCCCGCCCGCTGTTGCAATATGCTGAAGAAGTACAAGGGTGCGACGCAACAATGCTTAGTAGCGGCGGTACAGCCGGTAACAAAAAAAACAGACTTAAGGGCATAAAAAAAAGGTGGTTCTTTTTAGAAACCACCTTTTTTTATCAGTACCTATTATTTGTTATTGACTAATCATATTATCTCCGCCGTCAACTTCTCTTGTGTTTTTCCGTTTTAAAAGGTTAACATCAAACTTGCCAAAGCGGTAGCCGAAGTTTACTCTCACAATTTGCGGATCTCTTCTACGTCTTGACGTTTGCATCAAGAACGAAGACTCGGAATACATGCTGAAGAACTGGGTTCTAAATACATCATTCATACTAACGGTTAAAGATGCACTGTTGCCACCTTTCCAACTCCAGTCTTTACGTATGGCAGCATCAAAACCATATCTGGGATTTATATATCCCTGCGCCGTTGCTACAGGTCCACCGCCAAAACCACCACCACCACCACCGCCTCTGCCACCACCACCACCGCCGCCGCTTTGTGGCATAACTGTTCTGGCGTAATAGTCTCCGGAAAATTGAAAAGAGAATGTTTTTAAGAATTTAATACTGTTATTCCATTTTACAAACCAACTTGTTCGCTTGTTGGAGATGTCAGGCAGTTTAGGATCGTTAACATTTATTCTTGAGTTAAACAAGTTGAAGTTAACGGTCATATCCCACCACTTGGTAACAGGCATTCTGTTGGTTAGCTCAATACCAAAAGTGACACTATTGTTTGCATTTAAAAAAGTATTAAACAAAACACTGTCGCTGCTGGAGTAGTTTTGGGCAGTGTCTGGATTGATACCCTCGTACTGATACCTGGTAATTAGGTTGGTATTGTATTTAAAGTAACCGTTTGCAAGAAAGTTAGCACCTCTTTTATAATTATTATTATAAGCCACCTCGAAAGAATTAGTAAATTCAGGCTTTAGGCCTGGGTTACCTACACTTAGATTATATGGATCTGAATAATCAATAAAAGGAATTAACTGGAAGAAGTTAGGACGATTTATTCTCCTGGTATAATTAAACTGTAAGTCCTCGTTATCGGATAGCTTATAAGTAAGAAAGGCGCTCGGAAAAAGGGATAAAGGAAAGTTGACATTAAAATTAGAGATAGAGTCTCTTCCTGACATGTCCCGACCTATTGTTGACCCATTGTATGTTGAGTTCTCGGCTCTCAATCCAACCTGGTAATTCCACTTATTTACTTTTTGACTATAATTTGCATAGGCCGCATATACCCTGTCAGTGTACTTGTAGGTACTGCTTAGGTTTTTTGATATAACATATTGCCCGATACCTTGATTATAAAAGTATTGCTCATTTGCGTTTTGCTGGTCTCGGATTGAAGCGCGGCCGCCAATTTCTAATTTCTGAGTTTCACTAAGAGGGTTAGTATAGTCGGTTTGTATTGTCCAGTTCTTAGTATTTCCTGCGCTAACTGACTTTTGCATCACCGGCAATCTTTTAAATTCGTAAGCCGATTTATACGTCTGAGTATTTATGAAACCGGCATTTTCATTTTTGTTCGAATTATAGTTTACATCGGCTGTTAGCTCGTGGCCGGTTTTAGCAAAATTGTGCTTGTAACTAAACTGGGATCCAATGTTCTTCATTTTTCCTTCACTATTTTGCCTTACCGTATTAAAGGATGGGTTTGCTATAAGCAAAGAGTCAACTTGTTGTTGATCGTTGTTTTTAAAATTACCCCGGTTATAATTAGTGGAAATAGTAATGGTATTTCTGTTGTCGATCAGGTAGTCGAAGCCACCACGGATAAAAGCAAAATATCCATTATTTATGGGGTTAGTTCGTTGATAAATTCTACTGGTCGGCACATTTTTATTTAAGTTGATGCGGTCAGAAGTCCCGGTAGAGATTGACTTTCGTTGGTTATAAACACCGCTGGCAAAGAAGTTAACCTTGTTTTGCCTTAAATTAAGGTCTCCTCCTATATTCACCTTTCCCCTCGAATCTATTCCTGAACGGATACCGCCATTGTAACCCGTCTTTTTGTTTTTCTTTAAAACAACATTTAAAATACCTGCATTACCACCGGAAGCATCAAACTTTGCAGAAGGGTTGGTGATTAGCTCAACGCGGTCAATGATGTCAGCCGGAATTTGATCAAGGGTCATTGTTGTAGGCCTGCCATCAACAAATAATTGCGGGGTAGCGTTTCTTAGTGTTACGTTTCCATCTATGTCAACACTTAAAGAGGGAATACTTTTCATTACCTCTGTTGCTGTTTGTCCCTGGCTCGTTAAGTTTTTGTCGACATTAAAAATTTTCCGGTCAACACCCATTTCAAACATTTGTCGTGTGGCAGTTACGGTTACATTACCAAGATTTGCTGCATCTTGCTCAAGCCTGATGTTTCCAAGATCTCTGTCTATCATTCCCATCATTTGGTCTCTTCCACCTTCACCCTGTGCACCTGCTTGTGCGGGTCTCGGCCCGGAAGAAATCTTTTTCTCGATAGTCTTATAACCAATGGCCGATATACGAAGGGTATAATCCCCTATCGTTGGTATATTATCAAGGCTGAAATCTCCGTTAGGTTGAGTTATAGTTGCTTTTAAGGTAACAGGAGAAGCTTTCTGTGTTGCCGTATCTGTTCGGTTACCAATAAATTGAAGTGATACGCCATCCATGCCCTTATTGGTCTTACTATCTACTATTTTTCCATATATATGGCCGGCAATAGAATTTTGAGCACCCCCTGCTCGTCCCGCTCCTGCGGGTCTTACACCTGGCCTTTGCGCCATTAATCCTATTGAAATAATAATCGAAAAAGTGACTAATATTCTTCTCATATGTTCATTTTCTGAGTGTAAAGTTCACACTGCTACTATGAACAAGGGCTAATAAAAGGTATAAACGGTAAAATAGGGAGATAAATGGATTAGTAGTCTTACTTTCTCCCTTTTCACTCTATCACCTCATTGCCATTATCAAAAAAACTTGAAATAATCCAATTACAAGACCTATAATCGCACCAAGGACGCCTGCAAATCTTAATTCAGTTGACATTGTTTCAATTAACAGTTCCTCCACTTTCTCCGTAGAAAAATTACTGAGTTTTTCAATGACTATCTTTTCAATATTAAGTTCGGTTTGTAGTACGCCCAGGTATTGTTTCATTAGTACAGGAAAAAGCTCCTCCAATTCCTTCATAAACACACCTTTTACCTGCGCAATCGTCTTCTCTCCAATTAGCATTCCAAGCATAGGAATTTCCGCAGTCAGCTTTTCCCGTAGAAAAGTATCAATGTGTATTTCAAGTAGCGGTAATATTTTAGTAACGTTTTGCGGGTCAGCTATCTTTTGTTCTAACTCAGCAAAAGATAGGAGTTCTGAACTTACCAGCTTACCTAGTTGTATTGCAAACTGTTGTTGTCGTTTCGGAAGAATTCCTTGAAGTGTTATTCCGAGTACTTTTTTTTGTTTTTTTGGATGAAAAAGGAATTTAAATCCGATCCAGTTTGTCACCCAACCAATAGAAGCAGAAATAACGGGAATTAAAAAAAGTGTCCAATACATGTAAATAGAAAATAATAAAGTGCGAGAATAAAAAAACCTTGTTACAATGAACAAGGTTTTTTTTAAGGGAGACCGATGGGTTTCGAACCCACGGCCTTCAGTGCCACAAACTGACGCTCTAACCAACTGAGCTACGATCTCCGTATTAAAATTGGTTGGCAAAAATAGAAAAAAAATTCTTTCTACAATAATTTTAAATAACCGCTTCTCTATTGCAATCTTTTCAATTATCTTTCTTCATATAAATAAGCCTTCTGCTTTCTATAATGCTACGATTAAAATTTACTTTTTACGTCTTTATCATATAACAATTTTACTTAGTCCGATTATTGTTGGTATTCTAAATTCATAGCCACCTAATTCTTTTTTTATCAGAACAACAATTAAGGTTTGTTAGTAGTTATGATATAAAATCTGGTTGCGGTAAAACCTTTGTTAAGATAAAAAGTTGAACCGTAATAAAAGGCTTTTTACTTTATTTTTGATACGAATGAAAAAAATCTTTCAATTTATGCTTAAACGCAAAGTGTTGCCGGTGGTGCTGGTTGTTTTATTTTCTGGCGTCTTTTGGGCATTTCAATCTCATGGAGGGAATGGCGGCTCTATAACTACACAGCAAAAAATATTAACCACTTTAGGAACTATAATTGAGCAGAACCATTATAATCCTAAAGCAATTAATGATAATTTTTCTCAGCAGATTTTTAAGAAATTTTTGGAGTCGATTGATCCTGATAAAAATATTTTTCTGCAAGCCGATGTCAACTCTTTAAAAAAATACGAGACGTCCATCGACGATGAAATTCACGGCGCTACAATGCAATTTGTTCCCGCAGTTGACGCGTTGTATAGCAAAAGGATGCAGGAAGTAATGTCTTTTTATAAAGAGCTTCTTGCCAGGCCTTTTGACTTTAATGCTAACGAGGAAATCGTAATTGATGGAAAGAAACTGAATTTCGCTGCTAACGAGTCTCAAAGGAAGGAAGTGTGGAAGAAAAAAATCAAGTTTCTTACGCTTGAACGGTATACGGATTTGTTAGATCAGCGTGAAAAAAATAAGGACAAGAAGGATTTTGTTGTAAAAACAAATGCAGAACTCGAAAAAGAGGCCCGGGAGAAAGTGGGAAAAATAATGGACAAGAATTTTGAACGGATTCGGTTGAAATTTAATGCTGATGATCGTTTCAATATTTTTATTAATACGATTACTTCTTACATGGATCCGCATTCTGATTATTTTCCGCCTGTAGAAAAGAGAATGTTTGATGAGCAGATGAGCGGCAAATTTTACGGAATTGGTGCTTCGTTGAAAGAAGAAGAAGGAAACATAAAGGTCGCAAGTTTGCTTACTGGTAGCCCTGCCTGGAAAAGTGGCGAAATACAGGTTGGCGACATTGTGATGAAGGTTGGACAAGGAAAAGATGAACCTGCAGAGCTGACTGGATTAGCTGTAGAGGATGCAGTAAAAATAATTCGTGGAAATAAGGGAACTGAGGTTAGATTGACTCTAAAAAAACCTGATGGGTCATTGAAGCTCGTTCCTATTATTCGTGATGAGATAGTGCAGGACGAAGTATATGTAAGAAGTGCAATAGTTAACGGAAAACAGAAAATCGGTTACATTTTCCTTCCTGATTTTTATGCAGATTATGAGAAGCCGGATGGACATCGTTGTTCTTCAGACGTTGCCAAAGAAATTCAAAAGCTCAAAGCAGAGGGCGTAGATGGGATAGTAATGGATTTAAGAAATAATGGTGGTGGTTACCTACCTGAAGTGGTTGAAATGGTGGGGTTATTTATTCAGGATGGACCTATCGTTCAGGTTAAGGACAGAGAAGGCAAAGCAACTGTTTTAAGAGATAACGATAAATCTGTGGCTTACACAGGACCGCTTACCGTGTTGATCAATGAATTTAGTGCGTCTGCTTCTGAAATTTTTGCTGCCGCTATTCAGGATTACGGACGTGGAGTTATTATTGGCAGCACCTCTTCGTATGGAAAAGGAACGGTTCAAAGAAATATTCCGTTTGGTAGACCTTTAGACCTTTTCACCGGAAGAACCGAATTTGGAGCTATTAAACTTACGCTTCAAAAGTTTTACAGAATTAATGGAGGTTCAACACAACTAAGAGGAGTTACTCCGGATATCGTACTTCCTGACGAATATGAGTACCTGAAATTCAGGGAAAAAGATAATGAGAATGCGCTCCCCTGGGATGAGATTGAGAAAACTACCTTTAACAAGTGGCAGGGAGATTGGAACGTAAACGAAGTAAAGGCAAAGAGTGCCGAAAGAATTAAGAACAACGTAAACTTTAATTTAATTAATAGTAATGCGTTGTGGCTTTCGAAGCAAAATGACAAAATTTACAGTTTGAATCTTGACAAATACAAAACAGAGCAAAAAGCCTTAAGAGCTACTGTTAAGCAAAATGATAGCCTGGCAAAATTAACTGTCGAGTTGCCTTTTGAGGGATTGAAGGCTGACGAGGCAAAATATAATAATGTAGATAAAGACAAAGGAGAGCGGTATAAGAATTGGCTTAAAAACCTTAAGACAGACATTTATATAAATGAAGCAGCTAATGTTATCAAAGACATGACCACCACAAAGTCTTCGGGTTTAGTAAAGTCTTCTTAAGCTGGAAAATATAGGAAATTGAAAAAGCCACCCTTAAAAAGGTGGCTTTTTCAATTTCCTATATTTGGGAAGTTACATTTTAAAGATTCTGGTAGAAGGCTACAACTGTTATGTAATATCGGCTTCAAATCCTTGAAAGGCGGTGAATTTAAATTTAAGAAAGATTGTTTTTAAAATGTCAAACCGCTTTAATAGGGCCCTCATATATTATGGTTTGACTACGGGCTATCACCAAATTTAATTTTCGAGGTAAAAGTTTTTCAAACGCTAAAGCCAGACGTCTAAACCTGAAGTTAAAGCTGCCTTGGGGAAGAAGCCTGTTAAATCTCTCAATACCTCCGATTGGAATTATTTCGGTTTTATTAAAGAAACTGCTACCAATTTTTAAGTAGCTTCTGTAACTATTGTCTCTTAAAGGATGAGGATCCTTATTCTTCCATTCGGCAAATTTTCTTTTTTGCAAGATAGACGGCCTTCCGGGAACAGGAATTATCCAACGAATATTATCCAACAACTTGTTATTTTCGGCAGGTTCAAAGTATCGTACTATACCATCAGGCTTTAAAATGCTTACGATTTTTTTCGTGAACTCCAACTCCTGTTCGTGCGTTAGATGGTGCACGAAGTTCTTTCCGGCAACTATGTCAAAAGAACTATCTGGTAGGTCTGCTAACAAAAAATCGCCATAAATGAATTTGATTGGATATTTGAAAGGGTATTGCCGGTTCAATTCTTCTATTATCCTTCCTGACTGCGCTGAAATATCGTTGGCTACAACTTCCGCTCCAAGAGCAGCCATTAAAGCAGCATTTACACAATCACCACATCCCAGTTCTAAAACTTTTTTTTCTTCAATTTGATCTTTAAAATTGCCATGATAAAACCCGGCAAAGCTGGTATACGTTCTAACAGCATTATCTAAAAAAGTCTCCTTATTTTTTACCTTGCTTAAAATACTGTCAATATTTACGGTAGCGTACACACTGTCGTAAAACTGCTCGTTTTTCACTTGACTTTCATTCCAGGTAACTGAATTTCGCAATTAGATTTTTTTTAAGTTTTTGTGCCGCTGATATGTCTGGACTTTTAAATGTAATATTTAAAGGAACTAAATTTAAACGACAAATCAGTAGCGGTTATTTCTTCTACCCTTAACATTTATTGCTTTGTCACTTTGTACCTTTACAGTGTTATAAGAACTATGAAGAAATTTAATGTTCCCGTTGTTTATCGAAGTAGCGTTATTAGTGCTATTAAAAGCAGGAGGAAGGAAGCGGACAAGCTTAAAAAAGACTTTAGTCCTACTTTATTAGATTTTGGCAAGCTGCAAATTTTTCTGGCCCGCCATTTTGGTTTCTGCTATGGAGTAGAGAATGCAATAGAAATTGCTTTTCGTACAATTGATGAAAACCCTGGAAAACGGATTTTTCTATTGAGCGAAATGATTCACAACCCCCAAGTAAATGCAGACCTGGTACAAAGAGGTGTCCGTTTTTTGCAGGATACAAAGGGGAATGCTTTAGTTGATTTTGATGAATTGACCGCAGACGATGTAGTTATTATTCCTGCTTTCGGTACAACGCTTTTAATTGAAGAGAGACTTAATAAAATTGGTATAACAACAGAAAAGTATAATACTACTTGTCCTTTTGTAGAGAAAGTATGGAATAGAAGCGAGCAGATTGCTAATAAAGGATACACTATTATAGTGCACGGCAAGCCGTCGCATGAAGAAACAAGGGCTACTTTCAGTCATAGTGCTGCAAGTGCCCCAACCGTTGTGGTAAACGACATGTTGGAGGCCGTTGAACTATCTAAATATATTACAGGTGAAAAACGGCCAGCCGATTTTTGCATAGAATTTAAAGGACGCCATTCAGAGGGATTTACTGTAGAGCGGGATTTGCAAAAAATTGGTGTGGTAAACCAAACAACGATGCTGGCAAGTGATACGCAGGCCATAAGCGATTACCTGAAAGAAGTGATGATGAAGCATTACGGTTTGTCTAATGCAAATATTGATGACCGGTTTGCTGACACTCGTGATACGCTATGTTATGCTACAAATGACAATCAATCTGCTGTTCAAGGTTTACTTGAAACTGAGGCTGATCTTGCAATTGTTGTTGGTGGTTATAACAGTAGCAATACCTCTCATCTGGTTGAACTATGCGAGGAGAAGCTTTCCACTTTTTATATAGACTCTCCTGAAAAATTACTGTCTCAAAAGGAAATTTTGCATTATGACTTCCATAGCAGGCAGGAGCTGCATACTATCGATTATCTTCCTGCTACAGTACCTGCCAGAATCTTGATTACCAGTGGGGCAAGTTGCCCGGATGCAGTAGTTGAGAAGGTAATAAGAAGACTGCTTTCTTTTTTTGATCTTAGGCAAACAGTTGAAGAAGATATTCTAAGCTTTATTAAATAGCCAGCATTGCCACTTTAGCTGTTCTTACATGCTTAAGTAATGTTATTTGGTACACGGGTGTGACACAACAATGTTTATAGAAGAGATGTGGCCGGCTAAAAAAATTACATTACCGGCGCCTCTGCCAGCCTCTCTTTTACAAGCTTTAAAGTTATTTTTAATTGTTCTTTTATTGACAGGTTAGAGTTGTCTAAAACAATGGCATCTTTTGCTTTTCTTAAAGGACTAAATTCCCGGTGACTGTCAATATAATCTCTTGTTTCAAGATTTGCCTTTACTTCCGTTATTGTAATATGGGGATTTTTAGCCAACAATTCGCGAAACCTTCTTTCTACTCTCACTGCCGGATCTGCAGTTAAAAATATTTTCAATTCAGCGTCAGGAAACACAGTGGTGCCTATATCTCTCCCATCCATTACAATTCCCTTAGTGTCGCCCATTTTTCTTTGTTGTTCAACTGCAAACTCGCGAACTTCCCTTACAGACGCCACTTCACTTACATTTTCGGCAACTACCATATCTCTGATTAGCCATTCAACATTCTCGTCGTTCAAAAATATTTCACAAGCATTTGTATCCTTGCTGTAGCAAAATTCAAGTGTAATGTTTTCAAGAGCATTAACAACAGATTCTTTTATATTCCAATCTACGTGGTTACGCAGAAAATAAAGAGTGATAGCACGGTACATAGCCCCGCTATCTATAAATACATAGTTAAGCTCTCCTGCCAGCGCTTTTGCCAAAGTACTTTTCCCGCAGGAGGAATAACCATCTATAGTGATAATAATCTTTTTCATAAGAGCCCTATTACTTGTGCAAGTAAGTAACAATTATTGGAAACAAAAAGAGATTAAAAAAGACTCGGTTTTTGTAATTAACCAAATCTTTTAGAGGGAAAAGAAAAAGGCTTCTAAGATGGTGGAAAACACAGGCAAAAGATTAAAGGATAGAGAGCAGTTAATTAAAAAAAAAGAGATAGTCAAAAAAAAAGCCACCCAACCCGAAGGATGAATGGCTAAAAAGCTGAAATTACGAAGACTACGCTTGACTTTGTTCTTTTTCCTCTATTTTTTCCTTGAGGGTAAAAACTATTTTTTCATTTACCTTATCCAGGTCTGCAATTAAAACATCTCCCTGCTTAACGTTCATGCTAAGAATTTCTTCGGCAAGTTCATCTTCCAGGTGCTTTTGAATAGCCCTATGTAATGGTCTTGCTCCGAACTGCACATCATATCCTTTCTCTGCAATAAAGTCCTTGGCAGCAGGGGTAATCTCTAAACTGAAACCAAGATTAGTCAAACGCTTCATCACATTCTTCATCAATATATCAATAATCTCAAAGATGTGATCTTTTGAAAGTGAGTTGAAAACAACCACATCGTCAATCCTGTTGAGGAATTCGGGCGAGAAGGTGCGTTTTAAAGCCTTCTCGATAACCGCTTTATTGTTTTCGTCTGCATTTTGCACACGGTTAGCTGTTGCGAAACCGACTCCATCTCCAAACTCTTTTAATTGGCGAACACCAATATTTGAAGTCATTATGATTAACGTATTCTTAAAATCAACCTTCCTACCTAAACCGTCTGTTAATTGGCCATCGTCTAACACCTGCAAGAGGATATTATAAATATCTGGATGGGCTTTTTCGATCTCGTCTAATAATATTACACTGTAGGGTTTGCGGCGTACTTTTTCAGTAAGCTGTCCACCTTCTTCATATCCCACATATCCCGGAGGCGCACCAACAAGGCGGCTAACCGTAAACTTTTCCATGTATTCACTCATGTCAATACGAATAAGTGAATCTTCGCTGTCGAACATGTAACGGGCTAAAGAACGTGCCAGCTCAGTTTTACCAACTCCGGTAGGACCTAAGAAAATGAAAGTGCCAATCGGCTTCTTCGGATCTTTTAAACCTACACGATTACGTTGGATAGCTTTGGTGACTTTTGCAATGGCTTCAGGCTGACCAACTACCATTGCTTTCATATCGTCGCCCATACGACGAAGCTTCTCTGTTTCCGCTTCTACCATGCGTTTCACAGGTATTCCCGTCATCATGCTCACTACTTCTGCGATCGCTTCCTCATCAATAGGAAAGCGCTTGTTTTTGCTTTCTTCTTCCCACGAAGTTTTTGCTTTTTCCAAGGCTTCACCAAGGCGCTTTTCAGTATCACGAAGAGCTGCGGCTTCTTCAAATCGCTGGCTTTTTACAACCTTGTTCTTTTCAAGCTTAATATCTTCAATCTTCTTTTCTAGTTCAAGAATCTCTTTCGGTACATTAATGTTCTTTAAGTGAACTCTTGCACCTACTTCATCCAACACGTCAATCGCTTTATCGGGCAATAAACGATCCGTCATATACCTGTCGCTAAGCTTTACACAAGCGTCAATGGCATCCACGGAGTAAGAAACACTATGATAGTCCTCATACTTACTTTGGATATTCGTAAGTATCTGGATTGTTTCCTCAACTGTAGGTGGTTCAACCAGTACCTTTTGAAAACGACGATCAAGCGCACCATCTTTCTCAATATACTGGCGATACTCATCTAAAGTAGAGGCACCAATGCATTGTAACTCCCCTCTTGCAAGGGCCGGTTTAAAGATGTTAGAAGCATCCAACGATCCGCTGGCGCCACCGGCACCAACTATGGTATGTATCTCATCAATAAACAAAATCACATCACGGTTCTTTTCCAGTTCGTTCATGATAGCTTTCATTCTCTCTTCAAACTGGCCGCGATACTTAGTTCCGGCAACAAGTGCTGCAAGATCAAGGCTAATTACTCTTTTGTCAAACAACACACGGCTAACTTTTCTTTGCACGATCCTTAAAGCCAAACCTTCAACGATGGCAGTTTTACCCACACCTGGTTCACCTATCAATATTGGGTTGTTCTTTTTCCTACGGCTTAAAATCTGGCTAACTCTTTCGATCTCTTTTTCACGACCCACAATCGGGTCTAAGGTGCCACTTTCAGCCAGCTTAGTAATGTCTCGTCCAAAGTTATCTAATACTGGTGTTTTGCTTTTAGGATTGCTTTGCTGCTTTGCGCGTTGCTGCTGCGAATAGCCTTTCCTGTCATCATCAAAATCATCGTCATTGTCTTCGGTGTATTCGCTTCTTGGCTCGCTGCTTCTAACCATTCCCAATTCGTTTCTAAATACATCATAGTCCACATCAAATTGATTTAAGATTTGTGTCGCTATGTTTTCTTTATTCTTAAGAATTGAAAGCATTAAATGTTCAGTTTCCACAAGCGGGCTTTTTAGCGCCTTAGCTTCTAAAACGGTTACACGAATTACTTTTTCCGCCTGCTTTGTTAAAGGCAAACTATTAATGTTTGCGATGTTTTTTCCTGTTTTATCTTTTACTGCAAGTTCGACTTCTTTGCGAAGTTCATACAGGTCTACATTTAATGTTTTTAAAATGCGGATAGCTGTGTTTTCGCCCTCTCTTATCAAACCTAGCAGCAAATGTTCCGTCCCTATAAAATCATTTCCTAAACGGAGAGCTTCCTCTCTGCTAAACGAAATAATTTCCTTTACCTGGGCTGAAAAATTATTATCCATAAAGTTTAAATTGCTTAGATACAATAATAACGAATATTTTTGAAGCTTGAGTATGCGTCGTTATTCACACATGTTAATCAAACCGTAATCATGAAGGTCAAAATTGATACCAAAGAGAAATTTCATGTTATAACGCTAATAGAGCCAATTCTCTCTGACAATATAGCAGCAGACCTTTCTCAATTAGTTACGCAATTTCTACATCAAGAGATTAGTAATGTGGTACTAAAGATTGGAGACGTAGAAAATATCGAAGACAGAGCTGCTGAAGAATTGGCACAAATTCAACAGGTGTTTTATGAAAAAAATGCCTCATTTGTAATTTGTGATTTAAAGCCTGAAGTTGAGCAAAAGCTGGATGAGATGGGCTTGCTTGAAGAAATGAATATTACACCAAGTGAAAGCGAAGCCTGGGATATTGTTCAAATGGAAGAAATTGAAAGAGAATATATGGACGACAACAACGAAAATCTTTAAACATATTTTTGATGTTCCAGCTTTTTATCTTCTCCAAACATCCTTGCGTCGCACACTGCAACTAAAGTACTTTTTCTATCTTTTTTTAAGAAACTTCTCACAATGTCTCAGGCAAGCGTTACACCGCCGCTTTTTTCACGCTAGGTTTTTTCCTTCCCAATTTTACAAGTCCCTGTTCAGCTTTTACAATTTCACTTTAGGCCATCGAAAGGCTAATTCCGCTATCTTTATCTAAAATAAAAAATGCTGTTGTAACAATGTTTGGAGTAACTATTTTAGGAAATAATTCTGCGTTGCCTGCATACGACCGGCATCCCACCGCGCAGGTAGTTACTTTAGACCAGTTCCAGTTTCTAGTTGACTGCGGAGAAGGAACCCAAATGCAACTGGCACGTTACAAAATCAGGCGAGGTCGTATAAACCACATTTTTATCTCTCACCTTCATGGTGATCATTATTTTGGTTTACCAGGTCTCATTAACAGTATGGGACTCTTGGGTCGCGAAACAGATCTTCACTTATATGCGCCTCCCGAACTGCAACCAATTATCAACTTAATACTAACTGCGGCTAATACTACATTTAGTTATACTCTCCATTTTCATCCTTTGGACAAAGAAGGCTTATTAGTGGATAATCCTAAATTTTCCGTCGAAGCCTTTCAGGTGTACCATCGCATTCAATGTTGGGGATTTATATTTAGGGAGAAAAAAAAACCTAGAAAAATTAATAAACAAACAATTGGCAATTATCACTTGAATGCGCAGCAATACGAACTACTTAAGGCCGGCGAAAATGTAATAACTGACAAAGGGGAGGAGGTATTAAACGAAGCCGTCACAATTGCTAATACTCCAGCCCGAAGCTATGCTTATTGCGCCGATACAGTATACAATCCTGCCCTTGCAGACAAAGTTAAAGATGCAACGATGGTGTATCACGAGACAACTTATTTAAAGGGCCTCGAGGAACGCGCATCTCAACGCTATCATTCAACAACTCACCAGGCTGCTGATATAGCCTTAAAGGCCAATGCAATGAGGTTACTGATTGGCCATTTTAGTAGTAAATACGAAGAGCTGAATGAATTTCTTGAAGAAACGAGAGAAGTTTTTCCTGCCACCGATCTTGCAATTGAGGGAGTTACTTACCGGATCATGTAAAACAATACCTTTCCATCCTTTGTAATTACAGCAATAAAACTATTACAAGCCTTACTGGTTTAAGAGCTAGGCTTTTGCTTTCTAAAAAGTTTTCTTCTACTCAATCTCGAGCTCGGTATTGTTGTATCAAAAACGAACACAGGCTGTATCACAAACGAAACATTTTACTTGTGAACAATACTTCTTCTACTTTGCTAATCAAGTAGTTATAAAAATGGCATATTGTTGACAGTACCCCATTGAAATTTTACAGGAAATTGACAACCGGCTAACTTACCGACTTATTCAACTTAGCACAAACAACCAAAATCAATGATAGAGCTGAAACGCATTTCTAAATGGCACATGCAAGCGGGTAAGCCTGTTTTCATTCTAAAAGACATTAATCTTACTATAAATGAAGGTGAGTTTATTTCAATAATGGGGCCATCAGGATCAGGCAAGTCCACCCTTTTAAATGTAATAGGAATGTTGGATGAACCGAATGAAGGCGAATATACCTTCATAGGCGAAGCTGTAAACAAACTCAAAGAAAAACAGCGGTCAAAGATTTATAAACAAAACATAGGTTTTGTATTTCAGGCTTATCACCTGATAGATGAATTGACAGTATACGAAAATATAGAAACGCCACTTCTTTACCAGGATGTAAAAAGTTCTGAGCGAAAGGCAATGGTTGCAGACATTTTAGACCGGTTTCAAATGGTAGGAAAAAAAGATCTCTTCCCATCTCAATTGTCAGGAGGACAACAACAGCTGGTAGGTATCGCACGGGCATTAATCGTAAAGCCAAAACTGATTTTGGCAGATGAGCCTACAGGCAACCTGAACTCTAAACAGGGCGAAGAAATTATGGAGCTTTTTACAGAGCTAAACAAAGAAGGTGTTACCATAATACAGGTAACCCATTCTGAAAAAAATGCTGAGTATGGAAGCAGAATAATTAACCTGCTCGACGGTCGCATTGAAAGCTGAACAGGTATAAAAAAATATTTATAAAGAATTAAACAATGAAAGAAAGAATAATAGCAGGGATTGTTTATTTGGTTCTATTTAGTCAATTACAAGCGATAGGTCAAACAGGCAACGAACGTAGACTTACACTAAAACAATGTGTAGACGCAGCAATTAATAACAACTTACAGGTAAGACAAGGTGACTTACAAATGCAAACATCTGCTGTCAGTCTGAAACAAGCAAAGTCAAACGTACTTCCAGACTTGTTTGGAAATTTAGGCCATGGTTTCAACCAGGGAAGAAGTATCGATCCTTTTACCAATAGTTACATTAATCAACAAATCCTTTTTGCCAGCTACAGCCTTGGATCGTCAGTTGTTTTATTCAATGGATTTCAGCTGAAGAATTTGATAAAGCAAAATAGCCTTAGCTATGAAGCAAACAAGATGGACCTACAGCAAATAAAAGACAATGTAACCCTAAATGTCATTTTAGCTTATGTGCAAATTCTAAACAACGAGGAACAATTCCAGCAATCCCTTATTTCGGCTGAGGTTACAAGGAAACAGGTACAGCGACTAACCGTTATGCACGATGCCGGTGCAATTCCCCCTGCACAATTATATGATTTGAGAGGCCAACTGGCAACCGACGAGTTAACTATTGTAAATAATCGAAACGTATTAAACGCTGCCAGGCTGAGTTTAGCACAACTAATGAATGTACCATTTGCAAGTAGCCTGGCAGTAGAAAGAGTGTCTGTTGACAGTTTAGCCTTGCAATACAACACCGATCCTAAAGCTTTGTACGAGGCGTCTGTAAGACAATTGGCAATTGTAAAAGCAGCAGAATTAAGAACTCAAAGTGCAACGAAAGGTGTGCAGGTAGCCAAAGGCATTGCATATCCCACAGTTGGATTAAATGGAAGTTTCAATACAAACTATTCAAATGCTGCAACACGCGACATTTTTGTTAACTCCCAGGAAATAGCATCTGGTGATTACGTAAGTGTCGGCGGATCAAAAGTTCCGGTAATAACTACAAGGCCAACCTTCACCTCGCAGAAAATAGGTTATGGCGACCAGTTCAATAACAACTACAACACATCTCTATTTTTAAGTATCCAGGTTCCAATTTTAAATCGGTCTCGGGCTAAAAACCGGATAGCATTGGCTAAAATTGATTTAAAAAATGCCCAGGTAGTAGCAGAAACGGTAAAGACTCAGTTAAGCCAAAACATAGAAGAGGCATATTTTAATATGACTGCGGCGAGTGAGAAATACCAGGTTTTGCAGCGGCAAGTGGACGATTTTTCTGAATCGTATAGAACAGCCGAGGTTAGGTTCAATGCAGGGGCGATTAACCAAATTGATTATCTAATAGCTAAGAATAACGTTGACAGGGCTAGAGCCAACTCGATTTCTACCAGGTATGATTACATTTTCAGGCTTAAAATACTTGACTATTACCAGGGAAGGCTGAGTTTGTAGAATAAGTAGTTTTTATAATAAATTCCAAAAAAGGTCTAAAAAGGTTTTTTATTTTAGCAAGCATGCATTCTTCAACCCAACATTGTTGTGTCACTCACTTGTACAGATCTTTTTAACTCGTCTTTTTACGAAAAATATACTTTAATGAGATGGGCTTAAGAAGAAGTTGGCTTGGTTCAAATATTAATGTAAGTTTTATAAAGACCTTTAAAAGTATTTAAGTCTCTTTTCATTGCCTCCAAAACTTTCTCTTTTGGTATGGTAAGCGTTCTTGCACCATTTTCTGCACCTCCTAACTCATATTCATAGTGCAGGCAAACCGGTCCCCTAAACTTTGACTCATCCACAAGTTTAAAATACTTGTTTAAATCAACCATTCCATTTCCCAGCGGCACGTTTTCTTCCACCCATTTTCCGTCCTTTTTAGCCCATTGAAAGTCTTTTAAATTAATTGTTTTAATGTAAGGCTGTAGCAGGCCAAATCCTATGGGCCAACTATGAGAGCCTTCCACGGTTGCGTGCCTGATGTCGTATTGATTTCCTATCCACTCTGCATCTAGTTCTTTTAAAGCCATCCATAAGTCTAACACAGCAGCTCCAAAATAACTGCCCGCATGGTTCTGGTAATCACCATGAATCTTATATGTCTTGTTTAATTCGCCCAGCTCCTGCAATTGTTTTTTAAAGTTGGAAATGTTATCGGGGGTGCTCAGGTTTTTATTGTAAGAAAACCATCCAAGGCGGTAATTTTTTATTCCAAGTTCCCCGGCCGTTTTTAGAATAGGAATTGTGTACGGTTCAGCAGCTTTCGTAATGGCTGTAGTAATCATATGTACTTCCAGTCCCTGCTTTCTGATGGCTGCTACTGCTTTTGGCAAGTCTTTCTCAACTTTTTCAGGAAGTACATGTCCCTCAGGTCTTACAGTTAAATCAATTCCATCAAAGCCCATTTCTTTAACTACCACAGCCATATCGCTCCAGCTAAGCCAATGAAGATGTTTGGAAAAAACAGAAACGCTTAATGCCTCTTTCTTTGCATCACCAGTTAAAGGGGCAACCGGTTGTGCCAATGCCTTTGCGTAAGAATTTTTATCAAATGATAAAGCAGAAGCCGCTAATGCAGATTGTATAATAAACTTCCGTCTGCTGTTGTGCATTTGTATTTTTTTATGTGTTAGTTTTTCTAAAATTAGTTAATGTTGAATAGAAAGACGGCCAGAATCGTAGTCTTAAAACTCACAAACTACACTACGTCTAATTCTTTAATTTCCTGTTTGTACGCTGCCGGTAAAATAGCCGATTTCAAAAACCAGTCGAGTCGCAATATTCTCAATAACTTGTAAAAGCCTAAAACCGGAGTTAGAAGCGAAAAACGTCCGAGACCTAATAGTTCATCAACCTTTTGTGGAACTACCAATTTTTGCCCTTCAAGCAGCAGCTTATACCTTACCAGCCCCAAATGTTTTCGATACTGTTTATAAAGATCTTTTGTGAATTCACTTTTTGCCAGGTCGTTGTGCAAGTGTTCTTCACGCATTTTCATCCACTCTTGGTAAGTAGTAGGAAGTCCCTCTAAGTTCATTCGTTTCCCTACGCGATTAAACACATCAAAAACTTCGTTTTTTTCTGCTTCGGAAAGATTTCTTTCAAGTACTTCATATGAGCGTATTGAATAATAGATTAGCATAAACAAAACATCTCGATACGCCCAATCAGGTATTAGAGCACCTCTTTGTTTTTCCACTGCTGTATGAATGGCCGTAATTTTATCAATAGCCCGTAACGCAGCCTCATTTTCTGCAAAGACTATTTGCCGCGCATAATCCACCGTCGAAAATAGTCGACCTAATGGGTCAGCAGGAAGGCGACCTGTATAATATAGCCAATCGACTGCCTTATTGAGAGCAAATTCAGCAGAAGCTCCTGCAAAAATGAACAGAATAGTATCTCCTTTGCCCCATATCTCGCGAACCACAGAATCCTTTTCGACAAAAAATTTCATATGTAAATATACTTCTTACCCTTTTCAATTTATCTCTGCAACAGCGGGCGGACAGCTGCCTATATAGTTAAGATATAAGGAGGCATAAAATTTTAAAACAAAACAATATGATAAAGGCTTATAAAATTTATACTGGTTCTGACGGTCATACGCATGTCACCACCGGGTCAGTTGCAGAAGATTTGCTTGCCAAGGCACAAACCATCCGGTTCAAAGAAACAGCGCCATATTCTTCATATGACTGGCACCCGGCTCCATCAATTCAATATGTAATAACATTGACAGGTACACTTGAATTTGAAACCTTTTTAGGTGAAACGTTTGTCTTAAAACCAGGAGAAATTCTTTTAGCTATGGATACGTGGGGTTCGGGCCACAAATGGAAGTTGATTGATGATAAACCCTGGAAACGAGCGTACGTGCAATTTGAATCGGAAACCGATCTACTCTTTGAAAAGGATTGATACCAGTGAGTATTAAAGCCTGGGGCGATACGCGTTAATCATAACAGCCTAATGTTTTAGACTGTTATGATTGTTAGGATGAAAAGGTTAGCCGTACTTATCGTATTCTCATTTTTACTAAAACCAGCTTCTTATAAATTAAGCGTCTACTGGAAATCCATCTTCAACATTTATAACCTGTCCTGTGCCACGATTTTTTAAATAATAGATCACCCCCGCGATTGCTACTCCGGCGATTCCTGCTGTTAAGAAGAAACTTTTCATAATTAATTTTTCTATCAAAACACAATTAATATACCATTTAGAACAGCGATCAATATCGTTTTAGATATGTCATAACCCCGCACTGCCAAACGGTGTTCAATTCATACTTAAACACTGTAAAAACTGCCAATTTTAATCGTTTTTTCTTTTAATTCTGTCATTAAAACATTCCGGTATTTCTTTCTAAAAGCCGTTCTATTTCGGTTTGTTATTGAATAGTTATAAGACAATGTCTTAACTCTAATCAGCACATAATTTGTATAAATGTTACTATAAAAATTAAATTATGAAAAAGCTACTTGTGATATTGTTTGCGTTAGGTTTAACGTTGGGCGCTGTAGCTCAACCTAAGATTGGAGGAGGTTTTCGTGGCCGTGTTTATAATGGCGGAGGAGCAAAATATGTACGACCCCGCGTTACTGTTATAGCGCCTTATGCCCCAATGTACCGTTCTTATGGTATGGGTCTGGGATACGGTTACGGCAGTAGATTTGGTTATGGATATTCACCCTTCAACGATCCATTTTACTATCAGCGGAACGACTTCAGGCGTGAGACAAGACCTACCCAGTTAGACCTTCAGATAGAGGATATAGAAAATGAATACGATTACAAAATATCGTCCGCAAAAGAGGATAAATCAATATCGAAAGATGAAAGAAAACAAAAGGTCCGCGATTTAAAGTACGAAAGAGATCAGGAAGTCATCGAAGCTAAAAAGAATTTTTACAAAGCCGAAGATGAGAAGAATGACACTGAATAACTTTAATTTTCTACTTTATCTCTGCAACTGACAAGGCCCCGCGAATTGCGGGGTTTTTTATTTGTTTACCATCTGCAATAGCGTTTCAAGACTCACTCGTGTAAGTACATAATGTAAAACGTTTGAGTAAAATTTGTGGTGACTGAAAGAAAACTACCATGCTTTTTATATTCAATGATTATGGTTTGTAACTTCCCGTCTTAATTGCATCCCCATTCACCAATCAAAACTTTTGCAAAACAATCTATATGGATAAAAAGATCGAGCTACTAAAGCTTATTCCCGAACAAGGAATCTTGCCTTTATATTTTTATAAAGACACAGAAGTAAGTCTAAACGTTTTAAGAGCGCTGTTTAACGCCGGAGTTAGAACGGTAGAATACACCAACAGGGGAGAAGCCGCGCTAAAGAACTTTAGGGAAATGAAGCAGCTATGTGAGAGCGAACTAAAAGGAATGTATCTGGGAATTGGAACAATTAAAAATGCAGATACTGCCAAAGCTTTTATTGATGCAGGAGCAGATTATATAATAAGCCCGGGTTTAGTTGAAGACGCAGCAAGAGTGGCAGATCAAAACAATATGCTTTGGGTACCCGGATGTATGACGCCCACAGAAATAATCAGGGCAGAACAACTAGGAGCTAAGTTTGTGAAACTGTTTCCGGGTAATATTCTGGGGCCTGCTTTTGTAAGTGCTATCAAAGAATTATTTCCAGAGATCATGTTCATGCCAACAGGAGGAGTTGATCTTGACAAAGAAAATATTGCCGGTTGGTTTAAAGCAGGTGTAACTGCAGTTGGTATGGGCAGTAAACTTATTAGTAAGCAACTGCTCGAAGCTAAAGATTACAGTAAGATTGAAAGTTTGACTAAAGAGGCAATGGAAATTGTAAGATCAGTAAAAAGTAAATAATTACACAACAGGAAAGGTAGGCGCAGAGAAGGTTGTGGTAACAGGCATTGGTGCTTCTAACGTGCCTTTGTTGCGTCGCATTCTTGTACAGTTTGTAGTTGTTGGAGCAAGGGATAAAGAACCACTGTTGCTTAACAAACTATATATCTACCGGGAATAAATATCTATATTTTTGTAACTATTTAAATTTTAAAAAAAAACTAAAATCAAAACTCTGTTTGCTATGAAAAGAAAATTAAGGATGGGTATGATAGGAGGTGGAAAAGACGCCTTTATAGGTAGTATTCATCGCTATGCTTCCAATATGGATGGAATGGTAGAATTGGTATGTGGCGCTCTAAGTATTAATAAAGAGATTGCTATAGAAAGTGGCCGTTCTCTGTTTCTTCCCGAGGATAGGATCTATACGAATTACGAGGAGATGATCGAAAAAGAGAGCCAGTTGCCAGAGGGCGAGCGAATGGATTTCGTAACTATTGTCACCCCAAACTTTGCGCATTTTCCACCCGCTGTTATGGCATTAGACAAAGGATTTCATGTGGTGATTGAAAAGCCGATAACAGTTTCGCTGGAAGAAGCACAGAAGCTAAAACAGAAGCTAGATGAAACAGGACTCATACTTTGCCTGACTCATACCTATACTGGTTTCCCTATGGTAAAACAGGCGAAAGAGTTAGTCTCGACAGGTGCTTTAGGCAAAATAAGAAAAGTATATGTTCATTATCATCAAGGGTGGTTGAGTAGATTATCAGAAAGAGAAGGGAATGCGCAGGCTAGCTGGAGAACAGATCCCAAGAAGTCTGGAAAAAGCGGTGTAATGGGCGATATTGGAACCCACGCTTTTAATCTTGCAGAATATATCACAGGTCTCCAGGTCACCAAACTTTGCGCTGATCTCAATATTGTGGTGGAAGGCAGATTACTAGACGATGATGGAGGTGTGTTTTTAAAATTTGATAATGGAGCGTCAGGAGTGTTGACTGCAACACAGATAGCAGCAGGCGAAGAAAACAACCTGTCAATAAAAATTTACGGGGAAAACGGGGGCCTTGAATGGCACCAACAGGAGCCCAACACTCTTATTGTAAAGTGGCTTGACAAACCGATGGAAGTATTAAGAGCAGGAACTCCATTCCTGGGCAACCTAGCTAAACAAAACCAACGTACTCCCGGCGGTCATCCTGAAGGTTACTTAGAAGCATTTGCTAACATCTATCGAAATTTTGCGCATACCTTATCTGCACGTTTAAATAATACAACAGTCGATAATAGTATAATAGAATTCCCCTCTATCACCGAAGGCATCAGGGGAATGGCTTTCATAGAAAACGTAGTAAAAAGCCACGAGAGTAACGAAAAGTGGACCGATTATTCAATCATGTAATATTGCGCCAGAGGCGCTTAATAAAAAATTAACCGTCTTAAATTGACGGTTAATTTTTTACTGCTAAAAGTAAAAGGATATTTAAAAATCGTTACTAAGGTTCTTCGTTTTTTTACCGCCAAAATAACTTGAGAATTTAAAAGCCGTTATTACAATACAATTACGCCGTTTTACGTTTATATATATATGTTGGTCGAAAATTATTAAAACGTGTATCTTGGTAAAAATTTGTACAGTTATGCAGTTAAAGAATCAGGAGGGTTATATAGGCTATCTAATCGGCAGCGCATGTATAGTATTTCTTTGGCTCATAAATAAAGGCCTTAATATCTCAGATGGTAAAGGCAAATAAACATCTAAACATATCTTTCTAAAAAAATTAAAAAGCAACCGAAAGGATGCTTTTCTGGTTTAATTAAGCATTCTCTTGTCCACCGTCTTTATAATTGTATCCAGCTTTTAACGCCTTTTTTATAGCCTTGCTACAAATGGGACCAAAAAAATCTACAAAATAAAAAGAGCTGCTTTAACCAAAAGCAGCTCTTTTTAGTATTCTCTTTGCGCAGTGTCTTTATAATGGTATTCTACCTTTATACCCTTGTTACAAAACTCCGACTCTTTTTAGTGGTTCATTGGGTCATTTAAAAAAAGCCGCAATTTATAAAACCAGCATGGCATCGCCATAAGTAGAAAACTTGTATTTGTCTTTTATAGCTTTTTTATAAGCTTCAGTAATAAGATCATAGCCACCAAAGGCACAAGTCAAAATAAACAGACTGCTTTTTGGTAAATGAAAGTTTGTGACCATTGCATTGGCCACATTAAAATCATAAGGTGGATGAATAAAGTTATTTGTCCAGCCCTCGCTTGGTTTTAGCAGCTGTTGTGATGTATAGCTGCTTTCCAAGGCACGCATAGTAGTAGTACCTATAGAGCAAATACGGCGGCCATCTTCCTTTGCCTTATTTACAATTTTACATGCAAAATCGTCTATCTGATAAAACTCTGCATCCATTTTATGCTTATGCAGATCTTCTACTTCTAAAGGTCTGAAAGTTCCTAATCCTGAATGGAGCGTTACTTCTGCAAATCGAATACCTTTTATTTCACAACGCTTAATTAATTCCTTACTAAAGTGGAAACCAGCAGTTGGCGCGGCCACTGCACCTTCATGTTTTGCGTAAACAGTCTGGTACCTTTCGCGGTCTTCTTCATCGGGCTTACGCTTTATATACTTAGGCAAAGGCGTTTCGCCTAATGCCTCTAGTTGTTTTTTGAAATCGTCTTCAGCACCTTCCCAAAGAAACTTAATAGTTCTTCCACGGCTTGTTGTGTTATCAATCACTTCAGCCACTAATTCATCGTTGTCTCCAAAATAAAGTTTATTTCCAACACGGATTTTCCTTGCCGGATCAACTATTACGTCCCATAAACGATTTGCCGCATTTAATTCTCTTAATAAAAAAACTTCAACTACTGCACCCGTTTTTTCCTTTCGTCCATACATTCTTGCGGGAAAAACTTTAGTATTGTTAACTACGAAAACATCCTTGTCATCAAAATAATTTAAGATGTCGCGGAAGTGGAGATCTTCTAGTTGTCCAGTTTTTCGATGGACAACCATCATTTTGCTATCCTCTCTTTTCTTTGTAGGATTTTGAGCAATTAGGTTGAGAGGTAGGTCAAAAATAAACTTCGATAATTTCATATTTTCTTTTGAAAAGTCACTATAATAACCTTAGAACCTTATAAAAAGGCTGTTATCTAAAACTTAATAGGTGTGCAAAATTAGCCTTTTACAGCTTATTTTAACGCGAAACTAATTGTTAAGACTTTATTGCCTGAACTATAGGCATAAATACTTGTAAAATAACACTGATCTAACGTATAGGACCGGGTTAAAGAAATGAAATTTGACAATAGGGGCGTTTCTTTCCAAGTAGGAACTGAACTTAATAATTTCTTCTAAAGGCCTCGAAAATACAAACTGCAAGACAAGATTTTTTGCCCGCAACAGTGCAAATGTCTGATGTAGTTGTAAGATTAATATCGTGAAAGGATAATTTTAAGTAAAAACACTCGTTTTAATCGATTATTGCACAAACAATAGCCCAGATCCAAAAAATGAAGATTCCTTTTTCTCCTCCTTTTATAGATGATGATGTAAAAGCTGAGGTAATGTCAGCACTCGAAAGTGGATGGATCACTACAGGCCCGAAAGTGAAAGCTCTTGAGCAAGAGACAGCGAAATACGCAGGAATTGAACAGGTGCTATGCATAAACTCAGCAACGTCAGGGTTGATGCTGGCTTTGCACTGGTTAGGAATTGGCAAGGGAGATGAGGTCATTGTTCCTGCTTATACTTATTGCGCAACTGCTTTGGCTGTTTTACATGTTGGCGCAACACCTGTGATGGTTGATGTAAAAGAGGATTTTAATATAGATGCTGAAAAGGTTAGAGCAGCAATTACACGAAAAACAAAAGCCATAGTTCCGGTTGATTTCGCAGGATGGCCTTGTGATTATGACTCTTTGTTTGCAATTGTAAACGATAATGAGGTTAGAAGCATATTTGAAGCTAAAGGAGATAAACAAGAAAAATTAGCCCGGATAGCTGTTGTTGCTGATGCAGCACATTCATTTGGGGCAACCTATAAAAATAAAAGAACAGGAAACCTTGCTGACTTTACAGTCTTTTCTTATCATGCGGTCAAAAACCTAACTACTGCTGAGGGCGGAGCTATCTGTATAACCTTGCCTTTGCCTTTTAATAATGCGGAGATTTATAAGACTTTACGTTTATGGAGTTTGAATGGACAAACAAAAGATGCGTTTTCTAAGAGCCAGGTGGGTGGTTGGAGATATGATGTGGTGTACGCCGGTTTCAAAATGAATATGCCTGATGTTTGTGCCGCTATTGGATTAGCTCAAATAAGAAAGTATGATGTAGCAATTTTGAATGAAAGAAAAAGAATCTACGAATATTTCACAGCAGAATTTTCTAAAGATGAATGGGCCGAGGTAGCACCTTTTAATAACAATATTTCCTGCTGTAGTTATCATTTGTATCCGCTTAGAATACGAGACATTAGCGAAGAACAGCGAGATAGAATTATTGAACGAATTTCAACGGACGAAGTAGCAGTAAATGTGCACTTCATACCATTACCAATGCTGACAGTTTTTAAAGAGCTCGATTACAAAATGCAGGATTATCCGGTATCATATAATAATTATTCGCGAGAGATATCTTTACCTATCTATCCTCAACTAAGCAATAACCAGTGTGAGAGGATCGTTAAGGTAGTCAGAAATGCTGTAAGACAAACCATAGGATCATGGATTTAATCAGGTGCTTTGACTTTGTGTTTTCGTTGGTAGGATTAATTATTTTATTGCCTTTTCTTTTACTTGTTTCATTAATTATAAAACTTACCTCTAAAGGACCTGTTTTTTTTAAGCAATGCAGAGTAGGAAAGGGCGGTAAAGATTTTAAAGTTTACAAGTTTAGAAGCATGCAGGTAAATGCTGACCGACAAGGTTTATTAACAGTTGGAGGAAAAGATGCAAGGGTTACGCGAATAGGCTATTATATTCGGCGATTTAAGGTGGATGAGTTACCTCAGTTAATTAACGTATTAAAGGGGGAAATGAGTATTGTTGGTCCAAGACCTGAAGTAAGAAGGTATGTGGACATGTACAGTAAAGACCAACTGAAGGCGCTAAAGGTGCTACCTGGTATCACTGATTATGCTTCTCTCGAGTATCGGAACGAAAATGATTTATTGGCACTTTCCCATGACCCCGAAGCGTTTTATGTGAAGGAGATTTTGCCAAGAAAGATCGAATTAAATTTCAAATACATCAATAATCGAAATATTTTAGAGTATTTTAGAATTATCGCTAAAACCGTAGCTACTTCTTTTGCAGGAAAATAGTATAAGAAGAAAATAGGGCTATATTTCAGCTGCTTAAATACTATCAATTTAAGAAGCAACTATTTTTTCTTTTCCCTAGTCATATTTGTCGGGGCGTTTTATAAATTTAAGTGTACTGCTTTACGTAAGGTTTCCGGCCAGGAGCTTTATTCAACTTGCGGCAAAACTTACATGAGGTTTATGAAATTTAGCATACGGGCAATCCATCGGGTGGCTTTTATCAAAACAAAAAAAGGTTGTGAAAAACTTAAGGAAATTTTTACTGCGAAACAGAATAGCTCCCAAATGGCTGATATTTGTTCTTGACCTTAGTATTTGCTGTTTCGCTATAGTTTATGCTAATTACCTTAGACTAAATTTTGATTTAAATCTTATCCATCTTACAGACCTGGTAGATGATATAATTGCGACGGTCATAACCAACTCTATCTTATTCTACATTTTTAGAACTTATCACGGCATCATAAGGCTTTCAGGATTTCAGGAAGCTTTTAGAAGCATTTCGGCAGTTTTCTATTCCTTCTTCATAATGTTACTTCTGAGTATTGGGTTGAGAATTTTTGGAATTGCCTCATTTATTCCAACCTCTGTTTTGTTTATTTACTTCTTTATTTCTTCTTTTTCTGTTTTTGGATATCGTCTCTTAGTAAAGCACCTATACAAGATAAGCGTTAACCAGGAGGAGAATATTCATATTGTTATTTACGGAGCTGAACTCAACGGATCTGTTCTAAAGAAAACGATCGAGCAAACTTCTAACAACCGTTATAAAATCGTAGCTTTTATTGACGATGATGAAAACTTGTTTGGAAAGACAATTGATAATGTAAAAATCTACTCTTTCAACCAGGTTCAAAACGTAATAAAGTCGTGGCAAATAAAAATGCTGTTTTTTGCGCGACAAGATTTTGATTTGAGTAAAAAGAATAAAATAGTTGATTACTGCCTTGAACAGAACATTAAGGTGATGAATATACCTCCGATGGGAGAATGGATACAAGGTCATCTAAACATTAATCAATTACGGCAGGTTAAAATAGATGAGCTATTGGGGCGTCCTCAAATCAGTTTAAAAAACGAGCATGTAACAAATTTGCTTCGAAATAAAAAAGTTTTAATTACAGGAGCCGCAGGATCTATTGGCAGCGAACTGGCAAGGCAGATAGCAGGAATTAATGCTTTCTCTTTAATTATTTGCGATCAGACAGAAACAGGTTTATACGAACTTGAATATGAGTTGCAAAAGAAATATCAGTTAGGTAATAGTTTAAAGGTCTTTCTTGGGGATGTAAAAGATCAGAAGGCAATGAACAACATGTTCGCATCATACATGCCCGATATTGTGTTTCATGCTGCAGCATACAAGCATGTGCCAATGATGGAAAATCACCCTTCAGAAGCAGTAAGAAATAATGTCTTAGGAACTAAAGTGCTTGCAGACTTGTCAGAATTCTATTCGGTCGAAAGATTTTTATTTGTATCAACAGACAAGGCAATCAATCCGACTAACGTGATGGGAGCATCAAAACGAATAGCCGAAATTTATTGTCAGTCTCTGCAATCAAGGAAAACAATTCCTGTGATTGACGAAGGTGTTATTCAATTAGCTCCCAGAAAAACAAGAACAAAATTCATTACTACAAGATTTGGAAATGTTCTTGGGTCTAACGGTTCTGTTATCCCACGCTTTCAAGAGCAAATATCTAAGGGTGGACCAGTTACGGTTACACATCCTGATATCATCCGTTATTTCATGACCATACCTGAGGCTTGTTCTTTGGTTTTAGAAGCGGTAACTATGGGCAATGGAGGAGAAGTATTTTTGTTTGACATGGGTGAGCCAGTCAAAATACTCGACCTTGCAAAAAAGATGATAAAGCTTGCCGGCCTTAGCCCCGCAAAGGATATCGACATTAAATTTACCGGTTTAAGACCTGGAGAAAAATTGTACGAAGAACTGCTTAATAAAGAAGAAGAAGTAATTTTCACGCACAATAAAAAAATACTTATTGCTAAAGTGATAGAATACGATTACGAAAAAATTTCAAAGAGTATAGATAAAGCAGTAAGCATTGCTATGTTAAATAAGGATGATGAAGTTGTAAAACAAATGAAACGTATTGTTCCGGAATACATAAGTAACAACTCTATTTACGAAGCAATGGATGAAGAAATCTTATCCTCTAGCCTTACTTCTCATGGTTAGTATATAAATTGCACGAATCTTTGTTACATGTTTAATTTTTTTAAGAGATCGGGTAAACCAGTTGAACCCGATTTGTCATTTATAGGAATAGATATGCATTCGCATTTGCTGCCGGGCATAGACGACGGTTTGCAGGAATTGGAAAACTCAGTAGCGTATATCAAAGACCTTAAAGACCTGGGGTACCATAAACTTATTTGCACACCACACATCCTCTCAGATTTATATCCTAACAGCCCCCAAACAATTTTGCCGAAATTGGCGCTTGTAAGAGATGCTTTGAAAGCGGCTGGGGTAGACATCCAGATAGAAGCAGCAGCGGAGTATATGATAGATCATATGTTTGCTGACTTACTGTCAAAATCAAAAAAAGAAGACCTTTTAACAATAGGGAGTGATTATATTCTTGTTGAAATGTCTTACTTATCGCCCTCCCCAAACTTTGATCAGGCAATTTTTGATTTACGGATGATGGGTTTACAACCAATACTTGCCCATCCCGAAAGGTATAGCTATTATCATCATGAGTTTGAGCAGTACGAAAGATTTAAGGACCTCGGCTGCAAGCTGCAGGTGAACCTGCTGTCTTTATCAGGCGGTTATGGTCCGCATGTGAAAAAGATTGCTGAAAGATTATTTAAAAACGAGATGGTGGATTTTTTAGGAACAGACCTTCATCACGACAGACATTTAGCAATGCTCAAAGGCCTGGCAACTAAAAAAGAATTCTACCAACTTGTTAGCGGCGCCGAGATTTTAAACAATACGTTGATCTAGTGTTTGCTAGTGATATAGATCTAAGGTTTCAAAATCACTTTTACACAATTATCTTCCTTCTTATTAAAAATGTCATAAGCATACGCCGCTTGAGAAAGCGGCAGACGATGTGTAATAATATCGTCTAATCTTATTTTGCCTTCTTCCACCCATCCATTTAATTCGTCAATAAAAGTGTGGGCCGGAGCTTGCCCGGCTCGAATCGTCAATCCTTTATCGAAAATCTGGTGCCACGGGAAATTATCGTAGGGATATCCGTATACGCCTACCACCGAAACTGTTCCTCCCCGCCGAACGGCTGACAAGCACATCCTTAAAGCATTTATAGTTCCTTTCTCCATTCTTATCACACTTTTTACCCGGTCAAGGGCACTTCTATCTGCTTCCATCCCGACGGCATCAATAACAACATCGGCTCCTCGTCCACCTGTCCAATTTCTAATTTCTTCAATCGCTTTACCGTGGTCTTTTACGTTAATTATCTCTGCACCGCAAACCGTTGCAGCCATTGTTAACCTGTAGTCCTCAATGTCAAGCGCAATTACTTTCGATGCTCCACGTAGCCACGCCACTTTCATAGCCATAAGTCCAACTGGCCCGCAACCAAAAACAGCCACAGTTTCACCGCCTTTTACACCACCCCATTCAACGGCTGCATAACCTGTTGGTAAAATATCTGTAAGAAATAGTACTTGTTCATCAGTAAGCGCGTCCGATACTTTCCTGGGTCCAAAATCAGCATAAGGAACTCTCACATATTCTGCCTGTCCGCCGTCGTACCCTCCGTATAGATCAGTATAACCAAATAATCCGCCGCCTTTTTCAGTCATCAATCCACCTTCAGGTCCATAATTGTCCGCGTTCGAATTCTCGCAGTGACCAACTAAGCCAGTGTTGCAGAAGTAACATCCTCCACATGCAACCGGAAAAGGAACTACCACGCGATCTCCTTTTTTTAACTTGCTGACATTCGTTCCCACTTCCTCCACTATTCCCATAAACTCATGCCCTAAAATCATATTTCTCGGCTGTGGAAACATACCGTTGTAAATGTGAAGGTCAGATCCGCAAATAGCTGTAGAGGTTACCCTGATAATTGCGTCTCCCTGTTGTTTTATTTCGGGGTCTGGTACATTATCAACCCTGATGTCTTTGGGATTATGAAATACTGCCGCTTTCATTGAAAATGATTTAGAATGAATGAAATACTGGTGCTTGCTTTTTAAGGAGAGATAATTTTAAAGTGAAAAAAATTATGCCATTTAAATAAAACGGATTAGGAAAGCTATGTTGCTATGATTGATTAGGCTTGAGAAGCTATTTTTTTTGGGTACAGGCATTTGTACTTCTATTTAAAATCGTTGCGACGCATTTCGTTCAGCTATACGACCGCTTATTAAGCTCTTGTCGGCCTGGGTTAAGGGTTCTACAGGCACCAATATCCTTGTAATTATTTACTGAAGAAATTTTTACAGGCATAAAAAAAGAGACTGCAAAAATACAGTCTCTCTCGTTTAAAACACTATTACAATTAGCACTTACACATTAAACCTGAAGTGCATAATGTCGCCATCTTCCACCAAGTAATCTTTTCCCTGTACTGCAAGTTTACCGTTATCACGGCAAGCTGCTTCTGAACCGTACTTTATATAATCTGTATACTTTATTACTTCAGCCCTGATAAAACCTTTTTCAAAATCTGTATGAATTACTCCGGCTGCCTGTGGCGCAAGCATTCCTTTTGTAATAGTCCATGCACGAACTTCCTGCACCCCGGCAGTGAAATAAGTGGCTAGGTTTAACAAGCGATAAGTTGAAGTGATTAATCTTGCCACACCGCTTTCATGAAGTCCCATATCCTCTAAAAACAATTGTCTGTCTTCGAAGCTTTCCATCACAGCAATTTCGCTTTCAATAGACGCACTAATAAGCAACGTCTCCGCCTTTTCATTTTTAATTGCTTCTTTTACAGCCGCTGAATGATTATTGCCGTTTACTACACTTTTTTCGTCCACATTGCATACGTATATAACAGGCTTCATGGTAAGCAGGAATAAATCAGCAAAATGCTTTTCTTTATCTTCAGGGCTTACTTCAAAGCTCCGCGCATTTTTACCTTGCTCCATAAAAGTTTTCAGTTGCTTTAGCAAGTCAAGTCCATGAAGAAATTCCTTATCGCCCGTTTTTGATAGTTTTTCGTTTTTAGTAATTTTCTTCTCAATTCCTTCAAGGTCTTTCAACTGAAGTTCTGTATCAATAATTTCCTTGTCTCTTACAGGATTTACATTGCCATCAACGTGAATAATGTTATCATCTTCAAAACAGCGAAGCACATGAATAATCGCATCGGTAGCACGAATATTTCCTAAAAACTGGTTGCCTAGTCCTTCACCTTTGCTGGCTCCTTTTACCAGTCCCGCAATGTCAACAATCTCAACAGTTGCCGGAACAACACGTTGAGGAATTACAATTTTTTCCAACGCAATCAATCTTTCATCAGGAACAGTGATTACCCCAATATTTGGTTCGATTGTACAAAAAGGAAAGTTTGCCGCAACAGCTTTCGCATTACTAAGTGCATTAAATAAAGTTGATTTTCCCACATTTGGCAATCCCACTATACCTGCTTGAAGACCCATTGTAATTAAAAATTAAAAATTAAAAATTAAAAAGACGAGGGGAATACCGGATGAAAAGTAACCTGTCCATTTTGCGGCAAAAGTAGGTATTTGAAACTATAACCGTATTATTGTAGCAGTTAAATCACGATACCTAATATTAAACAGTATTAATGGCATTAAGCAGAATTTGGTCGGCTTTCATCTTAATAGCAGTTTTTGTTGCAGCATCAAAAGCGGCGTTTTTTGGAAATAACCAAATATTTAGCCAGATGGTGGTTGGTAAAGCGGACGATGCATACGATACCGTTAGATATGTAATGGTAGGTTCCCCCGCAAGTACAGGCATTACTTCTAAAGAAAACTTCGCTAAATATCTTTCCGGGTATGGATATGTTGCTGCTGACTCTGCTCATCTTGCCAGTGTGATTATTACTGATGATGTCAATAGTGATTCTGTTGCTGCTATTAAAAGTGCGACTGGTAGTAATGCCGTATTTACTTATAAATCAGTGCAAACGAAACTGGTTAAGAAAGCTGATGGTATTATAGAAACGTGTAAAAGTGCAGTTAACATCAGTATTGGTTTAATTGGAATTATGGCTCTTTTTATGGGGTTTATGAGTATTGCTGAAAGGGCCGGAGGTATTCGGTTATTATCTAAAATAATTGGACCTTTTTTTTCACGCCTCTTTCCTGATATTCCAAAAGGGCATCCTGCAATGGGGCATATGATGATGAACTTTTCAGCGAACCTTTTAGGATTGGATAACGCGGCCACACCGTTCGGGATTAAGTCGATGGAAAGTTTGCAGGAAATCAATACCGATAAAGACGTCGCATCCAATGCGCAGATCATGTTCTTATGTCTGCATGCTGCTGGTTTTTCATTAATTCCGGTAAGTATTATTGCAGTAAGAGCATCCTTAAAATCTGCAAACCCTACCGATATTTTTGTTCCATGTATGATTACAACCTTTGTAGCTACAATGGCAGCCATGTTTATGGTAAGTTTTAAGCAAAAAATTAGAATATTTCAACCGGTAATATTAGCATGGGTTGGAGGGCTTTCTGCCATTCTTGTTTTGTTGGTAGTTTATCTTACTTCACTAAATGCAGCTGCAGTTCAATCGTTTTCGAACGTGTTAAGCAATGGCTTAATCCTGCTTATTTTTCTGTTGATCATTCTGGGCGCTTTGTATAAAAGAATTGATGTTTTTGACGCATTTATTGATGGGGCAAAAGGTGGCTTTGAAACTTCCGTTCGTATCATTCCGTATTTGGTAGGAATGTTGGTTGCCATTAGTCTTCTTCGCACCAGCGGAACTTTTGATGTGGTAATAAATGGAATGAAGTCTTTGTTTGCTGCATTAGGGGCTGATACAAGATTTGTAGACGGTTTACCTACCGCTTTAATCAGGCCTTTAAGCGGAGGTGGTGCCCGTGGAATGATGGTAGACACAATGAAAAATTTTGGCGCTGATTCTTTTGCAGGCCGTTTAGCATCTATCCTGCAAGGTTCTTCAGATACTACCTTTTATGTAATTGCAGTTTACTTTGGCGCTGTAGGTATCAAAAATACCCGTTATGCAGTTGGTGCTATGTTACTGGCTGACCTTGTTGGCATACTAACAGCAATTACGCTTGCTTATTTGTTTTTCGGAAATGTTTAAAATTCCTTCGTTGATTGTTTTAAGCTTGTTGGTAGTTTTTATTCCGCTACTCAAAGCATTCTTCAAATACTCCTGGAATGCTTGCTCTTAGCAGCCGCTGTTGAAGCAGCGTAATGGTATGTGGTTAAAGGGTGTGACACAACGATGTTAAATAGAATTCGCAAAGCCTGCTCTATAATACTTCCTCTTTTAAAATCTCTTACCTTGCCTGAAATTGTTATACTACATGGATTTCCAATTCACGGAAGAGCAACAAATGATAAAACAGGCGGCAAAGGATTTTGCAATAACGGAATGCTTGCCAGGAGTAATAGAGAGGGATGAGCAACAGCGGTTTCCAAAAGAGCAAATAATGAAACTTGCTGACCTGGGGTTTATGGGTATGATGGTAGACCCGCAATACGGTGGTAGCGGAATGGATACGATCAGCTACGTTTTGGCAATGGAGGAAATTAGTAAAATTGACGCAAGCGTTAGCGTTTGTATGAGCGTAAATAACAGCCTTGTATGTTGGGGACTTGAAACATATGGAACGGAGCAACAAAAACAAAAATATTTAACCCCACTTGCTCAGGGCAAAAAAGATGGGGAATTATATATTGGTGCTTTTTTGCTTAGCGAACCTGAAGCCGGTAGTGATGCAAGCTCTCAACATACAATAGCGGAGGACATGGGCGACCATTACCTGGTAAATGGTATTAAAAACTGGATTACTAACGGTTCAACGTCTTCGGTTTATCTCGTTATGGCTCAAACGCATCCCGAGCAAAAAAGCCATGGAATCAATACTTTAATTATTGAAAAAGGGTGGCCAGGGGTAACTATTGGAGGAAAAGAAAATAAATTAGGCATCAGGGGAAGTGATACCACGTCGGTGATGTTTGATAATGTAAAGGTGCCTAAAGAAAACCGGGTAGGGGAGGATGGTTTTGGTTTTAAGTTCGCCATGAAAACACTGGCCGGTGGACGAATAGGTATTGCGTCGCAAGCCTTGGGAATTGCAAGCGGCGCCTACGAGCTTTCACTTAAATACTCGAAGGAGCGGAAGGCATTTGGTAAAGAAATTATGCATCACCAGGCTATACAATTTAAACTTGCCGATATGGCTACCAGGATCGCAGCGGCGAGGTCGCTTTGCTTAAAAGCGGCCTGGCAGAAAGACCAGGGGCAGGACTATACGGTAAGCTCGTCAATGGCAAAGGTATTTAGCAGTGAAACGGCCATGTGGACGGCCGTTGAAGCAGTGCAAATACATGGGGGTTATGGTTTCGTTAAAGAATATCATGTAGAGCGGCTGATGCGCGACGCAAAAATTACACAAATTTATGAGGGCACAAGTGAAGTGCAACGGATAGTAATTGGGCGTTCGCTTTTGCAATAATCTTCTGCATTTACTTGTGGCAAGATTTATTCAACTCAATTTAACCGTACTCCTTATTTTTACATCGAAAATTAAAGAAATGTATTTTTTAGATGCTACTATAAATGAAGTCAGTTCTTCGGCTAATTATTTTCCTATAGGGCTTCAGTTGCTTTGTGCTATTGGTTTTGTTGGTCTTATGATGGGCCTCACTCACTTGCTGGGCCCTAAGCGCGCAACGAGCGATAAACTTCAAAACTTTGAAAGTGGTATAGAAGCGGTTGGTAATGCGCGCCAACCTATGGCCGTTAAATATTTTTTGGTAGCCATCCTCTTTGTTTTGTTTGATGTGGAGGTTATATTCTTTTATCCTTATGCCGTAAACTTTCGTGAATTAGGCTGGTCAGGTTTCGGAGCCCTTAGTATGTTCGTCGGCTTTTTCCTGGCTGGTTTTTACTATATCATTAAAAAGGGCGCGTTGCAGTGGGAAGATTAATCTGGTAAATATTTTTTATGTAAGCTGAGCGTAGTGCTGTTTTTTCCGTTCCAGCGTCTACACTTTTTTCAGCATTCTTGTGTCACTCCCTTGTACATGCAAAACTTTATTGTACTTGTATTAACTATTGCTTAGTTGTGAGTTCTAATGTCTTCTAAAAAAAGGTGGCCAAGTTTAAACCGGTGGCAAAGTATAAATAGTAAAATTTCTTTGCATGTTTTTTGCAACTTCTGTAAAAAACAATTCACACCCTTCTTAAGAAGCTAAAAACGCTCACGATTTATGATTCGTTTTAGATAATTCTATTCGAAACATTTATTTGAATTTGATGCAGTTGCAGTACTTTTGCACGTCTATAATTTCTGTTTTGCAGTTATTATAAGTGCTGGAAAAATCAGGTGTTAGTGTTTATTAAGTGATTTGAGAAGGATTTAAAATCAGACAAATTATGGCTCGTCCGGTAAGATTTCATACACAAGTTAAAGAATTGGAAGCTCCCGAAACCTATATGGGAGAAGGCTTTGGTGCCACCTCTTTAGAAAAGGTTTTAGGCCTTGCACGAAAAAATTCTATGTGGCCACTGCCGTTTGCAACCAGTTGCTGTGGTATTGAGTTTATGGCAACAATGGGTTCTCACTACGATTTGTCGAGGTTTGGAAGTGAAAGATTGGGTTTCTCGCCCCGTCAGTGCGACCTGTTAATGGTAATGGGGACTATCGCCAAAAAAATGGCTCCGATAGTAAAACAAGTATATTTACAAATGGCCGAACCTCGTTGGGTGATGGCAGTTGGCGCCTGTGCATGCTCAGGTGGTATATTTGATTCTTACAGTGTGTTACAAGGCATCGACCAGGTAGTTCCTGTTGATGTTTATGTACCGGGATGCCCACCAAGACCAGAAGCGATCATTGATGGTGTGTTACGTATTCAAGACCTTGTGCATAACGAAAGTACACGCCGCAGAAACGGAGAACAATACAAGGCTTTAATGGAAAGCTACGGAATACAGTAATTTATGTGCTAATAGCCATTGGATAATGTGCTGGTTTGGAAATTTGAGGATTTGAGAAAGTAAGGAAGACTTGCCGTTTTTGATTTTCAAATTTTCAAATTGTTTAATTTTCAAATTATATAAATGCCTCTAGCTAACCCGGATATTATACAAAGATTAGTAGACAAGTTTGGAGAATCGGTTACTGAATTTGGAGAACCTTATGGCATGCTTACTTTTTCTGCGCCCAGGGAAATGAACCTTAAGGTGATGGGTTTTTTATATAATGAACAAGATCTCGCTTTTAAATTTTTGACCGACTTGTGCGCAGTTCATTACCCCGAGCGCAAGGGTGAGGAGTTGGCAGTTGTTTATCATTTGCACAACTTGGTAGAAAACGTTCGCATACGGTTTAAAGTGTACATGCCGATAGAGCAACCTGATGTATTTACAGCCACTGGTTTATTTGAAGCAGCAAATTGGATGGAAAGAGAAACATACGATTTCTTTGGGGTCAACTTTATTGGCCATCCAAACTTAAAGCGAATTTTAAATGTTGAGGAAATGGATTATTTCCCTATGCGTAAAGAATTTCCTTTAGAAGACCAGAGCAGGATAGATAAAGATGATGAGATGTTTGGCCGAGGTGGCAGTATAGATTTTGGGAACCGTGAAGTGAGCGAGGAGCCAAAGACGATCAGCGAAGCTGATAAGGATAAGACCTGGCTTTAAACAGTTGTGGAGAATGTTTTAAAGAGCATTTTAGACTCTCCCAAATTACCTGATTATGTTGAGGAGTTGGAGAAGAAGCAAAACGACACCGTTTTTACAAGTATATAAGAGAGGATGAAAAGGCGGAGTTTATAAACGGCGAAGCGTTTTATAATTCTCCTGCTAAGGATAAACATACCTTAACAGTTGCGAACCTTATTTATATACTTACCAGGGTTTGTTAGAAAACATAAAATGGGTGTTATAACGAGTGAAAAGACTGTTGTTGATTTGAGAAGAAATGATTTTAAGCCGGATATATGTTTTTTCAGGCGCCAGATTTTGTGCTTTAAACGGAGTAAAAGAATATTGGTTGGTTAATGCAGATAAAAGACTTGTTGAACAGTGTTTTTTAGAAAATGAAAGTTTTGTGTTGGCTGAAAAAGTGCAACATGCAACTGTAAGATGTAAAGTTTTAGAAGGTCTTGAAATTCTGCTTGAAGCTATTTTTGACGAAGAAGCGAACGAACCGTTTTAAAGGAGATATAGTTGGCAAGTTGTTAAATATAGTTGGTTAAAGCTTTTAGTTTCATGAGGTATTAAAAGCACAAGAGTGCGACGCAACAATGTTGAATAGAATAGAGAAGTCGACTACAAAAAAATAAAAAATGCCTGTTGTAGAACAACCTAAACATAGAGTGCTTCCTGACGGAAGTATAGAAAAAACTACCACGACCCTAAACCTCGGGCCTACACACCCCGCTACGCACGGGGTATTTCAAAACATACTGGAAGTGGATGGCGAGAGAGTGGTAGACGCGGAACAAACCATTGGTTATATACATCGTGCATTTGAAAAAATTGCAGAACATAGACCTTTATATCAAATTACTCCGCTGACAGACAGGTTAAACTACTGTAGCAGCCCGATTAATAATATGGGTTGGCATATGACCTGCGAAAAGTTGCTTGGTCTTACCCTTCCTAAACGGGTTGACTATCTGCGGGTAATTATAATGGAACTGGCTCGTATTGCTGATCATCTAATTTGTAACTCCGTTGTTGGTGTTGATACCGGCGCTTTTACCGGGTTTTTGTATGTGATGCAATCCCGTGAATTGATTTATGAGATTTGGGAAGAGGTGTGTGGTAGCCGTTTAACGACTAATATTGGTCGTATTGGTGGTTTTGAAAGAAATTTTAATGATATCGCTTTCAGGAAATTAGAAAAATTTTTGAATGAGTATCCTAAGGTGTTGAAGGAGTTTGAAAACTTGTTCAATCGTAACAGGATTTTTATGGAGCGTACGCAAGGTGTTGGAGGTATTGCTGCTGAGAGAGCCTTGAATTACGGTTTTACAGGTCCAAATTTAAGAGCTGCTGGTGTGGACTATGATGTGCGTGTACATTCTCCTTACAGCAGTTACGAAGATTTTGATTTTACTGTTCCGGTTGGAAAGACGGGTGATGTGTACGATCGTTTTTTGGTTCGTAACGAGGAAATGTGGCAATCGCTAGAGATCATTAAGCAGGCTTACCGGAAAGTGCAGGAATTTAAAGGAAAGGAGGCTGATGTTTTTCATGCGGATGCCCCTGAATATTACCTTCCTGAAAAGAAAGATGTTTACACGAAAATGGAGGCCCTGATTTATCACTTTAAAATAATAATGGGTGAGACTGATATTCCTGCTGGAGAAGTGTACCACAGTGTAGAAGGCGGAAATGGTGAGTTAGGCTTTTATCTCATTAGTGACGGCGGCCGCACACCCTACCGGTTACACTTTCGCAGACCGTGTTTTATTTACTACCAGGCCTATACAGAACTGATAAAAGGTAGTATGTTAAGTGATGCAATTATTTGCATGAGTTCTCTTAACCTGATTGCAGGTGAGATGGATGGATAGGGTGATAAAAAAATAAAAATAAAGAATGGAAAGTGGACCTCAATTTTTTCATTTTGCCTTTTAAATTATAAATGATACAGTTTTCAGAAAAGAGCTTACTTAAAGTGCAGGAAATTATTGCACGTTATCCGGAAGGGAAGCAAAAAAGTGCCTTGATACCTGTACTCCATTTGGCACAGGAAGAATTTGGTGGATGGCTTGATGTGCCTGTAATGGATTATGTGGCAGAGATATTAAGTATCACTCCAATAGAAGTATATGAAGTGGCTACGTTTTATAGCATGTATAATATGAAGCCTGTCGGAAAGTTTCTTTTTGAAGTTTGCCAGACAGGGCCATGCATGCTGAGAGGCAGTGATGATATTATCAATTATATTAAAACCAGGTTGGGTATCGGCGTAGGTGAAACTACAGATGATGGATTGTTTACTTTAAAAGTAGTTGAATGTTTAGGTGCATGTGGATACGCACCAATGATGCAGCTGGGTAAGCATTACAAAGAGCACCTAACTCCTGAAAAAGTAGATGCAATTATAGAAGAGTGTCGTAGCTTTTCTGCAATCAATAATTAGCGTTGTTTTATCGTAGTTTAAAATAATATAGCATGCGTCTTACTCCATACATTCATTTTACAGGGCAGGCAGAAGAAGCAATGAATTTTTATGCGGCGGCTTTAGGAGGCGAAATATTAGAACTTAACCGGTATGGAGATAGCCCAACGCCATCTGATGAAGACTATAAAGATAAAGTGATACATGGGCGAGTGAAGTTTGGTGACAATGTATTAATGGTATCTGATACTTTTAAAGGAAACCTGGTGCAAACTGATGGCAACATACAATTGTCAGTAGAAATCACTGAGGAGGGTCAAATAGACGAAGTGTTTAAAAAAATGGCTGAAGGCGGAACTGCTACCATGGAATTGCAGGATGCTTTTTGGGGAGCAAGGTTTGGGATGCTAAAAGACAAGTTTGGGGTTAATTGGATGTTTAATTACGAGTTGAAGAACTAGGTTTGGATTTACTAATTGCTGAGGACTTAGTAATATGGGAATAACTAATGTTATACTAACCGTGAGAGAACATAGAAAATCTGGAAAATCTGCTGAGGTAGAATTTTTAGTTGATAGTGGTGCGGTATATAGGTTGGTTCCCGGTAAAATATTAGACGAATTAGGAATTGAACCATATAGAGAAATGGGTTTTTCGTTGGCAGATGGAACGACTGTAAAACGACAGATAAGCGCAGCTTATTTTGAGTTTAAAGGTGAAGGATGACCAGCTCCCGTTGTATATGGTGAAGAAGGAGACACGGCTTTGTTGGGAGCAACAACATTAGAGTCAATCGGATTGGTTTTAAATCCATTTACAAGAACATTGCATCCAATGAGAATGTAAATGATGGGACTAAAGAAATAGGAATAGGATGACTACAAAAACTATAAAATCCTCTTTGTGAATTTAGGGTATGAGTACAAAATTATTATTAGATAAAGCAAATATTGAAGGAATACGTTTTTACAAGGCTTACCGTGAAAACGGGGGATATGCTGCAGTAGAAAAAGCCTTTAAAATGACCCCGGCAGAAATTGTCGAAGAAGTTAAGAAGAGTGGTTTGAGAGGTCGCGGTGGTGCAGGTTTTCCAACGGGAATGAAATGGAGCTTTCTTGCGAAGCCGGAAGGCGTTCCCCGTTACCTTGTTTGTAATGCAGACGAGAGCGAACCGGGAACGTTTAAAGACCGGTACTTGATGGAGTTTCTTCCGCACCTGCTAATTGAAGGGTTAATTGTTTCATCGTTTGCACTCGGAAGTAACAGAACATACATATACATCCGTGGTGAATATGCATGGATACCTGATATTTTAGAATATGCAATTGAAGAGGCGAAACAGAACGGCTGGTTAGGGAAGAATATTTTAGGGACAGGTTTTGACTGCGAAATATATGTTCAGCGCGGTGCTGGGGCTTACATTTGTGGTGAAGAAACCGCGTTGATTGAGAGCCTCGAAGGCAAAAGAGGTAATCCTCGTATTAAGCCACCGTTTCCGGCTATTAAAGGTCTGTGGGAAAGTCCAACAGTGGTAAATAACGTGGAAACTTTAGCAGCCATCGTTCCTATTTTTAATATGGGTGGCGAGGAGTATGCTAAGATCGGAGTTGGTAAATCTACTGGTACGAAGCTTATAAGCGCATGTGGAAATATCAATAAGCCTGGTGTTTACGAGATCGATATGACTATTAGCGTGGAAGAGTTTGTTTACAGTGACGAATATTGCGGAGGCATTCCTAACGGCAAAAGGTTGAAGGCGTGCATCCCCGGGGGATCGTCCGTACCTATTTTACCTGCTAATCTTTTATTTAAGACTGCGAAAGGCGAAACCCGGTTGATGAACTATGAAAGCTTATCAGATGGAGGTTTTGCAACAGGAAGTATGATGGGGTCAGGAGGCTTTATTGTTTTAGATGAAGATCAATGTATTGTTCGTCATACCTTAACCTTAGCTCGTTTCTATCATCATGAAAGCTGTGGTCAATGCAGTCCTTGTCGGGAAGGTACTGGTTGGATGAAGCGTGTTCTATATAACCTCGAATACGGTAAAGGCAAATTAAGTGATATCGATTTGTTGTGGGATATACAAAGAAGGATCGAAGGAAATACTATTTGCCCACTAGGTGATGCAGCAGCCTGGCCTGTGGCAGCAGCAATCCGTCATTTTAGAGACGAATTTGAATGGCATGTACTAAATCCGGAAGAAAGCCAGGTAAGAAACTTTGGGTTGGCACATTACGCTGATGCGAGAGAAGTAGCGGTGTAAGGCTTTCTGTTTAACAATAACTTTTAAACTTCACGTCTTTGCTACTTATGCAGGCGCGAAAAAATAAAATATGGCTGAAGAAGTAAAAAAAGATGCTCCTCAAATGTTTAAAGTTACCATCGACAATATAACAGTTGAGGTAGCTCCGGGTACATCTATATTAATGGCAGCGAGAAAGGTTGGCGGTGATGTAGCTCCTCCTACCATGTGTTTCTATAGCAAGCTAAAAGGTAGCGGAGGCAAGTGTCGTACATGTTTAGTGGAGGTTGCAGCTGGTTCTACGGCTGACCCTCGACCTATGCCGAAGCTTGTTGCAAGTTGCCGTACCAACGTAATGGATGGAATGGTTGTAAAAAGTATAACCAGTGAAAAAGTATTGGATGCCCGTAAAGGTGTAGTAGAGTTCTTATTGCTTAATCATCCTTTAGATTGTCCGATCTGTGACCAGGCGGGAGAATGTCACCTGCAGGATTTGAGTTATGAGCACGGAAAAGAAGAGACACGATATGAATTTCAGCGCCGATTGTTCGAAAGGGAAGATATAGGGCCATACATTCAGTTGCATATGACCCGTTGCATTCTTTGCTACCGATGTACTTATATAGCAGATCAGATTACTAATACAAGAATGCACGGTATTTTGGATAGGGGTGAACATGCCCAGATTAGCACCTACATTTCGAAAGCCATCGACAACGATTTCAGTGGAAACATGATTGATGTTTGCCCTGTTGGTGCATTAACTGATAGAACGTTCCGTTTTAAACAAAGGGTGTGGTTTTTAAAACCTTTAAATGCCCATAGAGATTGTGATAAATGTTGCGGCAAAGTAACTATCTGGAACAGGGGAGATGAGGTTTTTCGCATAACGGCGAGAAAAGATGAATGGGGTGAGGTAGAAGACTTTGATGGTAAGACTGGGTGGATCTGTAACACTTGTCGCTTTGATAAAAAGAAGACAAGTGACTGGGTTATTGAGGGGCCAAGAAAGATTAGCAGGCATTCAGTGATTTCTGCTAATCATTATTTAGATGATCTAAAACGCCCTCACGAAACAATAGCCGAAGTAATGGGTGGACGAAAGCCTAAACTATTGATGGATATTCACAAAGTGAGTGAAGTGAATAAACCTACTGTTCATTTAAGCGAAATTGAAGGCCCGGCTACGGGCAAGGTCTTTAATAAAGATAACGGCAAGTTATTACCGGAAGCGAAATAGTGAATTAAGATATTGGCTTCTAAATAAAGTTATAAAAAATGTTGCTTTTACAAATTGACTGGGCTTTACTGTTTGAAAAACTCGCACTTATTGGTGCAATTATTACTGCTTCGTTGGTAATTGCGATGTACTCTACATGGGGAGAGCGTAAAGTTGCCGCGATATTACAAGATCGTAAAGGCCCTAATCGTGCAGGTCCTTTTGGACTACTGCAACCTCTTTCTGATGGTGGTAAACTTTTCTTTAAGGAAGAGATTATACCCAATACCTCGAATAAAACATTGTTTATTTTAGGTCCTTGCCTGGCTATGTTGACGGCGATGATGACCAGTGCTGTTATTCCCTGGGGCAACCAGATTCATATTAATATGTTTGGTATCGACCGCATTGTAAACCTGCAGATCGCTGACATTAATATTGGTATCCTGTACATTTTTGGCGTTGTTAGTACCGGTGTGTACGGCATTATGATTGGAGGTTGGGCGAGCAATAACAAGTTTTCTTTAATGGCTGCAATGCGGGGAGCATCACAAGTTATCAGCTACGAACTTGCTATGGGGCTTTCAATGATCGCCCTGTTGATGCTGAGTGGTTCTCTTAGTCTTAAGACAATTGCTGAACAGCAAATAGAAGGGTCGTGGTGGAACATTGTTTATCAGCCTATCGGATTTCTTATTTTTATTATTTGCGCTTTTGCTGAATGCAACCGGGCGCCTTTTGATTTGCCCGAGGCCGAGAACGAATTGAACTTTGGGTACCACCAGGAGTATTCAAGTATGAAGCTGGGTTTCTACTTGTTTGCCGAGTACATTAATATGTTTATTAGCAGCGTAATTATGGCCACCCTTTACTTTGGTGGTTACGATATGCCTTTTGTAAATGAAGCAAATTTGTCTGTAAATGTTGCTGCCATCATTGGTTTTGTTGCTTTGTTCGGTAAAACCTTCATCCTGATTTTTATTTTTATGTGGGTTCGCTGGACTTTGCCCCGTTTTAGGTATGACCAGTTGATGAATCTTGGGTGGAAATCTTTAATTCCGCTGGCTTTGGTTAATATGTTTATCACCGGGGCTGTTATATTATGGAGACAAGGGTAATGAGGTGTCTGAAGATCAGAAGATGCTGCATTTTGAAAACATTGGACAGCTACCTTAATATTTCATAGATACAACAAAGCAACTCAGATTGATGATAGTTGCGTCGCATTTCGTTCATCTGTGGTAATGCTAATGAGGCGAGGGCGATGAATAAAGAGATACAGGTACAAGTGAGTGACACAACGATGCGGACAAAAGATTAATGACTGCCAACCAAAAAGATGCGAAAAGTATGTTTAGTAACCGTATGGGTAAATAAAGTTGGTGGGTTAGTGGTAGAAAAATATTTTTGCAAACCTTTAAAGGAAAGAGCTTAAGCTTGAGTGCTGGAAGCTTTACATATATGGAACCGTTAACAAAAAAAGTAAAACAAGTAGAACGTAAACCGATGACCTTTTTAGAAAGGTTATATCTTCCTGAGATTTTTAAAGGGATGGCCATTACGTTTAGTCATATTTTCAAAAAAGTTCCCACCATTAGTTATCCCGAGCAAACGCGTCCTTTCGCTAAAGTATTTCGGGGCTTGCAGGTTTTAAACCGCGATGAAGAAGGACGTGAGAAATGTACCGCATGTGGTCTTTGTGCCTTGGCTTGTCCGGCAGAAGCCATCACTATGGAGGCGGCTGAACGGGAAAGAGGAGAAGAAAATTTATATCGCGAAGAGCGATACGCAGCAAAATATGAGATTAATATGCTGCGCTGTATTTTTTGTGGGTTGTGCGAAGAAGCGTGCCCAAAGGATGCGATTTATTTAAGTGAAACATTTGCACCGGCCAACTACCAACGCAAAGGATTTATATATGGTAAAGAAGACTTGCTGATACCTAACCCGCTTACGCAACCTGAAGAATATGAAAAGGCTAAAGGGGAAAGAGCACCGGCAACACAATAACCCTTTACTAACTGCAACTAATGAGTACAACTGAAATTCTATTCTGGTTCCTTTCTGCCCTTGCACTCGTAAGTGCTACTATGGTCTTGATAAGTAAAAATCCTGTTCACAGTATCTTGTGGCTTATCATTGTATTTTTCGCCATTTCAGGTCATTATGTTTTATTGAATGCTCAATTTCTTGCGATCGTTAACCTTATTGTATATGCAGGGGCCATTATGGTATTGTTCCTGTTTGTGGTGATGTTAATGAATTTGAATAGCGACTCTGAACCACAGAAAAATAGCCGGTTTAAAGTGGCAGGCACTATTGCGGGCGGATGTTTAATGTTGATAATGATTGACGTGATCAGAGATGCCGGGGAAGTACAAAACGCAAAAGCGCTGGTTAAAGTAGGAAATATAGGGTTGATTAAAAACCTGGGGATGGCTTTGTTTAAGGATTATGTCATTCCGTTTGAAATAAGCAGTGTGCTGTTTTTGTCTGCGATGGTAGGTGCAGTGGTGATAGGAAAAAAGGATTAGCCCCGGCCGTAAAGTGAGGAGAGAGTCTTTTGATAATGGTAATAAAAGGTATTTGATTAATAAACCAGTTTTAAGTCCCTTCAGGAATTTAGAGCTTAAATAAAGCCTCTTTAGGGGTTTGGGGTATGCCAATAACATATTATATAGTACTTTCTATTGTTTTGTTTTGTATCGGGGTGGTTGGAGTATTGACGCGTAGAAATGCAATCATCATTTTTATGTGTGTGGAGTTGATGTTGAATGCCGTTAACCTGTTGCTTGTAGCATTTTCGAAAATGCATAACGGAGTAGCAATGGCAAAAGATCCTGCTTCAACTGTAGGAATTGACGGGCAGTTATTCGTATTTTTTATTATGGTTGTTGCCGCTGCTGAGGTGTGCGTGGGGCTATCTATTATAGTAATGGTGTATAGAAATACACATTCAGTTGATGTAAACTTTCTGAATAGATTAAAGAATTAGACATCCAATCAAATAAAATTAAATTCTTAACTCTTCCCCTGGGGGAGAGGTTGGGAGGGGGTTTCTTATGAGCAAATTTGTTTACCTGGTACCATTGTTTCCTTTGATAGGTTTTCTTATTAATGGTTTAGGCCGTAAGTCTTTATCTAAATCATTGATTGGTTTAATAGGAAGCGCTGTTATACTGGCTTCTTTTGCGGTAAGCCTTGGTATCTTTTTCCAGGTGAAGCAAGAAGGTTTTCAGCCTCAGGTGATTCATCTGTTTGACTTTATAAAGGTTCAATCTTTTAATATCCCGTTTGCATTCCAGGTTGACCAGCTTTCTTCTTTGTTTCTCCTGATAATTACGGGTGTAGGTTTTCTTATTCATGTGTATTCTACATCGTACATGCATAACGAAGAGCCGCAACACTATGGCAGATACTTCGCTTACCTTAACTTGTTTGTTTTCTCCATGTTGTTGTTGGTGCTTGGCGCTAACTACGTTATTATGTTTATTGGATGGGAAGGAGTTGGTCTTTGTTCATATTTATTAATTGGGTTTTGGTTTAAAAACAACAATTACAACTATGCGGCTCGCAAAGCTTTTGTGATGAACCGGATTGGTGATGTAGGGTTTTTACTTGCGGTGTTTTGGATACTTGCAAAATTAGGAACTGTCTCTTATGGTGATGTTTTTGCAAGGGCCTCCACCTTCAGTACGTTTGATGTAACAGCCATTACGATGTTGTTGTTTGTTGGCGCTATGGGTAAAAGTGCTCAAATACCTTTGTACACCTGGTTGCCCGATGCGATGGCAGGTCCGACTCCTGTATCTGCATTAATACATGCCGCCACCATGGTTACAGCGGGTATTTACATGATTGTTCGTAGCAATGTTTTGTATACGATGGCTCCTACAACTATGACTGTTGTTGCTGTTGTTGGCCTGGCTACAGCTTTCCTTGCTGCTACTATTGCACTTAAGCAAAACGATATTAAGAAAGTGCTGGCGTACTCTACAGTAAGCCAATTAGGATATATGTTTTTAGGCTTGGGAGTTGGTGCTTATACGGGCGCTGTTTTTCATGTGATGACCCATGCATTCTTTAAAGCCTTGTTGTTCCTTGGTGCGGGTAGTGTTATTCATGCAATGGGTAATGAGCAGGATATCCGTTCTATGGGGGGACTGAAAAAGTACATGCCTATAACTCATATCACTTTTTTACTGGCTTGTCTGGCAATCGCAGGTATTCCTCCTTTTAGTGGCTTTTTTAGTAAAGATGAGATTTTGGCTGCTGCTTACGAACATAATAAAGTTCTCTGGTTAATTGGTGCGATCACTGCTGGTCTTACAGCTTTCTATATGTTTCGTTTGTACGTGATGACTTTTCTCGGTGGATTTAGAGGTACACACGACCAGGAGCATCACTTGCATGAAAGCCCTTCAGCTATGACCATCCCGTTGATAATTTTGGCGGTGTTAAGTGTCGTTGGTGGCTTCGTTGGTATTCCTGAAGCATTTGCTCATAACGCTCATGCGCTCGAACATTTTCTTTCCCCGGTCATTGTAAAATCTACTGAGACTGCCCATGCTTTAGACACCGGCACCGAATATATGCTTATGGCCATTTCTGTGGGCCTCGCTGTTATAGCTATTATTTATGCATGGACGAGGTTTAGCAAAAAACCCGAAATAGCTGAGGCCGAAGGTGCCGGCAAGTTGCTGGCGAACAAATGGTATGTAGATGAGCTTTACGATAAGGTTATCGCTAATCCATTGGTTGCGCTGGGAGGTTTTCTAAAAAATGTAATAGAGAAGAGCGGGATAGATGGCATCGTAAATGGAGTTGGACGAGGTGTAAACTATGCAGGGCGCCAGATGCGTTTAATGCAAAGCGGACAGGTCGGAAACTATATTCTTCTTATGGTCTTAAGTATGGTTCTAATGATTATCCTTGTTTTTTATGGTAATAATCTGAATCCGGTTCTTAAATATTTTTCAAAATAATTGCAGGTAAAAATAAAGTATGATCCCCGTTTTATTGATTGTAATTCCTTTAGTAACCGGCTTAATTTCTTTTTTTCTTAAAGAGGAAAGGAGTGCAAAGGCTTTTGCTTTGCTCAGTTCGGTTGCAACACTTGCAGTTTCCCTTATTAGCCTTTTTCAATCAGGAGACTCTCTTTCTACCGATGCTTCATGGCTACCAATGTTAGGCAGCCGTTTTTCGGTTTCTTTAGATGGAATGGGAAAAATTCTTACCCTTCTAACAGCTGTTTCTTTTCCAATCATATTTGCTGCAACTTATAATAACAAGTATAAAAGCCCTAATGCCTTTTATGGATTTATGCTGCTTACCCAGGCTGGATTAATGGGGGTTTTTTGTGCAATGGATTTATTCTTGTTTTACTTTTTCTGGGAGCTTGCTCTTATTCCTGCCTATTTTCTTTGTTCAAAGTGGGGTGGAGAAAAAAGGATACCGGTTACATTTAAATTCTTTGTTTATACATTTCTTGGCTCCTTATTGATGCTTGTAGGTATTTTATTTGTTTATTTTAAAACACCTGATCATTCCTTCGCCATCAGCTCTCTGTATAATCTTGCCCTTACCTACGGTGAAGAAAGTTTTATTTTCTGGCTATTCTTTATTGCATTTGCTATTAAAATGCCTGTATTCCCTTTTCATACCTGGCAACCCGATACTTATGAACAGGCGCCAACTGCTGTCACTATGGTTTTAAGTGGCATCATGGTTAAAATGGGTGTTTTTGCAGTGATCAGGTGGTTGTTACCAATGTTTCCGGGAGCGTCAGAGAGAATGGCTGATATAGTAATGATATTGGCGGTTACCGGAATGATTTACGCAAGCTTAATCGCGATCAGGCAAGATGATATGAAGAGATTGGTCGCCTACTCGTCAATAGCACATATTGGTTTAATGGCAGCAAGTATGTTCACTGGTAGTGCATCGGGTATTCAGGGCGTGATATTCCAGATGTTTGCTCATGGAATTAATATCATTGGCCTTTGGATAGTGATAGACGTAATTGAGCAACAATTAGGAACCCGCAAGTTTAGTGAATTAGGTGGACTTGCTCAAAAAGCTCCTGTCTTGGCAATTATGTTCGTTATCATGTCATTTGCCAACATAGCCTTGCCTTTAACCAACTCATTTGTTGGTGAGTTTCTTATGTTTAATAGTGTCTTCAATTACAGTATAGTATTAGGGGCTGTTGCATGTATTAGTATTATACTTGCCGCCGTATACACACTGTGGATGGTTCAGAAAGTTTTTTATGGGGAGGTAGCCAATGAAGACCGGGTGGTATTAAATGTGCCGATCAATACTCAGTTAATGCTGGCTGTATTGGTTGCTGTAGTTTTGTTCTTTGGCATTTATCCTCAGCCTATGATTAATTTAACCAGCGAGACTGTTACTAAAATTATAGCTCAAATAAAATAGCAACCTGATTAGGTTTATTTATGAATACGATTATACTTTCGGCAATCTTTGGTGTGGTTATGATGTTTAGTGGCATTTTTATTCATAATCGTTCTGCATACAAAAACATTTCATCTGCCGCACTGTTGCTGTTACTCGTGTTTAATATTTTTGAAAGTCAAGGTTCTTCCTTATTCAATATAAATACAACCAATTTTCTTCATTTTAATAAATTCGGCTTACTATTCAATAGCATTTGTATTTTTTCCACTCTCATCTATGTCATGTTAAGCGGAAGGGAAATTGAGAAAGCAGGAAATAATACAGCCGAAGCTCATGCGCTTATATTCTTTGTATTATGCGGTATTGGTATAGTTACTTCTTACACCAATTTATTAATGCTATTTATTGGAATAGAAATTCTTTCAATTCCTCTATACATACTAACGGGCAGTGATAAAAAGAATCTCAAAGGAAATGAGGCAGCTCTAAAGTATTTTTTGATGGGCTCTTTTTCTACAGGAATAATGCTGATGGGTATCGCAATGTTATATGGATCAGGAGGAACCTTCATGCTTGAAAATGTAGTTAAAAACGGTATAGTGTCTTACCTTTCTGCGTTAGGCATGGTGCTTATTTTTATTGCTTTATGTTTTAAAGTCTCAGCAGCTCCTTTTCATTTTTGGACGCCCGATGTATACGATGGCGCCCCTGCCGTAATCACCTCGTTTATGGCTACTGTTGTAAAGGTTGCAGGTTTTGCTGCTTTTATACGTCTTATTGAAGGCCGACTAGGAAGTATGGGTAGCCAGACCGATCGTTTGATAGCCATTGTTATCATACTTACCCTTGCATTTGGAAACCTCACCGCCGTGTTTCAGCAAAGCGTTAAAAGAATGTTAGCCTACTCAAGTATAGCGCAGGCAGGTTTCATGCTTTTTTCTTTGTTTGCGGTTAATGATGCTGCTAAGGAAGGTCTGCTTCTATATGCCGCCGCCTACTCTCTCGCTACTATTGGCATTTTTGCCGTGCTGGCTAAAATGGATGATATGACTCTTGAAGGCTTTAACGGTCTGTCTAAATCACAACCTTTAATCGCCGCATTGTTGGCCATCTTTCTGTTATCGCTGGCCGGCATACCATTGACTGCGGGTTTCTTCGCAAAGTTTTACATGTTATCCGCGGTGGTTAAAACAGGCAAATACCTGGGGCTTGTTATAATCGGAGTTTTGTTTGCCGCTGTAAGTGCTTACTATTATTTTAAGGTGATCCAGGCAATGTATTTTAAAGACGGAAACGTGGTGCTCGCCCCGGTTACTGCACGGTTTAAATATCTGCTGCTTTTTGTTGCTGCATTGATAGTTGTTTTAGGGGTCTATCCAAACGCACTACTTAGCTTTCTTTATTTTTAAATACCGTTAATTGAAACTCACTTTTTTTCGCTTTTAATTCTACAGTTCATCGTCACCCCTTCGTCGGCGAATTTATTTGTATAACAAAATGTTCAATTAAGATTAGCGAGGGAGAATTTTCGTTAAGAAATGTTGATACAAAAGGAAAGGACACTAATCCTTTCCTTTTGTTTTTTTTTTTACTTGTTGAAAAAAAGAAAAGTAAAAAATCGCGTATTCCATCCTGGGATAAAACAGTACCAGATTTCAGATTTTTCGATTTTATTATTGCTCACTAATCGTAGTGAAGAAATCAGCGGATGATAAATTAAAATATAAAGTATCAATAATAATACAATGTTTTAGAACTGATAGCCGTAGATCTTAATGCCCATACTAACAGAAGTAACGGAACGTCAATAAATAGGTAAAATACTAATAAGTTTTTCATAGATAACAAGTAATATTAAAAGGTTAAAGCTGTCTTCTTAAACACTCACTACCTATGCAAAACCCTAAAGCAAAACCAAAAGTATATAGGCCAGCACCTGTAAAAGTAGAAGCCACATACAAAACAGAAGTCCAACCTGCTTAGTATATACACCGCCAAGACACTCTGCAACTCGGTCTCCACACGTTCCCTTTGGAGTTGTATAAAACCCAGTTGCTTTTATAACAGAAAAATCCCTGCTACTATTAATATTACAAGATTGGAGGTCCTTTTCCAAAGGAAAACAGGTAGGTTTCATGATATTATTTTAGCGATTCAATAAAAATTCAAAAAATTCAAGTTTTTGGAGATTATTTTTCTCGTACTATTTGTATTTCTTTAAAAACGGTTTACCGTGGATTTTAAACGCAAACCTGCTGTGCTGTTTTGCGGCCATCCGTAACCGCAAGTTTCCTCTTTCCACTTCCTGCTGCCACTTACAACTTTACCTTATATTTGGTTATGAAGACGGTAGATATTTTAGTGCTTTCTTATAAAACAGTAACAAGCAATAAACTACGTACGGGAATAACAGTTGCCATTATTGCTTTTGGAATAATGGCTTTAATAGGGATCATCACCGCCATCCAGGCAATGAACCAAAGTATTAAGGAGAGCTTTTCAACTTTGGGCGCAAATGCCTTTGCAATCAGGTATAAAGACAGGAACATCAATATTGGCGGAAGGCGCAGCGTTGCTGCAGTTAAAAAAGGAGCCAGGCCGGATAAGAATTCGAACGTAGGTAAGAAGATAGATTATTTGCAGGCTAAGATGTTCAAAGAACATTTCAAGTTTCCTTCTATAATTGGTCTTCAGCTAAACGGCCCCAGCTCTGTAGTTGCGAAGTATGGAAATAAAGAAACAACACCAGAAGTACAAATCAGAGGCGGAGATGAAAATTTTTTATTGATTAATGGTTATACCCTGCAAGCCGGTAGAAATTTTAGCCGCATGGATGTAGAAACAGGAAGAAGTGTTTGTTTTCTGGGAAGCGAAATAGCCGAAAAATTATTTCCAAGCAACCCTGAAGCTGCGCTTGAAAAAATAATAAGAATTGCGAATCTGCCATACCGGGTTGTTGGATTACTGAGGCCTAAAGGAAGCAGTGCTTTCTTACAGATGGATAAGGTTGCAATTACAAGCTATAACAACGTACGTCGCTTACCTAATGCCGGAACATCTTATACCATTAATGTTATGGTTGATGACCTGACACAGCTAGAACCTGCAATAGGGGAAGCGACAGGAACTTTAAGAGCGATTCGCAGGTTGGATATAAAAGATAACGATAACTTTTTTATTGATAAAAGTGATAGCCTTGCCGAAACGTTCATTAGCTTGTTATCAAGCATATCAGGGTCAGCAGGTGCGATAGGCCTTATAACCTTAATTGGAGCTGCAATTGGTCTTATGAACATAATGCTCGTTGCTGTTACAGAAAGAACAAAAGAAGTAGGTCTTATAAAGGCACTTGGAGGCACCAGGAAAAGTATCAGGAACCAATTTCTATTTGAGTCTATTATCATTAGTTTACTTGGTGCAGTATTTGGAATTGTGCTGGGAGTACTTGTTGGTAATGCCTTCGCAATGGCTGTTGGAACGGGCTTTGTGGTGCCTTGGGGATGGGTTGTAACAGGTATTATAATTTGTAGCATTGTGGGCTTGACTGCAGGGTTATGGCCAGCCATTAAAGCTTCTAAACTTGACCCTATAGTCGCCCTGAGATATGAATAAGCTGTGGTTTATAGGTTTTTGAAAGGTGGGTGTGATAACATAAATTAAAGTTGAATTATAATTTGCTGTACAAGGGAGTGACACAACGATGTTGATTAGAATTTCTGTAGCTGAAACACAAAAGGCTTTATAATAGAAAATCCCGGTAGTTTTGACCGGGACTTTTTATTACTTCAATTATCTTATTTTTTCGGATCAAGTGCGTCTTTAATTCTTTCTTTAAGATCCAGTAAGTGAATTCTACTCATTTTATCTGTTGTTCCTGCGATTGCTGCATTAACCTCAGTTTTTAAATCCATCATTTGAGACCGGGCAATGGAAGGAATATCGGTGCGGCTAATGTCAACAGATGATAGGGCACTAGGGCCACCAAAAGAAATCACAAATCCTGACATAGAAGTTGAGGGATTGATCATGTTATTAAGCTTGTCTACATAGCTTTTTTGCAACCGGCGTCGGTAGCTGTCTATCGGTTTTTTCGATTTTAATTCGACAAACAAGCCTTTTTGCAAATCGTTAAACAATTCCATTGCACTGTATGCTTTAACCGATCCAAAGCGCTCGGTTGACTCTTGTAACCTCGATAGCCTTGACGTACTTAAAAGATTATTTAATACACTTTCCTGCGCAGTAGCAATAGGGTCGGTCTCTCCCGGATTTTTAACCCGGTCCCAAATGCTTTTTGACATTAGCCAACGTGGCGTTGTAAGAACCTGGTTTTGAAGAAAAGTAATAGCCTCGCGCTGTTTAGATTTCGGTATTACTTCGTACACCGGCTCATCTTGTACCGAGGTTTTTATAGTTTCAGAAACACCGCCAACATTTGCAGTTACATGTCCCAGGTACCGACGAAATTGACCAACTAGTTGGGTATACATTTCATCAATATTCTCATTTTGATCGACCTCGTCTTTCGTCCACTCGGGCAAGTTCTTTAAAATGAACTTTAGGTTTTTAATTCCATAAGTGCTTGCCTTCATAGCATTGTCGCCCAGGTCTTCGCTCTGATTTCTTGGGTCATTTGAATTTCCTAACTCATATGTTCCAAAATAAGTACGCGGGTTTTCGGAAAGCGTTTTTAGAACCAGCTTGTTGCTTGCTAGTTTTTGCTCTTCTTTAGTGTTGCCCGAAATGTACCCATAGCCCCATCTGATAGCCCATTTATCGTACTCACCGATGCGAGGAAATAACCCTTGTTCTGAAACATGGTCTTCGGGTTGAGCAACGTAATTAAAACGGGCGTAGTCCATAATCGAAGCGGTATGTCCATTAGCCTCAACCCATGCTTTATCTCTTAATTTTTCAACCGGGGTACGGCTGCTATTTCCCATATTATGCATTAAACCAAGTGTGTGTCCAACCTCATGAGAGGATACAAACCGGATCAATTGCCCCATTAGATCGTCATCAAATTTCATTTTTCTTGCTCTGGGATTTATTGCTGCGGTCTGTATCATGAACCAGTCGTGTACCAGTTTCATCACGTTGTGGTACCATCCTATATGACTCTCAAGTATTTCTCCGCTTCTTGGATCGTGTATGTTTGGGCCATAAGCGTTTTCTACGTCCGAGGCGAAATAGCGGATAACTGAATAGCGCGCATCTTCCATACTCATTGCAGATGCGGTATCGGGCCATTCTTTACCCATAATGGCATTTTTAAAACCCGCTTTTTCAAATGCTGCCTGCCAATCGTCAATGCCTTGTATAAGCGCATTTCTCCATTTTTTTGGTGTGGCAGGGTCTATATAATATATAATGGGTTTTTTGGGTTCAACCAGTTGACCTTGTTTCCATTTTTCAAGGTCCTCGTCTTTAGGTTCCATCCTCCATCGTACAGCAAATTTGTTGCTTTCAACTCTTTGTTGAACGTCACTAAAACTGGTAAAGTCTTCAGAGAAGAAACCAACTCTACGATCGGAATAGCGTACCGACATTGGTATTCTCGGTAGCAATATCATCGATGTGTTTAATTCGATAGTAACTGCACCCGCAGCGGTTGCAGCAGGAATAGTTGAAGACGGGGTTGGAGAAAAGCCTCCTAAAGAAGGTGAAGAATTAAACGTTTTTACAGTCCGGATTTCAGTGTTGATAGGAAAAGAACTAATGTTCTGAATGTAAGATCTATCAGATGCAATAGAAGAAAGGTTGAAGCTTCTCTTTGCCGAGGGGCTTACGCTTACCACCTGGTTGTCGCCTTTAAAAAATTCGGTAACATCTATTACAACACTTGCTGAGTCTTTGGTATAGGCTGCAACCGGAAACGCGGCAGCAATAGCATTGAGGTTTGAATTAGAAACGGCCTTATAAATAGCATTTCCACTATCGGCTACATTTACTAAAGTAATAACTCTCATAAAAACATTATTACTGGGGCCTCTTTCAAAAGCAACTGTTTGCTGGTTTGTTAATTCGCCACCGTAAGTAGCTCTTCCCACACCTTTATTTGCAGGCACTCTAATGAACCTTGTAACAGCCATAATCTCACGATTCATTACGGTGTCAGGTATTTCAAAAAAGTATTTGTCATCGACTCTGTGAACAGTAAACAAACCTTTTTGAGACACTGCTTTATCGGTTATTACATCTTTGTAAGGTTTTGGTCCGGTTCTGGCGCCTCCAAATAAACCTGCCGGAGCTTGAGTGGTGGCCAACGGTGGAGGTGTAGAAGTGGGAGGAGTGGTTGGCGTAGGAGTGGGAGGTTTTCTCCGTTGCGCAGAAACGCTTAATGACAAGCATGGAATAAGTAACAATAATACAAGTTTCTTCATATAACTATTTCTGTTTAGTAGGCATGAAGTTAAAGGAACTCACAATTGGCAAATAGTTAAAATGCCGGAGTGTAAAAAATAAATATTGCCCTAGATTTCTTATTCGAATGTTTATAAATCTATAGATGTTTTAATTAAATGCAGTGGCCTGAAACTTGCTGTACAGCTTGCTGATAAACCTTTATTAAAAGATGGAAAACAGTGCGGATTTTTTATTTTTGACTAATTGATAAAAATATTTGCACTATCCTTTTATCTTTAGATTATTATTTTCACTAGAATTGTAGAACAAATCTTTATTTAATTTCTCAAACAAATTCTTAAACACAAAAAATTGTATCATGGCGGAAACTAAACCAACTGCAACAGTAAAAAGCGCAACATCAGTTCAACCAAGAAAGTCGGGAAATTCAATTTCATGGATTGCCCCTTTAGCATGTATTATTTTAGGTTATGTTTTATGGCGTTATGTGATCGGCGCTGATGCGAATTTTACAGCTCCTGATAAAGCTGGTGGATTTTGGCCTGATCATCAGGGACCAAAAGGAAACATTTCGCGGATGTACGAAGGCGGCATTATCGTTCCTATTTTAATTGGTTGCATGCTGATAGTAATAACATTTTGTATTGAAAGATTTTTAACAGTTACAAGAGCAACAGGAAAAGGCAATATCGCTGAGTTTATCAGGAAAGTGCAATTTAATCTTGCCAACAAAGATGTAGATAAAGCGATAGCAGAATGTGACAGACAAAAAGGTTCTGTAGGAAATGTAATGAAAGCAGGTCTTCGCAAGTACAAAGAAATGATTGCGAATACTGAATTAGACACGGATCAAAAAGTGCTTAATATTCAAAAAGAGGTGGAAGAGGCTACAGCGCTGGAATTACCAATGCTCGAGAAAAATCTTGTATTTCTTTCAACGATTGCATCTGTTGCTACGCTTTTGGGTTTATTAGGTACTGTGGTAGGTATGATCAAGTCTTTCTCTGCCCTTGGTGAAAGCGGTGGTGGTGAAGCTGCTCAAAAACTTTCTCAAGGTATTTCTGAGGCATTGTATAATACGGCACTAGGTATTGGTACTTCTGCTATAGCTATCATTATGTACAACGTGTTTACTACAAGAATTGATGGTATTACTTACGGTATTGACGAGTCTGGTTTCACATTAACGCAGAGTTTTGCTGCCAACTATAAATAGTTGAAATTTTTTGTGGAAAATGCCAAAACAGGCATCTAAGTATAATTGAACTAAATTTTAAAAAATGTCAAGACCCAAAATAGCCCGAAAAAGTACTTCTGTTGATATGACGGCAATGTGTGACGTGGCTTTCCTCTTGCTATCTTTTTTCATTCTTACAACCAAATTTAAAGCTGCTGAAGCGGTGGAGGTAGCAACTCCGAGTTCAGTATCTTCTAAAATAGCACCTGAGAAAGATGTAACGTTGGTTTCTGTAACAAAAGATGGTAAAGTTTTCGTTTCGCTTGATAACGAAGATGTGAAAGCTGAATTGGCTAGTCAGCTTAACTCAGCTGCTGGTGCTGGCCTTTCGCCTTCCGATATTGCGCTTTTTAAAAAGGCCAGTTTTTACGGAACTCCGATTTCTCAAATTAAATCTGCTTTGCAAATACCGTCAGATAAATTAACTGGCGCCGCCTTGCCAGGAATACCTGTTCAGGATACTGCCCACAATGAGTTAACAACATGGATGAATGCCATTGTTACAGCGCACTCGAGTACAGGTACAAAGATGAACCTGATAGTAAAGGGAGACAATATTGTGAAATATCCAATTTTCAAAAATATTGTTACATCTTTTAAGAAAAGCGATCAGTTCAAGTTTCAAATGATCACTAATCCAGAGAGCGTACCTAACGGAACAGATCTTTGGAGAAAGTATATGAAAGGAGAAGTGGCTACTACTGAGTAGACAGAATTTATTAATCAAATAAAAACTTGCACAATGGCAGAAATGGATACTTCGGGCGGTGGCGGTCATAAAAAAGGCCCCGGCGTCAAGAAAGCAAAAAAAGCATCAACAAGAGTAGATCTGACGCCCATGGTGGATCTTGGGTTCCTGCTTATCACCTTTTTCATATTTACTACAACAATGAGTCAGCCGACGGCAATGAAGTTAAACTTGCCGAAAGATACCGATAAGCCAGAGGAGCAAAATAAATTGAAAGAGAGTGGCGCGTTTACAATGTTACTTGGAAAGAATAATAACGTGTACTACTACGAAGGGCAACTTGATCCATCTGCTTCTAACATGAAGAGTAGTACAATGAAGCAGATAAGAGATGAGATCATTCGAAAAAAGAGAAGTACACCAGAAGAGGATTTAATGGTTGTAATTAAGGCTTCTGATGAATCTACATATAAAGATGTAGTGGATGCATTAGACGAGATGACTATTAATGATATTAAGCGTTATGCCCTGGTAGATATTTCAGATGTAGAAGGGCAATTGGTAAATATTTCTGATACCCGGGGGAAATAAGTTAATTTACAATATATACTTTTAAAGAGACAAACAATGGAAGTTAACAAAATTCTTAACGCAGACATTCTCGACATTATTTTCGAGGGGAAGAATAAGGACTATGGTGCTTATGAGCTTAGAAAGACATATAATAAACGTATAATAACTGCAATGGTTATTATGGCGGCTGTATGTTTGCTGGTCTTTCTTACCCAGTTATTCGGGAGTGATGGTGATAAGGACAAAAACAAGATAATTGTGCAGGATGTTCAGCTAGAGGATATTAAGAAGGAGGAGAAGAAACCAGAACCTCCACCTCCGCCTCCACCACCTAAACCTGAGCCACCAAAAGTGGAAATTACAAAGTTCACTCCTCCTAAAATTGTAAAGGATGAGGAAGTTAAAGAACCCCCTCCTCCACAAGAAAAATTAGAAGAGACTAAGATTGGTACCATTAACCAGGAAGGTAAAAAAGACGAAGGTTTTGTGGCGCCTCCGGTTGAAGAAAAAGGTACTGGTGTGGTAGAAGCGCCTAAAAAGGTGGAAGAGGATTATGATAAGGTATTTACCAAAGTAGAGAAGGAAGCCAAGTTTCCAGGTGGTATGGATGGTTGGAAAAGATACCTTGAAAGAAACCTGAATGCCAACGTTGCTGCGGATGACGGTGCACCTGCCGGTAATTATACAGTAAAAGTTCAGTTCATTGTTGATAAAGAAGGCGGGATTAGTAACGTGCAAGCAATTGAAGTTCCGAAGACATGTCCAAGCTGCGGACCTGAGGCTGTAAAGGTTATTAAAAAGGGTCCTAAATGGGAGCCTGCAGTTCAAAACGGTAGAAATGTAATTTATCAGGCAATTCAGTATGTGACCTTCCAGGTTGCAGAAGAATAAATGATAATGACATAAGAATATTTATACTTAATAAAAAAGCCCTCTATATGAGGGCTTTTTTATTTCTAATGGTTCCGTTATTTGTCTAATTAAAATCTCCTTTTAAGTATTTAAAGTGTTTAAGGAGGCGGCAACATGAAAGTTTATTCTACGAATAATTATTCTATTGTTGTAATTGTTGCAGAAGTTTTTAAAGGAATAGAACACTGTACAATAGCTGCCGAAAACACCACAAGACTTACATGTTGTTTTTTTACTCATCAGAATTGTCTTGCCTCAATTATTCTTCAACATAATCTAAGTCTTTCTTAAAAGTTTCTTCGAGAAAATACAGGGCTAATAACGCCAGAGCATAAGTTATGGCAGCTACTATTAGTACACTTTTAATGGTACCAGCGGAAGTTTTAAGAAATACAAAGAGAGCTGTCAAAGGAATGACAGTTGCTCTCACGAAATTAGGTACTGTAGTTGCAACCGTAGCCCTAAGGTTCGATCCAAACAACTCGGCGGCAACAGTAATAAAAAGAGTCCAATAGCCACAGGTAAAACCAAGGCAAGCACACAAAATATAGAGCATTGTAATACTTGTAACAGGTGCAAGGAAAAGGATAAGAACAAACATGCATGAGGATAACATGAATAAAAGCATCACTTTTTTTCTGTTATTAAAGTACTGGCTCAATGAGCCGCTAACGATATTACCAAGCACTTGACCCATGAAGGCAAATAATACCGCTTTACCTGCATCGACCGGGGCGTCCAGACCTATTGCTTTTCCAAACTCGGGCGAAAATGTAATGATCACTCCCATAATCAACCAGATGGGCATACCGATAACTATACTGGTAAGGTATTTAATAAAGCGCTTCTTATTATTGAAAAGCATCAGTATGTCACCCCGCCGTACATTCTTTTCCTTCAACTCGGTAAAAATGCCTGACTCAAAAACCCTCATTCTTAGTACCAATAATATCAATCCAAGTCCCCCACCAATAAAGTAGGAAGCTCTCCAGTCAAAAAAGTAAGAAACAGTATAAGCCAGCAATGCTCCAAAAACTCCCATCGTGGCGACTAGAGTAGTTCCGTAACCTCGAATGCGTTTAGGGAGTACTTCAGTTACCAAAGTAATTCCTGCCCCAAGTTCACCTGCCAAACCAAAGCCGGCTACAAAACGCAGCACAGCGTAAGCGCCAACAGAATTGACGAATCCATTGCCAATATTTGCAAGTGAATAAATTAAAATAGATCCAAATAAAACAGACAACCGGCCTTTTTTATCTCCCAGTATGCCCCACACAATTCCACCTATAAGTAAGCCTGCCATTTGAAGGTTTAGCAGCATGATGCCGTCTTTCATTATGTCTTCGCCCGCCACGTTTAGTGATTTTAGACTTG
>NZ_JAOQAH010000007.1 GCF_025963695.1 Segetibacter sp. | reverse complement strand
CAACTTTAAGCTTAATAATACAGCTAACGAAGTAGCAAATAATACAAGCCTTGGTAAAAGAAGCAGGTTGTTTAGCAACCAATTATTTGATGGATGTAATTCTTTATATGCATCTTACTGCCTTCGTAAGTATATAAGAACTGATAACTGCACAAACGGCATTCTGCTGCTATTTTTTGCAACTGAAAACAAAGGCATGCAACGAGCCGCCCTTTAGGGCACGTTGCATTTATACTATAAACGTGTAAAAACGATTATAGTATTGATGGTATTGATTGATGGTATTGAAATTGTAAAAAAGGATTAGGTATAGACTAAATTGCTAACCCATGCTAATCTTATCAGTTGCCACTTTGTAGTGAGGGTCTTCAATAATATTTACCTCAATAACATCTTCAGCATTTTTAAGCAGCTTCTTACAGTCCTCACTTAAATGTCGAAGGTGTAATTTCTTACCTGCTTTCTTATAGCGTTCTGTCAACCTGTTTACAGCTTCGATAGCCGACATATCAACAACTTTGCTTTCTTTAAAATCAACTATGATTTCACCAGGGTCGTTAGGAACATCAAACTTTTCATTAAAGGCAGTCACAGAACCAAAAAACAAGGGTCCATAAATTTCATAATGCTTAATGCCTGCTTCGTCAACATATCTTTTTGCCCTGATGCGTTTTGCATTTTCCCAGGCAAAGACTAAGGCAGAAATGACAACACCAATCAATACGGCTAAAGCAAGGTTATGAAGCAAAATAGTAACACCCGCTACCAGTATTCCCACAAACACATCATGTCTTGGCATTCTGCCAATCATTTTAAAACTTGCCCATTCAAACGTTCCAATAGCAACCATTATCATAACTCCCGTTAAGGCAGCCATTGGCACTTTCTCAATAAGACTACTACCAAACATGATAAATACGAGAAACATAACCGAGGCAACAATACCCGATAATCTTGCCCTTGCACCAGATGATACATTAATTAGACTCTGTCCAATCATTGCACAGCCACCCATTCCGGAGAACAAGCCACTAAGAAAGTTTGCACTTCCTTGTGCTATACATTCACGATTACCATTTCCTCTTGTTTCAGTTATCTCATCTAGCAGGTTAAGTGTAAGAAGGCTTTCTATAAGTCCTACACCAGCTACTATGCCGGCATAAGGAAATATGATAAAAAGGGTCTCAAAAGTGAAAGGCACTGAAGGAATATGAAAAGGAGGAAATCCACCTTTGATAGAAGCAATATCACCCACAGTTTTTGTATCAACATTAAAACCGATAACAATAGCCGAAACAACAAGAATAGCTGCTAATGAAGACGGAACAGCTTTTGTGAGTTTTGGCAACCCCCAAATTATAAGAATAGTTAGCGCAACTAAGCCAAGCATTAAATAAAGTTGGTTACCGGTCATCCAATGTAATGCGCCGGTAGCATCAGGGGCTTTAAACTGAACCAATTGAGACATAAAGATGATTACAGCAAGTCCATTTACAAAACCAAACATTACCGGGTGAGGAACCAGCCTGATAAACTTACCCAGCCTTAAAACACCTGCCAGCATTTGTATTACACCTGCAAGTATTACTGTCGCAAAAATATACTCAACACCATGTGTCTTTGCTAAAGCAACTATAACAACTGCAACCGCACCGGTAGCACCGGAAATCATGCCAGGACGACCACCAAAAATGGATGTAATAAAACCCATCATAAATGCAGCATACAATCCTGTTAGTGGAGATAAACCTGCAATTAAAGCAAATGCAACAGCCTCAGGTATAAGTGCCATTGCCACCGTTAAACCAGCCAAAACTTCTGTTTTATAATTAACCTTCTGCGAAAAATCAAATAAATTAAAAATAGCCTTCATCTAAACCTGCTTTAAATAATAAGAAAATATATAAAAGGAGAATTGTTAATAGCAACAATTACATCAATGAAACTTACTGGCTGAAGATGGTTTAATACTCAAGGTGGAGTAACAGCAGAAGATGTAAGTAGTGGTCTCATCGGGGCAAAAGTAAAGGTTTTGTTCTATAAAGAAATTACGCACTCTTTTTCAGCTTGGTAATAAGTATGCATTAACTAATAGTATTAATATAAGAGCGTACATAAACGGTTGAAGAATTAATCATCCTCCATTCAAACAAAGTTAGGCCCGGGGCTTCTGTAGCGCAAAGAAAGACTACGGCATAAACGCAGCACCTACCCTGCTTAAGCCATCATTTATTCCGTTTTCTTTTTTGCTTTGTTGCCCAAAGCCACGAGTGCTCCATAATTAATTTTTGAATCTTTAAATCAAGAGTTATGGAAAGCATTATGAATGTATCAGCCCTATATAAAGTAGGTGAAATAGCTTTAATTTACAAATCAAAAGTGAAAGCGCCGACCCGTCGTCAAATTACTTTTGCCAGAGAAGCGTACGAGATCCTAATGAAAACGTGGGATAAAAAGAAGCTCCGATTTGTTGAACAGTTTAAAGGGTTGTTTTTAAATAAAGCGAATAAAGTATTGCATATTTGTGATGTTTCTACTGGCCGCATTTCAGCAACTGTTGCCCATACAAGAGGTAATATTTGCTTCTGCTTTAACAGCTAACTATTGCGCAGTCATCATTAGTTATTTTCGAAAGTTTTACATAATAGTCACCACCACTCCTCAGAGAAGCTAAAACCAGGCAGACAAGATGAACAGGTTACGTAAGATAAAACAAGCCCGACAACTACCTGACATTAGTTTGTTAGATCATGTAATTGTAACCACTAAGGGATATTATTCATTTGGAGAAGAAGGGCTGCTTTGAGGCCTTTTTTATTAATTATCTTATCAAATACCACGTTGTAACCATTGTACTTATTAAAGATAATAAAGGCGTCTCTCCTACCCTTCTTTCCCCCTTTCTATCAAACTATGATTTGCTCACCGTTACGGCTTTAACTCGCTAACATGTCTTGTAAACATTACAGACATAAGATTAGCAGATAAGCTTTATACCTACTAATCCTGTTTTACAGGTGGGCCTATTCTTCCCCGCTGTTTTTAATTTTCATCAATAAGGCATAGGCATTTTTAACCACAATGCTTTTGCCGGAGATATCTGTTTTTGTAGTGGTATATCCATTATCTACGGTAGCGGGCTCAACGGCAAACATCGAGAACTTATTTTTAGCTTCTTCTACAAATACGTAAAACTTGTTTTGCCATCGTACCACTGCTTCGTCGGGTACAGCGGTGGCTTGTATATTCGTCAACTCTATTTCTGCATTCATAAACATACCGGGAAGCAGGCTTTTATCATAACGTTCAAATTCGCAATGCACTTCGCTTGCCCTTTCATCATTAATATTTCGATTAATAAGCTCCACTTTTGCCAGGTGCTTCTTTTGAGAATTATTATTGGCATAGCACACTACTCTTTGGCCATATGAAAGATTAGCAACATCTTTTTCGAATACGGTAAGACTTAAATGAATATCGGCCGGATTAATCAGCTCGAACAACACATCAGTAGGGCTTACATACTTACCAATATTTACATTCACCTTGTTTACATAGCCATTAATGGGAGAATAAATATTTACATGACGTGAAATGTTATTATATCTTAACGTCATAGGGTTTATGCCAATCAATTTCAATTTTTCCTGCAATGCTCTTTGTAAAACACGCTGACTTTCGTAATCGTTTTTTACCTGCTGCAGCACCTTGTTACTCACAGACTGAGTTTCATTTAAACCTTTCTGGCGATTGTAATCGGCCTCTAAAAATTCGAGTTTGCTTTTGCTAACAAGATAGTCTTGCTGTATTTGTATGTATTGCTGGTCTTCGAGGCGCCCAAGCAACGATCCCTTTCTTACGGGCATGCCTGCAAGTAAATTCATATTTTTTAAATAGCCCCCCAATGGTGCGCTTACCGATATTATATTCTGGGGCGGCACATCAATTACCCCGTTTACTTTCAGAGTGCTATGTATTTCTCTTGTTTCAGGTTTACCCGTTACTATGCCTGCATTTTTTATTTGATCAGGTGTTAATTCTACCCAATCTACTGTAGTCGTTTCAACTTTTACGGTTGCTGTTGCTGCGTGTTCTATCTTACCTTCTTTACAAGCAAAAAACAATGTGCACAGTGCCGTTAAAGCAATAATATTTCTGGTCATTTTAGTTTAGTTTGAGTTTAATTGGTTCCGCTTATTTTTTCAATTAAGAAAGCAGCTTCATTTAGCTGTTGCATTACATTAAAATATTCACTTCGGATCTGGAGTGCCTGGTTAATTAATATTACCCAGTCCAGGTATCCGGCTTCACCATCGGCTAACCTGTTTCCAGCCGTTTTAATAATGTTGGCGGCATTAGGAAGCATTGTGGCTTGATAAGTATGTAGCAACTGCGTATTTCTCAGATAGACCTGTATCGCATTCTCCAGTTCTAAATTCAATTCCTTTCGAACTGCTTCAAGCTCACGTTCCCTTTGTGTTACCAATACATTTGAAGCTTTAATTCTTGCACGTTGTGCGCGTGAAAACAACGGCACTTCAATACCTGCTCCAACAGAGGAAAAACGCTGATTAGAGCTGAAAAACTTTTCTTCCGCATTACTGATCTTTTGCCAGCCAATAATGCTGGTATTATTGAAGGCAAAATTGAAAGAAGGTAAAAGTTTGCTTTTTTCAAGCTGATGCTGCTCCTGGCTTAATTGAACCTCCTGCTTTTGTATTGCTACGGCCGCAGATTGTTCTACCCGCCCGGTGTCGGGCAATACCTGCAGATGATACAGAGCGGTGTCTGCATAGGGAACAACAGCAACATCCGTATTTAGCAAGCGTTTAAACCGGTTTAATAAAATAATGTGGTCTGTTTGCAACTGGCTGAACTGGTTGGCAATTTGCACACGCTGGTTTTCAGCAGTGGATTTCTCCAAAATGTCGATATCGCCGGCTCTAAAACGCTGTTCGGTCTTTTTAAGGAAGTTGTTGTAAATGCTATCAGCTGTGAACAGCAGCGACCTTTTCTGCTCTATTATTAAAAGATCATAAAATACGTGCTTTACTTGCGCTTTTAACTCAACCTGGCGGCTACGGGTAGTAAACCGGCTGATACGCAGGTTGGTTTCATTAATCTGCCGCTGGTTCTTATATACAGTCGGGAACTGTAGCTTTTGTGATAGCGATAACCTGCTGTCATTGGCGAAACTATTGATCTTGCCAAATTCAAAACCAACGTTCGTTTTTTCTATATCTAAACCCGACGGCTTCAATGCTTCATAGTACGCTTCTTCTAATTTGGAAGCCTGTATGTTCAAATTATTTTTCAACGCTGTTTCAATGGCTTCGTTTAATGTCATTTTCTGCCGGGCAAATGAAGCAGCCGGTGCCAGCAACAAGATAAAAAAAGCCATAGCTGGTTTTATCTGCACTTTTAAATAGCCAAAACCTTTTTCGAACACGATATACAATAGCGGCAACAAGAAAAGGGTCAGCAGTGTAGAGATAATGAGGCCGCCTATCACCACGGTAGCCAAAGGTTTTTGCACTTCACCACCTGCTCCTGTACTTACAGCCATTGGTATAAAACCAAGTGAAGGCACTAACGCTGTCATCAGTACTGCCCTTAACTTTGACTTCGTGGCATGTATTACGATCCGTTTTACATCCGTCCAGCCTTCTTTTTTTAACCGGTTGAATTCGTTCACTAATAGAATTCCATTTAGTACTGCCACACCAAACAAAGCAATAAAGCCAACACCTGCTGAGATGCTGAAAGGCATATCCCTTGCCCACAAGGCGAAGATGCCGCCAATGGCAGAAAGCGGGATAGCAGTATAAATAAGCAATCCCTGCTTTACAGAGTTAAAGGCAAAGTAGAGTAAGAGAAAGATTAACACCAACGCAATCGGTACCACAATAGATAACCTTTCTTTTGCTGCCGTCATGTTTTCAAAAGAACCGCCATATACAACATTGTATCCTGGTGGCAGTTTCATTTGTTGAATTACTTTTTGTTGTAATTCCGTAACCACAGTCTGCACATCCTTGCCACTAACATTAAAGCCAACGATTATTCTGCGACGTGTATTTTCTCTTTGTATTTGGTTAACCCCTTCTATTTCTTCAATCAACGCTACCTGTTGTAAAGGAATTTGTAGTCCATTCTTTGTATCGACCATCAGGTTTTCTACGTCAGCAATGCTTTTTCGTGCCTCACCCTCCAGCCGCACTACCAGGTCAAAACGCTTCTCTCCTTCATATACTTCACCTGCGCTCTGCCCGGCAAAAGCAGTATTTACAACCCGGTTGATATCACTTACATTCAAACCAAATTTCGCCATTGCTTCACGATTATACTTAATCACCACCTGCGGCATCCCGGTTACCGTTTCTTCATAAATATTGATAGCCCCATCAACTGTTTTTATGATGTTATTTAGTTCATGGGCATAATAAGATAAAGTGTCGAGGTCCTCACCAAAGATTTTGCAAACAATATCCTGCCGCGCTCCGGTCATTAATTCATTAAAACGCATTTGCACCGGGAACTGGAAGCCAACCGTTATTCCCGGAATAACCGACAATTCCTTCGTCATTTTTTCTGAAAGCTCATCGAACGACGCGGCCGATGTCCATTCTTTTTTATCTTTTAGTATTACCATCATATCACCTGCTTCAAATGGCATCGGGTCTGTAGGTATTTCCGCGCTACCAATTTTTGTAACCACTTTTTCTACTTCCGGAAACTTGTCTAATAAAATTTTTGAACCTTTCTGCGTAGCATCAATAGTCGTATTCAAATTGCTACCCGTAAGCAGTCTTGTTTCTACTGCAAAATCACCTTCCTCCAGTTCTGGTATAAACTCACCCCCCATTTGTGCCAGAATAAAAATTGCGGCGGCAAACAGCACAAGAGTGGTAGCAATAATTGTCTTGGGAAAAAACAATCCACGCTTCAGCAGCGGCTGGTATCGTCGCTCTAACCATGCCATCATCCGGTCGGTTATCGTTGGCTTATGGCTCAGATTTTTACTCAGGCAAAGAGCGCTCATCATAGGCACGTAGGTAACAGAGAGAAGGAAAGCACCTAATATGGCAAAGGCAACTGTAAAGGCCATTGGCTTAAACATCTTGCCTTCAATACCCTGCAACGATAGAATAGGCAGGTACACAATAAGTATAATAATCTGGCTGAAAACAGCCGACTTAATCATCAGGTTGGTTGACTTATGCACTTCCAGGTCCATCATCCGGCTATCAATTTTGCCCATGCCCCTAAAGTGCTTCGAATGAGAAAAGCGGTGAAGAATCGCTTCTACTACTATCACCGATCCATCTACGATCAATCCAAAGTCTATTGCACCAAGGCTCATCAGGTTGCCACCAACACCAAACTTATTCATCAGTATAATGGCAAACAGCATAGATAATGGAATGACCGAGGAAACAATCAGTCCCGCCCGTAAGTTGCCGAGAAAGAACACCAGCACGAAAATTACGATCAGCGCACCTTCCACCAGGTTTGTTTCTACTGTTTTAATAGCGTTGTTTACCATCTTGGTACGGTCAAGAAAGGCTTCCACCACCACACCTTCAGGTAAAGATTTTTGTATTTCAACCATCTTCTCCTTTACTCTTTTCACTACTGCCGACGAGTTCTCTCCTTTCAGCATCATTACTACAGCTCCCGCAACCTCACCTTTATCGTTGTAGGTCATTGCTCCATATCGTATCGCTGCTCCATATTTTACAGTTGCTACATCCCGTATTAAAACCGGCATTCCGTTGCCGAGTGTTTTCACAACAATATTTTCAATGTCATTCAGGTTAGTGGTTAATCCTTCACTACGGATATATAATACCGTCGGACCTTTTTCAATGTAAGCGCCACCAGTATTCTCGTTGTTCTTTTCAAGTGCATCAAAAACATTGGCAATTGTTATGTCATTCGCTTTTAGCTGTCCGGGGCTAACAGCTATCTCATATTGCTTAAGCTTTCCTCCAAAACTGCTTACTTCCGCAACGCCCGGCGTCCCCAACAACTGTCTTCTTACAATCCAGTCTTGTATCGTCCGCAGTTCGGTTACATCATATTTGTGTTCGTAACCAGCTTTTGGTCTAACAATGTATTGGTAAATTTCACCGAGACCAGTGGTTACGGGAGCCAGTTGAGGCGAGCCAATGCCAGCGGGAATACTTTGCTGCACCTGTTGCAGTCGCTCACTTACCTGCTGGCGTGCCCAGTATAGCTCGGTGTTGTCATCGAAAACGATGGTTACCAGCGACAACCCAAAGCGGGAAAAGCTGCGTATTTGCTTAAGTCCGGGAATATTGCTGCAAGATTGTTCTATAGGAAAAGTAATCAACCGTTCTATATCCGGTGCCCCTAAAGAAGGTGAAACTGTAATGACCTGCAATTGATTGTCGGTAATATCAGGAAGGGCATCTATCGGCAGTTTAGTTACCTCGTAACTTCCCCAGCCAATAAGTACCACTATAAATAATCCTACTACCAACTTATTCCTAACGGAAAAGCCGATTATTTTATCGAGCATAAAGAATGATTAGTACACCGAAAAGCGCAGGTGTGTAAGTTTAATAGTGTGCAGAAACGTATAGCTTCATCGACAAATAATCGTTGGATTATACTTCAATAGTAAATAAGTAAGTTGTTTTTGGGGAGCCGGCGTGCCCGCTACTAATCGCCTTCCTTGCGTCGCACTCTTGTACTCTGTTAACGTTAATTAAGCAAAATAAAAACCTTGAATAATTGCTTTTACACCGGATTAAGCAGTCACATAAGCAATAAGATAGCTTTATTAATAGGTACAATACATGGCATGGCTAAGTAAGGCGCCGAAAGAAGATTACCCGATAGGAGGCCTCAATAAACACGAAAGAATAGTATTAGAGAATAGATTTTCCTTTCTAACCTCAAAAACTCTTTCATAAGAGTAGCAGACGGTTTTTAAGGTAATTATTTTTGATAGAGGACAAAATGGTATTTGAACAGTGTTATTGCTGAAATTCTTATAAGGAAGCTGCATATCCTTGTCCTGGTCATTGTCGTCAATGTCTTTACCCCAGTAATGCATTGACATAAAATCTAAAAAAGTAACTTTTCCATCTCTCTGCTGGTGTTCAATAAAATGGTTGATTAAAACAGGTAATTTGTACACCTGGCCCAAGGAAATATTATTTACTAATAATATTAAGAAAATTATGAAAATGCCTGTTTTTTTCACGGGGCAAATATAGGAACTCCATCTTATGGAATATTAATAACAAAAAATTTGTTTGATCGCTCCCGGCAGAGCCGGACATATGATATGTAGTTAAGACGGCAATTACCATAATTGGCACCCATCTTTCACGTCAGTTAGCCTTACTGTTATCCTAAGCCTATTTCCTTGCGGTCTTACACTACCTTCAAGCACACTGTATACATTTAGCTTTGCACCTACATCCCGTAAATTAATATTTGTCCCTTAAAAGAAATATCGCAATGTTAACCATACTGTATTGACTTTCTTTTCACTTTTGTAAAACATCATTTAAATCAATTAAAATGTATCCAATTTCTGCTGAAGAACAATTTGCTAAAACCGGTTTAACCCTGCCGCCTGCCCCAAAACCACTCGGCGTTTACAAACCAATTCTTATCGATGGTAAGTATCTGTATGTCTCGGGGCACGGACCGGTGCAAAATGACGGAACCTTGATTATTGGACGGATTGGTGAAACAATGGATATAGAAAAAGGTCACCAGGCGGCCCGGCAGGTAGGGCTAACCATTCTTGCAACTATAAAAGCAAACCTTGGAGATCTTGACAAGGTAAAACGTGTCATCAAAGTTTTAGGTATGGTTAATTGTACTTTGGATTTTGAAAAACATCCTTATATCATAAACGGATGTAGTTTATTATTTAAAGAAATCTGGGGTGAAGAAAATGGGGTTGGTGTAAGAAGCGCAGTAGGAATGGGCTCTTTGCCAGACAATATTCCTGTTGAGATTGAAGCGATCTTTGAATTGGTGTAGTTATCAAGAATGAAAAATTTTAGCCGAGACAGCGATCATAAAAAGTAACGTTGCGCCTTGGATCTTTTATAGCAAAAAAAAGGATAATGAAAGATTGGTACGAAATAAAAAACGTTGAAAAATTAGATTCACCCGCCCTGGTAATTTATAAAGAACGGGTTAAAGAAAATATTCGTGTATTACTGTCTATGATAGACGGTCCGCAAAGACTAAGGCCACACGTAAAAACACATAAATCAAAAGAAGTTTCCTTAATGATGCTGGAAGCAGGAATCGGCAAATTTAAGTGTGCAACCATTGCTGAAGCAGAAATGCTCGCAATGGTACATGCACCGGATGTCTTATTAGCCTACCAACCTTTTGGCCCCAAGCTTCAACGCTTTATTTCATTAATAAAAAAATATCCTGAAACTTCTTTTTCCTGCATAGCAGACAATATTGTTTCTGCAACAAATATTGCTGAAGCCGCTGCCTCCAACGGGGTAATCATACCTGTTTACATTGATATAAACCTGGGAATGAACCGGACAGGAATAACACCTGGTGAAAAGGCAATTGAACTTTACGAAATTTGCAGCTCATTAGACGGCTTACAACTGAAAGGATTACATGTATATGATGGGCATCTCAGGTCGCACAACTACGCACAAAGGACGAAAGACGCTGATGAAGCCTTTCAACAGGTGGAAGAGATGAAAAAAGCAATAGCTGAAAAAAATCTTGCAGAACCAATTATCATTGCTGGTGGCTCTCCAACTTTTCCAATCCATGCTGCAAGAAAAGATATTGAATGCAGTCCCGGTACCTTTATTTTTTGGGACAAGGGATATCAAGCCACCTGCCCGGAACAACCTTTTGTTACCGCCGCTTTGGTTATTTCGCGCATCATTTCTCTACCCCGAAAAAATACATTATGCCTCGATCTTGGGCATAAGTCGATAGCATCAGAAAACGAATTAGGTAAACGGGTGTATTTTCTAAATGCACCCGAGTTACAATTTATAGGACATAGCGAAGAACACCTCGTGGCAAAGGCACCAGAAGGGCACAGCTACAAACCGGGGGATGTTTTGTACGGACTTCCTTATCACATCTGCCCTACCTGCGCTTTATACGAAAGAGCGATCGTTATAGAAAATAATGAGGTTGAGGATGAATGGAAGATTATTGCAAGAGATAGAAAAATCACCATTTAGATAACCCTTTCCCAATGTTTATAATAGATGCACATCTTGATCTTAGCATGAATGCTTTGGAATGGAACCGTGACCTGACAAAGCCTGTTGCCGAAATTAATGCCAGAGAGGCAACCCTAACAGATAAGCCCGACAGAGCCAAAGCAACAGTTTCGCTGGTGGAACTGAGAAAAGGAAATATCGGGCTGGTAGTGGCCACACAAATAGCCCGATATGTAGCACCCGAAAATGCTTTACCAGGATGGCATTCACCCGAACAGGCATGGGCACAAACACAGGGGCAGGTTGCATGGTATAAGGCAATGGAAGAAGCGGGGGAAATGGTTCCGATAAAAGATCTTGCTTCTCTTGAGGACCATGTGGCCTTGTGGAAAGATGAATTAACGCAAGACAAAAAACCTATCGGTTATATTTTAAGCCTTGAAGGAGCAGATTCATTAATAACAGTTAAGCACCTTGAACGCGCGTGGGAATACGGGCTACGTGCAGTTGGACCGGCACATTATGGACCGGGACGGTATGCAAACGGAACTGATGCCACAGGCAAAATGGGACCTGAAGGAATTGCCCTGCTAAAAGAAATGGAACGCTTGAACATTATCCTGGATGCAACCCATTTATGCGACGATGCTTTTTGGCAGGCGCTTGACCATTTCAATGGACCTGTTTGGGCAAGCCATAATCTTACTCGTGCACTTGTACATCACAACAGGCAGTTTAGCGACGAACAGCTAAAGGCACTTATAGAAAGAGGTGCTGTTATCGGTGGCGCATTAGATGCATGGATGATGGTTCCAAACTGGGGAAGAGGAAAATCAACTCCTCGTGAGATGAATGTTACACTTAACACCCTTATCGATCACCTCGATCACATTTGCCAAATTGCCGGCAACACATTTCACATAGGAATTGGTTCTGATCTCGACGGTGCTTTCGGAAGGGAGCAATGTCCGCATGACGTGGAAACAATTGCAGACCTGCAAAAGCTAAATGACTTATTGAGCAAACGGGGTTATACAGAGAACGATATTGAAAATATAATGCATGGGAATTGGTTACGGTTTTTAAGAAATGCCTGGCAACCTCATCATCCATCTCCTTCTTCTTAAAGAGAAGGAGCGGTAAATTTTATTGGGGGCATAATAATTCTTCCACATACATGCATCTGCTTCACAAACTGGTAAAGTTGTAGCAGAGGGGCATCCTTCTCCTACAGGAGAAGGAACGAGGATGAGGTAAAAAACAGCTAAACCTCCATAGGGTCAATTAACAACAATAGTTGTTATTGAACGTGCGGGAAGCATCGCACTCTTCACATTTTTAATTTCAGACACTTTCATATTATCCTGGTTCAACGCTGTTGTAACATAGCCTCTCATTATTCTTATCGGCACATTTTTTAAATCGATGGATAACGGCTGTTGTTCTCTTGCATAGTTAATTGCTACAATCACCATTTTACCGTTATCACCTTTATAAGTCGAAATCATAGTCTTTTGAGCTGCTTCGATATCGTTTAAATGGTCGTTCCGCTTCACGTTCAATCGCTGCATACCAGGGCGAATAAACAAACTGTAATGGCCAAGTGCCCATAGATTTTTTGTTACTGTATAGTCACCATTAAAAAAGCCGGAGTCAGGCTTCAAAGCAATGAGATAATAACGGGTATCAAAATCTGCGCTACCGGGCTCATAAGCGTTCCACATATGCCAGGCTGTAGCATTGGCAACCGCAAGATCGTTGTGAATGATCTTGGCTAGAAATAAAGCGCAATCCATTTGAGTACGCCTGTCTTTAGAGCCCTCTTTATAACCGTTTCCAAGCATAGAATATTCAGATTGCCAGTAGGCAGCGTTGTATTTTTTTGCAGTATCTGCAACAGCTTTCCTGACGTTTACTATATTAGAATCCGTTACATCAGTGAAATAACTATGGCCGGCAACGATACGCGGAACAGTCTTGAAATTTCTAAAATTCAAGGCGCTGGTATCAGAGAAAAAATTTTGTATTTGTCTTGAGTTGGCAGAATTGTTACTATATAAATAAGTAAGCATGGCTGCTTCAGGAGTTGAAATTTTTGTCTTTAGTTTTCTTGCCTGTAACAAGCTATCCAAAGATTTTACCAACCGATGTATTTCTGGGTTTGTCCAGGATGAACCTTCCTGCTTTGCCGACCCTATCGTGCCGCTCCAATCCCACTGCGGTTCATTAACAGGACTTATATAGTTGAAGTGAAGCTTTTCCTTATCAAAATAGCTAGCAACGTCGGTGAGAAAATTCGCATATGCAACATACTTATCAGGTTTCAAATTGCTCAAGCCGTCTTTATTCAATTTGAACCCTAATCCGTTTTGTGTAAAATGAACAGGTGGTGTATTTGAAAATGCAATCAACTCTTCTACGCCATATTCCTTTGCTTTTTTAAGAAACCAGACATAGCCTGACTGTTTACTCCAATCATAAGTTCCGCCAGGATTCAAAAAACATTCTACACGACGAGCAGGATTTGAGATGCCGCTGGCTTGCCCTTGTTCTGCGGTGCCACCGCCTATATTAAACCGAAAGGCCGATAGTCCTATCCCTTTAGGGTTACCCGCCTTATCCATTTCACGACTAAACAATAATTCGGCGATATGCTCCCTTTTTTTGTCCGGCCAATACTTACCAATACCTTCCGAGTACCAGCAACCTGAAGCCCCAAAGCTTTCAATGATTTGTGCTTTATTATTTGGGTTAATAGTAATTGTAATTGGTTTGGCAGTTAGAACCTGTGCATTTAAAGGAGCGCCTGCGACTACTAGGAAAGCAAAGATTAGAGACGGGTTTATGAAAGGTATGGTAAGCATCGGCACAGTTAATTGTAGTTTATAAAGTTTGAATTTGCGAACGCTTATACCGGTCTTGCTCCGTTAACAACAACACTCTCCATACTTCATTCGATTCTTTAAAAAATATCATCTCTTTTTAAAATACCCATTTTTATCTTCCTATTTTGTCAAGATGCGAATGCTGCCCCCGTTTTTGAACAAGTCGTGCGACACGAAGTAACCTTCATTTTTCTTTCCGTCGACCAATATAGATGTTAATGCTCTGCCCTTTCCCGGTTTTGATATAGTCACTAGTTTACCGTTGCTTGTTTTCCACTTTACTTCGTCGAAAAGCGGAGCGGTGACGATGTATGTTGGATCAGTAGCAGAAAACGGATACAATCCTAACGCACTGAATACATACCATGCCGACATTTCTCCGGCATCATCCATTCCAGACAAGGTCAACCCGTCATGTATGCCGTATAAATTATTTAAGATGTAATCCAGTATCTTTTGAGTTTTCTCCGGCTTACCAATAAATGTATAAGCAAAAGGTGCTTCATGATCTGGCTGGTTACCCTGGCAGTATTGACCAATCATCGTCTCTACATTTCGGGCTATGTACTTCGGATTCCAAGGCACGGTAAAGAATGAATCTAATTTCGATTCAAATCCCTTCGGCCCGCCATACAGTTCAATTAGCCCCGGCATATCATGAGGCGCATAAAAGGACACCTGCCATGCATTTGCTTCCCTGTACATGTATTCGTAATAAGGAAATTCGGGGTTAAAAGGCTTTATCCATTCTCCATTCTCCAACCTTCCCCTCATAAACCTGGTAGAGGGGTCAAACATATTTTTATAATTTTTCGACCTTGCCATTAACATTCTGTAGTTAGCCGTATCGCCTAACTTCTTTGCTATTTGGGCAACAGAATAATCGTCATAGGAATATTCCAGCGTTTTTGACACTCCTGCTTTAGCCTTGGTTTCCACTTTTGGATTGGGAATATCAGGATCAGATATGTAGCCTTTTTGAATATACTCAGCAACATGAGGGCGTGCAGGACGTGGGCCATCTCCTACGTTCGCGTTTCGCAACAAAATCTCGTAAGCACCTTTAATGTCAAAATTATCAATTCCTCTTAAGTAGGCGCCAGCAATCGAAGAAGAGCCATGATCACCATGAAAGAAAGTTGGAATAAACCCTGTTTTATCCCCTACGTCCTTCATTGATTTAATGACATCCACTGTAACATCTGGTGTAACAAGGCCTAAAAGAACATCTTTGTTTCGGTAAGTATCCCATAGTGACGGCTCTGTGTAGTAGTTGAAGTCCGCTTTCACTACATTTTTTTTTGCGTCTCTAAACTCTCCGTTTAGATCGCTCCTTAGTGCCGGCCACAAGAATGAGCGGTAAAAGCAGGAATAAAACATTCCCCGTTGTTTGTCAGTTCCGCCTTTTACCTGTATCGAAGACAACAGCTTTTCCCATTTCTGGTTTGCTTCGTTGCGAATAGTAGCAAATGATTCATTACCTATCTCCTGCTGAAGGTTTTCTTTCGCATTTTCCACGCTTACAAATGACAGCCCTATTTTAAGTTCAACCGGTCCCGTGCTTCCATTGGCTAGTTGCACTATCGCAAATCCTGTCCGTTGGCCTTCATCTTTCTTATCTAATTTTTCAATTCTGGTATTCAGCTTTGCATAAAAATAAACATTCTCGCCACTTTGAAAACCCTGAACCGCACTGTCGCCCACTTGTTGAATGTTCCAGTTTAATACCCTGCTATTAGCTTTAGATAGATCAAATAGAATTTGCCTTGTAGTATTTTTCTTGAATTCATACTTATGGTAGCCGCACCTTAAGGTAGACGTCAAACTTACGTTCACGTTATAATCGTCGAGATATACCTGGTAAAAGCCTGGCGATGCACTTTCTCTCTTATGAGAAAACCGCGAACCGAATTTAGTACCAGGATTTGACAACGGAAGGATAGGAATATTGCAAAGATTCCAATGCCCTTTGTTTGTATGGGTAAATCCCACAATAACTGAATCCTCGTATTCATACCCCGCCCCGGAGCCGTATTCTGTCATGGGGCTTAATTGTACCATCGCATTTGGTAAAGCACTGCCCGGAAAAGTAAGTCCTGCCCACGACCTCCATCCCCTTGGTAAGTTATAACCAAGAATGGCAGAGTCCGTTAGGGGGGTGGTACCAACAAACGTATTCACATATTTAGTAAAACGGTTCGACCGCTGACTTTTAATTTCCGATGAAAAAACAAGCAGCATCATTGATAGTAAGTACGAAACAATGATTAATGGTCGATACGATTGGCCAATAATTGCAATTTTATAATGTTTGTCCTTACTACTAACGTTCATTATCTATTGTATTTGAATTATTATCTGATAGCTAAGGGGGGCGTAAAGTAATTCATATTTTTATGTCCCGGTCATTCCAGTTTGCTACGCGTAATAAAACAAACTTTAGAATTTTGGTATTTATGGCGGTGGAGGTATGAAGTTATTTTGGTGACATCCATCATGGTATTTAAACCTGCCCCAGAAACTGCGATCGAGACTGGCCTCAACTAAAAAACGCTGCCGGTACCATTGCTATAGCCTGGTCCGGAATAAGGGAATGGCGTTTAAATTCCTATGTATTATGTCTTGAAATGTTTCGTAGCACAGGGGTGTAGTTGCTGACAAAAAGGTGACTTAATTGCCAAATAAAGACCAAACCATATTAGTTGTTATTACGGAAAGAACCGAAGTTGCATGGCAAGAGTACTTTTCTGCCTGACTTAATGTTGCAAAACACTCACCATTCCTATCCAGGAATAGCAGCTCTTATTTGGTAAGCAGCACACTGTAATGAGTGCCTACCGAATAATTTAGACTCATCGGCACATAGGAGACAAACGTCACCTTGTTCTGACACCTCCACGTGAGGAGCTTTTCCCTGGCTGGATGTCTGTACACCGTATCTACTTTGATTAGTTGTGCAGAAACAAAATCTGCCTGAATTTCGCCAGACACACCACACCCTACTAATCCTGTTGCAATAATTGCATATGCTGACTTAATTAACTTTCTCATTTTTATCTATTTCTCGGATTCACTTATTTGTGGCACTCAGTCTTATTGGTGCTTTCTTAGTGAAGAAGTAATTGTACTGTTCTTCGCCTGATATAGATACGCAAATTGGCTTCCATTACCTTTTGAAAAACCGGGCAAATTTAGAAAGCGCATTAAATCAACCCATTAAAAATTGAAGGAGAATAAATTACAGTAAAAATTCTTACACATATATTTTAATTAAAATGCATTGTAGAAATAGATGTACAACTCGTGTCGGTTCTCCATAAAATATTTGTGTAAACCCCGTCAACAGCTGGTCGAACGATATAATTAGCTGAGGTATTTACATAAAACAGGCCGCTTAAAAAAGCGGTCTCCATAACCTAACAATACATAAAAATTATCAGCAATCAACGGGAATCTGTCTCTTGCCACAAATACTGTTAAGTATCAAACAACACCTCTTTTGCTTTAATCTTGAGGTAGCGAGGGATGAGGCAAACATGAATAAATAAACAATTAAACAAATATGATGTTTTTTTAATACTGGTTCTTAATTTGTTTTACCTCATTCAAAACATTGACATGAGGTTAAGACATCTATCCACAATAATTATTTTAACTGCCTTTACTTTGTTCCTGTCTACTTTAACGTATGCGCAGACAAGAACAATTAACGGTACGGTAACGGATACCGCCGGAACAGGAGTGCCGGGAATAACCGTTTCAGCAAGAGGGGCGTCAGCAGTAACGGCGACCGGAACGAACGGCACATTTTCTATCACACTACCTACTGCAGCTACCGCTCTTATTTTTACCGGTGTCGGCTTTCAACAGCAGGAAGTGACCCTTGGCGATCAAACTACGCTTACTGTTACTTTGCGTTCTGTGGCAGCCAACCTGAGTGAAGTGGTGGTGATTGGTTATGGTACGCAAAGAAGGCGCGAGCTCACAGGTTCAATAGCGACTGTAACATCCAGGGATTTTCAACAGGGTGCAATTACCAGCCCAGAGCAATTAATAGCAGGTAAAGTTGCCGGTGTTACCATCACCTCTAATAGTGGTGCCCCAGGTGCAGGTAGCACCATTCGTGTAAGAGGCCTTGCGTCACTAAATGCCAGTAATGACCCGCTGATAATTGTAGATGGAGTGCCCCTCAGCGGCTACAACATATCTGGCGCTGCTAATCCCCTAAGCCTCATTAATCCAAACGATATCGAATCGTTTAACATTCTAAAAGACCCTTCGGCAACTGCCATTTACGGGTCACGTGCTTCTAACGGGGTTGTTATTATTACCACTAAAAAAGGCAGGGCCGGTAAACCCGTCATTAGTTTCAATACAAGATTTTCTGTTGCCCAAGTATATCGAAATGTCGATGTTTTAACCCCTCAACAATTGCGGAGTTTTGTGGATACATCAGGAAACGCACAACAAAAGGCACTTTTAGGAGCGGCTAATACGGACTGGCAAAAAGAAATTTACCAGCCTGCACTTACAACTGATAATAACCTTGGCATTTCAGGTTCAGTAAATAGAATTCCGTATAGAGTATCTGTCGGTTATTTAAATCAGCAAGGGGTATTGAAAACTGACAACCTTCAACGGTTTTCAGGCAGTATTAATGTAAGTCCGCGATTATTTACAGACCATTTACGAATTGATTTAAATCTGAAAGGTTCCGTTGCAAAAACCCGTTTCGCAAACCAGGGAGCTATAGGTGCTGCAGTAGCATTCGATCCAACGCAGCCGGTACATGCAAACAATCCTTTTGGCGGTTATTTTGAATGGGCAACCATCGCACAAGGCAATGTAGTTCTAAACCCAAATGCACCAAGAAATCCAGTGGCATTGTTAGAGCAACGGTTTGACAGGAGTACTGTAGACAGAAGTTTTGGTAATGTTGCCTTCGATTACCGGTTTCATTTCTTGCCCGATTTGCATGCTAATCTTAACCTGGGTTACGATATTGCAAGTAGCAGGGGAACCATATTTGTTCCTGAGATGGCCGCGCAGAGTTATGCAACCGGCGGAACAAATAACAGGTACCAACAAAGCACCAATAACAAAGTAGCCGAGTTTTACTTTGCCTATACTAAAACTATCGCTGCTCTTAAAAGCAATGTAAGTGCAACAGCGGGTTATGGTTATTACGACAATCAAACTAAGAACTTCGCTTTTCCGTCCTTTAGCGCCAGGGGCGATACTATTCCCGGATCTGTTCCGGTTTTCGGATTTGATATTCCACGAAATACACTTATCTCCTATTTTGGCCGCTTAATTTATACGCTTAATGCAAAATATATATTGGCATTATCTCTCCGTACAGATGGCTCATCACGCTTTGCGCCTGAAAGTCGCTGGGGTGTTTTTCCTTCCGTCGGTTTTACATGGAGAGTTAAGGATGAGGCATTCCTTAAAAATTCAACAGCTTTATCCGATCTAAAACTCAGGTTAAGCTATGGTGTTACAGGCAACCAGGAAATTCCATACAATTATTCTTACCTGCCTACTTATTCGCTAAGCGAAAGCGCTTCTCTATACCAATTTGGAAATACTTTTTACAACATGTATACACCGGCTGCTTATATCAGCAATATAAGGTGGGAGCAGACGGCCGCAACTAATGTGGGTATTGATTACGGCTTTGCTAACAATCGCATAACAGGTAGTATTGAATATTATTCAAAAAATACCACTAATCTTTTAGGGCCGGTTAACATACCTGTTGGTTCTAACTTTACAAACCTCGTAACTACCAATGTTGGTAGCCTTACTAACAAAGGCTTTGAATTCAGCATTAACGCTTCCCCGGTTAAAAACAACCGTTCAAGCTGGGACATCAGTCTTAATTACACTCGTAATACCACCAGGATCACTGAGCTTACACTTACAGGTTCAAGTGACAGTAATTTTGTGGGTATTCCGGTTGGAAGTATTTCGGGCGCTACAGGTCAGAATATACAGATACACACTGTCGGCTATTACCCTTTTTCATTCTTCGTTTACAAACAATTATATGATAAAGGCGGCCGGCCCATTGAGGGTTCTTACGAGGATCTAAATGGCGATGGCATCATTAATCCTAACGACCAATATAGGTATAGGACATCGTTACCGGGCCATGTGTTTGGTTTGAATACAAGCTACACGTACGGCAAGTGGGGTGTAAATACAGTTGTACGTGCAAACCTGGGCAACTACGTTTATAATAATATCTCAGCTAACCTTGGTGTGCAAAGAAATGTTTTAAGTCCTTCGGGGCATCTTGGCAATGCCACTACCGATATCCTGAATACCAATTTCTATAATAACCAATACAGGTCAGACTACTACATTCAAAACGCAGCTTTTGCAAGGATGGACAATGTAGGGGTTAGCTACAATGTAGGACGGGTACTAAACAACAAGGCCAACCTGAGGCTAAATGCCAATTGCCAAAATGTGTTTGTAATTACAAAGTATAAAGGAACAGACCCGGAAATTTATAGCGGCATTGATAATAACTTTTATCCAAGACCCAGAGTGTATACGTTGTCACTAAACCTTGATTTCTAATATCCCATCAAACAATAAAAGCAGATAGAACAGATATGAAAAATAGACTCCTAAGCATAATTATTCCGGCTATAATTATTATAACCGGTACGCTTTCATGTAACAAGGACTTAGATAGAACTCCTACTAATGCTATTACGTCAGAGATCGCGTTTAATTCACCGGCAGGTTATAAACAGGCGTTAGCAAAAGTGTATGGAAGTTTCGCATTAACCGGAGGGGGCGGGCCGGGAAGTACCGACTTAGGTGGAATAGATCCGGGCACTTCCGATTTTTTAAGATTGTACTGGTGTGCACAGGAACTTACAACAGATGAAGCAGCTATTGTGTGGAATGATCCGGGCCTTCCTGAATTTCATAATATGAATTGGACTTCTTCAAATGTCTTGTTAACCGGATTGTATAACCGGTGTATGTACCAGGTAACAGTGGCAAACGCATTCATTCGTGAGACTGCACCGGAAACGGTTGCAGCAAGAGGCATCACCGGAACAGAAGCAAACAATATTACTCAATATAGGGCCGAAGCCCGTTTCTTACGAGCCTTCCAGTATTGGGTATTAATGGATTTGTTTGCCAGTCCGCCATTTGCAACAGAAAATGATCCCATAGGTTCTTTTCTGCCGCCTCAAATAAGCAGGGCGAACCTCTTCAACTTTGTAGAAAGTGAACTCAGGTCAATAGACAGTGTAATGGTTGCGCCAAGGCAGAATGAATACGGGAGAGCAGACAGGGCAGCCGTATGGGCATTATTGGCCCGAATGTATTTAAACGCAGAAGTTTACCTTGGTGCAAATAGTGGTCGTTATACAGACGCCATTACCTACTCAAACAGGGTTATAACATCAGGTTATACCTTATCTCCAAATTACCAAAACCTTTTTCTGGCGGACAACAATGTAAATAACAACGAGATAATTTTGCCTATTAACTACGACGGAGTATATACCCAAAACTGGGGAGGCACTACTTTCATTATCAATGCTGCAATAAACGCCAATATGAATCCTCCTGCATTTGGCGTTCCGAATGGAGGTTGGGGCGGCATGAGAAGTACCAGGAACCTTCCACTAAAATTTGGTGACTATACTGGCAATAGTGATAAGCGTGCGATGTTCGCCGGATCAACCCCGGAAATCACAGACCCATTAGTTTTCACCCAGGGTCTTGCAGTTACCAAATTTAAAAATGTTACTTCTACAGGTGCCACAGCCCGATCTGCCAATGGCACATGGACATCTACAGACTTTCCACTTTTCAGGTTGGGCGAGATGTATCTGGTATATGCAGAAGCTGTGTTAAGAGGTGGCACAGGCGGATCCACAGCTACAGCTTTACAATACGTGAACACCCTTCGTGCACGTGCCTTTGGCAATAACAGCAACGGCTTTAACGCCCTTACATTAAATGATATTATCGATGAAAGAGCACGTGAATTATACTGGGAGGCTCACAGACGGACTGATCTTATCCGTTTCAATATGTTTACCTCGTCTACTTATTTATGGCCGTTTAAGGGAGGTGTAAGGGAAGGTCGCGGAGTAGATCCCCGTTATAACGTTTTCCCTATACCTGCCACAGATATTATCGCTAATCCGAATTTGAAGCAGAACGCCGGGTACTAGTTATTTAGCTGGATTGAGTTTTCTATTTATAAGCCATAAGCGTTTACGCACTAAAAGAGGCTGTCCCGAAACTAACGGACAACCTCTTTCTTATTTCCATACTTTTTTTGTTCTATGAAAACGTATCCGTTCTTTTACTTTTTCAGCAAGCTAATCGACGTTACCTCAATACTCAACGGCTTATTCGATGGATGAGCACCAGGCTCTTGTTCTAGTGTTAATTCTACTTTTTCCACCTCGTCCAGTCTTAGCGGAGCCGTTAAACCAGCTTTAAACCAAAGAGGTAAAAAACCAGGATAAGGGCGGGGAAGCAATAAAGTAGAATCTGGTTTTAAACCTGTGATTGGAATTTCAATATCCTGCAAACTATTGGTAAGTGTTATAGTGGTAGCATAGGCTGCTGCATCTGCAGTAACAAGTGCTATCCTTACAACCACCGGGTCCGCCTCTGCCGTTCTTGCTCGTACAACAAGGGTGTTAGTGGCGTTTGTTTCGCTTACTCTGCCTCTTATTTTATCTTTAAAATGGTATTGAAATCCTAACAAACCGCTGGCTGAAGGCAGACTGACCGTTGCTTTTAATACAAGTTGTCTTGGTTCAGTCCCGGCTATATATTCTATACTATTGTTTCTCCAGTCAGGATTATAAACCATTACGCTGCTTCTATCGGTTGTGGGGTCAAAAAGGTTAACATTAGTTCTGGCTGCTGCTACATAAGTTTGATAGGTTTCATTTACAAAAGCATCCCACGCAAACGGACTTCCTTTGTTTGCTCCCGGAAATACAACATAATCATCCTGACCTTTTTGAATTATAATCCTGTAATTCAGCAATCCTGGAGTAACCATATCAGCAGGAACTTCAGCAAAATAATCATACGCAGATCTTCTCAACATGGCAATTGTGCTCCACTTATTAGAAAGATTCCTTAGCTCAATTGTTACTTTAGCTGTAGTATCCACTCCAACTATTTTTGATGAGATAGTAAATGGCTTTTTACCAGTAACCTCGCTGAATGCAGTATGCACAACAAAAGTTTCACTGGGTGTTTTTTTCGGTGCAACAAATTCTTTTGAGACTGATGCATACTTTGCCGCTTGCGATAATTTGGTTTGAGCAATTATTAAATATGTTCCCGGTTCGATGGTAAATTGATTTGCAATTGCAGTAGCAGAATAATTATTACCTGCATTTAAAGCACTTATTTTAAAATCAGTTCCCAGTCCTGGTAACATTAATTGCATTTGTTGCCTTTGCCATTGTATAGCTGTAACCTCTTTCTTTGGGGATGCCCGTTCAAAAGGATCACGAATATGAATAGCATCAGGCATCACTTCCAGTCTCCAAACCCCATCGATTACCTTATCTAAAAAGTATGCACCATAACCATTATATACAACAACAGGGGAACTGCCTACACCTGCAACATGCTTTAAATTGCTTATTGCCTTAGGCTGAGTTGAGGTGGAGTTAGAGTAATAGAACGCGTCGTCTGCATTCATCTCGCTCAGGTTATTTTTATAGCTAACCCGAAAAGCGTCAAAAGCGGAATCAGCGGGGTAAGTACCGTAAGTTTTTAAACGAGGAATTTTATGAAAAACCTTTGAAGCTATTAAAAGGCTAATCGCTTTTGCCGGAGTATAAGCAAGGTTTACATAATGTGTCTGATATTCTGTATTTGCATATGCAGTTGCTAATGGATCATAAGCAAATTGGGTAGCCCATTGAAAGCCGGCTGTCCTAAAACTCCTGGCCATTGCCGGATACATGTTTGACTGTAATACATCGCCTGCATCAAATTCGTACACCATTCTTCCCCTATTCCTGTACAGGGGTATGGTGTCTCCAAAGGGTATTTTATAAAGATCAACATTCGGTAAAAAATTTCCCTGTAGGGTTCTGTTAGCTACCAGCCCTGTCGGGTACCATTGAAAACTGTGTCCATTAACCTTGGCATTGGCAACTGCATCAGCGTAAGATGGAGACTCACTTATGTTGTAAAAGATTGGCTTGGTCCAACCTGTGCTTTTTACAGCGGTTGTCATTCTATCTACATATTCTGTCGTTTTTGCTTTTGGCCCAGTATGATGCGGTTCGTTGTTAATTTCCATGGCAATTACATTCTCATCACGCCCATACGTTGTCTTCGTGTATTGATTCACATGCTTAAAAAACTGCTTCAGATAGTTTTCCTGTGCACGTATTGCGGTGTCATTTACCAATGCTTTTTGCTTTCCATATTTACTTGAGAAACTACCTGTGTTTTCATCCGTTTCAGGATAACCATTGCCCCAAAAAGCGATGGGGGTAATTAAAACTTTTATGTTTCGCTCCTTCAACTTTGCTACCAAATAATCAAACAAGCGCAAGTGCTCATTCTCCAGTAAATTACCAGCAGAATCTGTTATTTCTGTATCCCAGACATGCACACGAAAAGCATCTAATCCCAACCTTGAAAAGTGATAAACATCATCATCGATGGCCTTTTCAATTTCCACTCCCATTCTCTTAACTGACCTATATCCATAAGCAAAAGGGGCAGTATAGTTTACACCAAAAAAAGCTGCCTCTGTATTCGTGCCTTTGTACCTTATTACCCCTTGTTTATCAACATAAATATCCTTATTTATTTTTCGCGTTTGGCTATAACCGAGCGTCGCGATGCAGGTAAATAGAACCAGCAGGTAATACATTTTCTTACTTTTCATTCTTATTGTTTAGTGAATTAAGGCGGCTCAATAATTTAAGTCGGAAGAGAATTGCTTTGATGGCAAATGTTATTGCATCAATTAATTGTACCTGCAGTAATAAGCAGAGGGGGTAAATATTTCTTCCTAAGACGCTTTTTTAAAAACTTCGCGAAACACAGTTTTCCCTAACTGCGCTTTATGTTACTCTTGTTTCTTAATATATAACTCCTGCACAAAAGTCATAACAATAACAAAGAATGGAATAGCAAGTATTATTCCCCATCCTCCTGTTAAGGCCGCCATAAGCAATTGAGCTACTATTATCATTGCAGGAGGTGTATCTAATAATTTCTTTTGAACCATCGGAGTTATAAAATTACTTTCGGCTACTTGCACAAGAATATATAAGCCTGCTACAAAAGCTGCTTTTGCAGGGCTTTCCATTAGTCCAACAAGCACTGCTGGTACCATTGCTATCATGGGTCCGAAATTTGGGATGAAATTCAAAATCCCTGCAATAATTGCCAGTACAAGCCAGAGGGGAACTCCAATAATTGCTAATCCTATTGCTGTAAATGCAAAAACAACAACCATGGCGAATAATTGCCCCTTCAGCCATTTTTTCAAATTTTCACCGGTTTTGTCTAATACATTTGATGCTTCCTCCTTTTGCTTCTTTGGCACCAGGGCAACAATGCCGTTCTTGTATTCGGACGATCCTACTGTAAAAAAAATCCCTAGAAACAAGACAATATAAATATCTCCAAACACGCCAAAAGTGGTCTGAAAGAAGGATTGCGCTACTTTTTGCGCTTGCTCCTGCGCTTTTGGTGAACTTACCTTTTCAATCGCCTTTTGTCCTAAGCTACTTTTGTTTAAATAATTTTTTGCATTCTGTATGGTTGCCGGCAGTGTCTGGCTTAATTGCTGGCTTTGCGACTGTACTTTAGTGCCTATTAATGTAAATAGCAAAAGAATAATTAACAAGGTCCCGATAATGGATATTGGTAAGGTTACTTTCTCCTTCCATTTTGTTTTTCTCTGAAGCAGACTACTAACACCTCTGAATAGAACTGCTATTAACGAACCGGCTAAAATTAACAGCCATACATTAAAGGTGGCTTTTATTAGTAATAGCATCACTACTATAAAGGCAAAGACAAACCCAACAATCCATACTTTTTGCGGAAAGGAATATTGCTTCCCGGTTGTATTTTCCATAATTCAAGTTTAGCAATTTTGACGCCTGTGCTGTAACATCAATTATTACAGCTGACTTTTTTTTAGATGTGAAATATGCAATAGCTGTTCCAGTACTCAACATAGATTTTACAGAAAAATAGTTGGATGACGTATATTAGTCGACCAGAAAAATAACATCAACCTGCAAAAGCCCCTAGTACAAATTTTTGGCAAAAATAGTTCGGGGCTACTGATTCGGGCAAGTCAACTATAAAAAATTAAAACTAACGGAGGAATGAAACATGGCGTGGAAACAAGTTATTGATCCATTTAATAATATAGCTTTATCTGCATTGGTAGCTGTACTTCCTATTCTTTTTATTTTTTGGGCATTAATTATTAAAAAGATGAAAGGTTACAAGGCCAGCTTGTTCGCCATCCTTATTGCCATCATCATTGCCATTGTTGTGTACGGTATGCCAATACCGCTCGCGCTACTTTCTACTGCCAATGGTGCTTTATATGGTTTATTCCCTATTTGCTGGATTGTTATAACTGCTGTATTCCTCTTTAACATTACGGTAGAAAGCGGGCAATTTGAAATCATAAAACACTTCATGGCATCCATTACTTCAGACCGAAGATTGCAAGCTTTGTTAATTGCCTTTTCCTTTGGTTCGTTTTTAGAAGGCACTGCCGGTTTTGGTGCACCTGTAGCCATCACCGCAGCTATGTTGGTAGGCCTCGGCTTTAATCCCTTATATGCCGCAGGAATCTGCCTGATTGCTAACACTGCTCCTGTAGCCTTTGGTGCTATTGGCATTCCCATTACCGTAGCATCGCAGGTAACATCGATTCCGGAAATGGCTATTTCACAAATGGTAGGCCGCACCCTTCCTATACTCTCTGTTCTGCTACCGTTCTACCTGGTCATCCTTATGTCGGGCTATAAAAAGACTATTGAAGTTGTACCCGCTATTTTGGTTTCAGGAATTTCATTTGCCCTCATTCAATGGTTTTCTTCAAACTATTTAGGCCCCGCCTTACCCGATGTAATTGCAGGAATAGGCTCTATTGTTGCCCTTATCATCTTTTTAAAATTTTGGAAACCTGCAACTACCTGGCGCTTTCCAAATGAACCTGCCCCTACAATAAACCTTGAAGTGCAATACACAACGGCGCAAATTATTAAAGCCTGGTCTCCATTTATGTTACTAACGATAATTATTATAGCGTGGGGAATGCAACCGATCAAAGAGGTTCTTAATGCTGTAGGACAAGTGCAGTTTGAATTTCCGGGGCTTCACAATGCAATTAGTGACAAAAATGGCAACCTTCTCCCCCACATTTATAAATTCAATTACCTATCGGCGGCCGGCACAGCTATTTTGCTCTCCGCTCTTATTTCTATTCCCGTCATAGGGTTAAAGTTTAGCGAGGCCGGAAAAATAATTATAAAAACGTTGAACCAACTGAAATATCCTATCATCACTATCGCATCAGTTTTAGGCTTTGCCTACATTGTTAACGACTCTGGCATCACCATCACAATGGCAGAAGCGCTTGCAAATACTGGTTTCCTGTTTCCATTTTTTGCACCCGTGTTAGGTTGGCTGGGTGTATTTATTACCGGCAGCGATACTTCAGCAAATGCACTTTTTGGTAAACTCCAGGCAGCTACTGCCACATCCATTGGTGTCGATCCTGTGGTAACGGTTGCGGCTAATGTATCCGGCGGGGTAGTTGGCAAAATGATCTCTCCGCAATCTATAGCAGTTGCTGCTGCTGCTGGACAGCTTGTTGGAAAAGAATCTGAACTGTTTAGGTTTACGGTAAAACACAGTTTCATCATGCTGATTTTTATTTGCTTTATCGTGCTTGCACAAGCGTACGTGTTTCAATGGCTCATTCCCGAATACCAAAACCTTGTTCCAAATGCCTCCGCAGCAACGCCTGATCTTACAAAAGGCTACACATACCTTCTTTTATTAGTAGTTGCCATTGCTGCCTTAGCCGGTGTTATTACGGTAATGACAAGAAAAAAATTAATCCCCAATGAAACCATAAAGCCTGGCCTGGTAAAGTAAATTACACCCAAAGCAAAACAAATTTTATAAGAAGTATGCAAGGGAGTACACGCGCGAAATACAGCAACGTATTATTTTGGTTGCCAGCATTTGTTTTCTATGTTATCATCGTTGCGTCGCAATACGTTTATCAGCAAACCAATGTGAATCGTACTTAAGTACGTTCAATAACCAGCATAAAACTACCAGCAGATGTTAAAGGGACCCCTAATTTAACAATTATAAAAAAACGACGAAGTGCTGCACATGCCATCCTTCTCCTGGGGGGAGGAGGAACGAGGATGAGGTTAAAGCCAGGAATTAAAAGTTATAACTAACAATAAACGAAAAAAAACACCCATAAAAGCTACACATGAAGATCGTAATCTTAGATGGCTATGCCCTAAACCCGGGAGACCTAAGCTGGAATGAATTAAAGAAATCAGGCGACGTAACTGTTTACGATAGAACCCCTGTCGACAAAGTGGTCGAACGGGCAGCGGGAGCAGAAATCTTATTTACAAACAAAACCGTTGTTACAGAAGAAGCCATTAATAGTTTACCTGCCTTAAAATTTATAGGGGTTCTTGCAACTGGTTACAATATTGTAAATACAGAGGCGGCTAAAGCTAAAGGTATCGTTGTAGCAAATGTGCCGGGCTATGGAACTACTTCTGTTGTTCAAATGACGTTTGCATTGTTACTGGAACTTTGCCTTCACGTTCAAAAACACAGCGATTTGGTAATGGAAGGTAAGTGGGCAAAATCGGCCGATTGGTGTTTCTGGGATTACCCCCTGGTTGAACTGGCAGGAAAAACCATCGGCATAATTGGTTACGGAAGTATAGGGCAAAAGGTAGGAGATGTAGCCACCGCTTTCGGAATGAATATTATTGCAAACAGCAGGCACTGGACTGATCAGTCCCATCAACCAAATTTCCGGTGGGCAGAAGTGCCTGAGCTTTTAGCCCAATCAGATGTAGTAACTATCCATTGCCCCTTATTTCCGGAGACAAAAGGGCTGATTAACAAAGAGCGCTTAAAAACAATGAAACCTTCTGCGTTTCTTTTAAATACCTCACGGGGACCTATTATAATAGATGAAGACCTGGCGGATGCACTTAATAATAATGTAATTGCCGGAGCAGGCATTGATGTACTGTCTGTTGAACCTCCCTCAAAAGGCAACCCTCTTTTTAGTGCAAAGAATTGCATAATTACCCCGCATATCAGCTGGGCAACAAAGGAAGCAAGAGAAAGATTGATGGCGGTTACCGCTAACAACCTCGCTGCCTTTATAAATGGAAACCCGGTTAATGTGGTAAACGGGTAAATCTCATGATGTGTCGTCAACTTTGTTTTCCTTTGAATAAACCCACAACTCAACACTCCCCCACTCACTCTATGCACATTCTCATTTCTCCCAATGCTTTCAAAAACAGCCTTAATGCAGAGGAGGCGGCGGCTGCAATTCAGCAAGGTTTGATACAAAGTAAGCTTAACTGCACATGCGAATGTTTTCCCATTGGAGACGGTGGCGATGGTACCGGCGAATTGATTATAAAAAAATGTGGTGGCGAGGTGGTACGTGCAGAAGTAAATGACCCTTTGGGAAGGAGTATAAATGCACCCTTTGGTTTAATAGATAAGGGAAGCTGTGCTGTTATAGAAATGGCCGACGCATCGGGTTTACGATTGTTACCAACCGGGGAATTGAATCCGTTAATAGCCACTTCTTATGGAACAGGTGAGCAAATGAAAATAGCCCTTAACAAAGGTGCCCGCAAAATAATCGTAGGCATGGGAGGCTCTGCAACAGTAGATGGAGGTTGCGGAATGCTGAAAGCACTTGGAATTCGGTTCCTCGATAAAAACAGTGAAGAACTTACGGGCTTACCTGCAAGCCTTATTGAGCTTGCCAGGGTTGATGTATCAGGACTTGATACAAGAATAAACGAAACTGAAGTCATTGTTCTTTGCGACGTCGACAACTTGCTGCTAGGAGACTTTGGATCGGCGGTGGTTTTTGGACCGCAAAAAGGTGCTTCACCCGGAGATGTAAAAAAGCTGGATGCAGCCCTGGCAAAACTTGCCGAAATTGCGTTACAACAAACAGGTAAAGACATGGCAGCAATAAAATATGGCGGTACCGCCGGAGGTGCAGCTGCAGGTTTATATGCTTTTCTTAACGCCCAATTAGTAAATGGAATAGAGCACTTTCTCGATCTAACCGGTTTTGATAAAGCCTTAGAAAAAAGTGACCTGGTGATTACAGGAGAAGGCAGCATTGATGAGCAGACACTTCAAGGCAAGGGTCCGTATGGTGTCGCTTTCAGGGCAAAGCAGAAAGGACTCCCTGTAATAGGACTGGCAGGCAAGGTTCCACTAGAAAGAAATGAAAAGCTTCAAGAGTATTTTGGCGTATTGCTGGCAATAGGAAATCAACCGGCTGATCTTTCAGCTGCTTTAGCCGGTACCGCAAAGAACTTAATCAGGACTTCGGCAGAATTAGGCGATTTATTGGCCATTACTCATGAAGCACGAACAGGAAGCAAAAACGGAGTGTAAGTGAACATTCAATTTTCTTATTGCTTTTCCAACTGCAACCCTTGCATACAGTTTGTCGTTTTATTACTACGACCTTTTTCATTAACCTTATCTTTATAGACATGAATCTAAAATTTGTTGTTGCAATCGGATATTCTGAAGGTGGAATAGAACACTTATTAAAATTCTTTGATAACACACCACATGACCAGGCTACCTATGTTATTTTGAGACACGTGCCGATAGGGCAAAGAGGTTTACTGCGTGATGTATTGCAACGTCATTCAAAACTTGAAATAGTGGAAGCTGAGGATGGAATGGCTATAGAAAACGACAAAGTTTATATACCACCATCAAACAGCTATATGACTATTAAAAATGATACCTTTTATCTTCACCAAAGGTTATTAGAGCATAGCTATTATAACTCTACTATTGATACTTTTTTAGAATCTCTGGCCAAAGACAAAGCACACAAAAGTATAGCAGTTATATTATCAGGTAATGGAGCTGACGGAGCTGTTGGAGTAGCTCATATTCACAAAGCTGGCGGCCTTGTTATTGCTCAAGCTCCGGCAACCTGTTCTCATCCCCAAATGCCGCAAGCTGTAATTGATACGCAGGGTGTAGACCAGGTCTTAGCGCCACATGAAATGCCGGCGTTTATAACTAAACACGTTGATCCGGTATTAAAAAATGAAAATTTAGTAAGGACGTTAAAACGGAAACCCGAAGCGCGTTAATTTATAAAGTATATAACCAGCAAATAAACCAAGAGTAAGCCACTTTTCATTTTGCTTTGGGGCGTAAAAAGATGTGGTCTTCAGCTGCACCGCGCCGCCTATCTTACTTCTGTAAAGTCTCCTAAGAGTTGTTTCAGTGTTTTTCTCTTTGCTATTTTAAAATTGTGCAAACCTATCGCACGGTTGAAATTTCTTCTTTGCAATTTCAGCTAATACCAGCGCTGCTCTTATCATCCGGTTTGTTGTGTCGTCGTGCATTCAATGCCGATTCCATCATATGACTCCAGGTCTCCCCTCCTTCGTTGTTCAACGTTCATCTGCAGAAAGACTTTTGAGTAATTTTAAGAACAGCAGGTACCTTCTCGATGATCTCTGACAATTCGGTGTACAGAAAACTTCATCTCCTAGTAAAATTGGTTGAGTTTATGGCGGTAGGACTGCAAATTGCTGCTCGCAGTTCAAAAACGTACAAGGGTGCGACGCAACAATGAAAAACAGGAGCAATACGGCTTGGCTCCTTAAGAAATAATTTTCATCCTTGCTTTTAAAAAGTAGTTCATCAGTATAGCTACTCATACATTAAAAGGGGCTCACCATTCACGATCTTTCTTTATTTCCTATGTACTGATTTCTGTTCCAGAAATTCGTCTGTAAAATGTGCTTTCTGTTTTGGTTTTGAAAATTTCTCCGCGTTGAAGTCATTTGATGTACCCCGTGGAATGGAAAGTGACACCCAGTTTTCTGCACATATCTTTCCAATAAGAACTATCTGACCAATGTGATAAGGATAATGTGCGAGTTGTCGGTTTATGGCTTCCATTACTGTATGCCCCTGATTGCGTATGTAGATCACTTTTTCAAGGTCATCTTCCCTGAGTGAGTAGAGGGTGGTCAGAAAGACCTTCCACCCTTCATGCCATTTACTCAATAACTCTTCCCTTGTTTCTATATCGTTTGCAAATTCCGCGTCCCTGTTTCGCCATTCTTTTTCACCATCTGTAGTTAGAAAATTGGTCCAGCGGCTGAGCATGTTGCCCCAAAGATGTTTTACAATGGTAGCAATACTGTTGCTTTCTTCATTGTATTGCCAAAGCAGCCCTTCATCAGGAACCTGGTTAAAAGTTTTCTCGCCGAGTAGTTTATAGTATTCGAACTGCTTAATAACACTTTCCAAATAACTTGTGTGCATAATTATCAGTTATAGTATTAGCCGAAATGGGTGAGCTGACGCAGCCTGTCGCAATACCATTGTTCGTTTACAGGCGATAAAATTAAGACATATGGAAGTTAGGATGAGAGTTGAAGATTATTACTGCCTGTTTTGCCCCTGTAGGCTTCGGTTTTGTCTCTATGATTCACTAAGGTATAATAGCTGTATTAAAAATGATCAGAAGCGCACTAAATGATATGTCTTACCTTCATTTTTATCTTGATGGCAAACGAAGCTTTTAGTTCATTCGAGATACCAGAACTATATCATACAACTCTTTTTAAAGCTTTGCGTGGCAATAAGGTTTTATTGCTAATAACGCAACTCTACAGCAATTTGAGATGCTTTATTCATTAATAGATCAGACGGGCTTGGGTTAAGCCGAATGGCAAATTGGATAGTTTTGTACATTGAGAATAGAAGTAATGACCTGTTTATTTAGCAGGATCAGTGAACAGTTGCCTGGCGAACCTGGGATGGATATTTGGGACCGCTGGGTTAAAAAAAAAGAATTATAACTAATGAAAGCATTTTATCAATTAACTAAAGACGAAGCTTTACAACAACTTAAAACAACTTCTGAAGGTTTAAACGCAGACGGTATAGCGTTATTGCAAGAAACATTTGGAAAGAATGTTTTAGAGGAGGCGAAACAGAGAAGTAAGCTATCTATTCTTCTCGCACAGTTTGCCGACATTATGATTTTTATACTTGTTATTGCAGCTATCATATCATTTGTCGTTGGTGAACATACAGACGCTTTTGTTATCCTTGCGATCATTATTGCGAATTCATGGATGGGATATTCGCAGGAGTATAACGCGGAGAAATCTATCCGGATGTTGCAGAAAATGTCGTCACAATTTGCTTTGGTTTTCCGCAATAACAACCCTTGTAAGATTGTGTCAGCAGAGCTCGTGCCTGGCGATATTATCTTCCTCGAAGCCGGAGATATTGTTCCCGCCGATGCCAGGTTAATTGAAGTAAGTTCTCTTAAAACCGACGAAGCATCGCTGACCGGAGAAAGCCATTCAATAGAGAAAACAATTGAAGCGGTAAACGAGGAAAACCTTGTGCCGGGCGATCAGCATAACATGGTATTTAAAGGCACTATTGTAACTAATGGCTCGGCAAAAGCGGTGGTAACTACCATCGGCATGAAAACTGAAATCGGAAAAATTGCAAGCTTACTTGAAGTTGGATCGCCCAAAACTCCTCTTCAAAAAAGGCTTGCCGTATTTAGCAAGCAATTAGCGGTTATTGTAATAGTAATCTGTACACTGGTTTTTGGTTTTGGATTGTGGCGTGGAGAGCCGGCTTTTGAAATGTTTCTCACTGCATTGTCGTTAGCCGTTGCCGCTTTGCCAGAAGCACTTCCGGCAGTAATCACCATTGCACTTGCACAAGGCGCCAGTAGAATGGTAAAGCGAAATGCATTAATGAGAAAACTGCCAGCGGTAGAAACGTTGGGATCTGTTACTTATATCTGCACCGATAAAACCGGAACGTTAACGCAAAACGTGATGACGGTAGAGAAACTGCACGCTGCACCTGGAAAAGAAGAGCTTTTGAGGTATGCCATGGTTTTAAACAACGATGTAAGGTTCTCGCACGATGGACTTTTAGGCGATTCGACTGAGACAGCTTTGGTTAATTATGCTTTTCAAAAAGGCAATTCAAAAGAGGAGGCCGATAGAGGTTTTCCATTGGAAGCAAAACTGCCTTTTGACTCCGTTAGGATGCGGATGAGTACACTTCATAAACAAGAAGGCAAATGGATCTTGTTTGTGAAGGGTGCGCCGGGGAAAATGACCGAGGTATTATCGGGCAATTATAAAGAGCAGGTTCCGGAATGGCTTAACATAAATCGTGAATGGGCTGCAGATGGATTGCGTGTTTTATTTTTTGCTTATAAGATATTCGATGAGAAGCCGCAGCAAATGCATGAAGGCTTGGAGAAAGACCTGGACTTCCTGGGCATGACGGCAATGATCGATCCACCGAGGGAAGAGGTAATCGATGCAATGCGCGAATGCAAAACGGCAGGAATAAAGCCCGTAATGATAACAGGTGATCAACCTCTTACCGCTACTGCAATTGCAGAACGCCTGGGAATGATTGAAAAAGATTCCGGAAGAGTAACGAGTGGAGCGGACCTTGATAAGATGACCGAAGAAGAATTCAATCGGGATATAAAGAATATATCAGTGTACGCCCGTGTTTCGCCGGAGCAGAAATTAAAGATTGTAAAAGCTTTACAAGCGAACGGAGAATTTGTCGCAATGACGGGTGATGGCGTAAATGATGCACCCTCTTTGAAACAGTCAGATATTGGTATTGCAATGGGAATAACCGGCACCGATGTATCAAAAGAAGCGTCAGACATGATTTTGCTCGACGACAACTTTGCTACCATTGTTAAAGCCGTAAGGGAAGGCAGAAGGATTTATGAAAACATACGAAAGTTTATTCTTTATGTACTTTCCTGCAACCTGGGGGAGATTTTAACCATTTTCTTCGCTCCTATCCTGGGTTTCGCTATTCCTTTACTTCCCATTCACATTCTTTGGATAAACCTGGTGACAGATGGTTTACCAGGCCTTGCGCTAGTAGCCGAACCTGCAGAAAAGGACATTATGAATCGTCCTCCCCGTCCTCCTAAAGAAAACCTTTTTGCAGGCGGGTTAATCCCCAGGATATTACTTACAGGCGCATTAATGGCAATTGCCTCAATATTTATACAATGGTGGACTTTAAAACAGGGATACCCGGTAAGAACGCAGCAGACTGCAGTATTTACCACTTTGTGTTTTATTCAACTTGGCAACGCATTGTCCGTTCGCTCTGTTTATCATTCCATGTTTACAACAGGCGTATTTGCTAATAAAGGTATGTGGGGTGCAATCATCCTTACCGTTATTCTGCAACTATTAATCGTGTACGTACCATTTTTACAAGGCATCTTTAAAACTACTTCCTTAGACGGACGTATTATAGGAACTACTCTGATTGTTACACTTGTTTGTGTGTTTTTAATAGAATTGATGAAGTATTTTAATAAGAAGAAATATTTAAAAAAATAAGGGCAAGGTTTCTTGCCCTTATTTTTCTTTCGCTGGCGATATAGTTTCTTATAGCTCCCGCGAAAACGAATGCTTCCTTAACTGGTGATTCGATTCGTATCTCAATTTCAAAATGTACAGCTTGTAAGATTCCATCTTTAAGAAAGCAATTATCCTGCAAACTCAAATCCCCTTCTTAAATGGATGGCCGGCGCTGATCTAAAAGCCATCTGTTTTATTTCTATTCCCCCTGTCATAATCCGCGTGCCTTAAATCTCTTTGTTTCCTCCTGATTTTTTATCTTCGATTTTAACAAATCCCTCATGAGCAAACAACTACTTGCATTAGCATTCATACTATCGTCCCTTGCAACAACGGCACAAGACAAAAAGAAATGGGATGTAACAAACCCAGAAGGACCAAGCAAAGAAGTTTCATTTACAGTAAATGAGGGAACATGGATGAACATGGATGTTTCTCCTGACGGAAAAGACATTGTATTTGACCTGTTAGGAGACATTTATACCATGCCTGTTACAGGCGGGGAAGCAAAGGTCTTACGTAAAGGTCTTGCTTTTGAAGTGCAACCAAGGTTTAGTCCTGATGGAAAAAAACTGTTATTTACAAGCGATGCCGGTGGAGGAGATAATATCTGGACAATGGACAGGGACGGAAAAAACGCAAAACAAATAACCAAGGAAACTTTTCGCTTATTAAATAACGGAACATGGACACCCGACGGTCAATATATTGTTGCCCGTAAACATTTTACATCTACCCGCTCACTAGGCGCAGGTGAAATATGGATGTATCACATAAGCGGGGGCGGAGGTATCCAGCTAACGGCAAGAAAAAATGACCAGCAGGATGTGAATGAACCGTGGGCATCACCCGACGGTAAATACATCTACTACAGCGAAGATGTTTATCCTGGAGGCTCATTTCAATATAACAAAGATCCAAATAAGCAGATTTTTGTTATTAACAGGTTCGACCGTCAGAAAGGAAGGATCGAAAATGTAACCGGGGGAAATGGTGGGGCTGTTCGTCCGCAATTATCAAGGGATGGTAAGCTGCTGGCATTTGTGAGACGTGTACGAACAAAATCAGTTTTATATATCCGCGATCTTGAAACAGGTGAAGAGTGGCCGGTATACGATAAGCTAAGTAAAGATCAGCAGGAGGCTTGGACCATCTTTGGCAGTTACTGCAATTTCAGTTGGCTTCCGGGTAATGAATATATTATCGTTTGGGCAAATGGCAAGATTAATAAGGTCGCAGTAAAACTGCCGGGCAAGAGTACCGAAATACCTTTTACCGCAAAGGTAGAGCAGCGCATATATGAGGCCGTACGAAGCCAGCAAAACTTGAATACAGACGCGTTTAGTGCACAGGTGATAAGGCATGCAGTTACTTCACCTGACGGAAAAATGTTGGTGTTTAACGCAGCCGGTTATCTATGGAAAAAACAATTGCCAAACGGAAAGCCCGAGCGGCTGACCAACGGCAAGGATCATGAGTTTGAGCCTTCATTTTTTGCTGACGGCAAATCCATCGTTTTTGTTTCGTGGAACGATAATGAGGCAGGTGCAATTTGTAGGGCAAGTGTCAATGGTGGAAACATTCAAAAACTTACTACCGAAAAAGGCATCTATCGTACTCCTTCAGTTTCCCGTGACGGTAAGTTGATTGTTTTTAATAAAGAAGATGGAAACGACGCCATGGGCAGCTCGTATACATCAAGGCCTGGAGTTTTTACCATGCCTGGTACCGGGGGCAAAGCCAAGTTCATTAGTGCTAAAGGTGAGCGGCCTGTTTTTAATGAAAAGGGCGATAGAATATTCTATCGCACCGGGGGAGATTTATTTGGAGCAGCAACGAAAACCTTAGGAAGTTATAATCTTGATGGAAATGACAGCGCCACCATCTTCAAAAGTTCTCTTGCAAGCCAATTTACGGTATCGCCCGATGAAAACTGGATTGCTTTTGTTGATTTGCATAAAGTATATATAGCAGCGTTCCCGCACACGGGAAAAATTATTGATATTGGCAGCGCTACCTCAGATTTTCCTGTAAAACTGGTAAGTAAAGATGCTGGTATCAACCTTCATTGGTCTGCCGATAATAATAAGCTCAATTATACTTTAGGCAACCAGTATTATTCCATTAACCTCGAAGATAGATTTGAATTTATCGCCGGTAGACCTGATAGCACATTTGTACTGCCCGAAAAAGGAATTACTATTGATGTTAACGTGAAAACCGATAAACCTGAGGGAGCAATTGCTTTTACGAATGCCCGCATTATAACAATGAAAGGGACTGAAGTAATAGAAAATGGAACAATATTGATTGAGGGTAATTTGATAAAAGCAGTTGGAGCAAACGTTACTGTTCCAAAAGGCGCTAAGGTAATTGATGCAGCAGGCAAAACGATTATGCCGGGCATGGTCGATGCACATGCACATGGCGCTCATTTCAGGTATGGTATTACACCCCGCCAGCATTGGCCCTATTATGCCAATCTTGCTTATGGTGTTACAAGTATGCACGACCCGTCAGCCAACAGTGAAATGGTTTTCGCCCAAAGTGAACTTGTGAAAACAGGTGAAATGATTGGACCAAGAGTATTCTCTACAGGAACTATTTTATACGGAGCTGAAGGCGATTTTAAAGCTGTAATAAATAACATTGACGATGCAAGAAGTGCACTCAGAAGATCGAAAGCTTATGGATCATTTTCGGTAAAAAGTTATAACCAACCCCGCCGCGATCAACGACAGATGATTATAAAAGCAGCAAGAGAACTGGGTATGGAAGTGGTACCTGAAGGCGGATCGCTCTTTTATCATAACATGAGTATGATTCTCGATGGTCACACCACCATTGAACATAACATCCCTATCGCACCTTTATTTGCCGATGTAATAAACCTCTGGAAAAATTCAAAAACTGCTTATACACCTACGCTTATTGTTAGTTATGGTGGGGTTAGTGGCGAGTTTTATTGGTACCAGAAAAGCAACGTTTGGGAGAAAGAAAGATTACTACGTTTTACACCCCGAGGTATAATAGATAGTCGCAGCCGCCACAGGATGATGATTCCTGAAGAAGAATACCAGAACGGGCATATTTTGATTTCAAAAAGCGTAAAAAAACTGGCTGATGAAGGTGTACGGGTAAACATGGGAGCCCATGGACAATTACAAGGCCTGGGTGCGCATTGGGAAGTATGGATGCTTACACAGGGAGGAATGAGCAATCACCAGGCATTGAGATCTGCAACGATAGTTCCTGCAGAAAGCCTTGGCCTGGATAACTGGATCGGTTCATTAGAACCAGGAAAGTTTGCAGACCTCGTGATGATGAATAAAAATCCTTTAGAAGATATATTTAACACCGAAAGCATTTTATATACCATGGTAAATGGCAGGCTTTACGACGCAGAGACCATGAATGAAATTGGTAACAGGCCAAAGCCGAGAGGAAAGTTTTGGTGGGAAAATAATAAGACCGCCGACACTTTTAATTGGCATGAGGCTCAGGCAGGGGAAACAACCGGCACCGGCCGGGATTCGCATTGATCCTGGGGTTTTAAGAAATGGAAGTTTTAGTCGCATTGATATTCGTTGTTGAGTGGAGGACATCCAGGTAAGGGCGAGCGAATGCTCCTGACTGCTGGATAGCCACAAAGCAATGTAAGCCGCATCACCATGAGTAAGAAGGTTGACCCGGGGATTACTATAAATTGAGTTAATTGGGGTACCGAGCGTTATAGAAACTTTTATGCTTTCGTTGCGTCGCACTCGTGTACGTGTAGGTTTTTACTCAGCATTAAGATCGGCAACACCGCCTTTCCTCGTTAGCGAAAATTACTTGTCACCTGCAAAAACAGAAGGCTTTATCTATCTTATTAGTTTATATCAACTGTTGATAATTGTATTCAGCATTTTCACCTGGAGCTTTTTGTGATTTTACCTGCTCTTGTATGTTCTTGTCCCAGTTCTCCTCTTTTTTACTGTACGTGAGTGCCCCACTGGTTGCTATAAAATCTCTCACCTGAAGTTTTGCTTTCAAAACCTCGTATAACTGATCCAAAAATTCTTTCGGGTTGTAATTATTTAGATCGTTATTCCAAACGTTCTGCACCACAATGGCTTTGTTCTGGCTTGCAGAGACTTTTGAAAAGGCGAGAAAACAGCATAAAACAAAAAAATGTATTTTTTGCATTAGAAATAGAGTTACCGGAACGCTCACTAATACCACAACAAAAATCGCTTCAAAAATGTGAATAACGGTTGGTAACAGGCAAAATTAAGCAAACTGGTTTTTCTTAAAGTCCAATTACATGCAGGTATAACAGAAGGATTTTTTTTTGAGCGCAGCAGTATTACAACAAGCAACTTTTGTTGCGTCGCACTCTTCAACATTTTTACCTTTCCTGAGAAATTAAGCAGATATATTTCAGCCTCCTTAAAGGTCAATCCACTGTTCCTTGTTCGAACTTTCGAAGATTGCTTCTATCGTCTTCATATTATTTACTGCATCTTCAAGAGGGGTAGGCACACTTGTATTATTTAAAATAGCTTGAGAAAACAAATCGCCCTGAAGGGTATACTGGTTAGCCATATTAAAAACAATTTCTTCTTTTCCAGCTTTGGAATGAAGCCACACTTTAGTGGGTGCATCAGTCGGAGCATTAAAAGGTATTTCTATTTCAATACCCGCATCAGTACCAAGAATATTGACGCGTTGATAAGGAGTAAGTTGTGTAGAACAGGTGAAGGTTGAGGTACCGGAACCGAAATCTAATATGCCTGATGCAATATGATCGACGCCAAAACTGCCATCGAACTCAACCTTGCCGATAACTCTTTGAGGCTCTTTGTCGAAAATAAACCTTGAAAGAGAAACACAGTAACAACCAATATCCATCATACCTCCGCCACCTGCATCTTTTTGATTTCGAATATTATTGGGATCATCATTGTAATATGAAAAAAAGGATTGTATTGTTTTCAATTTACCAATCCTTCCTTCAGTTACCATATTCTTTGCATACTGCCACTGCGGATGAAAGCGAAACATAAAAGCTTCCATGACTTTAAGATAAGACTTTTGCTCGGCAGCCTTCAGTAACTGTTGTGCCTCTGCTGCGCTGAGCGCAATAGGCTTTTCGCATAAAACATGCTTATTTGCCTGCAATGCTTTAATAGCCCAGGGTACATGAAGTTGGTTAGGAAGGGGAATGTAAACTGCGTCTATTTCCGGATCATTTAAAAGCGCTTCATAAGAACCGTACGCTTTTGCTATGCCTAACTTGTCAGCAACTGCCCGTGCATCCTCTTTGTTTCTCGAAGCAATCGCAGCAATATCACAAAAGGCACTTGCCTGCATTCCTGGAATTACTTTTTCACGAGCAATTTTCGCTGTGCTTAAAATGCCCCACCTAACTTTATTCATTGCTTTAATTGAAGAATGATAATGGCTTGAAATTATACTCCGCTAAACAACAGTGGAAAAAACTGTCCTTCCATTTTATTTCCTTTTGGCACAGCGGGTACACCTTGTAATAATGGTTCGTCCGAATCGGATACAACTCCATCAGCAAATGCATTAATCACAAATGCTCTTCGTGGTCTGGTACTTTTATTTTCGCCAGAACCGTGCATAGTGAGTGAATGGTGAAAAATTGCTTCCCCAGCCTTCACCGGCACATGCTTCGCTTTATCGAATTGCTGCTGCTGTTCTTCTGTAAGAAACTCACGAATACCATGAAGATCACCAGCCAAATGAGTCTTTGGTAACAAACCCCACCGCTGACTGCCGGCAATATATTGTAAACATCCGTTTTCCTCTGTTGCGTCATCTAGTGAACACCAACAAGTGATATGAGCAACCGGCTTGGTGCGTGTCCAGTACGAATAGTCCTGGTGCCAGGCAACTACCCCACCCTTTTTTGCGGGTTTATAAAAGATCTGATCGTGCCAGAACCTTACTGGTTTATCTCCCAGTAATTGACTTGCAGCCATTACAAACGCAGGGTTCCAAAGCACATCGTGTAATCCTTCTGTAATGCGCCACTCACCCAAAGCGTGAAACAAAATTGTTTGGGGATCAGTAGACTCGTTACTGTTATATTCATAAAACAATGAGTTGTCATGCAAGCCAGGATCAACCAACTGAAACAACTCATTCCGTAATATTTCGAGCTGCTCTTCATTCAGCAATTTTATGCCAGGTAAATAGCCGTTTTCATTAAAGAATTCTATTTGATCCTTCGAAAGCCTGTATTGATCCCAATCGGCTGCTTTTTCCGGCCATGGAAACAGGTTTGCAACCTGCTCATGAATTTCACTTAAATCTCTAACCTGCATCTTTTATAAATTTTTAATTCACTGGCTGAAATAGTAATTATTTAGAAAACCGTCGTTAAAGGATCAATCACCGATATCTGTCACCTGTCTTTATGAATGAATAAAAAATGCATAGTACAAGTGAGTGACACAACGATGATGATTAGCATTACTAATGTTGGTCCCAAAGAAATATCACACGTTGAACTCATGGGATTTCTAACCAAAACGCAAAACGTTCAACTTAAAACCCAACACCCCAAACCTGAGATGCTCAGTTTACATTTCCTTTATTTTCAAATCCTTCCATCTCACTTTTATACCACCACCACTGTGTATTTGTAAAGCGACAAATCCTTCTCCCTGCCCAATTTTTTCGTCTTTAAGGTAAACCATTTGGTGGCCGTTAAGCCAGGTAGTTACTTCATCCCCAACTACTTTAATTCTCATCTTATTCCAGCTACCTTGTTTTAAATATTTCTCGTCTTCGGGCTTTGGCTGTATCAACCAATTTCTTCCATACGATTCATAAATCCCGCCGGTATGTTGATTTGCTGGAGCAACTTCTACCTGCCATCCGTTAATCTTTGTGCCCTGGATACTCGATCTGATAAATACACCGCTGTTGCCATTGGCCTCCTGTTTAAACTTTACATCGAGTATGAAATTTTTATACTTTTTATCTGTAGATAAATAGCCGTATTCCTTATCGGGCCCGCTTTCACAAATTAGTTCTCCGTTTTCGACATACCATTTTTCAGTTCCGTGAATTGCCCATCCACTTAAATCTTTACCATTAAATAGTTTTTTTGTTTTTTGTGCACCGGCTACTGATGTTATTGCAAGGAAAGCGCAAAACAGTAGAAATTGTTTTCTCATACGTTGTTTTTATATTATTTAAATTGAAAATTGGGGTTACGAGTTTGTATAGATCTGCAGGGTTTATTTTATGATGACTTCCTTTTCCCACCCAGTCTCTTTTAAAGCCGGATCGTTTTCTTTTTTTAGAAAATCGGCGTTAGACAAGGATTCTGCATCCCAGGTTAATATTGCTTCGTTGGGCACAACATGTACCGGCACTTTCCACGAGGCAGACGTTTCGTTGTAAGCAATGTTTGACTGCGAGCAATAACAGGAGATCACAGACCAACGGGGATAAGCAGACAGATTGGCCCCAGAACGATGCAAGATATTACTGTGAAAAATAAGAGCATCTCCGGGTTCCAACTCCACATAAACAAGTTCCATTGTTTGTAATGCATTCTCAACCATTACAGCATCAGCACCTACTTGCTCGCCTGCAAAGCCATGGTTAACCCTACCTAATTTATGGGAACCTTTAATTACCTGCAGGCAACCGTTTTCTTTATTGGCTTCCGTCAATGCCACCATTATACTAATTAGCTGGTCAGGGAACATAAACTGATTTTTATACCAATAGCCATAGTCCTGGTGCCACTCCCATGCGCCACCGACTCTTGGCTCTTTTTGCATCAGCTTTGAGTGAAAGTGGCAAACGGGGGCATCACTATCTAATAATAGTGCAACTGATTCTATTACTTTCTGGCTTCGGGTGAGGTACCCAAACACGTCGTTTCCGGGAGTAAACCACAAAGACAGCTTTGTTTTTTTGCCGGTTTGATCATTTAAATCCAGCGCGTTTTCCCGCATCGCATCATCCTGTATCGCTACGTTATACAGTTTATCAATTTCGGGTTTACTGCAAAAATTTCTTAAAACAAGATAGCCATCAGAATGATATTGATTAATTTGAGCTTGCGTTAGCATGTGCAGTCGTTATGTGTAGAAAAAATTGAAAATTAATCGAATTAATTAAATTTAGTCAAGTAAAATTTATTGATGAAACTTTTATTCTTCTGTCCCCGATGGGGCCAAGAACTTATACCATGGAGTACCTTTTTAAAAAATGTACAAGATGCAGGCTATGATGGCATTGAAGGCAGTCTGTCAATGGACGAAAGTGAAAAAGAGGAAATGTTAACCGGACTAAAGAGTCATGGTCTTTATTGGATTGGGCAACATTGGGAAACTGTTAACCCGGTTTTTAATGAACATTTAGAGGAATTCGAAATGAGACTGCGATCACTAGCAGCAGCAAAACCGCTATTTATAAATAGCCAAACAGGTAAAGATTACTTTTCGCCCGAGGAAAACAAACAGCTAATCGATTTGGCAAAAATTGTATCTCAAGAGACCGGAGTTCGGATCTTACATGAAACGCACAGAGGAAAATTTAGTTTCGCGGCACACATTACCAAGGCATACCTGCAAAATATTGCTGATTTAAAAATTACTTTAGATATCTCTCATTGGTTCAATACTGCCGAAACTTATTTACACGACCAGGAGGAAGCTGTAGAACTTGCTATTTCACGAACCGAACATATCCACTCAAGAGTGGGCTTTATCGAGGGGCCACAAATAACTGATCCAAGAGCACCTGAATGGAGTGAAGCTTTGCAGAGACATTTAGAATGCTGGGATAAAGTGATAGAATTGCAGCAAAAGAATAATCGGGAAGTTTTTACCATAACCTCCGAATTTGGAGCACCACCCTATATGCCTTTACTTCCTTATACAAAGCAGCCAATCGTAGATCAATGGGAAGTAAATGTATACATGATGAACTTGCTGAGAGATCGATATAAGAATTAGTTACCTGTTACTGGTTGCCGCAAACCGGCAACCATTTATGCAACAAAATTTTTTTATGAAAAACATAAAGATTGCTACTGCTCAATTTGAAAACAAAAGCGGGGACAAAATATACAATTTAAATACAATTGAAAAACTGGCAGAAAAGGCAGCTCAACAGGGGGCGGCAGCAGTTGCTTTCCATGAATGTTCTATTACGGGATACACTTTCGCCAGGCATTTAAGCAAAGAGCAGTTGCTTGAAATTGCAGAAGTGATACCGGGCGGAGAAAGCACTCAAAGGTTGACTGAAATAGCCAACAAGCATAATATTGTTGTGTTAGCTGGACTCTTCGAAAAAGACAAAGAGAACAAGTTATACAAAGCTTACGTATGCGTTGATAAAAACGGCCTTGTGGCAAAACACAGGAAGTTGCATCCTTTTATTAATCCTAATCTGACACCTGGAAATTCTTATACCGTTTTTGAATTAGCGGGATGGAAGTGTGGAATTTTAATTTGTTACGACAGCAATGTGATTGAGAATGTACGCGCCACCAACCTACTTGGTGCAAACATTATTTTTATGCCGCACGTGACCATGTGTACTCCTTCGCCAAGACCGGGCGCTGGTTTTGTTGATCCAAAGCTGTGGGAAAATAGGGAGACCGATCCAACTTCCCTGAGACTGGAATTTGACGGAATGAAAGGCCGGGGATGGCTAATGAAATGGCTACCTGCAAGAGCATACGACAACGCCGCTTATGTTGTTTTCTCTAATCCTATTGGTATGGATGATGACCAGCTTAAAAATGGTTGTTCTATGATCCTTGATCCATTTGGTGATATTATTGCGGAATGCAGAACGCTCGGCGATGACATCGCTACAGCTGTTATCAATCCTGAAAAATTAACTGATGCCGGAGGATACCGATATAAAAAAGCAAGAAGACCTGACTTATACCGAAACATCATAGGAGAGCCACATAAAGCAGAACAACATGTTGTGTGGCTGGAGGAAGAGAAACCTCATCCTCCTTCTCCTGAAGGAGAAGGAACGGTGCTTTAGAACAGGTTCAAACATTTTATCTTCCACATCAACATCCATCTCTGTCAAGCTTTTTAAAGGCTGATTGAAAGCAGATGAATTGATAAAAAATTAATCATAGATTTAGTTATTGATTTAACAACGAACGCTTCAATTCATTTAAATAAACATATGAACACTACACGACGTGCTTTCCTGAAAAACAGTTCTTTAATTGCTGCCGGAGCAATGGCTTTTGGTAACGACGTTTTTGCTGCCGAAAAAACAAAACAAATAGTTGGAATACAATTGTACAGTGTAAGAGACGATATGAAAAAGGATCCGTTAGCTACCCTAAAACAATTGCGTGAAATGGGTTACACTCATGTTGAACACGCGAATTATGTAAACAGGAAATTGTACGGGTGGTCTCCGTCAGAATTTAGAAAAGTGCTGGATGACCTTGGTATGAAAATGCCCAGCGGTCATACTGTTATGGGTCCTCAACACTGGGACAGCCAGAAGAAAGATTTTTCGGACTCGTGGAAACAAACAGTTGAAGATGCGGCCATTTTAGGACAAGCTCATGTAGTTAGCCCGTGGCTTGATGCAAGTTTGAGAAAGACCTATGACGACACCTTGCGTTACATGGAGGTCTTTAATAAAAGCGGCGAGTTGTGCAAAAAATCGGGAATGAAGTTTGGTTATCACAACCACGATTTTGAGTTTAGCGAAAAGATGAACGGAATGATGTTGTACGATATCATCCTTCAAAACACTGACCCTGCTTTGGTCATTCACCAGTTAGATATGGGCAACCTGTATAATGGTGGAGCTAAGACCGAAGATGTCTTGAGAAAACATCCCGGAAGATTTGAGTCTCTACACGTAAAAGATGAAATAAAAATCCCGGGCGCCGGCGATAAGTATGAAAGTACTGTTCTTGGAAAAGGCATAATAAATCTTAAAGCCAACCTTGATTTTGTAAAGAAAGCAGGTGGATCAAAATACCTGATTATAGAACAGGAATCTTACCAGGGCCGCAAGCCATTGGATGACTGCAAAGAAGATTTAGCGGTAATGAGAAAATGGGGCTATAAATAGTCTTCTCCTATATGCATTATAAATAAGAAAGCCACCCAATTTACTGGATGGCTTTCTTATTATATTAATAAATCTTATCTCCGTCTGGGTGTTGCCCTTGATTGCAATTCTGAAACTGGCATTGTAATCATTCTCCCTTTTGGCTCTTTCCCCCGGTATGTAATTACACGTAGCATAACAGCCTCTTTAGGGGCCGTTATTGCTTTTGTATATTTTGGGTAGAACCTGTCAGGAAAACTATTGTCAAAAGTGTAATAAATATCAAGGTCAGGTATTTCAGTACTTAGCTCAATTTGCAAAGTACTGTCTGCACCTTTTGAAACTTTAAAAGCAGGGTCGTATACGCTGGGTGCATATTTTACCTCCGCCACATCAAAACGTTTAAACTGGTTTTCAACTCTTGGATAAAAAGTGTTCCAGTCCCGACTTTTCCTGGTAGACCAGAGCGCTTCTGAAATAGCAAGCCCACGTGGCCAGGTCATGTATTGAGCATGACGCATGTTGTACACTTGCTCTGTCCACAAATTTGCTTGTCCGCCTTTTATATAAATTGGGTCTACCCCTTCCGGCAAAGCTTCAAACTTATAGGCTTCGTTTAAACGAAGTGTCGCATATACACGCGGTTCAACAATCGGGTCGCCTTGCATATAATCAATATAGGCGAAAGTAGTAGGGCTCATTACAACCTCATGTTTCATCTTAGCTGCTTCTATCCCACCCTTCATTCCGCGCCAGCTCATTACTGCTGCACTTGGTGCTAATCCACCTTCAAGAATTTCATCCCAGCCCATAAATTTCTTACCCTTTGATTCAACTATTTTTTCAAGTCTTTTCTCAAAATAACTTTGCACTTCTTCCATATTTTTCAAGCCTTCTTTTGCCATCAAAGCCTTTACAGCATCGCTTTTTTCCCAGAAGTTCTTAGGGGTTTCATCGCCACCAACATGTATATATTCAAACGGAAAAAGTGCTGCTACCTGCGTCATTACTTTATCCATAAATTCATACACCTTTTCGTTTGCAGGGCAAAGCGTATTGTCAATTAATGCAATCGGAGGTGCGCCACGTGACCAATCCATAATCACCTCTCCAGATCTTACCTGGTATTTATCTGCGCCCGGAGTACAAGACAGTTCAGGATAAGCAACAACCGCAGCAAGGCTATGACCAGGAACATCAATTTCAGGAAGAATATCTACAAAACGATCTTTAGCGTATTGAACAAGTTCTCTTATATCTGCCTGTGTATAAAATCCGCCATAATCTTTTGGTTCATCAGGCGTGGGTGGAGAAAAGGTCCCAAAGTAGCCAACCTTCTTAACGTTCCATGCACCTACTTCTGTCAACCTTGGAAGACCTTCTATTTGTATTCTCCAGCCTTCATCGTCAGTCAGGTGCAAATGGAGCAGGTTAAATTTAAAACGCACCATTTGGTCTATGTAATCTTTTACCTCCTGCTTAGTAAAAAAGTGTCTGCTTACATCAAACATCAAACCTCTCCAGCCAAAACGGGGCTTGTCATTAATTGTTGTAGCAGGCACACTCCAATTTACATTGTTCGCCACCGTGTTGCTTTCAATCTCCTTAGGAAATAATTGCAAAAGGGTCTGCATTCCATAAAACAACCCTGCAGGTTTATTAGCAGTAATTATTACAGAATTCGGAACAACGCTCAACTTGTAACCTTCATTGCCCACCGTCGTATCGGCAGACAAAGTCAACCTAATGTTACCGGCTGTATTGGCATTAAAGGTTGCTGTTTTTACCGCAATTGAATAACCCGTAGCAGTCGATATTTTTTTTGCCAGGTAACCCGCAACTCTTCTCGCATCTGCGTTAGTGCCAGTTACTTCAATTGCCGTTGTCTTTTTTAACAAGAAACTTCCATTACCTTTTTGTACAGTCACAGGTTGAGGCAACACCGACACAACAGGGGTCGTTTGGCTGGTAGCATTGAGAAAAGAAGCCATTACAAGGCTAAGCATCATCGTTTTTTTCATCGTTAATTTACTTTTGTTCAAGAAATATCTATTATTTATAAAGACTTAGTCTGTTAGTTTAAGTAAAGCAAAAAGTGTTAACACCTTCCACTTTACGCTCTTTTTCCATCCCTTATCCATTTACCTTTAAAACCGTTCAGGCCGCAACATAAAAACAGTAAGTACCTTTCTTAGCCAGCAGTTTAGCTTCAGTAAGCTTTGCTTGCGTCGCACTCTTGTACTACTTTTTCTTTGTTCAGCAAATTAAACGCTTTATTATTGTCACTACCTCGCCAAATCAACTTTTAATCATCATTGTTCGTGCGATGGTCACAAATATTCAAATACCTCCTATTTTCGCCTCTTATGATGACAGAAGAAGTTATATCATTAGCACAAAAAGTCTGGGATTATCACCATGTAAATAATAGTCTTGAAAAGTCTGATTGTATACTCGTGTTAGGAAGTCATGACGTAAGAGTTGCAGAACGGGCGGCAGCATTATACTTGCAGCAATGGGCACCTTTGCTAATTTTCTCGGGTGGTTTAGGACGATTAACAGAAGATATGTGGACAGAAACAGAAGCTGACAAGTTTGCAAAGATCGCAATCGAAACCGGCGTTCCTAAAGAGAGAATTTTAATAGAAAATAAATCAACCAATACAGGAGAAAACATTCTATTTACCCAACAACTATTAGAACAAAATAACCTCCATCCGCAATCCTTTATAGTAGTACAAAAGCCCTACATGGAGCGAAGAAGTTATGCCACTTTTAAAAAACACTGGCCAGATAAAAAGCTAATAGTCACCTCCCCTCAAATATCTTTTCACGACTATCCAAACAACGAGATCTCGTTAGATAAAGTAATTCATATAATGCTAGGTGATTTGCAACGAATTAAGATTTATGCTGAAAAGGGATTTCAGATTTATCAACCAATACCTGAGGATGTTTGGGAAGCTTTTGAAAAACTTATAGCATTGGGATTTAATGAACACCTTATTTAAAACCAGGATTTAAAAGAGTAAGGAGATTTGAAAAATTTTACGAGTTATTTACAAAGCTGTTTTATTCCACTTCTGAAAATTGTTTTGTTTCACTTTTCATTTCAGTTTCATTTCTTCTTATTCCTTAACTTCAAATTTCTAACGTATACTACTTTAAAATTCATCTAAGTTTTATAAAAACTAATTGCATGTCAAATCAAAGTCGCTCATCGCGAAGAAAATTTCTTGAACAAATTGGGGCAACGGGTTTATTTCTTGCAGCCAGCCCACTTTCCAGTCTTGCAAACAAGGAAAAAGCAGAAGAACGGATTTTAAGGTATGAGAAAAAAATATCTCCAAACGACCAGATAAAGATTGGCCTGATAGGCCTTGGCATTCAGGGTAATAATGATGTGAGGCAAGCTTTGAAAGTTCCAGGAGTAGAATTAGTGGCCGCCGCCGACTTATATACAGGAAGACTTGAACGCGCTAAAGAAGTTTATGGTAAGGAGCTTTTTACCACCCGTGATTATCGCGAAATTCTGAACCGAGACGATATTGATGCCGTTTTGATTGTTACGAGCGATCATCATCATGCACGAATTACCAAAGATGCATTGCAAAAAGGCAAAGCAGTCTATTGCGAAAAGCCAATGGTGCACAAAATAAGTGAAGGCCAGG
>NZ_JAOQAH010000105.1 GCF_025963695.1 Segetibacter sp. | reverse complement strand
AAAGTTATTATGCTTGCTACAAATAAAAATTCTAACTAAACAGGTAGGTTATATCTTCTTCGCTGAGCGTTTTAATAAATCCGTCATCTTCACCAACCAGTTCCTCTGCCAGTTTCTTTTTTCGCTGCTGTAATTGAATAATCTTTTCTTCGATGGTATCCTTGCAAATTATCTTGTAGGCGAAAACGTTCTTTGTTTGGCCAATCCTGTGGGTACGGTCAATGGCCTGTTGCTCTACTGCGGTATTCCACCAGGGGTCGAAAAGGAAAACATAGTCAGCTGCAGTAAGTGTAAGACCGGTGTTTCCGGCTTTCAGACTAATTAAAAACAGGTTGGTTGTATTATCCTTATCCTGGAAAGCATTTACCATTTCTATTCGCTTTGTTGGCGGCGTTTGCCCGTCGAAATGATAATAGTTGATGCCTTGCTTGTCGCATTCGGCAGCAAGCAAATTGAGCATACTGCTAAACTGAGAAAAGACAAGTGCTTTATGTTCCTTTAGGATATTCTTCAGCTCTCCTATCAAAACTTCAGTTTTAACGGAGTCTGTACAAGACTCCTGTTCCGCCACGGGCAATAATAAAGGAGAGTTACAAATTTGTCGCAGTTTAAGCATCCCCTGCAATACTGCCAGCTTGCTTTTATTTAATCCATTATTTTTAATATCGAGAAAGATATTACCCCTGATCTGGTCCTTGATGTTATTGTATAGATCCTGTTGCCTGCCATTCATTTTGCACCACAAGATCATCTCCGTTTTATCAGGAAGATCTTTGGCAACCTGCTCTTTTGTCCGGCGCAATATAAAAGGGGCGGTTAGTTTTTGAAGTGCCTTAATTTTTTCTACATCATGGTTTCTGTCTATGGCATCAGCATATTCCCGTTTAAAAAATTCGCGGCTTCCAAACATGCCCGGCAAGGCAAAGTTTAACTGGGCATACAAATCAAAGGTGTTGTTGACAACCGGAGTACCACTAAGCGCAATGCGAACATCAGCAGGAATCATATTTACCACAGTCGTAATCTGCGCAGAAGGATTTTTGATATTATGACTTTCATCTATTACTGCAACGCCGTAATTATTCGCCAATAGTGTACCTGCATCTGCCCTTAACGTTCCATAACTGGTAATGATCACCTGGCAGCTAGCGTTTGTAACCTCCTCCGCATTACGGCTTGTACCGTGGTAAACAACCGAAGTTATTTCCGGGGTAAACTTTTGCAATTCCTGCTGCCAGTTAAATATCAGAGACGAAGGACATACTATAATATTTACAGAATTTGGATTATGATGAATGTAGTATGCGAGGTAACAAATGGTTTGCAGGGTTTTACCGAGGCCCATGTCGTCTGCAAGACATCCACCTGCACCAGCCTCGGCCAGTAGTGTCAGCCATTCAAATCCTTTTTGCTGGTAGGGCCTTAAAGTTGCCTTTACAGAAGTCGGCAGCTGGTAAATATCTTCGCTTCCATTTTGCCATTGTTGCCACTTTTGCCACCATTGCTCTTTTATAAGCGTTTTTAACACTTGTTTTTCCCCGGTTGCCTGCTGTTCGCTTATGGCCATTACCCGTGCTACCTCTATTTCATCTTTATTTATCTTTCCATGCTTGATAATAGCGGAATATTGTTGTATCCACTCATCATGCAAAATGCCCAGGCTACCATCTTTCAACAGTACCGCCTTTTGCCCGGCCAATAACATTTTCTGCAATTCGTTCAGCCTTAGTTCTTCTTTGCCAAATAACACTTTCATTTGCATCAATACCTTGCCCTGTCCTTCGTGCTTTACATTTACCACCGTTTCTACTTTGAAAGGTGAATATCGGAAGTGGTTCAGCATATCCATACCAACCAACTGAATCCCCTGCTCCAACAGATTATGATACGCTTTTAAAAACCATTGCTTTTTTTGAGCCTCGGCAAAAGAAAGGTAATAGTAACCGTTTCGCTGGTTCGAAAAATTTGGATGAAGGCCTATAAGTAATTTTACAAATTCATCTTCTGCCTCTTTATTACGGATGATTTCAACTGTCTCGCCTTCAACCACCGTTTCATAGCTTTCTTTCCACGGATTCTCCATTACAAAACCATCGTACACCCATTGTGGCGTAAGCATTAAAAAAGCGCCGTTTAGTTCACTCAACAATACCCGGTTGACGGGCAGTGTTTTGATTTCCTTTTTGCTGAATAAATTGTTACGATTTACGTTATAGTCCAGCTCCAGTTTGGTTAAAATATTCTGGGAAAAGGCGGTAGGATCACCTCCATATTGTCCCTTGTTGTTTTCCGCTATCCACTCGATGGTCTGATAATCTTTGTAGGACAGCAAAAAATATTCACTATTGCTTTCCAGTAAAAAGTGGTTGCGACTAAACTCATTTAAATTATACGAAGCGCCGTTAAGAACAACTTCAGTTTTTAAAACAAGACTGTTTGATTCTTTGGCAACATGAAAATTTAAATGAGGCCTATAGCTACTAAACGCACAGGGAGCTATTTTAAAACTTTTACCATTGTCTACCCTTGTCCTATGATACCATTTTAAGAGACTAAAAAAAGGCTTTAGCTTATCAAATAACTGGTGAAAATGACGACGGGTTGCATTTATAATTAAGGCCGTTTCAGGGGCAGTTAACTTTTTATCCAAAAAAGGCTTCCCAACCTTGTATTGAAAGCTGTTAAACGCGTCGGGGCAAAAGTTTTGAAGTAAATCTCTTACAACTTGAGGCAGATGCGAATAATGCTTGTTCAACTCTTTAGACTGCAAATCGAAAAGATCGTAGTCAATTCCCTTATTCGACTTTTGAACATGTAAAGACTCAAGCAACCGGTATTTAGTGCCTAATTCGTGTGGCGATAATAATACTGCAATTTTAGTCTCCGTTTTCACTGCCGCCATACGTTCTGTTTTTAAAACTGTCAACAGCTGCAAACATAATTATTCCACACAGGTATTTTAATATCAAAAAGCGCCCCTTTGGCTAACGGGCAAAAAATGTTCATTTCTTGTTAGAAGTTTTATTAAGCAATCTTCGATGGCGCTTATCAACATCGTTGTGTCACTCACTTCTACTTGTAGTAACTTGCCTCGACGCTTAAAAACACGTCGTTTTAATATTTTTCTTTACAACGTATACGAACAAAATCGCTTCTTTCTAAAAATGCCCCTCTACGTATTAGACAATAACCTATGGTTTCCTCCCATCACTGAAGCGTTACACGACGGCTTATTAGCCATTGGAGGAGATCTATCTGTGGAGCGATTATTACTGGCATATCGTAAGGGAATTTTTCCATGGTTCGATGGAGACGTACCAATGTGGTGGAGCCCAGACCCAAGGTTTGTATTATTTCCAAATGAACTAAGAGTAAGCAAAAGCATGAAAGCACTCTTAAAAAGAAGTGCTTTTGAATTTACCATCAACAAAGCTTTCGCGCAGGTAATACGAGCATGCAAAGAAAAAGAACGTGAAGGCCAGGATGGAACATGGATAACAGACGATGTAGAAGCAGCATACGTTCAATTACATAAACTGGGTTACGCACACAGCGCCGAAGTTTGGCTTAATGGTGAACTAGCCGGAGGATTATACGGGGTTCGTTTGAATAATATGTTTTTTGGTGAAAGTATGTTTAGCCACGTAAGCAACGCCAGTAAGTATGCTTTTATAAAGTATGTACATCAACTTATAAGCGAAGGAGTTCAACTAATAGACTGCCAGGTGCATACGGAGCATCTTGAGACCCTGGGAGCAAGGATGATAGAGAGGCGGGAGTTTATGGAGTATGTGAAGGGGTTGAAGAAAAATCAGTTATAACCGCAAGAACCATTGGCGTTACGCGAGCAAGGTTTAATAAAAGACAACGTTTAATTCCTGATTTTATTCACAAATTGAGGCTATGAGTGATAGCAAAATTATAAAGTCAAAACTTGCTGAAGCATTGCCCGAATTGCAACAGAAGTATCCTATATCCCGGATTGGATTGTTTTGATCGATAACACGTCCGGATTATGTTGAAGGGGAAAGTGATATAGACATCATGGTTGAGCTACACGGATATTTAGGATATGGGTTCATTGAACTTGCAGAAAAGCTGGAATACATTCTTCAAAAAAAGGTAGACCTAGTATCAAGAGACGGTTTAAAGCCTCA
>NZ_JAOQAH010000076.1:0-40000 GCF_025963695.1 Segetibacter sp. | reverse complement strand
TTGCAAAGGTAGAAGTATTATCCATTCTACCAAAAGAATAACTGAAAAACCTGAACTTTTTTTTCTAATCTACAAAAACGCTGATTTGTTAACGTGCGCCGACAAAACTGAAATAGTATGCTTGACAACAACAAAATTATTCCAAAGAAAGGCTAAGGTGTAAAAAGCGAGGCATTCATTGATGGAAGAATTAGAACATGATCGATATGGGAGAGGGTACTTAAATACAGAGCACCTAATTAGAGTAAAAAAACACGCTTCTAATACCATACTTAAATTTCAGAATTTGAGGGTGTCGGAAACCTTGAGATAGGTTGTATCTAATAGAACACAAAGCGAATAAAACGCGGGAAGAACACCCTGTGGAAATGGATTTGTATTGCACCCCCAGTACAATTGTAAAAACGTATTGTTTTTAAACAAGCGATAAAGATGGTTTCAATGTTTTAGAACAGCAACCAACACTGCCGCTCAACAGGATATTGGAATAGTGAAGTAAAAATTAGCGGGGCCATTTTTCAAAAGAAACTGAGGATTGAAACAGTTAGGCCGATTAAAGATTGATTTAAACTACGGCAATACCACCGAATTAGTAAATGTATATTCAGAAGTGTACAACGGTGAATTAATAAAAGGCTACGTAATCAAAAAGGAGCGCTTCCCTTACAAGAAACGCTCCTTTGTTTTATACTTAGTTCTTAATCCTTTTCCCATCTATCCGGCAAATCCCTCCATCCCGGTTCATCCAATCTGCAAATACTCCTCATTTACAAAATCCATTAACGACTTTATATAATCGGGAGAGAGATTGAATTCTAATCCCGCCGCTTGATATAAAGCAGGTAAAGTTTTTGTTCCGCCCAGGCTAAGGGCATTAATGTAATTTTTTAAAGCTTGCTCTTTGTTGCCTTTAAATTGCTTCCACATGCCAATTGCACCAAGCTGAGCTATACCATATTCGATGTAATAAAAAGGAACTTCAAATAAGTGCAGCTGCCTTTGCCAGCTAGATTTTCTAAACTCTTCTAACCCACTAAAATCAACAACGCCTGTAGAAAATTCTTCCAGAATTTCCATCCACTTTTCAGTTCTTTCTACTACGGTATGGTTAGGGTTTTCATACACCCAATGCTGGAACTTGTCAACAGTTGCGATCCATGGAAAGATCGTGATAGTTCTTTCGAGCTGGTGTTCTTTGGCGCGCATCAGATCTTCTTCCCTATCAAAAAATACTTTCCAGAATTCCATGCTAAAAAGTTCCATTGCCATGCTTGCTACTTCGGCAATTTCCATAGGATATTCCTTGAAAGCGCTCAAAGGCAACGGATGGGAAAGGAAAGAATGAATAGCATGTCCCCCTTCATGAACCATAGTAGTTACATCGTGCATCTGTCCGGCAGCATTCATAAAGATGAATGGAGCACCACTTTCAGCCAAAGGGCAATTATAACCACCCGGAGCTTTTCCTTTCCGACTCTCCAAATCAAGATGACCCAGCTCTTTCATTTTACGAAGGCATTCGGCAAAAAATGGATTTAACTCTTCAAAGCATTTAATTGCTTTTTCTGTCAAATCCTCCCCTGTTGTAAATGGCTTTAAGGGCTCAATTCCTTCAGGTTCCGCCTCGGTATCCCACGGACGCAGTGCGTCTAAACCCAGCTTCTGTTTCTTCTTCTCGTTTATCTTTTTCACTAATGGCAACACATGCAACTTTACCGCTTCGTGAAAACTGAAGCAATCTTCTTTTGTATAATCGAACCGTCCCATTTCAGCAAACTTGTAATCGCGATAGTTTTCAAAACCCGCATTCAAAGCTACCTGGTGACGCTTTTGGATTAATTGCGAATACAAATCATTCAAACCATCTTTATCCTGCAAGCGCCGCTCGTGTATTTTGCGGTACACCTCTTCACGTAAGCCACGGTCGTGTTCTTCTAAAAACTTCGAAGCTTGCTGCAGCGTGTATTCCTGGCCTTTAACTTCAACAGTCATCGCCCCGGATATTTGTCCATACTGCTGCGCCATTACGCTCAACTCTGCTTGTATTGGAATATTTGCTTCCCGAAACAGTTCAATGCTTTTACGAACATTTCTCAGGTAAGTAAAATATTGTTGCTCGTCAAGTTCTTTTGTATACGGACTATCAATTAGTTTACGGTTAAGCAAATCAGCATAGGGTTGCAGCTTTGGCTGTATCTCCATACAAAAGAATGTAAAAGCCTCTTCCAGCTTTTTATCAGTTGTATCGCACGTCATTCGTATTTGTCTCCAGCATGCATCTTCGCTTACGACTGCTTCCAGCTCGCTCATATCTTTCATCCACTTTTCCAGCTCCGCTCCTGAGTTCAGTGGTCTCTCGACTAACTCTTTAAAATATGGCTCAAGACTATTCCAGCCGGTGATTACAAAATCGGCGGGAACATAATGTCTTTCGAGTTTTTTAATATCTGCAGTTAATGTCATAATGCTTTTAAGTTGATTTTCTTTTGAATGACCATGGCCAGTGCTTCAAAACTCTAAAGGCCGTTATACTGTCAACCAAAGGTTCAATTCATAATCTATCAGTACAAAGTGAGTGACACAACGATGTTGATAAAAGTTATGCAGCCTGAAACAAAAAAAGCTGCAAGCTACTAGCCTCAAGCTTCAAGCTTGTTTTGGTTGGCTTGTAGCTGGCAGCTCAAAGCTTGCAGCTTTTATTTATCCTTCTGTTTTCTCTACTCCGGCAACTTGTGTATCGGGCTCTGTTACTTCCTCCGCTTGCTCGCCGCCTTCCTCTTCATCAACGTGGCTAAGTTTTATTTCTACGTTATTCGCTTTTAAAACGCTGTACCATTTCACCATCTTCTTCATGTCGCTGGCATAAACTCTTTCAAAATCCATATCAGGATACACCTTTTGAAAATAGGCCTTCACCGCATTACCATCTTTGTCGGTAGGCACGGGCTCACTGCTGTCTTGCATAGCTGTAAGCACCTCCACAAGATTTACATTGTCGCGAACTGTATAAACTTCAATACTTTCAAGATGTGAAAAGTTATGTACACGGCTGGCCACAAACTTTGTGGTTTTATCTTCGAGAGAGCGAACAATAGCGCCGTCTTTTTTGCTGCCTACCAATTCGAACAAACCACCCAATCCTGTAACAGAAATTATTTTCCCGTATTCCATAGTCAATCTATTATTTTAGGACGTGCAAGATAAAAGGAAATAGTCTAAAGCCCGTTCGAATTAAGAATTTTAAGGTTTTGATGTATACGGGGTTTTGTAGCCATCCCTGGTTCTTAAGGCAACATCGTTGTGTCACTCACTTATACAATATCGCTTTTTTCATCATTTAACGAATGAAACAGTCTTGCGCGGTGAAGCGCAGTTTATATTCATGGCGCAGTACTTCCTCATTCAACCCACTGCCGAACTTACTTCGTTTGCGCAATCTTAATCTGCATAATGGTCGCAATGCTTTTGGCTTTCTGTTTAGCTGCAAAAGCGTTTTTACCTTCGAACAATTCGTCTACCGTTTTATTAAAAGTGTTTAACCACGTTTCAAAATGATGTTTCTCGAACCTTGATTTTTCGTTTAAAACCAAATGCGGCCCGATAGCATTTTTTTTATAGGTAGGAGCTTCAAACAAAACCATTTCCCAAAAATCAACAATAATCGGAAGGTGATGTTCCATGTTTATTTTAGCAACATCAGTAAAAATGTACGAAATCGTTTCGTTTTGTAAAAGCACCTCATAAAACCTTTGAAGTAGCACAAACAGGTCGTCTCTTGATCTTATATCTGGTCTCATTGTTCTTTACTTTCAGGCGGCTGCTTTTAGTACATTTTCAATTCGTTGCTTCAATGTGTCGTAGTCCACAAACCCTTTGGCCACCATGTGAAATTTCAGTTCGTCCGTCTGAACAAACACGCACGGATAGCCTTCGACCCTTAACTGTTTCATGAGCGAAAATTCGTAATAAGCCTTCTCTTTGTATTCCTCGCTTTCCAACTTTTCGTAAAAGACTTCGGGTTGAATGCTATATTTTTCCAACAGGTGCCTGTAAGCTTCATTATCGGTAAGATCGCGGCCTTCATAATTTAGCCCATATTGTAAGTCTGCTGCAAATTCAACCGCTCTGTCGGGATAATATTCTTTAAAAATGCACATTGCGATAGCCGGCTTTTCGGAGTTGGGGTACCAGTCGCTATCCTCGTAATTAAATATGTGCCAGAGAAAATCCTGTCCGAATTTTATACCTGTGGTTTCTTCAACGGTTTTATAGGCCTTTTGTATATATGGCGCAATTTGATCTATATGTGCAGGTTTTTCAGGCAGGATCATTCCTCCTGATAAAACGTCCATTTCCAACCTGTCTTTATATTCATCCGCTAACTGTTTAATCACCGGACTAAATCCATAACACCATCCACAATATGCATCGTAACAATAGATCAAAACTGGCTTCATGCCGCAAAGGTAGGAGAACGGCGATTTATGGGATGGGGGAGAATTGGGGAGGGATTTAAATCTTAACTTCTACTTCTTTGCTTTCAACAGCTGTTCTGCTGTCATCACTGAGATTTCAGCAACTCTATAATCTTTTAGATTTCTTGTTAGTAGTTTTTTTATACCGCTTTCCGTTGCTGTAAAATATTGTATCCCGTCTTCAAAATCTTTAAATTCTGAAGATAAAGCAAGCTCAATTACTTTATCTGTTACTGCCAAAACTGTCACTAATGTTTTGAATTTTTGTAGCAACTTTCTTGCTTCATCGCCGGAATACTGCTTTTATAAAATGTAATTAAGGTTAGCTAACGAGGAAACGCAAACTTCAATTCCTTTCTGTTTGCGGAAGAAAATAAACTTGCTGAATGAATGTAAAAAGGATCTCTTTTACTCAATAGGTCGAGAATAATATCAGTATCGACGCATACTTTTTCCATTATTTGTATTTGTCAGTTAAAAAATCTGAATAATCCTTATTACACGAATTCTTTTGGAAGATTAATTACTCCGGACAAACTTTCAACTAAAGGTGTTACTTCCTCTTTATTCTGATTTCGTTGGTAATTTTTTGAAGATAATTGGCAATTAGACCTGAAAGACTTGTATTGTGCAACCGTGCATATTCTTTATGCTTTTTCTATTATAGCTTCACTTAGCTTAAGGGTGAGTGTGTGATACAATTACTTTACGTAGCAAATTAAAAAAAGATGGGTATTCTAAACTTGTATTAGGGGCTAACTTAACACCATTAACTTGTTAATAAGAATGTTCTTTTGCACCAGGCAAAGGTGTCTATAGTTTATTTCAACTTCGAAAACTCCTGTAAATACTTATCTATATAAACCTCTTTTGTTTTCAACTTATACTGCATTATAAAGCGAGGATGTGAGAAAGGGACGATTTTATCAAAAAGCTTATACTCATTGTTGAGCTTTGATAGAAACTTAAAGTTCGCTCCTTCGCCAAGACAAAAAGCGACGGAAGAATGTAAACCCCAACTGAGTTGTTTACGAAAACAGTCAACCGCAAAAGGAATTATTCCGGCTGCTAAATTCTTATCGTCATAATAATTTAGGTTCTTACCTGCTTGTGTAAAACCAAGCGGGCTAATGGAAGTAAAATACAGCTTACGATAAAATGCTTCGGGACCACCAAAAGCATTGATCATATCATAAACGAAAACGGAAGACAACTCCTGTTTCCGTGGCCAGTTATTTTCTATCCCGCATTCCTTTTCAAGTCGAATAGGGTCAGTAAAAGGAATGCCTGTTACCCCGCCACCAAACCTTCCGGGATTAATTCCAACGATGCAGTAGCGAGGGTTATCGTCGTTGTAATATTTATTATAAAAGAAGTTTACAACCCTTGCCGTTTCTTGTTCAGAAAATGGATTCATTACTTCAATGTCCACCGGTAGCTCAACTGTAAATTCAAGGTTGAAAAGAAAATTGAGTATTTTGTTTGAAAGCATTTTTGGAAGTTGACGGATGACCGATGACAGTTGGCGGACGACTTATGTAATAAGTGCCGTACTCTCTATCCCCCCTTTCGGGATTAGGGTTAATGCGCCTCTAACCAATTGTCTCCCACTCCCAACTCTGCACTTGCCGGAACTTCATTTGGTAAAGCCAATGCTGACTCCATGCAATCAATGATAATCGGTTTTATCAGTTCCACTTCATCTTTATATGCATCAAATACCAATTCATCATGCACCTGTAAAATCATTTTTGATTTTAGCTTGCGCTGCTTGAACTCGTTGTGAATTTTAATCATTGCCAGTTTAATCATATCAGCAGCCGTTCCTTGTATAGGCATGTTGATAGCATTCCGTTCAGCATAACCACGAACGGTAAAGTTGTTGCTGTTAATATCTTTTAGCCATCGTTTACGACCTAGTAAGGTTTCAACATATCCATTCTTCTGGGCGAACTTCATCTGGTCGTCCATGTACTTTTGAATGTTTGGAAACTGTTTTTTATAATTCTCTATTATTTCCTTTGCTTCAGCCCGGCTAATCTTTAGATTTTCAGAAAGTCCAAAGGCACCCTGGCCATAGATAATTCCAAAGTTTACACTCTTTGCTTTGTAACGCATTTCTTTGGTTACATCAGCTTCGTCAATATTGTACACTTTAGCTGCGGTTGCTGTATGAATATCCTTTCCCTGTTTAAAAGCATCACACATATTTGGGTCTTCGCTAATTGCTGCCACAATGCGCAATTCTATCTGCGAATAATCTGCACTTACAATCACATGGTTTTCATCTCTTGGTACAAAAGCTTTTCTTATCTCTCTTCCCCGCTCTGTACGAACAGGGATATTTTGAAGGTTTGGATTGTTGCTGCTCAATCTTCCGGTAACAGCCACGGCCTGGCTGTAGCAGGTATGAACTCTTCCCGTTTTTCTATTTATCATTAAGGGAAGAGCATCAATATATGTGTTCTTTAATTTAGTCAGCTCCCTGAAGCCGATTATGTCATCCACAATCTTATGTTGCGCTGCCAGTTTCATTAGTACATCTTCGCCGGTAGCATATTGCCCGCTCTTTGTTTTTTTGGCTTTTGGGTCAAGCTTTAGTTTTTCAAAAAGTACTTCACCCAACTGTTTAGGAGATGCAAGATTAAACCTTACTTCCGCTATGGCATACACATTTTCTTCGCAGCAGGCAGCCTCTTTTTCGAGCTGCTTCGAGTAATCGCTTAAAAAGTCTTTATCAATCCTCACCCCTTCGTACTCCATATCTAGAAGTACTTTTATCAGTGGGATTTCTACTTCGTTAAAAACCTTATCAACTTTTCTTATTGCAACTATCGGTGCGAAAGTATTTTTTAGCTGAAGGGTTATATCAGCATCTTCAACCGCATATTCCTTTATCTTTTCCAGCTCCACATCTTTCATTGTGATCTGACCTTTGCCTTTCTTACCAATTAATTCCTCAATAGAAACGGGCTCGTATTGAAGGAACTGGGCGCTCAGGTAATTCATATTTCTTCGTCCCTCAGGTTCTATCAGGTAGTGAGCTAGCATAGTGTCAAAAAACTGGCCGGCCAACTCAATTCCGTACCATTTAAAAACGGTCAGGTCATACTTCACATTTTGTCCTACCCACTTTTTTGTCGGGTCTTCAAACAGGGGTTTAAACTGTTTTAGAAACTCTATGGTTTCATCAAACTTCTTTGGGGCAGGTATGTAATATCCTTCGCCTTGTTTGTACGAGAAACTTATTCCTACCAATTCAACATCATGCGCATACGTTCCTGTTGTTTCGGTATCAAAACTTATTTCTTCAATACCCATCAGTTCGCTTACAAGCGCTAAAATTTTGTCTTCTCCCTCAACGAGGATATAACTGTGCGGCGTATTGCTAATGTTTTTGTCTGCAGTGAGACCAACTGTTTCCACTGGTTCACTTATGTCGGTAACCTGTACATCTATGGTCTTACCGTCTTCCACCGTGACAAATAAATCCATCTGCCCACCTGAAGGTGTTGTGGCTGCTTTTTCAAATACATTAACCTCATCACCCAAAATCCTTTTGCCTAAAGCCTTAAATTCAAGTTCGGCAAAAAGGTCTCTTAATTCAGGCACATTCCATTCCTGAAGCATGTATTCTTCTTCGTGAAACCGGACCGGAACATCGGTAATTATTCTTGCCAGCTTCTTACTCATAATGGCCGCTTCTCTTCCGTTCCGGATCTTTTCTCCCAATGAACCTTTTATCTCGTCTGCATGTGCCAATATGTTTTCAAGGTTATCGTATTCCTTTAAAAGCTTGCACGCTGTTTTTTCACCTACGCCTGCAATGCCCGGAATATTATCTACCGCATCGCCCATTAGCCCCAACATGTCAACCACTTGTTCTACCCTTTCGATACACCACTTTTCTGTAATTTTTTTTGCATCCAATATTTCTTCCTTACTACCCATATACGGCGGCTTATAAATGTACACCCCCTCATGTATCAATAACTGCCCGTAATCTTTATCTGGCGTCACCATGTACACCTGGTACCCAAGATCAGCAGCCTGCCATGCAAGTGTGCCGATCACATCATCCGCTTCGTAACCATCTAACTCAACAACCGGAATATTGAATGCTTTTATAATCTTTTTAATGTCAGGTAAAGCACTCGTCAAATCTTCGGGAGCTGCCTGCCTGTTTGCCTTGTAATCCACAAAATCTGTATGACGTCCTGTAGCTGCGTCTGTATCAAAACAGACAGCCAAATGGGTCGGCTTTTCTTTGTTAATTAAATCTACCAGGGTGGTTGTAAAACCGAACTGGGCATTGGTATTCCGTCCTTTACTTGTTATACGGGGTGCACGAATTAATGCATAATAAGCACGATAAATTAACGCCATTGCATCTAATAAAAACAACTTCTTCGCCATGCGACGAAGGTAATAATTAGCGTTGACAATATAAGGAAGCCACATATCCTTGATCAGTGAAAGTAGTTTGATGTACGTTAACTAGTAGCGGCAGACCCTGTTGGCAATTCCATTCATTTTTGATTTGCTTTTAAAAAAAGTGTGATAGTCAGCATTATCACAACCGGCAACTTTTGTTGCGACGCTCCGTTGTAACTGTATACCCCATTCAGCAATCAGCATGAGATATTACGGTTAGCCTTGCAAACGAAAGCTATTGTTTAAAATACAAATCTGTGTTTAAAGAAACCGAAGCCGAAAGAACAATTCCCTGAATGTTTTGAGCTAACTGACGCATGCGGTAAATACGTTCGGCACCAGAGTCTTGCCTTTGTTCTGCAGGACAAGCAAAATCACCGATATAAGGATCAACCCGAAAACCTAACCTATTTGCAACACTAAACATATAAGGGCGCCAACCCCAACCAATATCCTCATTAACCAATTTTAGAAATGGCACCAGCTCTCGGTTTAAAAGGAAAGGGCCATACGTGTAATCAAAGTTGCCCCCTATTATTTCGGAGCAGCAATTGTTTATGGTGGTTTCGGTCATTCGTTGAAAATCGGGAAAAGTGTTGAAGCCGACAGCAGACCTGGAAGCTGTTACCACCCCAGATTTCTCATCAGTTGGAATTTGGTGAAGCATCGCGCTTATGGATGAGTGGAAGAAATCGTACTTATCTGGTTCGGTGTAAAAGATAAATTTCGTTCCTGCTTCAAAAGCTTGAAACAAGCTGGTCTTAGCCTGCTCCCAAACGCCCTTTACCTTTGCCTCAGATATCTTGAAGTGAGAAAAGCCCTTTAAGAATGCTAAAAAGCTTGCTTGCGAACCACCATCAGTTATAAAAACGGGTATCTCTAGCTTTGCAAGTTCCCGTAAAGAGTTGCGAAGTAACTGCTCTTCCTTTTCATCGCGAGCCAAAGTAATAGTGGCAATTGAAACGTCGTTTTTATTCATAATCTGCTTACTTTCTTAGAACAGCAACTGCTATAATTACAGGTGCATTTTAGCGATAACAAAAGTATAATCGTTTCATACTAGTTAGCCACATGCCCTTTGGCGATTTTAAGAATTACAGTGGAAAGCATTATTAGGGACTGTTTCCCATGCATTTTTGTCTTATTGAATAAATTATTTTAATTGCTTAAAAAACTTATACCCGTTGGTAAAAGCATAAACACGGAAACATAAGTTAAACGGAGCGCCGCAACAATGGTTATTAGAATTTCAAATGCTGGTAACATAAAAAAATAATTTCAAATCCTTGGCTTTTAGAACGTTGGTCGTACTGCTTTTAAAAGATGCTCTGCGGGCTAACAGCAGGACGAAGTTTTGAAAGCCAAAATTCTACCCTCGCTGCAACTGTTTTTTATACCAGCTCATTTACACCCCCTCGGCTCTGAATGGAAACATAAGAAGATAGTTTTGGAGACGAAGCAGCGAAGAGTATTTTGGTAAAGTCTTTGCATAAATAGTATAAGTGCATTTCAAAATTTCTTTATTTTTACTAAAACTGCCTCACATGATTTCAAAACTTTCGGAGGGAGTACAAATAAGCGTAGAGACTTTTTATCAACCCGATTACAGCAACCCGGTAAATAATGAGTTTATGTTTGCTTATCGTATATCCATCGAGAATCATAATAGCTTTCCTGTGCAATTGCACCGAAGGCATTGGCACATATTTGACAGCAATGGCGAGTATCGGGAGGTGGAAGGTGAAGGCGTTGTTGGTCAACAACCACTACTGGAGGCAGGGCAACAGTTTCAATACGTAAGTGGTTGCAACCTGCGCACCGAAATGGGCAAAATGTTTGGAAAATACGTGATGGAAAACATGAACAATAAAATAACATTCGAAGTCAACATTCCCGCGTTTGAAATGATTGTTCCTTATAAAATGAATTAGAAAAAAGCGAGGTGGAAGGTTAGGTTTAGGGCATAAGCTTTACAATGCTGCCATTCTTCTTCCTTATGCCTACATCATACCCCTCAAACCTTACTCAAGGTTTATACTTCGCTTGCTCAAAAATAGTTTTAGGATCCATTTCTATTAGTTGCTGCAACGTTACTTTTTCGTTTTTGCCCATCCACTTTTTTACAATTTGCCATCCTACAAACTGGCCTATAAAGCCTGGCGATTCTGCGCCAAACGCCTGGGTTGTAGGAGCATCATTCATATAATCTTTTACCACAGAAGGATCTGAAACATAAACCAACTCATTCTGAACAAAATACGACCAGATTGTTTCTTCATTCTTATAACATCCGTCTAACTGATCTTTTGTATAGCCGGTCTTCAATGTATCTTCTGCCTCCGGCATGAACTGATCCAGCAAGTACAATCTTTTGCCGGCTTGTACCATCTGTTCAATTAATGGTCTACCTGCTTCGTTATCCGGAAACAGGTCGTTAACTATTGTCTTAAGACAATTAACAGGTATGTACTCCTTTTGAAATCTTCTTGATATATAAGCCGGGTACAGCTCCTGCCCTGCATCACTTTGGTATAAAGAATAGTTGCTTCCCATGTATAATTGTAAGCCGACTGCCAAGGCATCGGTAGTCAAAATATTGCCGTAACTATTTATAGGGCCGATAAAGGTGATAAGTTTACCCGGCAATTTATAAGAAGGAAAATAGTATTTTACAAATTGCAAACCTTTTTTTACCTGCTCAGTCAAGTCGCTTGGATTGGCATACATCTTATCAGCAGAATCTTTCAGTGGTTTATAAGAACTTATAAAAGAAATGAGTTGCTGCGCAACGGCTTTTGAGCTATCAGGCTGTGGAGGAAGGGCCAATATATTGAAAATAAAATCCCTTAAAAAATCAGGGTATTTATTGTGTAACTGTTGCAGCGATCGATCGATCTGGCTTGTATCTACAGCAAAAAAATCGTTATCGAACCTTTGCATTTGCAGCTCAACTTTCACGTCCGATACGTCTGGAATTTTTTTACCCGTACAACTGCTTATTAGTAGAATGGATATCGCTACAGACCAGTAAAACCTCTTCATACAAATAATCTTTGTTGGGCAAATTACATTAAGGCACGAACTTTATGCCGCTGTATACAGCAATTAGCAAAATTTGAACTATGAAAATTGTACTGGCGCAACAGAATTACCACATTGGTAATTTTGAAAAAAATACGGAAAAGATCATTTATGCGATTAATGAAGCCAAAAGCCAGGGAGCAGACCTGGTAGTCTTTAGTGAGCTTTGCGTTTGCGGTTATCCTCCACGAGACTTTCTTGAATTTAATGACTTTATAGATAAATGCTATGAAGCAATTGACGAAATAAAACAGCACGCTGACACTATCGGCGTCCTTCTGGGCTCACCTGCAAGAAACCCTGTTTTTCATGGCAAAGATCTTTTTAATGCTGCCTTTCTTTTATATGAAAAAGAGATCAAAGGCGAGGTGCATAAAACGTTGTTACCTACTTACGACGTTTTTGATGAATACCGCTATTTTGAACCTGCCTTTGACTGGCATGTGCTTGAGTTTAAAGGGAAAAGACTGGCAGTAACTATTTGTGAAGATATCTGGAATATTAACGACAATCCCTTGTATCGTTTTTCGCCAATGGATAAATTAATGGAGCAGCAACCTGATTTAATGATAAACATTAGTGCGTCTCCATTTGACTACATACACGAAGAGGAAAGGAAATCTGTGATAAAGTCAAATGTGATAAAGTATAAACTGCCAATGTTTTATTGTAATGCAGTCGGCAGCCAAACTGAAATTGTATTTGACGGAGCTTCTCTCATTTTCGATAAAGAAGGAAACTTAAGCAAGTGTTTGCCCTCGTTTGAAGAAGCAATTGCAGGGGCAACTTTAAACGATGACGGAACTATTGAAGAAAGTACAGTTGATAACATCAAACCAATTGCACATATTAAACCAAATCCTTTAGAATATAATCCGAAGTTGAATATTAAAGGAATTCATACTGCTCTGGTTCATGGCATAAAGGATTATTTTACAAAGATGGGGTTTACCAAAGCGATACTTGGCTCATCAGGGGGGATTGATAGCGCAGTAACACTTGCACTAGCCTGTGAAGCACTTGGAAAAGATAATGTACGAGCCATTTTAATGCCCTCTCCTTATAGCACGGAGCATTCGGTAAACGACGCAGTTAAACTGAGTGAAAATCTTGAAAACCCGTACGACATTATTAAGATTACACACGTTTATGAAGCCTTTCTTTCTACGTTAAAACCAATTTTTAAAGACCTGCCTTTTAGCATCGCTGAGGAAAATATTCAAAGCCGCAGCCGGGGCAATCTACTAATGAGCATAGCAAATAAGTTTGGCTACATATTGCTCAACACATCAAACAAAAGCGAACTCGCTACCGGTTATGGAACTTTGTATGGCGACATGGCCGGGGGTATAGGGGTGTTAGGCGATTGCTATAAATTACAAGTGTATGCCCTTGCAGAATATATCAACCGCGATACAGAAATTATCCCCGACAATATTATTCATAAAGCACCGAGCGCAGAGTTAAGACCTAATCAAAAAGATGCAGATAGCCTACCTGAATATGATATTCTCGATAAAGTATTGTATCAATATATTGAAAGACGAAAAGGCCCGTCTGAGATAAAGGAACTGGGTTTTGATGCAGCGGTGGTAGATAGAATTCTGAAATTAGTAAACAGCAACGAATATAAACGAAACCAGTTCTGCCCTATAATAAGAGTAAGCCCTAAAGCATTTGGTGTTGGAAGAAGAGTGCCTATAGTTGGCAAATATCTCTCTTAATAGTTTTCTTTGTTATTCAGGCATTAGTTTTCATAGCGGCGCCGTTGCGACGCTCCGTTTATCTTCTGGAAGAATAATGCAACTTTTTAAAGGCTTGCCTTTTGCAGATGTGCCACATCTTACTTCGCTACAGCAGCGAATTCCAGCAATAGATAGCAAAGCATATTTACACTATACGAAAAAGCAAAATAGCATTAAAACTGATGAACGGAGCGTCGCAACGAAAGACTGGTGAGGATGAATAGTTGGTAACGAGCTATTTTTATAAATCTTCCTGGTGGATGCACATAAGAGGTACATGGGTGTGAAAAGCTAGTTTTTTTGTATGCCGCTCTTTAAATAATCCTTCAAATAACTTGTGTTTTCTCGGAATGGTTATGATCAAATCTATACCGTGCGCTTCAACAAAATGATTTATTGCCTCAACAAAATCTTCATTATTTTCGAAGTGAAACTTAGGATTATACTCTTCAAGCAACGACTGTAGAAGCTTTTGCTGATGCGTTTTATCGGCCGCAATTTTCTTATCGCTTTCGTACACATTTACCACATGTAACGACGCCTTTGTAACATCTAATATATTTTTTATGGGCTGCACCGGAGTTGTTTCTACCACCTTTTTAAAATCACAGGCAAACATCACATTTGTTATAGAAGTATAGGTTGCATCGGAGGGAACGATAATGACCGGGACTTTGGTTTGCTTCATCACACTTATAGCTGTGCTGCCAATTAGGATCTCTTCAATTTTGCTGGTTCCGGTTATACCCATTACAATTAGGCCGGCGTCCACTTCTTCACAAAGGTCATTGATATCGTTGGCCAAAATGGAATAACCGGTCTTTTGTTCTATCTCAACCTGACCTTGCCGATATTGCTTCACATTTTCTAAAAAAGCTTTCATTCCTTGCTCACTGATGTCCTTCAGTGTATCAATATCCATTACCGGTATTGCAGGTACAGTATTCTCAGTCATCAGGGGAGGTGACTGGTAAGCATTATAAAACACAACCTTTTTTGCCTGCAAATCACCAGCAATTGCAAGGGCGTATTTTGCTGCGTTTCTTGCATTTTCAGAAAAATCGGTAGGAACAAGTATGATCTTCATTTGATAATTATTACTAAACAGGTTTGCATAAAAATAATATGAGTTAGTAAGAAAGCAATAATAAGTTTTTGCCTATACCTTTCCCTATATCACATCTCAAAAAAATAACACGATGTATTAATGTAGGTTTGCAAGACAACAGTCCATAAAATTATTTTGACATAAGCAGCATCCTATTGAATTAATTGTCCTATTTTACGGGTACTTAAATAGCTTCATGACAGAAGAATATATAATTGCAGGCTGTCTTCATAATCAGCCATCTGCCCAAAGAGAGTTGTATAACAGGTTCAGCCCCAAGATGCTGTCTGTTTGTTATCGCTTCGGGCAGAGCCGTGAAGACGCGGAGGATATGTTGCAGGAAGGGTTTATAAAAGTCTTTACCCAAATACACACCTTTCAAAACAAGGGTGCCTTTGAGGGTTGGATAAGGAGAATAATTGTTCACACCTGTATTAATTTTCTTAAGAAGTATAAGAAATTTAATGACAGCGTTGATATTGAACAGGCAGTGTCGGCCCATGTGAAGGAAGAAACAATGCCTTCTATCATGCAAGCTAAACAAGTAACTGAGTGTATTCGACTTCTACCAATCGGCTATCGCACAGTTCTTAACCTGTACGCAATAGAAGGATATAGTCACCGGGAAATTGCTACGATGCTTGATATTGAGGAAAGCACAAGCCGTAGTCAATATACAAGAGCAAAATCAATGTTGGAAAACATTTTGATTAAGAAAAATATAGTTGAAAAACCGAGATCACAATTTACTCTGTTAGCCGGAGTAAAGAAGTGATAAAAAGAATTTGAGTTAGATGGAAGACAATTTAAATCACGACGAGTTCGAAGAGTTTCTTCAGGACCAGGTGAGGAATCACCGGATGTATCCTGCAGATGCAGTATGGAGAGAAATCGACAAAAAACTGCATGGAGAAAAAAGATGGCCTGCATTAACCATTGCTGCGGCCTTGCTTGTAAGCGCAACTGTTCTTATTTGTGTATACTTTTCACCAAAACCTAACTTGTTTTCACTTCCGACTGCTGATGTAAATACTTTTACAAAACAAACTTCTCAGAAAGACGATATCTTAGGTCAACTGACTCCTTCCGATCCTTTCGCTAAAGCAAAACAAATCGCCGGCTCAAGTCAAATTAGCTCCCCGGCAGTAGCTACTAGTTCACTACGTACTTCTGCGACACCTGTTAGCGATTTTTTTATAGATAACCATACTCCTGGTAATTTAGTCCCTATTCATGTAAGACAAAAGAGCTTAGCTCCCTTAAAATTGACGCAAATAGCAGAGTCTCCTTTAAGGGAAATAGGAGGCAGTGAAAAAATCATTGATTTAAACGATGCATTGATCAAAGATTTTAAAGAAGCCGAGGTTGTTCGAAATAATATTGAAAGGTCAAAGGAATTAAAAGTCGGTGAAGTTTTGCCTGCAAAAAATAATAATAACTCCAGGGAATCTTCTGCCAGTACTAATATTCCCTTGCCGCCAGCTTTTGCAAAACAGGGTTTAAAGCATAAGTTTTCATACCAGATATATGTTGCGCCTTCTGTTAGTTACCGCAAGCTGATGGAAGATAACTCAATGACAAAAGAAAATACTGCGGGTCCTGTAGGAGTAAATTTTGTGACCGACGTAAATAAAGTAGTTAGGCACAAACCTGGAACTGGCATTGAAGCTGGCTTTAGCATTATGTATGGTCTCTCTAATAAAGTTCGCGTTAAATCTGGTTTTCAGTTCAATATGCGCCAGTATAGCATTCAGGCCTACCGCTCTAATACTGAGTTAGCAAGTATTGCGCTGGTAGGAAACAATCGGATCGATACTATAAATACACTAGCCATTTACAGAGTTAACAACGGATATTATTCTGCCCAACTTGTAAATCGTTATTACCAGTTATCAGTACCTGTTGGTATCGAGTGGGAAATTATAGGCAACAAACGTGTTCAGTTGAACGTTGCAGGAACAATTCAACCAACGTATCTTTTGAACCGCAATGCTTATCTTCTTTCCACCAATTTTAAGAATTATACTGAGAACCCCGGAATGGTAAGGCAATGGAACATTAATAGTAATATAGAGGCTTTTGTAAGCTTTAAAGCGGGTGATTTTAAATGGCAAGTTGGTCCTCAACTGCGCTACCAGCCCTATTCTACGTTTATCCCCGAATACACAATTAAAGAACATTTAATGGATTACGGAATAAAACTTGGTGTATCTAAAGCAATTTATTAATCTCACTTACATTTTTATTCTTGCACGGTTTAGAGAAGAATAGGTTCCTTACCTCTTTAACATTGTTACAAGTATTACTTAATTTTTTGCATTCCAGCCACTTTTCATTATTGTCTTAAGAGTAATGTCGTGTTTTAAACTATCCTTAAAAGGATCAAAATACCACTTTAGGACTGGCAAAACCTGCTTCCCTCCCAGCTGCTAATCTTTATTTTCTTTTTTTGCAGCGGCAATTTCTTTAACATCCTGCTTTTCCAAGCCTTCATCTTGTTGTGCTATTTTTGCTCTATGAGACTATTAAGTTTTATCATTGTTCTATTTGCCCTGACTTTTACATCCTGTAAGAATAACCAGGATAAAGCAAGCAGCAAAGCCGTTGAAAAGGATACTACTAAGTTTTTCCAGCTAACTGAATATTTACAAGGCCAGATTAAAGAGGTTAATGCAACTCCTTTCTTTATTTACAAACTTGATATTCTAAATAACAACCAAGACTCTACCCCCATCAATACGTCCATTTTCAATCAGGTATCTAGTCAATTTCTCAGCCCTGATATCAATGATGAAAAGATTAAACATTATTATACAGAGAGTATTTTTGAGGATCAGACAACCAAAAGTTTTACTATCAGCTATTCCACAACAAACAAAGAGCTTGAACTGCAGAATGTGGACGTCTTACTAGATGAGGACGGGCAAACAGTTAAACGAATACTACTGCGGAAATATCATAATTACCCGGACAGCTCGGCTATAGAACAACTAAGCTGGAAGCCGGGTGAGAGCTTCCAGGTAAATCGTTCAGTTCAAAAATCTGGTAATACCGGAACTTCTCATCAAACAATTGTTGTATGGAACAAAAAGGGTTAACAAGCAACAGACATGACAGCAAAGGAATTTCAGGAAATAGCACCGACTATCCCGCATCAACCAGGAATCTATAAATATTTTGACTCTCAAAATGTTTTGCTGTATGTAGGAAAGGCTAAAGACCTTAGAAAAAGAACAAGTAGCTATTTCACTAAAACTTTTACGAATTACAAAACACACGAACTAGTTAACAGAATTAGAAGAGTTGAATTTACAATTACAAATAGCGAAGCAGATGCGTTTCTTCTAGAGAACTCTCTAATCAAACAGTTTAAGCCCCGGTTTAATATAGACTTAAAGGACGACAAATCATTTCCATACATTGTTATAAAAAAAGAGCCTTTTCCTAGAATATTCTTAACAAGGTCGAAAGTTAATGATGGCTCCGAATATTTGGGGCCTTTTACATCCGTTGCAAAGGTGAGAGAATTACTAACCTTTATAAAGCAAAACGTTGCTTTGCGTACCTGTAAATTAAATCTCACTCAATCAAATATTCAGAAAGGAAAGTTTAAAGTTTGCCTCGAATACCATTTGGGAAACTGTAAAGGTCCGTGCGAAGCACATCAGTCCGAACAGGATTATGACCGCGCATTACATCAGATAAGGAACATTTTAAAAGGAAATTTACAACCAGTTATACAACACTTTAAGTTGGAGATGCTTCAATTTGCAACGAATCTTGACTTTGAGAAGGCGGAATGGGTACGGAAGAAAATTGAGCATCTTGAAAACTTCCAGGCTAAATCAATTATTGTAGGTAGACATCTTTCCAACCTAGATGTTTTTTCCATTTTAAAAGATGGAGATACCGCGTATGTCAATTATTTAATGGTGTCAAACGGAGCGATTGTACAAACACACACAGTTAGAGTTGAAACAAAACTCGAAGAAAATGAAGCGGAAGTATTACCTCTTGCTATACTGCAACTAAGAGAAACATTTAATAGTGCTGCAAATGAAATAATAGTTCCTTTTGAAATTGAATTTGCACTAGAAGAAATAACTGTAACCGTACCAAAAGGCGGGGATAAAAAGAAACTGTTAGACCTTTCAATAAAAAACGTAGATTATTTTACTGAAGAACTAAGGAAGAAAAAGATGCTGCAACTGGAAGGCAAAACCGATGTTCAGAAAAAAGAGGTATTATACCAATTACAGCAAGACTTACAACTTTCAGAAATCCCTACGCATATAGAATGTTTTGATAATTCTAATTTCCAGGGAAGTTATCCGGTGAGTGCGATGGTTTCTTTTAAAGAAGGCATCCCGAGCAAAAAAGACTACAGACACTACAACGTGAAAACAGTTGAAGGAATTAATGATTTTGCAACCATGAAAGAAGTTGTTTTAAGGAGGTATACGCGCTTAATAAAAGAAAGTCAACCTCTACCACAGCTAATCATCATAGATGGCGGCAAAGGCCAACTTAATGCTGCAATGGAAAGCATACGGGAGCTAAATCTGATTGGGTTAGTTACCGTAATCGGTTTAGCAAAAAACGAAGAAGAAATATTTTTTCATGGAGATAAGCAATCGATAAAATTAAGTTGGGACAGTGAAAGTCTTAAATTCATACGGCGGATAAGGGATGAAGTGCATCGATTTGGCATCACTTTTCATAGGTTGAAAAGAAGCAACGGAACTTTTAAAAATGAGTTAGAAAATATAAAAGGTATAGGCAAGTCAACAGCAGAGCAGTTGCTGAAGGAGTTTAAATCTGTAAGGAACATACAGCTAAAGACAGAGGAAGAATTGATTAAAGTAATTGGAGTATCAAAAGCTAAAATGGTGGTAGAACATTTTGCAAGCAAAAACAGCCATTAAAAATAAAGGGGCCAGGATAAACATCCAGCCCCGTTTTTAAAATCCAATATCCTATGAAAAACCGAAGTAAAGATATATAAACTGACTTACAACGCAACAACGTTGGGTTTTTTTTAATGTTTTTTCACATGCAAAAATCATCTCGTTTAACTTTTTTAAAAAAAAATTATCCCATTATCTCATTTTTTTAGGCAATTGAGCGGTTGAAACTTAAAAAGTAAAGTAAGTAAAATTAAATTTCTGGATACCAGTTAAACTATCGCTCAGCGTAATCTTACTAGGGTGGGCCCAAATAAAAAAGCTTGTCATGTGCGACAAGCTTTTTTTATATAAGATTTAGATACCAACTAGTAAGACCAAAGGTCTTGTTCGTAGTTGAAGATTTTTTCCTTAATATTTTCTCCTTCAAGTAAACGGAATAATGGATCCTTTATAAACTCCCTCAAGCTCTTATCAAACGGATTGTCAAGAGTTGATTTGGTAATATAGCTACTAAAAAAGCGGCTTTCAAATAACTCTTCCCAACTCATCCTACCTGCATAGTTTCTACCGTTGAATACTTCGTATTTTGCAAGAGTTGGTCTCAGATCGGGATAGTATGCCCAGAATAAAGTTCTATCCCCTACATTAACCCCTGCTGATGTGTATTGAGTCATAACTGGCGCTACGCCTAAAATTCTTACAAACATTCTAGAAGACTCCTTGTCAAAAATCCATTCTTCCTTAAGACGAAATCTGTAAATAGAATCCGGCTCAACCATTCTCTGCCTGGCCTCATAACTGCTAACTTCCCCATTCATATCTACCACAGGGACAGTATCCATACCACCGGTAATATTTTTAGCAACCTCTTCTTTTGTTAACGGAACAGTAAACCGGTCATCGTCTCCACTAAACACGGTAACGTCACCTGCCTGAATAGCACTATAAAGAATAGAAATGAACCGTTGATTTCCGTTATCCTCATTAGCAGCATAACGGAAAGGGAGATTCATTTTTTCTCTCGTATCAATTTCCCTCCAAACTCTTTGCTTATATACAGCGTCATCTTCGCGAATATGCTCGTAAGGCAAAGGTGTTCTGTCTTTTACCAATTGCCTGTCAATAGTGTTATCAGTACGAAGCGAAGGTGGAATAGAATCGCCTATACCGCTACCACTGTTCTTTATTACTTTAATAGGTAAATTAGCGTTTACACTTCCGGTAGTAGAAGCACCTCCACCAGCTGGAGTTGTCCCGTAGCCACTGCCAGTAGTCGTATTGCCATATCCCGTTTTTGGTGCAGCAGTAGTAGTAGTATTTTTTTTCTTGGTCGTATCTCTCGCCGCACTAGTTGTCGTGTAACCACTATTGCCGTACCCGGTACTACCAGTGCCATACCCTGATCTTACTTTTGCATTCCTTGTTGCTCTTTGGGCACTAAGTCGAGCAGTGACCATTAAGGTCAACATCATCAATACTACTGTTTTAAACCTTCTCGTTTTCATAACTGCTGTATTATTAAAATAAGTTAAAAGCCATTGGAGGAAGCGGACGAGGTGATCCATCCGGTCCTCTTGCTCTGATTTCATCAATTACAACTGTAGAACCAGGTTTGCACCTATCTATAATCTTCTTTGAAGCCTCGTTAAAATAAGCACCTCCATTTTGATTAAACGCCGCGTTCTCTGTAAAACCGTTACCAGTAGCGTACACCAAAAAAGAAGTAATCTCAAACTTTACACCTTCAAATACAAAGTCTCTAAGATCTGCACGAACACCTTGCTGAGCTTTAAATGCGTTAGCAGGAATTCTTCCTCCTGAGCTTTGTCCTACCATCGCTACAGGGTCAGGAACCCTTTTAACTCGAAATTCAAAAGGTGTTGTTTTCCCTTCAACCGTTACGTTAATCGTAGTTGTACCTGGGGAGGTAACTTTTGCAATGTATTTTCCCGCTCCAACTTTACTTAAACTACCACTTGTCATACTTGCAGACGTTTTCTCGTCACCAGCAGAACCTCCTGTAATAGTTAATGGATTTTCAAGACCGATATAAAGAACTTTAACCTTATCAGCACTAACACTTGCCCCAGTAGGAGAACCCACTGTATACTCTACCTTTTTAGGAATAGTGGCAGTAGAGCCATCCGGTTTTACATAAGTGATATTTACAGATTTAGTGTAAGTACCAGGCCCGCCTACTTTAGTTTTGTATTCTGCAACTCCCTCCGCATTTAAACCAACCCCTGAACCATCTACGGTAATAGAAGGTTTTGCTGCTTTACTAAATGCCCCAACACCTGCAGTTATTACTAATTCCTGTCCAGGCATTAAATACTGAGAATTTGTTCCTGCAAAAGCCTGAAACTCATCATACACAACCTGTACTTCGCCAATCTTTCTATGACAATAATCTAATACCAAAGACTCACTATTCTTTACATCATTCTCAAACTTGCTTAACATTGTGATTGCAGCAATAGTTGGAGTCATGTGGAAATAAGCATAAGCCCAATCCTTTCTGCCTGCCTGGTTGTTAGTTGCGGGCACAGAAAGATCGATCGGTAAGGAATTTTGGAATTCCTTATTAATATCAGGATGAATGTCTAATAATCCTTTCTTGTATTCTGTTAATTTCGCTATCAGCTCTTTACCTTTCGGACCATCAACTATTAATCTTGTAGCAGCATCCAGGTTATCCTCTTTGTAAGCACCGCCAGGAGTTGTTTGCCCGGCCTCTTTCATCAATTCAACTTTAAGGTTTTCGATATATGAAAACATGCCATCCGCCAAATTTTTAGCTTGATCTGCCTTAGGTTTCCAAATGCTGGCTAACTGGGTTGTCTTTGGATCCTTTAATTTAGATTCAAAGGATTTTATTATACTTTGATTTTTTGTTTCAATAATGCCATTAGCATTCATTAAACTGTTATTAACTGTTTTGAAGGCATTAAGGATTTCAGAGGATACATTTAGCGCTAACAAGGCTGTTAACACCAGATACATCAGGTTGATCATCTTCTGCCGCGGTTCTTTAGGTAAAGACATACCGGAGTATTATTAATTTTTTAGAATTCGGAATAATTTTTTAAATAATCGGACTATCTTCCCTGCATCGCGGTAAGCATATTGCCATAAACAGCGTTTAGTCTGCCAAGGTTATTAGCCAAAGCCCCGATCTCCTTCTGTGCTTTCTTAGCATCTTCAACACTTCCTTCCATAGCTGCCGAAGTTTGCGCTAGCTTACCATAAAAATTATTTAAGGCTTTAAGATGATTGTTGCTTTCCTGTAATTCCAACTCGTAAATTGTATTCAAGGAAGAAAGGTTTTTGGTTAACACTTGTACCTGGCTATGAAATTGTTTTGTGCTTTCACTAGCTGAATTGAAAGATGCTAAAGATGTAGCCGTGTTTTTGTAAGCGTCAGTTACAGTATCGAGGGCAGCACTTGCAGCTTTGGTTTTTTGAGTATAATCGCCGGTTGATTTAACAATATCACCTATTTCCGTCATGTTGGTAACAGTAGTACCAAGCTTTTGAAAACCAGAACTTAATTTAGAAAGATTAGCAGGAGTTATATCGGCATCGGCCAACATCTTTTCCATACTCTGTAAGGCAGGGTTGCCTTTTGGCTGAGGAGCAGCTTTAGCATGGCCATCCTCGTGCCCATCTGGCACCGCAGGGTAAATAATATATAAAATACCGTATACAAGAAATACTAAAGCCTCAGTACCCAACCCGATCTTCAACCATAAGTCGGCTGAGGGAGTGTGAAGAATTTTTTGAAGAGCGCCCCAGATAACACCTGCCGCAGCGACAGACACGAAAATATCAACTACTTTACTAACTTTTGAAGGGATTGCAACTGCCATTTTAATTTTTATTTTTTTATAGAATAATAAACGGATTGTATGTAGGAATAGTATCATTCCTACATACTTAATTTTGAACAATAAATCTTTAGAAAATTCTCTTTATAGGCTTTTTATTATCTTCTTTTTGCGTTAGAAGCAGGAAGATCAATTACACAACGGAAACCAAGATAAGATTTTGCAGTATCCTGATATTCGTAGGAGCGGGTGCCGGTTTGTAAGAAATAGCCTACATCTTTCCAGCTTCCCCCCCGTACAACTTTACGTTTCATTCTAGGAGGATCCGTGTCTTTTGCATCCCACCGAATGTCAGGGTTCATATCATGTTGAAAGTTGTAGCTTCCCTCATAATATAGAGATGTTGTCCACTCTGCAACATTTCCAGACATGTTGTAAAGGCCATAATCATTGGGCCAATATGCATCTGCTCTCACAGTGTAAAAGCCACCATCTTCGGCATAGTTTCCACGACCTGGTTTAAAGTTTGCCAGTAAACAACCTTTCTTATTTCTTAAGTAAGGTCCCCCCCATGGATAAGGAGATTGAGTACGACCGCCTCTGGCAGCATACTCCCATTCAGCTTCTGTCGGCAAACGAAAATCGCTTTCTACAGCCATCTTCTTTCTTTCAAGATAACTGTTCATGTAGTTTGTTCTCCATTTACTAAAAGCAACAGCTTGTTTCCAACTTACCCCTACTACAGGGTAGTTTCCGAAGGATGGATGCGCGAAATAGCGTTTTGCCATCGGCTCATTGTAAGAGTAAGAGAAATCTCTCATCCACACCAAAGTGTCGGGATAAACTTTCTCATCATACTTTACAACAAAAGAATTTCTAGGCTTTCCTTTATTTTCCAATTTTGCAGCCTCTTTCATGTTAAAAGACTCTACACGGAACAGTAATTTTTCCGGGTCTATTTCATTTCTTCCGTACAGCCTATTGTCAGGAGTTAATGTAAGTTTTGAAATCTTCTCTAAAGTTGCCTTATCACTATATTTTATTGTTGGCACTTTTTTCCAATCTACGGCAAAGCTACCATCAACTTCTTTTCCATAACCCAACTCCTTAGCCGTTAAAGAATCTCTAACCCACCACACAAACTGCCTATACTCATTGTTTGTAATCTCCGTGGCATCCATCCAAAACCCCGCGATAGAAACCTGCTTATTACGAGCTGTAAAGTTAAAGTTAACGTCTTCATCACTCGGCCCCATGTGAAAAGTTCCGGGTGGGACATAAACCATACCTATAGGTTTGCCCATACTTTTGATATTTCCATAGGATGCTCCCATCAGCTGCCCATTATCCAGCATACCTTTGGACTTTCCTTTATTGCCACAACCGATCGATCCAAAGGCAAGGGTCGTAAGAGCTGCAAAAGCAAAGAGTTGACTTCTCATTTAATAATAACGATTAATAGGTATAAAGCAAATGTAATAAAATAATTTACTCAATTTTTTCATAAGACAGCGTATTATAATTCTTTAACAACGCCGGCCATAATGTGTTAAAACGAGCCACGTTTCAGTTTATTGTATTGGTTCCTTTTATAAATTATCGTTATACAACATAATAATATACTAGGTCAATGGCTAAAGAGTAAATGTGTAGAAGTCTATCTGATAGGGAGATATTAGCTATTTGAAAACAAATGAAGCACAATTTAAAGTACGTTTCATATATAACAAGTGTTTTAACAAACTTTTTATTTCCTCACAATCTTCTTACGATTTCCGGGAAAATAATTGTAGGCAACCTTATAAAAACGGGAATAGCACTTGCGTATTTAAAGTGTGATCGAAGCAGCACAATCACTTGCAGTACTATAAAGTAGTATATATAAAACTTGTGCGAGATTACGAAAAACTTAAATAAGGAAAGGATAACTCTACTGTATTAAAGGAGATTTTTCGCATATCCCACATCTGGAAAGCCTTTAAAAGCATGAAAAAGTTCAACAGACATTTAAGATGTCCCTGATGGCTATTTCTTCTTCGCTTCGGCTGATAAAAATTGCTCTAGTGCCGCAACCATGCTGGGTGATTGGGGAGCAGGGGCCCTGATTTCTAAACTTAATCCTGCTTCTTCAACAGCCTTACCTGTATTGTTTCCAAAAGCACCTATAAGAGTATTTCTTTGTTCAAAACCGGGAATATTGTCAAACAGGCTTTTTACTCCACTTGGAGTGAAAAAACAAATGACATCGAAGCTTGACTCCATTATTTGGTTTATCTCGTTGCTCACGGTTCTATACATAAAAGCGAGGGCAAACTCACATTTATTATTCTTTAACCAATTAACAATTTCATTATCCTGTTGGTTCTCACTACATACATAAAGAAACTTTTCGTTTTCTTTATGCTTGTTAATGACGTCGAACATACTTTTGTTAGTTCCGTCCGCCCCATAAAATACTTTGCGTTTCCTGTAAAGGATAAACTTTTGCAAATACAAAGCAACTGCTTCTGTAATACAAAAATACTTTGTATCCTGGCTTATGCTAATCTTCATCTCGTCACAAATACGAAAGAAGTGATCTATGGCATTGCGGCTGGTAAAAATGACAGCAGAGTAATAAGAAATATCTATTTTTTGTTTCCGGAAGTCTTTTGACGGTATACCTTCTAACTTGATGAAAGGATGAAAAACAAGGTCAATATTGTATTTCCTGGCAAGCTCAAAATAAGGTGACCTGTCATTTTCAGGTTTCGGTTGAGTAATCAGGATTTTTTTCATAGTGTTACCAGCATTGCCGGATGTAGCCCCGTTTTTAAACATGCTTTATCTGCTATATTTCTCCAAAATTAAAGACTCTTATTCAAATAAAGCATCAACGTCTTGTAAATGAGTAAAAGGGGGGTTATTTCGAAAGCAAGAACGTAGAAAAAGAAATGAACAGGACTTACTCTCACTTCCCTGCGCACTGGTCCATATGACATTACATATCGATAAATAAATAACATTAAAATAAGCAGAACGGAGATTGTGATAGAAATATTTTTAATGTTTGTTTTAGAAAAAGCAATAACAAGTGTAAAAGGAACAAGGACTACACCTAATATTTTATTGATAAGGTAAACAGCAAAAATGTAAGCGCTCGTTGCCTCTCTCACGTTAAACACCCATCCGGCAAAACTTAAAAATATAAATTTTCCTGTGTATAAGATAATTAACGAGAGCGCACTGTATACCAATAGCAACCAAAAACCCACTGTTACAACATGATAATAGTCTAAAAGAAAAGAAATGTAAGCTGCCGTCGAAAAAATGAAGAAAAGGTTTAGTAATAATGAAGGCAGGTTCCCTTGCTGCAGTTGCTCGCGTGTTTGCTTTTGCCTAAAAGAAGGTTGAAAAAACAACCGAAATAAGTTTTGAAAATATCGACTGAAAAGGAGTTTTATAAAAGCCAGGAAAGATATTAGCCCTAAAAGAAGATAGAATACTTCGTCTTTTGAGGTTCTCTGTCGCTCATTTATAACCAGAAAAACGGGTTTAGACTTAGATCTTAAAAAAGGGTTATCTAACAACTTCAGGTAAAATGAGTCTATGGGCCCCTTTGTACTGGCCGGTTCGATCGCTTTTGTAATGGTTGTACGATTTGTGGCTATAGTACCAGAACCAGTAGAGTCTTTGTTAATTGTAGTGTCGTTCCTCAGCAAACTATCAACCTGCCTTCGCCTTCTCAGAGAGTCTACTGAAATTCGTCTTTTGGCCAGTTTTCGTTTTACTGTTGGCTTTATTACTGCTACTGTGTCAGCTTGTTGTTGAGGAGTGCTTGTATCAGTTTGGGCAAAAGCAGCAAGACTTAGAAAAGGCAGGAGTAGTATGAAAATTAGTTTCTTCAATAACAATATTAATGGGGCAAAAATATCTTAGTGGAGTGACAGGGAAAAATATTAATAGTAACCAGCCCCTTGCATCTCTCCATATTCCACCGCCGCTCCTTACCGCCATGCCTTACGACTCAAAAAATACTTACATAACCAAAATGGATCTTTGACTGTTTTATATCGAAGTTTAAATCATCCCGTTTGCCCACTGCATAACTGATATTAAAAATACCTCCTTTCGTTTCGAAGGAAAGCCCGCCGCCCGCTCCTAAATAGCCATTTGATTGTTTTCTAATACTGTTGTTACTATATCCAACATCGGAAAAAACAAAAAAGTTGGAATTCACACCGATCAGGTAACGATATTCAAGAGTGCCAACCACGTAGCGATTTGTAAAGATGCTTTCTTCGTCAAAACCTCTTAATAACCGGTATCCTCCAATTTGAAAGAGTTCGTTTCTAAAAAAACTAGGGCTTTCAAACCATCCGGCATTTACACCGGCTTTAAGCACTGTCTGCTTTCCTGCTTTAAAATAATGTGCTCCTTTTACAGTTAATCTAAGCTGGTATGTTTTCAACTGTACCGAATCGTATAACCTGCTATAGTTAAAGGAAGTGTCCTTTATTTGAGTAATCAGGTTATTTTTTTTAATTGTCTTATTTCCAATGGAACCGAAAATTGACAGCTCATTACCTCTTCGGGGATTGAAACGGTAATCTGTGTTTGAAACCTCGTAATTAATACCAAGGTTTATAGCGCTTACGTCTGCGATGTCTGGTAGTCGTTTGCTTGCTTTTATACGAAAAGTATCAAGCTGAAGTACATTTGTTTGCTGACTTTGTAAGATAATCTTGCCGGTTTTATTTGGAGACAACATGTACAGAAGGCCCAACTGTGCATTGATATTTAAAAAGCTTGAATCTCTTTTATTAAGTTCGAAAAGAAAATCTACGCCAAAAGGCGAATTAAACATGTAAGGCTGGGTAAACTGCAAATGTAGTTTTGGGGATTTCGGCTGAATTTGCTGCCAGATTAATCCAAAATTTTCCCCTCCACCGAAAGCATTCTGCAATTGAATGTTAGCATCAACTGTAAGAAGCAACTTACCTCCCAGTTGCTGATTCGATGGCAGAAAACCAGCCAGTATATTTATTTGGTTACTTTTTTTCTGCTTTAAATAAAGATTAATAAGACTGCCAGTGTTTAACATCGTCAGATCCCATGGTTGCGATTGTTCCAGGTACGGCAGCTCCAATAACCGCTGGTCTATTTTTTCAAACTTATTCTTGTTATAAAGCGAGCCTCTTTCTATGTTAAGATAACGATGAATAAAGTTTCGTGAAATTTTTGCAGGACCGTACATTCTTATACTATCTACACGGTACGGAAACCCTTTTTCTATGTTTAGCATCGCCCTTATTTCATTCCCGTCAATTACTACACTATCAAGAAAGACTTTGGCAAAAGGATATCCGATGTTTTCGAAGAAATTGAGCAATTTGTCACTCATTAATCTATAGTCTGAAAACTGAATTTGCTGTTTCTTAATGGCCTTGTCTTGCCAGCCGGTTTGCTGCAGGTATAGCTTATCCTGTTCGCGAACCTGCAGGTTCAGTAATTGGTACTGCTCGCCGACAAACAGGTAAATAACTGTTTGATCACCAATAACATTAATACTATCAACAGAAGAAGATATATATCCCTTTGACTGTAAAAGTGAGGGTAAATTATTGATGTATTGGTTGCACTCCAACTCACTTACAAAGAAGGTTTTTAAACCAAGCTCCCCGGTTATAAAACTACTGTCTCTGTCAACCGGATGAATTAAAAGCTTGTAATTACTTTGACCTTTTAATGTATTAAAACCGGCAATACACATTAACATCCCTATCACTAAGGTCACTCTATATCTGGTTAACTTTGCCATCTTTAATTGAACAATTTTACAAAAGTTCTAGCTTAACATGGCAGGTGTTTATATTCATATCCCTTTTTGCAGAAAAGCCTGCCACTATTGCAACTTTCATTTCTCCACTTCAGACCGTTTGCAGGAGAGCTTTGTTACTGCCCTGTTGCAGGAAATTAAGTTGAGGAAAAAATACGTTTCAGAACCAATTTCTACCATATACTTTGGCGGTGGAACCCCTTCTATTTTGCCTTCCAGGGAAATTAAAAAAGTGCTATCCGCTCTCTCAGAGACATTCTTAATAGAGCGAGGTGCCGAAATTACGCTGGAAGCAAATCCAGACGATATAACCATTGAAAAGCTTCAGGAATGGAAAGAGATTGGCTTAAACAGGTTAAGCATAGGAATACAATCGTTTTTTGAAGAAGATTTAAAATGGATGAATCGAGCACATAATGCCCGCCAGGCTATTGATTGCATTCACCTTGCTCAAGATGCCGGTTTTTTTAATCTTACTATCGATTTGATTTACGGAACGCCTACCTTAAGCGACGAGAACTGGAAAAGAAACGTTGATACTGCTGTTGCTTTACAAATTCCCCACCTTTCTTGTTACGCGCTAACCGTGGAGCCTGCAACAGCTCTTGAAAAATTAATACAACAAAAAAAATTAGCAGACGTAGATACGGAGAAACAGGCAAGGCATTTTGAGCAGTTAATGGAATGGATGAAAGAAAGCGGTTATGACCATTATGAAATTTCAAATTTTTCGAAGCCTGGCTTTAGAAGTAAACACAACAGCAGTTACTGGCAGGGAAAGCAGTACATAGGGCTTGGCCCTTCTGCCCATTCTTTTAATGGGCATACCCGGCAGTGGAATATTGCAAACAATGCTTTATACATTCAAAGCCTCGCCCAAGGTACTATTCCGGCCGAAGAAGAACTGCTAAGTAAGCAGCAGCAGTTAAACGAGTACATAATGACCAGCCTTCGAACTTTAGAAGGCATATCACTTCAGAAAATAAGAGATTTTGGGGAGGATAAATATGAAACTGTTTTAAAAACTGCCGGCTCTCATCTTCGATGTCAGCATCTTACTTTAGAAGACAATTTTTTAAAAACAACTTCTGCGGGTAAATTATTGGCCGACGGGATAGCGGCGGATTTATTTATTTTATAACTATTTCGGTAACAAGCGTTGTACCATTACCCGCCATAGTTGTGTCACTCTCTTGTACTTTTAATCTTTATGAGGCTATCTCCATCCAAGCAGCTTCTTTTACCTGCAAAAACCTTCTTTATACCAGTTAAAAAAAGCCGCTAATAGTTACAACTGAAAAACGGATTGCGACGCAAGGATGAGGCTATGGAAACCACATGCCGGTATCGAAATAAAAATAGAAACTCTTTTTTACAGCAAAATTTCCTCGATATTTCTAAAGCCTTCTGCTGCGGGCAAATGCTGCCACAAAATCTGATAAACCGTTTTTGCAATTGGCATGTTAGCACCAACCGTTTGGTTAGTTTTAAACATACACTTGCTGGCATTATAACCTTCGGCAACCATGTTTAACTCTAACTGAGCCGACTGCACTGAATAACCTTTTCCGAGCATGTTTCCGAACGTACGATTTCTGCTATATAAGCTATAGCAGGTAACCAACAGGTCGCCCAGATAGACCGATGAAGCATAATTTACCTGGTTGCACACTTTGTCGCCAACTACCTTTTTTAGAAAACACACCATTTCATCGGCGGCATTTGCTATGTAAACGCTTAAAAAATTATCACCATATTCCAGCCCGTGGGCAATGCCCGCACCTAAAGCGTAAATGTTTTTCAGCACAGCTGCGTACTGCACGCCAATAACATCGTGATTGACCACTGTATTTAGGTACTCGGTGTGAAAATGAGCTCCTAAACGAGCAGCCATGTCTTCGTCAATGCCAGAAAACGTGAGATAAGAAAGCTTCTCAGAAGCCACCTCTTCGGCATGGCATGGCCCAAGAACCGTGAAGTAATCAGCAATTTGAAGGTCGAACTTGTCATACATATAGTCATTAAGGAGCTGGTTGCAAGAAGGCAAAATTCCTTTTATGGCAGACATTACTTTTTTGCCTTTGAAGCTGTTGGCGGGAAGTGTTTCAAAAGCACTTTCAACAAAGGCAGAAGGTACGGCAATGACTAAAACGTCTGAAGCTTCGATAACCTCAGCGATGTCATTTTGCAATGTAAGTAAAGAGGTATTAAAATATGCAGAACTCAAATAGTGAGGGTTGTGCCTTCTTTGCAGTATCTGGTTGATAGTGCCAGGATTACGGATCCACCAATGAATTGAATTATTGTTATCAGTAAGTATTTTTGCCAGAGCGGTCGCCCAGCTTCCGCTGCCTAAAATTCCAAATTGCATCAATTAGGTTTAAATATTAGACAAACATACAAAACCCAGCGAATCAGTTCTAAATTCCCCGATGTTTCAAGCTTATGCTTTTGCTTTATCGCCTTCAAAAAGCTGTTCTTTAGGAACCACCTTTACTTTATCGCCTTCCTTAAGCGTTTTACTTATTACGTTGTAAGGGCCGGTGATTACCTCCTCTCCTCCTACGAGTCCGCCCAGAATTTCTATATAATTTATGTCCTGTATATCTGTTCTTACTTTTACCTTTTTAACGGTTATTTTATCTGGTTGAAGTAAAAATACCACCTCTTCAATTTCATCGGCATTGTTAGCAGGAGTTGAAGCCGTACTATTGTTATCCCCTCCATTATTAATCTCTTTACCTGCCTCTTTACCAGGTTTGCCCTTATCGCTATTCTTATCCCTGGTGGTAACTGCGTTAATAGGAACTGCTAATACATTCAGATGTGTCTTTGTCTGAATGTCGGCACTTGCATTCATTCCCGGTCTAAAAGGAGAACTTCCGGCTTTCCGTTCGGCCATTAAGTCCTGGTAACTTTCCGGAAGCAACCGTATGCGCACCTCATAATTGGTAACATCTGTACCTGAAGAAGCCTGACTAGCTGAGGCTGCCGTAGTATTACTACTGGCAATCTTTGTTACGATGCCGCGAAATTTCCTGTTGGCGTACGCATCTACTTCAATCAGTGCACTATCATCTAAATGTACTTTAGGTATATCATTTTCACCCACATTTACCCTTACCTCCATTACCCTCATATCAGCAACCCGCAGCATTTCGGTTCCGGCCATTTGTGCCGTACCCACTACCCTTTCACCTTTTTTAACTGCCAGTAAACTTACTACACCGTCCATTGGGGCAATTAGAGTTGCTCTGCCTACATCTTTATTTGCTCTCATCAATTGCGCACGTGCACTTTGCACAGATGCCTGCGTACCTCTAATTCCCTCAACTGCTGCATTGTAATTTGCCCGCGCGGTCTTAAATGTTTGGTCAGCTTGTTCAAATTCTGCCCTTGAAATCACCTTTTCATCTAACAATTGCTTTTGCCTTTTATAGCTAACTTCTGCCTGTTCTAATGTTGCCTTTAGTGCACCTAGCTGCGCCTGCGAATTTGATACCTGCGCCTGTGATTGAGTTACTACCGCAGCTGCCTGATCTCTTTGACTATTATAGATATCAGCATAAATACGGGCTAATACCTGGCCCTTCCGTACACTGTCTCCTTCTGCGACATTCAACTGCACAATCTCACCGCTAATATCCGGACTCACCTTCACCTCTACTTCGGGGTACACTTTGCCGCTTACGTTTACCGTCTCTATTATAGTTCGCTTACCAACCTTCTCAGTGGTTACTTTAATTCCCGGGTCTTCTCCTATTATACCCTTCTTTTTTAAGACCACAACAATCAAAATAATTAAAACCAGTCCACCGATTATTAATATCAGTTTTTTATTCATACCAGAAAATTTGTGTTATTAAGGGTTGTGGGGTTGACGATCGCACTTATAATTTTATTCCTTGTCCTTTATAAAACTCCAGAACCTTCATTTTAAAAACAAAATCATAATGACTGCTGACCTCGTCTATCTGAGCAAGATAAAGATTATTCTGAGTGATTATATAGTCAAGGGTACCAAGCAGCCCGATGTCGTATCTTTTTTTAGAGATATCAAATGCTTTTTGTGAATACTCAACAGTTCTGCGAGACGCGTTATATTTTTGAAGCGAAGAGAACGCGTCCTGGTAAGCATTGTATATGTTCGTCTTCAAATTCAAATTCTCCTGTTCATCCTGCAACTGCAACTGAACCACATTCACTTTAGCACGTTCCCACTGAGTACGTGATGTATAAGCATTGAAAATTGAAAAGTTTAGAGAGAGCCCCACGCTTTGACCAAAGTTTTTACTCAGCTGTCTGAACAAGGGAATTCCGACAGAGCCTGCTTGCCTCATTGAAGGCGCAAAGACTTTGTATTGGGTGGTACCTATCGTAACAAAAGCATTAGTTGAGTCAGCGGGCGCAAAAGCCATTACAGGATACTTTGCATTAATAGCCCTGGTGTTCATTCCACCGAAAGCTGACAGTCCCGGATACATTAAACCCCTTGCAGCCTTTGTCTCCTTTTGTGCGGCTTCAATTCTTAACTTATACATTTTTTGTACAGGCTGTGTGGTTACCGCTATTTGATAAACTGCCGCGGGTTGCAAGTCAGAAATATTTTCAACGGCTATACTTTCAACAGCAGGAGATTGAATATCAAAAGGCAAAGCGAAATCGTAATTCATATAAGCCTTTAAATTTATCAGGCCCTGCTGTTCCAATGCTTGTGCCTGCAACAATGCTGAACTATCTTTTGCGAGCTGCGCTTCCAGTTGTATAGCGTTTAGCTCAGGCTGACTTCCTGCATTAACTAATTTTCGGGTATTGCCCAGCTGAGACCTTGACTGATTTAATTGCACTTCACTGATCCTTGCTTGTTCCCGCCTCAACATAACCTGCAAAAAAGCATTTGCAACGGCCAGTGAAATATCATTATGCGCCCTGTCTATTCCAATTTCGTCTGCCTTTGCATATAACCTGTTGGCCGCAATGCTATTCCTGCGTGCGTTCCAATTAAAGATGTTGTAGCTGGCCTGGAGGTTTGCACTCCCCGAAATGAAACTTGAACTTACCAAAGTTCCCGTTGTTGGATCCTCTGTTAACCCGCGTTGATATCCGGCATTTACCCCTCCGGTTACATTGGGATACAGCGTCATTTGGCTTTGCGAAGCCGATAGCCGGGTAAGCCGCGCCTGTACATCTGACTGCTTTACAGACACATTATTTTTTATCGCATACTCAACGCACTGCTGCAAACTCCATTTGTTCTGGCCATAAGATTGCAAAGCACACAATACAATAAAAACAATCAGTCGATATCTCATGAAAAAAATAATATAGTTAGGTATTCGGTATTTTTCCAGCTTAAAATCTCCTCTTCAAAATCGCCCAAAAGTTATTGGTTTTAAAGTAATTATTTAAAACTTTTTTAAATGGCGTTTTTCTGTTCCAAACATTCATTTCTGACGGGAGCAGCGGTTGCGACGCATTTCGTTCATCTTGGCCAATTCTATTAAGCTTTTTTATACATCTGCTGACTTATGTTCCTGTCCTTAACAAAAAAAGCTTCGCTGATAGCAAAGCTTTTTTATCCAGTTGATACAGTGTTTACCCAATATTTTCAATTATTCCTGCAATCCCCTGTCCTCCGCCCACACATGCTGTAACCAATCCATATTTCTTATTAAGCCGTTTCATGTCCTGTAAAATTTGTACTGTTAACTTACTTCCTGTACAACCCAGCGGATGTCCTAATGCAATGGCGCCGCCATTAATATTTACTATTTCAGGATTTAAATCTAATTCTCTTATAACAGCTACGGCTTGCGATGCGAAAGCTTCATTCAATTCAACAAGCTCTATCTCACTTTGCGTCATACCTGCAGATTTCAAAACTTTCGGCACAGCGGCCACTGGGCCAATACCCATTAATCTTGGATTAACTCCTGCATTTGAACAAGCAACTAATCGACCAATTGGCTTTAGTCCCAATTCATTCACCATTTTCTCACTCATCACAATCACGAAACTTGCTCCGTCGCTGGTTTGTGAAGAATTACCGGCAGTGACGACACCGCCCGCGGCAAAAACAGGTTTCAATTTAGTCAACGCATCTAAACTAGTGTCCGCGCGGGGCCCTTCATCGGTGTCTACCACGTACGTTTTCTTTTTCTTTTTCCCGTTTTCATCCAGGTAAACCTGCTCTACATTTATAGGCAAAATTCCGTTTTTGAAATAGCCGTTTGAGATAGCCTTTATTGCCTTCTGATGTGATTGATAACTGTACTGGTCCTGCTCTTCACGACCAACCTTATATTCTTTTGCAACCGCTTCGGCGGTCAAGCCCATGTTTAAGTAGTAATCGGGTTCATCAGAGGCGATAGAAAATGCCGGAACAGTTTTCCACCCTGCTGTTGGTACCATACTCATACTCTCCACTCCGCCTGCGATTATGCAGTCTGCTATTCCCATTCTTATTTTGGCAGTAGCAATAGAAATTGTTTCCAGCCCGCTTGCGCAATACCGATTCACTGTCATGCCCGGAGTATCATATCCTAACGCGCGGGCGGCAATGATACGTCCTACCTGCAACCCCTGCTCTGCTTCAGGAACTGCATTTCCTACAATTACGTCGTCAACCCGTTTTGCCTCCAATTGAGGCAGAGATGCCATCAAGCCTTTAATAACATCAATTGCCAGGTCATCAGGACGGGTAAAACGAAATCCTCCTTTTTTACTTTTGGTAACCGCGGTACGGTATCCTGCAACTATATAAGCTTCCTGCATATTTTAAAAATTATGTCTTTCAAATGTAATAGTTCCTTCACAACCAGAAATACTAAGCACAGCTTTAGCCCGGTATCCTAATTGTTATTTTTTATAATAATCACCTTTTCCGGTGAGGGAGTTCTTAAAGCAGTAAGGAGCGGCCCGGCTAGCGGCCGCAGATTTTGATATTTGTAAATGAGAACCTTTAAGACGACAATTAGGAAGGAGAACTTTGAAAAGGTTTTGTTGAAATTGTAGGCTGGCATTTGTAGTAACTAAGCATTCAAATTCATTCGCCTCAATCAATTTCATTAAAGCTCCATTCCTAAATCCTAACCATCCCATATCTCTAACAGTAAATACCTGCTGTGTTAAGCTAAGGTCTTTTTCTAGTCTCACCTGCCAGTTTGTGCAGTAAAATTATCATCTAATAAAACTTTTTCTGAAACGACTATCCTGGTGGTAAATTATATAACCTGCCATGCCTGCTTTTCATGTACTGGAGAAAATCATTTAAAAAAATCTTCTACGTTTTCCCCGGTTCCAATATAATCAACCAGCGTTTTTACTGCCACCCTTGTTCCCCTAAAAAACCGGCGTTCCACTCATAATATCAGGATCAATATTTATAGCATCAACTCTCATATTTATACTCTTTTACCAAATTTAAAGATTTTCCGACATTACCTTCGCAGCATGTATTCTTTGTTACGCAATCTACTGTTCAACTTCGATGCGGAGGCGGTTCACCACTTTTCAATGGACTCGTTAAAGCGTCTTTCTGAGGTCCCTGTTTTTCAAGAGCTGCTTGCAAAAAACTTTCGCTTCGATTATCCTTCCTTACACAAACAAGTATTTGGTTTACCATTTAAAAACCCAGTCGGCCTTGGTGCCGGCTTCGATAAAAATGGGCTGTATTTAAGAGAGCTGGAAACGATGGGTTTTGGATTTATTGAAGTAGGAACTGTGACACCATTACCCCAAGCTGGCAACGACAAACCGAGGCTGTTTCGCTTGCCAAAAGACCAGGCAATCATTAATAGAATGGGTTTTAATAATAATGGGGTAAAAGCAGTTGCAGAAAAGCTAAGAGCTACCAAAAGAAACATTATTGTTGGGGGAAACATTGGCAAAAACAAGGCAACAACTAATGAGGATGCCTGGAAGGATTACGAGATTTGTATGAATGAGCTGTTCGATTGCATCGATTACTTTGTTGTTAACGTCAGCTCGCCTAACACCCCGGGATTGAGGGAATTGCAGGAAAAGTCTTCTCTAAGAAAAATATTAAGCCAGTTACAAAACATCAACCAGGGACGAATAAATACAAAGCCGTTATTGTTGAAGATTGCACCAGATCTCACAGTTGGTCAGCTTGATGATATTATTGAGTTGGCTCAGGAAGTTAAATTAAATGGGCTGGTAGCAACCAACACTACTATTAGCCGCGAAAACCTGCAAACAGAAAAAGAAAAGGTGAGCCAAATTGGTTTAGGCGGACTTAGCGGAAAACCTCTAAAGCAAAAATCTACACAGATAGTTCAATACATTAGTAAGCAAACAAACGGTGGGTTACCCATCATTGCAAGCGGAGGGATTTTTACCGCCGAAGATGCAAAAGAAAAACTGGCAGCTGGCGCATCACTAATACAGGTTTGGACAGGTTTCGTTTATGAAGGACCTGCCATAGTAAAGCGCATTTGCGAGGACCTTTCAAAAAGATAAAGCAGGTCTAAATATATATAAGAGAGGTGGGCACCTCACCTTTTTATATGTTACATTAATCTTTGTGATTGCTTTTGTTTGAACAGACCCAACTTTCCCTTCATTATCGTACCGGGTCCGGTTATCCTGGTGTGTCATATCAAACTCTTCCTATAGTTTATAAGCATTATTTTACAACTATCTTTGCTGGATAATTAGAGTTTAAAGTGAAGAAACAAGGTTATGATAGCAATTGAAAATATTCTGGTTAGCGACCAGGTAGTTGAAGAACAGTTTGTGTGTGATTTGACGAAGTGTAAAGGAGGATGCTGTGAGGATGGCGATGCCGGCGCCCCACTTGAAGTAGAGGAACTTGCTCATCTTAATAATTTTTATCCGCTGGTTAAACCTTATATGACTGCCGAAGGCATCAGGGAGATTGAACGGCAGGGCAAATATGTATATGACCAGGAGTTTGCATGGGTAACACCGACTATTAATAGCCAGATTTGCGCCTACGGGTACAAAGACAAACAGGGAATTGTAAAGTGTGCAATAGAGCAGGCATACAACGATGATAAAATAACATGGAAGAAACCAATTAGCTGTCACCTGTTTCCGATAAGAATACAGAAAAGCAAAAATGGCGAAACCGAGTTTGTAAATTATGAACCTCGTGAAGACTTATGCGCAGCCGCCTGCAAGCTGGGGAAAAAGCTAAAAGTGCCCGCGTACGTTTTTCTGAAAGAAGCTATCATAAGAAAGTATGGACAATCCTTTTTTGAAATTCTGGATGCAGCGGCAAAACACTTTAAGGCAGCAGAAAAAGTTTTAGTAAAAAGCAGGAGAAGATAAAGGACCGCCGGTAGAGCAACAACGAAATGTACAAGTGTGCGACGCAACGAAGCTTAATGAAGTGCAAATGCTGGCTCCAACAAAAAAACCAGAAACAGAACCTTAGTATTGAAAATTATTTAATGACCTAAGTTATGACCGAGACTGCTGCATCATTTAAAGCAAAGAGTACCATAAAATCTGATGACCGTGAGCACAGGCGGAAGATTAATTTTAATATAAATAAATACAATGCAGTTGTTCCGGTTGCCAAGCACCAGTTTTCGGAACTGATGGTAGCACGGGAAAGGGCTAAAAACGCAAAGTGGCGGGCAATAGAAACACTTGACCAGCAACTCGAAGAGTTTGAAAGGCAGTTTACTAAACGGGGAGGGAAAGTAATTTGGGCTGAGACCGCAGAGCAAGCGCTGGAGGCGGTTGAAAAAATTTGCAAAGAAAAAAATTGCAAAACGCTGGTGAAGAGTAAAAGTATGGTCACCGAAGAAATTCACTTAAACCAGTTTCTAGAAAAGCAGGGAATTGAAAGCGTAGAGACCGATTTGGGTGAGTACATTCAACAACTTGACGGCGAGGCACCCTACCACATTGTTACACCTGCCATGCATAAAAGCAAAGAAGATGTTGCAAAGCTTTTTGCTGAAAAGCTGGGAACTCCCCCTAACCTTACTCCCGAACAGTTAACGCTTGTAGCACGTGTGAAGCTTCGTGAAAAATTTACCCAAGCCGAGGTAGGGGTTACCGGAGCAAATTTTATTATATCAGATATTGGTGCAATAGCTATAACAGAAAACGAGGGCAACGCAAGGTTAAGCTGTGCTTTTCCTAAAACTCACATCGCCATTGTTGGCATAGAAAAAGTCATCCCTACTTTGGGTGACCTTGGTTTATTTTGGCCACTGCTTGCTACCTATGGAACGGGACAGAAAGTAACCGTATATAATACCATTGTTGCCGGGCCAAGGCAGGAAGGCGAAACAGACGGCCCCGAGGAAATGTATGTAATTCTGCTTGACAATGGCAGAACAAACTTGTTGGAAAACCCAAAGACGAGGGAAGCTTTATATTGCATTCGCTGCGGCGCTTGCCTGAATGCTTGCCCTGTTTATAAAAACATTGGTGGACATACATATGAGACAACTTACAGTGGCCCGATAGGTAGTGTAATTACCCCCCATTTAAAAGACATGGATGATTATAAGCATTTAAGTAATGCTTCATCCTTATGTGGTAACTGTACAGAAGTTTGTCCGGTTAGAATAAACCTGCATGAACTGTTACTGGAAAACAGGC
>NZ_JAOQAH010000064.1 GCF_025963695.1 Segetibacter sp. | reverse complement strand
CTTTGCCGTTTGCTCTTGCTACTGCTTGCATTTGGTATACCTTTTCGTCTATTGATGGTAAAGATATTTTGAATGAATAGTTTGCTTTTTCACCCGCCTTAGTAAAAGAAAAAGGTATGTTTACCGGTTGCACTTTCCAGCTCGCCGGAGTTTTTAATGTCAGGTCTCCACTCGTTGGCCCTTCAAAATTATTAACCAACTCAACCTTTGCGTCTATCATTTTTACCTTACTGTTTCTTGGAATGATACCGCTTCGTGGCAACAACTTAACTCCGATAGCAGGTGCAACTTTTAGTGTGTACTTATCATATCCATAAGGTAGATTAGCCTGCCTTACCTGCACCGGCATTCGTATTTCTATCAATTGATTATGGATTGCATAAGACGCTGAGACTTGTAAAGGTGAAGTTGCCCACGGCAGGTTTTCATTTTCTGCACCCTTCAATTCATACTGACTTTCCTGTATTGATTGACGACTAAAATAAGGTTGCGAAAAAGGAGTGTTTTCAGGAGCAGTCACGGTAAATGCCATTTCTGCTTTTTCATTTTTATGTAGTGGCTTCAGGTCCTGGCCCGCATTCTCAATCTTCCAATTACCCCCCGCAATAAGTTTTATACTCTTAGGTTCGATAGGTGCAGAACTATTATTAACTAAAACGGTTTCCACTTTAAAAGGTTGCCCGGCAACAGCAAAACCCATTGTTGGTTGTGGCTCGTAAAAATTCCTTTTCTCCTTTGTTCCCACAGGAACTGCCATTGCTTCAAGATGAATACCGAGAGCAGAATTAATAGCATCAGTAAATTGCCTTTCTTTAATTTGTAACATAAAAAGCGCGTTGGGCTGAGTAGTTGACAAAGCAATTGCTTCACGGGTTTTAGATAATCCAGTGGTAAGAAAGGGCAAAATAGCTGCAGGATTTCGGGGTTCAAAAGCACTTACAGCTTTGGTAATTTCGCTAGCTATATCGGCAAGCAATGGCGTAACTCCCGTAGGTACAGTTTCACCCGTTATTTTAAAAATTGCTGGCAGTGTAGTATCTATCCCGTCAAAGAAATTGTTCTCCTTCTCGTCGCTTGTTACCTGGCTCTGCATGCGCTCATAATATTGAAAAGATGGACCATACACTTCATTACGATGACCACCAACTTGTGAACGGTGCAGGCTATAGCCAAGCAATGAAAAGTTTTTGTAAGTATCCCCTAACCATGGACTAAACTCCCCCGAATTCAATTGTACATTCCAATGTTCGGCAGGTCTTACACCACCGCGATATAATTTAAGCGCTTTCCATGGCCTTAATCCTTCTTTGCTTATTTGGTCAGGAAACGCCGTCGGATCTGCTGCCATACTAAATGCGACCTGGCTAATCTCTCCTGCCGCCTGGTGATTACCATGTCCATCGCGGGTGGTACCATGAAAACGGGAAACAATAACTAACGGCCTGTTAATACGAATCACCCTGACCATTTCTGCCAATACATTTTGTTTGCCCCATTTTTCATATGCCTCTTCCACCCTTTTTGAAAACCCATAGTCAGCAAGTTTTGTAAAATACAAGTCGTCTAAACCATAATAGCTTCCTGCTAATAAAAATTCTTCGGTGCGCAATAACCCAAGCTGGTCAAATGACTCGCCGCCCAAAACGTTGCCCCCACTTTCTCCACGGTTAAGTGATAGTAATGCTGTTCGAACACCTTTTCCGCGGCTTAGATAAGTCAACAGATCAGCATGTTCATCGTCGGGGTGTGCCTGTGTATGAAGCACGCTTGCCGTTGTTGTAAGCTTTTGTAGTTTCTGCCATACGCCTGATATTCCATGGTCGTACGCCAAATCTTTTGCTCCCTGTTTCTCCCCGGAAAGTGTCATCACTTTATAAAGGGGCTGAGCCATATTTTGAGCAAACATGTTTTGATTGGCAAAAAATGATACGGCTATTAATAAAAATAGAAGCGAACTTTTTAGGAGCAATTTATTCATACGACTTTTGTAGATTTTGAAAAACAATCGTTTTAAATACGGTTCTATATAGCAATGTAAATACTGTTGGTTAAGTTAATTGTTTTCGTTAGAAAAGTGAAAACAATTGATAACCATACAAAAAATACAGTTTTAGAAAGTCATCATGTAACGAGAGTATAGAATTGAAGATAATTTGTAAAAGGGGAGATGGCACAAATTTTTATTGAGTTTTGAAAAACACTACATGGCAAACGACAATAAATTCCCCGAACAGGAAGCTCCGGAAAAGAATACTGATAATGCTTTTGTACAGGTAGGTAAAGATGGCGAACCAGTCATTCCTTCAACAGACCAAAAGAAGACAGATATTGAAAAAGAGGATAATAGTACCACTCTAGACAAGAGGTAAAGAACCTGTCGTCCCTTGTTAACTTTACTTCTATCATAATAGTTCCAATTTTAAATTGGCAAACTATTCCAGGGCAATACGGTTGTTGATCGTACCAGTTAAGGATTTTGAGTATGATTAACATCAAGGTCTAATTGATATTCCGGCATTTCACACGTTAGAATCCTGGATTTAAAATTAGTTTCTCTACGAAAAGTATCGATACTTTCTTTAACCCGATCCAATTGTTTGTGCCAGGAGTTCCCGCAATAGAAAATGCCTGTCTTCATACTGAAAATAATCAGAAATGAAAACAGGCTTAATAAGTACAACATATTATTTGGTCACTCTTAATATTCCATTCATAATTCTCCAGTGCCCGGGAAAAGTACATACAAACGGATAGTCACCAGGAGTTGTTGGAGCAGTAAACTCCATCGACCCATCCTCCCCGGGATTAAGCAACTTTATAAACTGTAACACCTCAGGCATCCTTGGTACATATTGTTTTTCGAGGCCTTTAGGATCTGCTGCAAGTGCATCTGCTGCTGCTCCTACTTTTTGCGTGCTGCCTGGTTTTATAATTACCATATTGTGTTGCATCACGTCAGGATTTTCGAGGTTGATAGTAACCTTTTGGCCGGCTTTCACGGTAATGAGCATTTTATTATACTTCATTACGTTCGGAACGACGCTAACGTTTATCGTAATTGGCGAAAGTGTTTTTCCCCTGGTGGTTTTGCCGCCGGTTGTTGCTGATTTATTTCCCGAAGCGTTAGAAGCCAGTTTGGTGACTTCAGCTTTAGAAGGTCGTTTCAACTCCATCGTGGTGCTTTGCATGTTACCAGTAAAGAAGAAAGTACCTTCATAATCCCCCATCCTATCCTCGCTATTAAAGTCTTGTGAAATTCTTACTCCCTGGTTCAGCGGTTGCTTAAACAGAGATGGCGCTTTTGCTTTGCCGACTTCTTTACCATCAATGTTTAGACTCATTTGTCCATTTGCAGTTAATGTGGCAAGAAAGTCAAACTTTTCAGGTAACGTATCTATAGATGTCGCTTTAAAAACTTTATCGTCTTGTTTTACAACAAAATGTAGTCTACTGTTTTGAATATAGATTCCATATCCGGCATTCTTTCCACCCTGTGCCATAACGACTCCCTGTAAACTTCTTTGTTCTGCTTTCGAAATGGTTCCTTTTATCATGATCTCTTTCCCTGTCACGTCCGGAGGATAAACCATCGACCCTCTTCTCGGCAACGTATAAATTTCCTGGGCTAAAGCTTTCGATATGCGGTCAGAAAAACTAGATTGTCCTAGTTCCGGAGAAGCAGGTGGAGCTTTTGCAGCGGCAGTGCGAAATCCATCTTCATGAGTAATAGCTGCTGCAAGTAAAGCTTTTGATATCCACTCATCGGTTCCATTCTCAGGTTTAAGAGATGCTGCAAACAACAATTCTCCTAACTTTTCCGATGCCGGCATTGCAGCAATAACTTTGATAGCTGCCAGACGGGTGTTTAAATTCGGATCATTTAACAGACCACTCGTTTGTATAATATTAACTGCTTGTGGACTTTTCGGTAATACTTCTACCGCTGCCTTTCTAACTCCGCCAGCAGGGTGTGACATAGCTTTAGTGACCACACCGATGGCTTCAGCATTTGTTCCATCGAGAACTCCCAATCCATGTAAGGTCCATAGAGCATGAACCGTTGGACTGTTTAAACCAACCTCATCTACTTTTTGATTATTGATAATATTATATAAAAAGGGAAGTGCTTGCATGTTTTTAGACTCAACGATAAGCCGTTGAGCTGTCATTCTCCAAAACATATTGTCGTTTTGCAAAGCTGCCAATAAATTAGGCAGATCGTCTTTGGTTAATTTTAAAGCAGGTGCGGCTTTAGCATTTTTGTAAACAACGCGGTAGATTCTGCCATGATTGATATCTCTCAGTGGGCTGATGAAAGCATTTCCTTGCCCGCGTGGCTGTTCCTTAAAGGGCAATACCATTTCAGAAGGCGCCTGGCGTTCCACAAATACATTATGCTGGATGATGAAGTTATACCAATCAGCTACCCATACCGCGCCATCGGGTCCCACCTCGGCTTGTACCGGCCCAAACCACTCATCTGAACTTGCCATCAAATTCCAATTATCTTTTTCAACAAACCCTGAACCCTTCGGTTCTATCGCAGCATTATGAAGTAGCCTTACAGTTGGCTCGCAAACAAAAGCCATACGATTCCAATACTCTTTCGGAAAGCTTCTGGCAGTATAAAGGTGATGCCCTGCAGCCGAAGTAAATCCGCCGACAACATCCACCTGCCTGATGTTCGGTGTCAACGTGTGGGCGTCATAGTGACCATCAATACGTTGAACCGGTAGTATGGAAGGCGTAGGATTATTTGCATCAGTAGTTGCATTTGGTAGCGCACGCTGCATGTATTTTGCTGGCATAGAATAATAGGCGCTATGCGTATTATTTGCAGTAGAGATAAAGACATTATTATCTTCTGAGAACCCTAAACCCCATGTATTGTTACTGGTATTAGCAAGGAACTCGAAATCGGTTCCATCTGGCTTCACATGATAGACGCCGGTTCTGAAATTTAAGGTTTTTCCATCTTTTGTAGTGCCATTAAATCCCGATCCCACCACACCCCAAATTTTATTATCGAACCCGTATTGTAAGTTGGATGGACCAAAGTGTGTATCACCTTTTTCCCAACCTGTCATTACATTTTCCCTGATGTCAGCCTTGTCATCGCCGTTGGTATCTTTTAAGAAGACAAAATACGGAGCCATTGAGACAATGACGCCACCATTTGCAAATACCATGCTGGTGGGAATGTTTAACTTGTCCGCGAACACAGTAAACTTATCTGCTTTGCCATCGCCATCGGTATCCTCGCAAATTTTAATACGGTCGTTTGCAGCTCCGTCTGTTTCTAAAAATGTGTTTGGATAATCGACCGACTCAACAATCCATAACCGTCCTCTTTCATCCCATGACATTGCAATAGGGTTTACGATATCAGGCTCGCTTGCAAACAGCTTCACTTCAAAATCAACAGGAATCTGCGTTAGCTTCATTGAATTTTCAGGAGTTAACGCTTCCTGCATCTTTGGTACTAGATGCCGCTTTGTAAAATCGCCTTCAATTTCGGGACTGTAAATACTAACGTTTGGACGATTGAGTCTTGCAATTTGGTCTTTCACCTCATCTCCTATTGCCCACAACACACCATTATTTACAAGTCTCATAAAACCAGCTTTCGTCCAGGTACTATCGTTATGGCCGTAAGCAGTGTAAAAAACGCGACCTTTTCCCTGCTTGCGCACCCATGTCCAGGGCTCTCTTGTAGTACCATCCACCCGCTCCATTAATATCGTCTTATCGCTATTAATTTTTTGGTGAATGTACTTTTCATCCCAGGTCTCAAATTCCGTCAATCCCTGCATAACAGGGTTTGTTTTATTTACGATATTGACAGTGAAATTACCGGTAGTTTCAGACTGGTATTGGGCGCCAACAGTTTTAATATACCACTCAGAATTTCTAAAACAACCAGCAGCACTATGAATAGGAATAAGCCCTTTTCCACCTTCAACAAAACCTTTCAACGCAGCTTCCTGCACCGGGGAAATGCTGTCATGATTTGAATAAATAATCAGCCCGTCATACTTGTTGAGGTTTTCAGTATTCAAATCATTCAACTCTGTTGTGTATGTTACATTCACCCCGACTTTAAATAACGATATAGCAAGCCATGGCGCGTACTTAGTCGCATCATGATGCTTTCCAACGTTACCTAAAAATAAAACTTCAGCCCTCCTCGGCCTTTTTAGATTCACATTACCAGAGGGGCCAGTGTTGCCCGTAGTTCCAGCAATTGCTGTAACCGAGCCTACACCGGACCCCCCATTATCATTGTTAGTTCCATTGGTTTTGGCCAGCCGAACTTTATTTGAACAGCTGTTAAGCAAAAAAAATGTAACTACCAGTAGCACAATACTTTTCCTCATTTTATTAATTATTACAGTAAATAAGAATTTGTGACGTTTAATCAATGCCTTTAAAAATGGTTGAAACGGACCATTTTAAATATTATAACAATCAAAGGAAACGGTGCTTTTTTTAGCTAAACATCTGTTTGTAAAACTGTAGCCCTTCTGTTGCAAGTTCATCTGCGCTGTTCGCCAGGGGTCGCCAAATGCATGCTGCTGCAGCCAGTTCTTTAGATGGCGCGCCAAACGTTTCAATTACCATTGCTCCTTCGTAATCAATATCCGCTAATGCTTTCCTAATCCCCTTCCAATCAAGGTGTCCTGTTCCGGGCGTGCCCCTGTCACTCTCGTTTGCCTGCACATGGCAAAGCAGGTTTTTACCTACTTTCCTAATTGCATCAGGTATATTTTTCTCTTCTATGTTGCAATGAAAAGTATCCAATGAAATTCTGATATTTCTATTAGCCACTTCCTCTACTATTGAAATAGCCTGGTCTGCTGTATTTACCATATCAGTCTCAAAACGGTTTAGAGGTTCAACCCCTAAAACCACTCCGTAGTCAGAAGCTATTTTGCCAACATTAACCAGGTTTTCAATACACCAGTCTCTTTCCTGTTTCTTTTGTTCAGCCGATACCATCCTTGTTTTTCCGACAGCAGAATATACCGGGCCGGTAAAGATGGGGCTACCGATGTCACTCGCTATTTTAATGCAATCAACAATATAATTAAAAGCATTTTTACGAATAGATCCGTCATTACTCGACAGGTCCCGATCGGTCCCGAATGCACCGCTGACGGTTACTTTTATATCAAACTCCGAAACCATTTGTTTTAGCCTCTTCCAGTCGATCAAATTTTTATCCTCAACGGCGACCTCCAAAATATCATATCCCATCTCCTTCACCTTTTTAACCAAATGAAAAGCGTTGGTATCAAACGGAGAAACCCAAATAAAAGTGCTAGCGCCAAATTGAATATTCATATAGATATTAAAAGAAAAAAAGAACAATGAAAATTTGCTTTTTCCGGCATGCAAGGCATTATTTCATCATACTTTAAGTTATACGAGCGGCTTTTTTTCATGGCGACATCGTTGCGTCGCAATCACTTCATCAGCACAACGTAGGGCGTCTTTAGCCTCCGTACATAATTGCCCAATGTCACTAGACATTGATTGCAGTGGCTATAACTCAAAATCAGGAATGTTGATCCTTTTACCATTATTCATGGCCGACTCGTGCGCGCAAATACCTGCACAAGTGTAGTTTGCTGCAACATCTGCATCTACTGCCGAATTGCGGTTTTCAACAATTGCTGCAATAAATTCCTGTACCAAATGTGGATGCGATCCGCCATGCCCCGCACCTTGTAAAAACGATACGTGATTAGGGTCGTCTATCTTTTCTCTCTTGGTAAAATGGGCTATTTCAGGAATTAATAAAGCGTCTGTATCTGGTACATCAATTCTTCTGGCATTTTCACCTCCATCAAAAATTACATGACTTTCATCCTGCAACTGCTCCCACTCAAAAGACATTTTGGTACCATATACATCATAACTCTCCCTGTATTGCCTTATTACATCAAACAACGACCTTGTTGCTTCAGCAACTACATCCGAATTTTTCAAGGTAAAAGTTGCAGTCTCTACTGCGAAAGGTGAACCGTACCTGCTTGCTAAGTCTTCACTTAGCCTACCAGATCCGTGGCATACTACAGTTTCTGCTTTTGTATTATTAATTCTTAAAAGTGGCGAAATGGCATGTGTTCCATTCCACATGGGAGGAAAACCCTTCCAATATTCACCCCATCCTTCCATGCTCATATCCTGAATGTGCGATCCCCGTACGAATTGTATGCGGCCAAGCTGTCCCGTCTCTGCCAGGTTTAAACCATATAAAAATTCCCTTGTGTACAATGCTGTTTCCATCATCATATACACCTTTTTCGCCCTTCTTTTTGCCTCTACTATAGCTTTGCAGTCTTCAACGGAAGTAGCCATTGGTATCGTGCACGCCGTATGCTTATTTGCGTTAAGAGAAGCAAGCACCATTCTTGCGTGATCAGGGACTGGCGTTACCACATGTATTGCGTCTACGTCGCTTCTGCCAGGAACATCTTCAAAATGCTGGAAACATAGGTTTTTATCAAGATTAAATTTAGCAGCAAGCTCATCAAGGGTATCTTGATTACGGGTACAAATACCAACAGCCTCGATATTTGGATGGTTTTGGTAAATAGGAATAAATTCTTTACCAAAGCCCATTCCTACAATAACAACCGTTATTTTTTTACTCATAATTATAAATGATTTTTTTATGGCACTTATTATCCGGCCAATAAGTTAAGACAAGTTTTACGTGATTTTATAAGATTGACAAAGCAAACAATTATTTACGCGCTACCCATTTTACCGCATTGCGTAGCAGGGCTTGATAAGGAGCTATGTCGTGAGACTCAGCGTCATGCCCCAAAGCAATTCCTACGATCCTCGCCTTGGGATGTTTTACAATAAATATGGAAGGGAAAATTTTATCATACCCTTCAGCACTTGCATTAGCCAGTACTTCAATGCCTGGTCCGGCAGGATCAGGAATATAGTAATACAACTCATCTTTCAATGAAAACTTTTTATCTATCCCTTTTGTTACAGGATGGTTTTGGTTGGTAACAGTTACATCAAAAGGTCCGTATTTATTATGTCCACGTGAACCGCCGCTTACGAGTTGAAGGTTATACTCAGGCCAGTCCTTCCAATTATACCAAAGCGCAGGATGTGCCAAAACAAGACCTTTACCTGCATTGGCATGGGCAAAGATGGCTTGTCGCACAGATGGATTAGCAATTGGTTGATTGTTACTTAAAAACAACACATCAGTATTTGGTAACAAGTTGAGTATCGAGTCGGGGTTGGAAGTATAGGTGACCGTAGCAAAACCATCCCGCTCCAGTGTAGCTGCATCTGCTTGTTTGTACCAACGGTTGAAATCGTGGGAACTACCTCCACCCACAATTAACACCCTGATGTTTTTAGCCCTGGTTTCTCCTCCGCCAACCGATGAATTGACCTTGCACTGAATAAGGGTAAGGC
>NZ_JAOQAH010000062.1 GCF_025963695.1 Segetibacter sp. | reverse complement strand
AAGAAATGGGTTGATAATATTGATCCCGAAACTTTTGGATACAGTTCTGATAATCTTGTTGGTATGGAATCTACCGGTCTTCCTTCTACCAGAAGTCTTGGTTTGAATCTAAATATTAAATTTTAATAAGAGCGAATTATGAAAAAAATATTTAACGTTAGTCTCCCTATAGTTTTATTGTTATTTGCGACATCATGCGATAAAGGGTTATCCGAATTAAATCAAAATAAAACAAGCGCCACTGCTATTGATCCTGTTTTTCAACTTAATACCGCTATTGTTAATTCTAACTTTACTAGTTCAACTTCTCTTACTTACGAGATGTCTATTGTTCAGCAGATGGTTACACCCAATTCAGGATTGTTAGCAGGAGCAAACTTTAACCAGGACAATCGCGACATTACGGAAGATTTATGGCAAGCTTATTATCGTAACGTGATACGTAATACACGAGATGTAATAGCCAGAACAAAAGATGTACCGGCAAGAAGCAACCTAATGAACATGGCCCGTATACTGCAAGCCCGGGCGTTTATGGTATTAACAGATAGCTATGGCAACATCCCGTATACGGAAGCTGGTTTAGGATATATAGAGCAAACATTTTTACCGAGGTATGATGCCCAGCAAGATATCTACCCAAAACTAATAACAGAGCTTACTGAAGCGTCTGCTGCTTTAAATCCCGTGGGTGCAATAGAAACCGGAGAAGTATTATATGGTGGTAACATAGCGCAATGGAAAAAATTTGGCTATTCTCTTTTATTAAGAGCAGGCATGAGGCTTACCAAGGTTGATGCAGCAAAAGCCCAGCAAGTTGTTCAGGCGGCGGTTGCCGGTGGAGTAATTCTGACAAATGCAGATAATGCGTATTTTAGAACTACTAATGATTATACAGCGAATATTAGCGGCACATTAAATTCAACAGAGGCGGCAAACTATTACCTTGCTGAGCCTTTTGTTAATTATTTAAAAACTACAAATGATCCGCGTTTACCTGCAATAGCAATAAGGTATATCGGCGCAAAATCAGGCCCAGACCAAACACCTGCTGCCGGAACTACTGATCCTACAAGGCAGGTGGGTATGCCAATGGGGTATGATAACGGTACAATTGCAGCAGTGGCTACAGCAAAAGGCCTTACCAGCTTTTACGAATTCAGCCAGCTAGACCGGCGTCGTATGGCAAAACTCACCGCACCTGTTTACTTTGTTACGGCAGCCCAAACAAATCTCTTACTTGCAGAGGCTGCGCAAAGAGGATGGATTACAACCGGTACACCAGCAAGCTATTTCGCAACGGGCGTTCGTGCACACATGGAACAGTTGGCCACTTACGATGCTGGTTCTGCCGTTCCGGCTTCCGCTATAGCAGAATATTTAGCTGCAAATCCCTTGGATCCTTCAAAAGCATTAGAACAAATCAATACACAATATTGGGTTGCTTCGTTTTTAAATGGCCCCGAAGCATGGGCTAATTTCAGAAGAAGCGGATTTCCTGTGTTAGCTCCAAATCCTTATCCGGGAAAGACTATTTCAGGTACTTTTATCAGGAGACTTACTTATCCTAATGCTGAGGTTTCTGTAAACCCCGAAAACCTTAAAGTCGCTGTTGCTGCGCAGGGTCCTGATAATTTAGACACACGGGTATGGTGGGATAAACAATGATCAGATGTTTAAGTGCTATTGCTTTTAAATACAGGCAGCTGTTGTCTTTGGAGCATCGTTGCGTCGCATTTCGTTCATCAGCAAATCATTTTGCAACTTTTTTTCAAAATGTAGAAAAGCTTCAGGGTAACATATTCCGGCAAAAAAGCAATTCATATTACTATAAATACTTGTCTATTATTTTCAATTTTTAAAACTAACATTCCATAACCAACATGACTCCATCTCAAAAGCTATTAGCAAAAATGGGTCTTAAAGACCCTGAAATTAATGAGCCTGCAAGCACAACTCCTGTACAGGAAAATAGCAGGCGTTCCTTTTTCAAAAAATCAACTTTAGGAGGTATTGCTTTAGGTAGTTCTTTTCTGTGTACTCCAATAGAAGATATCATTGCACAAACTACAGGAGGAGTGAAGCGTTTTGGAGCTCCGTCGGACCTGAAGATTACCGATGTGCGCTACGCGGTTACAACGGTTCTTGGTCGTACTGCCATTATTCGTATCGACACAAACCAGGGCATCTATGGGCTGGGAGAAGTTAGAGATGGAGCTGACGAGCGATACGCGTTAATGCTGAAAAGTCGCATTTTAGGACTAAACCCTTGTAATGTTGAAATGATCTTCAAGGTAATCAAACAGTTTGGTGGTCAGGCACGCCAGGCAGGGGGCGTTTGTGGAGTAGAAATGGCCTTGTGGGATATTTGTGGTAAAGCTTATAATGTACCTGCATGGCAGTTGCTGGGCGGAAGATACCGTGACAGTATAAGGATGTATGCTGATACCCCAGAGGCATCTTCACCCGAAGAGCAAAGGAAGCTGATTAAATTTCGTACCGAAGACCAGGGATATTCATGGTTAAAAATGGATGTTTCAATTGGCGAACTGTTAAAAATTCCAGGTACATTGGTTAATGCGAACGCCTGGTTAAGTGAAAGGAAAACATTGCAACAGTGGGGGGGTAGCAATTACATGGCCTACTCTAATACTTTGCATCCCTTCACTCAAATACAAATCACCGACAAGGGCTTGGATGAATTGGCGAAGATCGTAGATACTGCAAGAAGTATGATAGGTTACGATATCCCGCTTTCAACCGACCATTACGGACATTTTGATTTAAATAACGGGATACGATTAGGCAGAGCACTGGAAAAATACCGGCTTGCATGGTTAGAAGACATTGTTTCATGGGAATATACCGACCAATGGAAAACTATGTCTGATGCTTTAGAAACTCCCACACTTACTGGCGAAGACATTTTCTTACTAAAAAACTTTAAGCCATTAATAGATGCGCATGCAGTTGATATCGTTCACCCTGACTTGGCTTCATCAGGAGGACTTTTAGAAACAAAAAGAATTGGTGACTACGCAGAAGAACATGGAATAGCGATGGCGATGCACCAGGCTGGTACTCCGGTTTCGTTTATGGCTAACGTACACTGTGCGGCTGCTACCCAAAACTTTTTAGCGCTCGAACACCATTCAGTTGACCTGCCGTGGTGGGAAAGTATGGTTAAAACAACCGATGGTAGAAAGTTGATTACGAAAGGTTACGCAAATGTTCCCCTTACTGCTCCCGGACTGGGAATTGAACTAAATGATGATGTAGTAAAACAGCATCTCCATGCCAGCGATAAAAGTTATTTCGCCCCAACTCCTCAGTGGAATGATAAGCGTTCTCATGACAGGATATTTAGTTAGACATATTGTTTAAGCAATTATAACAGTGCACAAGCATCCGCTTTTGCTAACATGACTTAAGAGGTCCTCGATTGGAGGGCCTCTTTTTATTATTTGCGATTTGATATCAGGAAAGCCTGACTGCTTACTTTGGGTCTTTTTATTGTACTATTGTAAATTTTGTATGTCACGATTCTTTTCTCATTTAAATACCGCTAAGACAATAGTCGCTCATTATAAAGGGGAGATGCCCTTAACAGTATTTCTTAAAGACTTCTTTTCAAAAGAAAAAAAATATGGTAGCCGCGACAGGAAAACAATCAGTTCTTTATGCTACAGCTATTTTCGATTGGGTTTTGCGCTGAAAGAGAAAACTACACATGAAAAGATGTTAGCAGGCCTTTTTTTATCTACCACAGTTCCTAACGAGTTATTGCAAAATGAAAAGCCGGAATGGAACGGTTCTATTACTCAACCTTTATCTCAGAAACTAAGGTTAGCAGAAATCGATGTAAAGGCGATATTTCCTTTTGAGGGTGAGCTGTCCGAAGGGATGGATATAGAGACCTTTAGTAGTTCGTTTTTTATTCAGCCTGATCTCTTTGTTCGTGTGAGACCAGGAAAAACAGGAGTAGTGAAAAGCAAACTAATCGCGGCAAAAACCTCTTTTAAAGAAATAATCGAAAATTGTTTTGCTTTTGCAAATGGAACAAAGCTTGAAAATATTTTAGATATCAATAAAGAGGTAGTAATACAGGATTTGAATTCACAACGGGTAGGGGAGTTGCTTCCGGTAAAAGATTTTAACACACCAGTTAAGGTATGGGATTGTTGTGCCGCAAGTGGCGGCAAATCTATTATGACTTATGATTTGGTTTCTGATGTTCAATTAACCGTTTCTGATGTTCGTCTATCCATTATTCAAAACCTTCATAATCGTTTTAAAGAGGCTGGAATTAAAAATTATCACTCTTTTGTAGCAGACCTTACTAATTCCGCAAGTTTATCTGGTTCATTAAAACAGTCTGCATTTGATTTAATTATTTGTGATGCTCCTTGCAGTGGTTCCGGTACATGGAGCAGGACGCCCGAAGAGCTGGTCTTTTTTAAACAGGAAGAGATAATAAGATATAGTAACCTTCAAAAAAGCATTGCAAAAAATGCAATTTCATATTTAAAAAAAGGTAGCTATTTTTTATATATAACCTGCTCTGTATTAAAAAAAGAAAACGAAGAAGTGGTTGAATTTATAAAAGCTACTTCCGGGCTGGAATTGATAAAAATGGAGTTATTAAAAGGGTACAAAATAAAAGCAGATACAATGTTTGCAGCGCTGTTCAAATCCCCACAATGATGAAGTGAATTGTTGAAGTGGCAACAAAAGTTCAAGTGTGCGACGCAGCAAAAGATGCGATTTTTGCATTAATATCACTACTGATAACAAGGAAATTGTTGAAGAAATATTTTAGATCAATTGGCAGTTGAAAAACTTCCGTTGCAGCTTACTTCCGGTTTTTGTTTATTAAGTTCGGCTTTCAGTCGCTTAATTTTTTGTTGAATGGCTTTTAACACAGCAAATTCTGCCTTCATTCTAAAAGCTTCGTTGTATTGAACTTCTTCTTCATGTATTTGTGCTTCGATACTTGACTTTGGGTAGGAGTAAAAATGTGTCATGGCGGTGATTGTTAAAATTCGTCCTTATAAAAACCAGGCTGGAGACCTGGCATTTTCTTCTATTTAAAGATAACAATTTTTTAATGTGTTAAAAAAACTAAGCTGGAAATTTTTGAACCTTAATATTTATGAAGCTTTTTCGAAATCACTTTTTCGACTTATAATCAAGAAAAATACCTGCAACATGTGAAGTTTTTTTTCGTTTTAGCTTATCACCTTTTGTATTATTAGAAAGTAATTACCTTACAGCTGAATTTATCTGAATGAAAAAATTATTGAATGTTTTACTTGTATTCTTTTTGTTTGTTGTTGTTGGGTGTAAAAAAGAAACAGAGACTTTAAACGTAGGTACCTTAAATGATTATTATCCCCTTGCAGTAGGTAAAACATTTTTATACAGGTTAGACTCTACCGTTCTTGGGTCATTTGGATCTTCCCTGGCAGTTAAAAGTTTTCACGCAAAAGACTCTGTTGAATCAACTTTTACTGACAACCAGGGCCGGATTTCTTATCGCATCTTTAGATTTATAAGAGATACCGCCGGTTTAAAAACCTGGCAATCTGCTGCTACTTTTGTAGCAACGCCTACCAGGCAAAATGTAGAATTTATAGATAACAACTTCAGATTTTTAAAATTACATGCACCGGTTACAGAAGGAAATACATGGAAAGGGCATTCTTATATAGACACTAAATCTCTTAATACCACAGTAGGCTACCTGGACGAGTGGCAATATGAATACAAAGATCTTGGTCAGCCTTTTAAAGTTTTAAATAGAATTTACGATAATACCGTAACTGTTTTTCAGCAAGATGAAACCACGCCTTCCGGTCCTTTCGATCGAAATAATTACCAGCAGAGAAACCTTGGAACAGAAGTCTATGCAAAAGGTGTAGGAATGATTTATAAGGAATTTTTACACTGGACATGGCAAACAACTCCTCCACCAGCAAAGTATGAAGACGGCAGTTATGGTATAAGACTTAGTTTGATGAGTTATAAATAAGACGAGTCTTAATTCTTGCGTAGTTGGCCTGCTTTCTGCTCTTTTGATGTATTAATTTTTCCGGATGAGAAATCTTATAGTTACCCTTTTATTTATTTCGTCGATTCAGCATGCAAACGCACAGTTTCCTAAATTAATTGTTCAGCTAAAAGATAAAGGAAGCAATAGATTCAGCCTAAATGCTCCCTCTCAATACCTTTCGCCGAGAGCAATACAAAGACGCTCACGTTACAACATCCCGATCGATAGTGCAGACCTTCCCATTACTACAACATACTTAGACAGCATTAAGATTGCAGGGGCCGTTACCGTCCTCAGTACTTCCAAATGGTTAAACCAGGTTTTAATTGAAACGTCAGATCAAAATGCCCTCAATAAAATTAAATCGTATCCATTTGTAATCTCTACACGAGGTGTTGGGTTTCGCAGCGCTGATACTACCCGTAATGATAAATTTAAAGATCCTCTCACTAGTGCGCTCCCGCCGGTAAGCCGTTTAGCAGGCACTGCTACTGACACTTACGACTATGGCAACAGCTACGGCCAGGTACATATTCACGAAGGTGAATTTTTGCACAACAGGGGCTTTCACGGAGAAACGATGCAGATAGCAGTGCTTGACGCTGGCTTTCTTCAGTATAAAACCATAACTGCTTTTGACAGCATTCGAAACAATGGACAGATTTTGGGAGAACGAGATTATGTGGCTTTCGACAGTAGCGTTAATGAAGATGACTCACACGGCATGTATTGCCTCAGTATTCTATCCGCCAACTGGCCCGGCAAAATGGTTGGAACAGCGCCTAAAGCCAATTACTGGTTGGTACGAACCGAGAATGCAGCAACAGAGTATGTAATTGAAGAACACAATTGGGTAGCCGGGGCTGAGTTTGCCGACAGCACCGGAAGCGATCTCATCTCTACATCTCTTGGTTACACCACTTTCGATGATCCTGCTTTAAACCATAGCTACAATGATTTATATAAGAATACAACTATGGTATCGCAGGGTGCAGCAATAGCCGTAAAAAAAGGCATGATCGTATCGGCAAGTGCCGGAAACGAAGGTGCTAATAGTTGGAAATACATTTCATTTCCGGCCGACGTTGACAGTGTTTGTACCGTTGGTGCAGTAAATGCGGCGGGAGTAATTGCAGGCTTCAGCAGCTACGGCTACCCCGGTAAGGTGAAACCAAATATTGTATCAGTAGGTGCGAACACAGTAATAGCTGGTTTAAACAATCAGCCAGTGACAGGAAACGGAACGTCTTTTTCAAACCCGAATGTAGCCGGCCTGATAGCATGTTTGTGGCAAGCCTTCCCAAATGCCAGCAACATGAAGATTTTAAACGCTGTTTACAAAAGCTCAGACAGGTATACAGCGCCTGATAGTCATTATGGTTATGGAATTCCTAATTTCCGCCTCGCCTACCAGTCATTAAAGCACGGCGAAAATATTGCTGTTTACGGTAACGATTGGCTTTTTGCCACGCCTAACCTGTTTACTGATCAGCTAGCTGTAAGGGTTATTGGCAGGCTAGACGGACCTGTAGCTATTTCATTGTTAAATGCCGCCGGGCAAGTAGTAGCAACACAAAATTTGGCAACCGAGAAAGAAGAATTGTATAATCATACATTCTCAAATTTGGGCAACCTTCCCTCTGGCATTTATTCAGTAAAGTATTCTGATGGCATTACTACGCGCACTATCCAGGTGACAAAGGGAAACATTTTCGAGAAAGAATGGTTTGTTGCCCTTTCTAATCCTTTTACCCGCGATTTCACCGTTTTCATAAAAGGCCAGGAAACCGGGGAAATAGTACTTAGGCTGATAGATACAAAAGGCAGCGTTGTTGAGGTCATCAATACACAAATCGCACAAAACGAAACATTAACCCTCCATTTCAATAACGCACAAAAACTGGCTCCAGGGGTTTATTTTATTCAGTATTTAGGTAAGTCGCAAAAACGCACCGTACGATTATTTAAGGGTAGTCTTTAGACGAACTGATTGTTGCTACTTACTACTCTTAAATTTTTTGCCTGCTACTTGCATTTGAAGGTGACCAGGTTTTTGCAATGCTAAATTTTTCCGGTGCTGAAGTAATTTCTGAAGAACAGCAATTGGTATTTTAAAGCTTCCCGCCAGTAGTCCCAATCATGTTTTCCCGGCCTTTCGGTGTAGTCGTGAGGAATTTTTAGCTGCAGCATTTTTGCATGCGTCCTTCTGCTCATATCAATAATGCGATCTTCGGTTCCGCAATCGATAATAATAGCCAAGGAATCTTTCGGATATTTTTCTATGACATTTATAGCAGACCAATCGAGGTATTGTTGTTTGTTGTGCGTTGTGTCTCCTAATCTTTTCTCAACATCATAATTCCTTGTGATCCGGCTTACATCTAATGCGCCACTCATACTACCGCACGCACCAAATAGGTCTGCATGTCTAAATCCAAGAAACAACCCTCCATGACCTCCCATGCTAAGCCCCGTAATCGCCCGTCCCCTGCGATCTTTAATAGTGTGATAAAGAGAATCGATGTAAGCTGGAATTTCGACCCCAACATTTGTCTCGTAACGCATGGTTAAGTCAATTGGGCTATCAAAATACCAGCTACTAAAAGCACCATCAGGACATACAATCATCAATCGGTGTTCGTCGGCGAGTTTCTGCAGTTCAGCGTCTTCTCGTGCCCAGTCACTATATTTTCCACTATAGCCATGTAGCAGGTAAACAACAGGAAACGCAGGACCGGTTTTCTTATAGTATGTTGGAGTGACCACCACACATTTTACATTTTTAAACATGCTGTTGCTATAAATGCTGATAGTATCAACAAAGGCAAACGAGCAAAACGAAAAGGTGATAATAAAGGTGGCCAGGAGTAATAGTTGTTTCATGTAACCCGATTTTTGCGTTAAAAATAAATAAAGCATTATAAAAGCTGAAAGTAAGACTCTTAGAAAGGCATCCGTTGTAAAGCCATTTGAAGCGCTACAGCTAAAACGCCTCCGCTTAAAAATAAGATGTATTCGCGCCTGTTAACCTTAAAAATATTGATGCACACAAAAGTTAGCAGCAGCATGGCAAGCACAACCAGAAGCTGCCCTGCTTCAATACCGGAAACATAACCTATTATTTTAAGAATAATTTGGCCGGTTCCTGAAAAACCAATGAAAAAGTTAGTAAAGGTGAAGCCATGTATGAGACCAAACACCACGGCCAGAAAATAGATAGGAGGATACTTGTGACGGTATACAAATTTCTTGACAAACAGGTTGCTGATGGCGGCAACAATGATCGAAAATGGAATTAGAAACTGCAGCCATCTTCGAGAAATGTTGAAAATATCGAAAACGCTTATGGCCATGGTAATTGCATGGCCAATGGTAAAGGCGGTAATTATTATCAATACTTTTTTCCAATCCGTAAACAGGTATCGGACACACAGTGCAACAACCAGTAATATATGATCGAGGCTTCTGTAGTCTGTAATATGATGCCAACCGGCGTTAAAGTACTTTATAAAGTCGCTCATGAATTAGAACCTTTTTTGCCTCGTTTATAAGAAGAGGACATCTATGAAATATGAATGTATGCAAGGCAATTTAAGCAATGAAGATAAATTACGGTTTGCCTGGCCAACAATAAAATAATCGCCGGGTTAAGTATTTCCGCATAAGAAAAAGCCACATCGGGGCTGTTAAAGGATGAACGTATTGCGACGCAACAATGAATAACCAGGGAGCAAAAGCTGGTATCAAAAGGGTTGTCACCGGCATTTAAATGCTTTCCCCAAAAACCGGATGGTATGTTAATTGTACCGGTAACATAAATTATTCGGTATGAGTAAAGACCAAAATGGCACATTTCATCCTGGAAAAGGCAAGCCTTCAGGCGCAAATAAAGAAGAGGGGCTAGGGTTACAAGCTACGCCTGCTGAAAAACTGGAAGAATATCTTGAGATCACAGACAGGTACACAAACGGGGAAGATCAACTGGCTGAGGATGTACCGGTCAGGCATCCCAATAGAAACACCAGCAAAGGTGAAACAACTAAAACAGGCGAGAACTATAACCAATAAATGAATAGTATGGAGGCGGATAGAGAAAAAGACCAAACGGATACACCGGATGAGCCGGCGACAGTAGCGGGTCCGAATAGCTACGAAGAAGAATTAAAGGATTATAGTAACACCGGTAAAGATGACCTGACCGACAATATGCCTGATAGTCATCCGGAGCCCAGCCCAACAACGCATAAGGAGTAAAATGTAGAGTACATCTTAAACAATTTTTTTGAGAACAGGTTGCCGAAGGTTGGCATACCAATTTTAATTCAGTATCTAAAAAGTAGATTATGGCAAAACAAACCATGGGAAAAGACGATAACGGTGTATTTCATCCGGGAAAAGGAAAACCGTCAGGAGTAAATAAAGAAGAAAGCGGTGCAGGAATACAAGCTACCCCACCAGAAAAAATGGATGATTACCTGGAGGTAACGGAAAAGTATTTTGTAAATGACGACGAACTTGATCCTTCCGTACCGGTCAGACATCCGAACCGCAATACATCAAAGGGCGAAGACAGGTATAAAAACGGGGAGAATAAGGAGGAAACTAATAAGAGCAACAACCAGACTTTTACCGAAGAAAGGGCCTCAGTTGTTGCAGAGCAGCTGCCAGGAGTTTTAACAAGAGAGCGGTTTAAGGAATTAGCAGATTACAAAGCTGATTATTGCATTTCTATTTTCCTCGGTTCACACGCCTCAGGTGTAGAAGTAAATGAACATTTTGACCCTATTAATTTTAAAAATCAATTACAGGAAGTTACCCGCCGGTTGGGGGATAAAGGGCACGACCAGGCTTATATAGAAAGGTTGCTGGAACCCGGTTTCGAATTGGTACGCGACAACGACTTCTGGACAGAATTATCGCCAGGCCTCGCCGTGTTTATTGCAGATGGATTTTTTAAATACATAAAAATGCCGGTAGTGCCTACCGAAGAGTTGGTGATAGAGCCGTCTTTTTATGTTACGCCACTAATACCAATAATGGCAAGCACCGAATATTTTTACCTGCTCGTAATTAGTAAGCAATGTGCGAAGCTGTTTAAGGCTGATGCCTGGGGTATGCAAATAGTTCCGGTTGAAGGACTGCCACAAAGTATCGAAGAGGTAAAAAGGGTATCAGGGCTTGATGCAACAACTTATAGAAGCAGCGAGTCGGGACGACGGGCACCAGCCGTAAGCATGCCAGGTTCGGTTCATGGGGGGGGCGGAGGCAACCCGGATGGAAAAGACAATATGCTTGTTTACTTTGAAGCAGTTGACGACATGCTATGGGATAAGGTATTGCACAACGAAAATGCACCACTGTTGCTTGCCGGCGTAGAGTACGTATTGCCTATTTATAGAAGCGCGTGCGATTACCGCAACATATGGCCCGAAGTGCTAACGGGTAACCGTGACCAGCAGGACACTATTTCTCTATACCAGGATGCAAAACAATTGATGCAACCTTATTTCGACCAAAGGGTCAATAAGGCGCTCGAGCTTTATATGAACAATTCTGCCAATGGTAGAACTTCATCCATTGCTGCTGATATTATACCTGCTAGTTATTACTCGCAGGTTTCTCATTTATTTGTTTGCAAAGGCGAGCACATCTGGGGAACTTTTGATGAGATGACTATGCAGCTTCATTTTCACGAGACGCCTGATGAAGATGGTGAAGACTTGCTGGATAATGCCGTTGAAAAAACCCTTGCAAATGGCGGGGAGGTATTTTTATTAGAGAAAGAAAAAATGCCGGCAGAAAGCCAACTGGCGGCAATTATGAGATTCTAAGATTTATAGATTTAAAAAAAAGGATTTTCAGGAAATAGAAATAGTCCTGATTTTGATAATAAACGCAGCATTCGTACGGGTGCTGCGTTTTTTTGTGTACTTAACTGCATGGCTACTATGTAGCTTTTGTTGCGTCGCACACGTGTACATTTATATTTTTATTCGGCTCTAACTTCTTCGGTAGTTGAAGGCATAAAAAAACCTCCCGATCTTCAGCGAGAGGTTTTTTTACAACAATTTGCTACTTACTATTGCACTAAAGAATTTCCGTCTGAGTCTAACTCCACAACTTCATAGCCTAACTTTTGTATTCCTGGTAAGATTGCTTTTTTATCTCCAACCAACACAATGTTCATTTTATCAGGATTTAGGTATTTCTTGATAATAGCGTCCATATCGTTTTTGGTAATCGTCTTTCTTATCTCACTTTGTTGCTTCACAAAATCAGCAGGAAGGTTGTACTCCAAAATACGACTGATGAAAGTTGCCTTTTGAAAACCTGTTTCATAATTCCGCGCATCGCTTTGGCCGATTGAATTTACCATAAAAGAAATCTCTTCAGGCTTTACACCTGCAGTAGCATATTCTTTCAATTCACGCATTACTTCACTTAAAGCGCTGTCTGTAGCATTTGCTCTTATGCCACTGCTAAAAGTAAATGTACCTGTGTACTTAGTTGCGTCGAAGCCGCTACGGGCGCCATACGTCCAGCCTTTATCTTCACGTAAATTCAGATTGAGACGACTATTAAATCCTCCACCTAAAGGATAGTTTGTCAGATAAGAGCGATAATATTCTCCGGTAGCATCATAAGGAGTTGCGGTTACATAACCCACCCTGAATTCTGTTTGAGCTGCATTCGGAACGTCTACCAGGTAAACCTTTGTTTTTGTCACATCAATTCCTTTGGCAGGAACGGTTGGCAGGGTAACAGGCTTGTTAGGAAGGTTATTCAGAAACGCAAGCTGCGGAAGAATTTCATTTTCTTTCGTATCACCTACGATCACTACCCGTGCATCCGACGATGAAATGAAATTGCTGTAATAGTTTTTCACATCCTCTAAAGTAATGTTCTTAACGGTCTCCATTGTTCCAAGTGCGGGATAAGACCAAACACTTGAAGGGCCGTAATTAATTTTATTATAAACCTGTGATGCGATAACGGCAGGCTGACTTTTAGCGTTCCTAATGTTTTCAGTCAACTGGTTCTTATTGCGGTTAAAGTCGTCTTCGTTAAAAAGGGGCCTCAACATCCGCTCTTCAAGCAATTTCAAGGTCTTTGCCAAATTCTTTTTCAGCGACTGCACAGAAAACACGATTGCATCTTCAGAAGTTGATATATCAATGTTACTTCCCAGCTTATCAAGCTCAATACTTAATTGTTCGCTTGTATAGTTTTTGGTGTCCTCATCCATCATGGTAGCAAAAAGGTTTGCAAGGCCTGCTTTGTTTAAATCTGCCGCTTCTGTCATACGTCCACCTTTTAAAGCAATACGTAGGGTTACCACCGGTATCTCATTGTTCTCGGCACCTATCACTTGTAGTCCATTAGGCAATGCTTTCTTCCAATAAGGTGGTACGTTCACAACCGGGTTAGGCCCACTTGGTGGAACAGCTTTGCGATTAAAATTATCTTTGGGCTTCACATATTTCAAACCTGCATAACCATAATCCGGCTTCTTATAACCTGTGGTATCAACGTTGTAATTATCCGCCGCTGCCCTCAAATTTTCCTGGCCTTTCGGAAGTACACTTAAAACAACTGCACCTTTACCTTTAATGTACTGGCGGTATACCCGCATAACATCTGCCTTGGTAACCTTGCGGTACATCTCCAGCTCCTGACCAATTTTATTAGGTGTGCCTGTAAAGGTTTGATAAGCTGCCAACTGGTTTACCTTACCATTCACACTTGCAAGGCTATTAATCAGCTGGGCTTCTAAAGAGTTTTTAAATTTCTCTATATCATCATCAGTTACACCGCGCGTCTCAAATTCTGCAATCGATTGCCTTACCAGTTTTTCCATATCAGCTAAAGACTTACCCGGAAAAGGACTAACCCTTATGCTAAATTCGCCCGTTAATTCAGTTTGCGAATTAAAAGCAGACGCCTGGCGCGCCAACTGCGTTTTCACTACATTTTTATAAAAAATAGAATTACGCCCTTGCCCTAGTATTTCTGCAAGACAATCTAAAGCAGGTCCATCAGGATGAAGATTTGGAACAGAAACAAAAGTCATCACCATTAACGGCGTTCTTGCATAATTGTCCACATAACTTGTATACCTGTCTTTTTCAAGTTTTACCGGCTGCAGTTTTGTTGGCGTTACTTTAGGTCCCGCGGGAATGGAACCAAAATACTTTTCAACCATTCTAACTACATCCTTAGTAGCTACATCACCGCCTATTGTCAGCGTTGCGTTGTTAGGTCCATACCAACGCAGAAAGAAATTCTTTAAGTCGTTTACATTACTCCGGTTCAAATCTTCAATGTAACCGATCGTCATCCACGAATACGGGTGACCGTAAGGATACAACGTTTTTGAGGTTACTTCTGCTGCAAGACCATAAGGACGATTGTCGTAATTCTGACCGCGTTCATTCTTAACTGTGGAGCGTTGCACTTCAAACTTTTTTTGTGTAACAGCATCCAGCAAAAAGCCCATACGGTCTGCTTCCAGCCAAAGCATTTTTTCAAGCTGGTTGTTAGGTACCGTTTCGTAATAGTTGGTTCGGTCGCGATTGGTGCTGCCATTTAATGTTCCGCCTGATTCAGTAATTAGTTTAAAATGCTGTTCATCACCTACGTTGTCACTTCCCTGGAACATCATGTGCTCAAAAAAATGAGCAAAGCCAGATTTACCAATCTCTTCACGGGCAGAGCCAACATGATAAGTTACATCCACATGTACAACAGGATCAGAGTGGTCTTCATGAACCACGAGGGTTAAGCCATTTGGCAAAACATACTTTTCGTAAGGAATAACAATTTCATCTCCTTTTTTAATTATTTTTTCTACCAGCTTTGCTTGTGCAAATAACATTGAAGGACAAAAGGCTACAATACTTAATAGAATTAGGGGCTTTCTCATGCACGCATTTTTATTTAAAAGATTCGGCAATCTATTAAATAAGTTTTGTTTATAACCTTATTATCGGTGTTTCCGCTAAGTATTAAGTTATTTTTTTCTTGGGCTGACAGCTAACCTCTACTCAGCTTTCCTTGCGTTTCAGCTCCCTTGTACTTGTAGTAATTCCCGGCAGCTTTTCATCGTGTTATATTGTTTTTTGAAAGCAATCTTATTATGGAATCAATCTTATTCCTGCATATTAGCCGGCTTAAAATAAATCAGAACGAATGCTTGCATTTGAACTATATGTTTTCCATTTTTATAAAAAGTAATAACTGACGCTCCAGTATACGGATTAGCCATCCCTTTCCTTATAACTTTTAGTCCTTTTTGCTTTATAACAAACAACGCTGCATTTAATACTTTTTAAAGGCATGGCTTAAGTTAATGTCTTAGCACTTTAATCTCTAAACAATCAACCTTATGCTTTCTATCGATTTTGCTATTGATCTGCATTGTCATCCAACGCTAAAACCTTTAGGCCGTTCTTCCGGCAACCAGTCTACTGACGTAAATAATAAAAGTAGCATGTGGTTTTACGACCCTCCCAGGCTGTCAGAAAAATTACTGAACCAGGTAATGAGCGTTACGAAATTCTCACAGGCAAATCTTTCGGCATGCGCATACGGAAAACTTTGGGTATTAGTAGTTTCTTTAGGCACTATCGAAAAGTGGTTCTTTAATAATAAGCTCGGTACAGGAATACTTGCAGATATTCTTGAAGATTTTGCCACCCAGGTAGGCCCTGATCGTATTAACGAAATACAGGGAATTCAAAATTACTTCAAGGATTTGTTGAAAGAATACAGTTATTTAGAACAAGCTAATGAAGTGGTTGTAGATATTGATGGTAATAATTATGCTTATAAAATTGTTCATAACTTCAACGAATTAAAAGCCGTTGCCAACCAAAACGAAATAGAGCTCGCTTCAACTAAAGATGATAAGGTCATTCACATTGCCATCATCCCTTCCATTGAAGGAATGCATGTACTTAATGCAGGAATAGATCCTGCCCGTAGTACTACTAATACAAAAGCCAACCCCGCAGAAATTAAAGCCAATGCACTTGCTTTAAAAAACCATCCTCACAAACCGTGGTTTGTTGCCTTTACGCACCACTTTTACAACGAGCTCTGCGGTCACTCAGAAAGCTTAAAAGGTCTTATTGCAAAGAACTGTGACCAAAAGCTGGGGATGGGGACAGGCTTTACTCCACTTGGTAGAGAGGTGCTAAGTATACTTCTCGATAACGCCGCAGGAAAGCGCATTTTTATAGATATAAAACACCTTAGCCCACTCGCCAGAAAGCAGTTTTTCGAAATGCGCAAGAGCCAGTACGCTGATGTTCCGGTTATAATTAGTCATGGGGTTTGTAATGGCCTGCCAACCATGGGTGCAACCCATTCTCATTATCCTGAACTGGGAAGCACTTTCAATGATAAAGAGATTAATTTTTATGACGATGAGATTATTGAGATGGTGCGTTCTAATGGTATTATGGGTTTGCAATTAGATGAAAGAAGAGTGGCCAACGATGAAACAATCAGGGGAACAAAACACTCTTTTTTCAGAAATAAGATTATGCATTACAGAAGTGAACTGGTTTGGAAACAGGTTCAGTACGTAGCTGAGTTGTTAGACGCAAACGGGTTATTTGCATGGGGCAACCTGGCAATTGGTTCTGATTACGATGGTATTGTTGATCCTCTCAACAGCTTCTGGACCGTGGAGCAATATCCTGATTTGAAATCGTTTCTTGAAAGGCACGCATTTAATTACATGCAAAATAGCAGCAGCAGACTGAAAAACAATTTCAATAAGATAAAGTCAGATGTTATTGTTCAAAACATCTTTCAAACAAACGCATGGAAGTTTTTTGAGAGGTGGTTTTGAGGATAAGTTATTTGTTCGTTGATAAAAATTGCTTTCAAAAAGTTCAATAACGGCTTGCGGTAGAAGCGAGCGTGGCAACGGTGTCTCTTTATATTGATACTGCTGGTGCCAAAAAAAAACTTGACAGTAGATTGTTAACGATTGACCGAAAAAAGAGGTGATAGTAGTGGTTGATGTTTAACAGAAATACAGGTCACGCTTCACCTCTTAAGACCTCTAACGGACTTCTCTTTAATACTCCCCTGATATTTATTAGGCCAATTGCAACGGTTAGTAAACAGATTAAAGCAAAAACTATTATAAGTGGAAGAGGGCTGACACTAAAAACAGTTTTGAAAGTATATGTAGCGAGCGCCCATGATGCAAGAAGTGATAGTATGATACCAGTTAAGGAGGCCAACGCGCCGAGGAAAAAATATTCAAGGGCAGTAATGGTAAGAATTTGACGCCTGCTTGCACCCAGGGTTCGAAGAAGTACACTTTCCTGTATGCGCTGGTACTTGCTGATGAGCACAGATGCAATTAACACGATAAGTCCGGTAACAATACTGAAGCCTGCCATGAAACGGATCACGAAACCGATCTTTCCCAGAATGTCATCAAGCGTTTTTAGCACGAGGCCGAGATCAATAATAGATACGTTAGGAAAGCTTTTTACCATCGCTTGTTGAAAACGGGCAGAAGCTTCATCAGATGTTACGCGGGTAAGCAATACGTTAAACTGGGGTGCATCTTCGAGGACACCTTTAGGAAACACAACGAGAAAGTTTGTTTGAACGCGACTCCAATCAACCTCGCGAAAACTGCCAATAATTGTTGAAACCATTGCGCCTTGCACGTTAAAAACCATCGTATCTCCAATCTTCAGTTTTTGTCGCCTTGCCCAACCTTCCTCAACAGATATGTGAGGCGTTTGTGCAGCACCTTCAACTGCCGGATGCCAGGTACCCTCGGTCAGTTTTTCCGATGCGGTTAGTACGCTTCTATAAGTAACACGGTACTCTCTTGTAAACGCACCCCGCCTTAAACCGCTGTCTTTATTATTAATTGTTTCTCCTGTTCTTCCGTTAATAGACTGAAGCCGCATGTTTACAATGGGCACTTGTTGCAGCACGGGCAAACGATATTCTTTTGCCAGCGCTGATACCTGTTCTTTTTGTGCAGTTTGGATATCGAACAAAACCATGTTTGGTTGATTGCCACTGGCAGATAATGAAATGCGGCCTAATAACATTGACTGAATAGAAAATAAGGTGCAGATGAAAAAAGTTCCCAGGCCAATAGAAACAATGAGAATAATGGTTTGGTTATTTGGCCGATATAAATTGGCTAATCCTTGTCTCCACAAATAGCTCCACGACGATGGGAAGAACTTGCGGACAGACCACATCGTTAGCTTTGCAATGGCAGCAAGAATACCAAAAGCAACTAATATTCCTGCTGTAAAGAAAAAAGTTTCTTTCCAATCGCGTAATTGTTGCCAGGTAAAGGAAAATATGAATAACAGGATTAATCCATAAACCAGCCACCTGGCCCTGTCGCTGTTTGTAGTGTCGTCGCTAAATGATAACCGAAGTGTATTGAGCGGTGAAATCTTTCGCAACGAAACCAGCGGCAGTAACGCAAACAGAATTGATATAAAGATGCCTAAAACAATACCCTGGCCAATTGCCGGCCACGATATAGAAGTTGTTATTTCAACGGGAATAACATCTTTTAAAACAATAGGAAGAAATTGTTGAATAACAGTTCCCAGAATAGCACCAATGACAGAACCAATTAAAGCTATTCCGACGATTTGTATCAGGTAAATTAAAAACGCTTGTATTGCCTTTACCCCAAGGCACCTCAGTATGGCAATAGACCCCACTTTTTCTTTCATATAAATATGAATAGCGCTCGCAACTCCTATACAACCGAGTAATAAGGCAATGAAACCGACTAATGATAAAAATTTAGTCAGATCGCTGAAAGCTCTGCCTGTATTCTCCTTTTGATTTTCAACGGTGTTATAATTGAAACCCTCTTTATCAAGTCTCGGTTCCAGTTTTTTTACAAGCTGTTCTATATTAACGGGTGTGTCATACTTATAATAATATTTGTAGTTGATCCGGCTACCTTTTTGTGAAAGTCCGGTTTGGTGCAGAAAATTAAGCGGTATGTAAACGACTGGGGCAACGGATGCTGAGATACCTGTTTGTCCCGGTGCTTTTAGTAAGGCGCCTGCTATTACAAAGGAGATGTCGCCAATTTTTACACTGTCACCTACTTTGGCGTTGTACTGCAACAGGAGCGTTTTATCTACTAATGCCGATTTCGAATTTCGAAAAGATGTACCTGCCGCTATAGGGTCTGTTTCTAATGATCCATAATAGGGGAAGCCGCCTTGTAGCGCTTTTATTTGCACCAGCCTTGTTCCCTGGGTTTTAGGAAAAAAGATCATGGAGGCAAAAGAGCGCTCCTCTGATTTTCGGTCACCCAGCGAATCGAGCAAGTTTTTCATCTGTGGCTCTACGGCCCTGTTTGTGGAAATTTCCAGGTCGGCCCCAATCAATCCTGCTGCCTGTGCATCAATGTCTTTTCTTAGATTATCTCCTAAAGAATAAATTGCTACCAGTGCTGCAATACCTAAAATGATAGAAGAAACAAACAATAACAACCGCGAGAAGTTACGACGGCTATCTCTCCATGCCATAAGAAAAAGCCAAGACACCCCTGCCCTAAAAGGAGCTTTACTGTCATCAATTTTGTAGTCACTCATTTTATTAACTTGTTCCGGTCTTTTCATTTAATCAACAATTATGCTCTTCTCCCTTTAGGGTAGGGGCATCACTCACTATTCTTCCGCCTTTAATCCTTATAATTCTCTGTGTTTTAGAAGCAAGATCATTGTCGTGCGTGACCAAGACGAGGGTAGTGCCCGCTTCCTTATTCAAGCCAAAAATAAGCTCGATGACTTTCTCACTTGTTTCAGCGTCGAGGCTTCCTGTCGGTTCATCTGCAAACAATATCCGTGGCTTATTTGAAAAGGCACGGGCGAGAGACACTCTTTGTTGTTCACCCCCGCTCAACTGCGCAGGATAGTGATGACCGCGATCTGCAAGACCTACTTTTTCAAGCAAGTCCATAGCTATCGGTTTTATTTTTTTCTCACCTCTTAGTTCCATTGGCACCATTACATTTTCAAGGGCTGTTAATGTTGGCATTAACTGGAAGTTCTGAAAAATAAATCCGACGTATTGATTACGGACCTGCGCCCGCTGGTCTTCATTTAAGTCATCCAGCCTCACATTATGCAACTCTATAATGCCCGTACTTGACCTGTCAAGGCCCGCACACAGTCCAAGTAAAGTTGTTTTGCCGCTCCCTGAGGGACCGACAATAGACATAGTAGTACCGCTTTCCACCGAAAAGTTAATGTTGTCTAACACAGTCAACGTGCGGCCTGTGCTTTGATATGTTTTGCTTACGCTTTGTATGTTTAGGATCGTCACTGTCTAATTTAAGTTTAGTTGTCTCATAATAAATGTACTTGTTTATTTAATGAGCAACAGTTAAGGTCGGTTGAAAGTTGACAGAATTGAAAAGATGATGAGAGTGAATTTGATTCGCAGAGATATAAAAAGGATTAATATTTATGGCAAATTTTTTTGAAACCAGTGTAAATAGGGGACGTGCAACGGATGGAGACAAGGCAGGAATAAACGATCATATTACTTCTACAGATTTGTTGGTAAAAACGATTCTATTTTTTGGTGATAGTCTTACCGCCGGTTACGGCTTACCTTCTGCCCAATCATTTCCTGCTATCGTACAGCGAAAAATAGATGCATCAGGACTTAAGTATAAATGTGTCAATGCGGGGATTAGTGGAGATACATCGGCAGGAGGTTTTTATCGAATTGATAGGTTTTTAGATAATAAAACAGATGTTTTTGTATTGGAGCTTGGAGTGAACGATGGATTACGCGGCATTCCGGTAGCAGAAACGTGGCGAAATCTTCAAGCAATTATTGATAGGGTTAAAGCGAGATATCCAAAAGCTATTATGATTTTAGCGGGAATGCAAGTGCCGCCTTATTATGGTCAGCAGCATGCGAAGGATTTTCGCCGGATGTTTCCCGATTTAGCTTTAAAAAACAACATGGTCCTTATACCCTTCTTGTTGGAGGGAGTGGCTGGAATAAGGAACTTGAATCTTCCGGATGGAGCACACCCATCTGCAAGTGGGCAAAAAATAGTGGCGGAGAATGTTTGGGCCATACTAAAAGAAGTTTTAAAATAATTCGGTGTTGAATGAATGGAATTTTAGTTTTGATAAGAAGTAACAACAAGAAGATATGTTCTATTCTCTGAATAAAGGATTTGTATTTGGTGCGCTTTTTCTGTTTCTGATAGGTGTACTTAGTTGTAGCGAAGGTGCAAAAAATGAAACGTCGGGATCGGGCGAGTTGGCGAAAGAAAAAACTGATGCGGTAAACCAGCCAGTAAGAACCATACTTTTTTTTGGTAATAGTCTTACCGCCGGGTACGGCTTAGACCCTACAGAATCTTTCCCTTCTGTTATACAGCAAAAAATAGACTCTGCGAAACTGCCTTTTAAATCAGTTAATGCCGGGGTAAGCGGCGAAACTTCTGCAGGGGGTAATGGACGAATAGATTGGATTTTAAAGCAACCTGTAGATGTTTTTGTTTTGGAGTTAGGAGCGAATGACGGGCTTCGTGGAATACCTGTAGCTGAAACAAAGAGAAACTTGCAGGCAATCATAGATAAAGTGAGAAAGAAATATCCCAATGCTCAATTAGTACTGGCAGGTATGCAAATGCCGCCAAGCATGGGGCAGGAGTATGGTTTACAGTTCAGGAGCATATTTCCGGAGTTGGCAAAGAAAAATGACATGGCACTTGTGCCTTTCTTACTGGAACGGGTGGGAGGGGTCAGAGAACTGAACCAGCCCGATGGAATACATCCCTCTTCTACAGGGGCAAAAATACTTGCTGAAAATGTTTGGATTGTGCTGGAGCCTGTTTTACGGAAAATGATTAATATTTAATCAGAAAGCTACATTGGTGGATGACCTAAATTTTGCGAACCGGCGTAGCTTTCTGATTATTAACCAAAGAAAAAGGGCACAAAATCCTACCGCTGCTACGGTATAGGCACTCTGGTAACACTAAATGGCAACACTGGTGGCGTAGTCCCTGCTCTGCGATTAAGCTGACCGTTAACTACTAAAAAATAATTACCGGCTTTTGCTATCGTAGTGTTGAATAAGAGGTTGGTACCAAAGCCATTTCCGACAGTTCCTTGAGTATAATCCGTATTTAGGGTAACGGGAAATATGAGATTAGTGGCATTTCTTGAGACATAAAGGGTGTTTCCTTCCAGGTACAAACCGTCACCTGACGTAACTGGAGTGTTAAGCGTTATCTCACTTATAGCTTTCGTTGTTTTTTCAATCCTATACAATTTTCCTGAGCTCGAAACTACAATAATTAGATATTTATTATCGGGTGTGGCAACTATACCGTTCGCGTTTGTTCCGGTTGCTGTATAGGCAATTTGAGCATCCGTAAAGGTTAGCCATTCTTCCATATTGCCGGGCGTACTTTCTGTAACGCTCGTTCTGTAAATTTTCCTAACTCTTGAGTCAGTAAAATAAATATGCGTATTATCATAAATACAATCATTTATAAAACCAGACCCAAAAAGTGCCTGGGTATTCCAGCTTTTGATTAATGTTCCATTTAAGTTTAAAATCTGTATTTTATTATCGGCACCACCACAAACCCACAGCCGCTGCATTTGGTCAATTTTTAGTCCTGTTGCAGCTTTCCGATCCTGAGAAGCTCCTGTTGCAAAAATTCTCGCTGCACCAGTTTCGACATTTACTTCAAGAAGATCGCCACTCGTAACACTACCGGTATAAAAGTTACCGGTTTGTTCGTGATACGCAATCCCTTCGGGGAATAATGTGTCAATTGGTAGCGCATACGTTTCTTTGGCTACATTTATTTGTTGCTGGTCTTTTGAGCAAGACGCCAGCAGGCTCATTATTAAAATAGCTGAAAGCATTTTGTTCATCATAGAAAGCGTTTATACCTCGTAACATAAAAAAAGTGCCAGCGCATATAGTTTGTAACATGTTTTGCTGTTTCAGTGTTGCCTATAAAATTTTTTATAGGAATTTACAATTGGCATCAGATTGTCTTTACCAGGTAATCTGACTGAACTAATGTAAACTTTCGCTTGTTAAAACCTCGATATGAGAAAATTAATAGTATATACAATCATCTGTGTTTCGTGTTGTTCAGCAGGCTGTATAAATGCCCAGGTAAATAGTAAGAAACCTGCGGCTGATGCCCTGTACACTTATCGTACAGCCAGCTCAGGTGGAACCGGAAAGTTTTATATGGGGAGAGAAATCGCATATGTGATGGGTGCTTCAAATGCTTCGTGGCTTGATAGAAATAGCCGGCCCACGGAAGAAAATACCCGGCGTGCTATAGATAAAATTGAATTGCCGGCAACAGCGGTAGTTGCAGATATTGGCGCGGGGACAGGATATTATACTTTTAAACTTGCTCCGAAAGTTCCGAAGGGAAAAGTATACGCTGTAGAAATTCAGGACGAAATGATAAGAATAGTAAAGGAACGGGCGAATAAGATGAATGTGGCAAATGTAGAGGTGATTAAAGGCGGCTTTACTTCACCAAACCTTCCTGAGAATTCAGTTGATCTTGCCATTATGGTTGATGTTTATCACGAATTTGAATACCCGGTTGAAATGCTTCAGGCAATTAGAAAGTCGCTGAAGAAAGACGGAAAAATTTTGTTGATAGAATATAAAGGCGAAGACGCGGCTGTTGCTATACGACCCCTGCACAAAACAACAGTTGCACAACTAAGTAAGGAGTTGGGGGCTAACGGATTTAAATTAGATTATAACGGACAATTTATGCCGATTCAACATTTTTTGCTTTTTAAAAAAACCGAATAGAAATATTAGAAAGCCAACAAGTGCGTGAGTTAGGATAAGCCAGCATGGTTGCTATGAAAAACTGGATTTGAACCGAGCGTGGCAAGAAATGATCCCCAGAGTTTCATCTGCTGACGACCAAAAAATCATTACACAGATTAAAACTATGTTGCTTTTAACTAAACGTAGTACAAACGTTTTTCATCTCAATTCCCGTTTTATTTTTCCAAACGTTACCTTTGCGCGGCAAAAGGATTAAGGTGTAAGGTATAGGGTGGAAGGAGCCCTGTTTTGTCCTTATACCCTAAGCCTTTAACCTTTTACCTTAAAAAATGAAATACGAAAAAGAAATAAACCGCCGTAAAACATTTGCGATTATTAGTCACCCCGATGCCGGTAAAACTACATTAACTGAAAAGTTTTTGTTGTTTGGTGGGGCAATACAAACTGCAGGTGCGGTTAAGAGTAATAAAATAAAGAAGCATGCAACAAGTGACTTCATGGAGATTGAGCGTCAGAGGGGTATTTCTGTTGCTACATCGGTGATGAGCTTTGAGTATAAAGATATGCTGATAAATTTGTTGGATACACCTGGTCACAAGGATTTCGCAGAGGATACGTACCGTACGCTGACCGCAGTTGACAGTGTTGTATTAGTGGTAGATAGTGTGAACGGAGTAGAGGAACAAACCCGTCGGCTGATGGAAGTTTGCCGCATGCGCGATACCCCGGTGATCGTTTTTATTAACAAGATGGACCGCGACGGTAAGAACCGTTTTGACCTGCTTGAGGAGATTGAAAATGAATTGAAGATTTCGCTTCACCCGATGACGTGGCCAATTAACCAGGGTAAGGATTTTAAGGGCGTATATAATTTGCATGATAAAAACCTTGTGTTATTTGCTGCAAGCACAAAAGGTGGAGATGAACACACCGTTGAGATTAAAGACCTTAGCGACAAGATACTTGAAGAGAAAATAGGGGAGCGCGATGCCGAAACTTTGCGTGAAGATGTTGAATTGATAGACGGAGTATATGGCAAATTGAAGGCTGAGGATTATTTGTCTGGTAAAATAGCTCCTGTTTTCTTTGGTAGTGCGGTTAATAATTTTGGGGTGAAAGAATTGCTGGATACCTTCATCAGCATTGCACCTACTCCGCGCGACAGGCAAACAAATGCACGTGCAGTTAGCGTTGCGGAACCAAAATTTAGCGGGTTTATTTTTAAGATACATGCTAACCTCGATCCGAAGCACCGCGATAGAATTGCATTTCTGCGTGTATGTAGCGGCAAGTTCGAACGCAACAAATATTTCCATCATGTTCGTATTGACAAAGACGTTCGTTTCAGTGCCCCATATAGTTTTTTAGCAAGAGATAAAGAAGTTGTTGAGGAGGCTTTTCCCGGCGATGTAGTGGGACTTTTTGATACAGGAAACTTTAAAATTGGAGATACCCTGACCGAAGGTGAAAATTTTTACTTTACAGGCATTCCAACTTTCTCTCCTGAAATTTTTAAAGAGGTGGTGAACAAAGACCCCATGAAGACGAAGCAACTTGAAAAAGGCTTGATGCAGTTAACTGATGAAGGCGTTGCGCAGTTGTTCACCCAGTTTGGCGGTACCAAAAAGATCATTGGTTGCGTTGGTGAACTGCAGTTTGAGGTGATACAGTATCGGCTGTTGCACGAGTATGGCGCTTCTGTTCAATTTAATCACCTTCCTTTCTATAAGGCTTGCTGGCTTACTTCAAAAGATGCTAAAAAGTTAGACGATTTTGCCCGTTTTAAATTGGCCAATACTGGTGAAGACAAAGACGGCAACATGGTGTACCTGGCTAACAGTGAATGGTTCTTAAATACCGAAATGCAGAATAACCCCGACATAGAGTTTCATTTTACAAATGAAATACACAAGTAGCGCTGGTGGCTACAAACTGCCTGATTAAGGAATTTGTGTTTGATTTATTTTAATAGAGCATTTGGAGTACATACGGGGTGCTTTAACCAAAAACGAATATATTGAAAGTAAAATACTGGCAATTTAATCTTCCTTTCAAATATCCTTTTACCATATCAAAAGGTACAAAAACACACCAGCCAACGTTTGTAGTAGAGCTATCTCTCGGACCCTTTACAGGGTATGGGGAGGCTCCTGCAATTACTTACTACAACATCCCTGTGGAGAAAATGATTGCTGACCTGGAAAGCAAGAAAGCATTCGTTGAAAAGTTTGCGCTTACTGATCCTGAAAGATATTGGCACTATCTCCATCATCTATTTCCAAATAATGCTTTTTTAGTTTGCGCGCTCGATATGGCTGCCTGGGATCTTTGGGCCAAAATGAAGCGGCAACCATTGTATCAAATGTGGAACACCTCTCCTGATACCTCACCTCTTACTGACTACACTATAGGAATTGATACTATTGAAAAAATGGTGGCAAAAATGCGGGAGAAGCCCTGGCCCATTTACAAAATTAAACTAGGAACTGCCGAAGACATTGCAATAATGGAGGCGCTTCGAGAACATACAGCATCCACATTTAGAGTTGATGCTAACGCAGGATGGACCACAGAGGAAGCACTCGAAAAAATACCGCTGTTGGAAAAGTTGGGTGTTGAATTGGTAGAGCAGCCGCTGGCTAAAGACAATTGGGAGGGAATGAAAATTCTGTACGAAAAATCTTCCTTACCACTATTTGCTGATGAAAGCTGCGTGTTTGAACGAGACGTTGAAGAGTGCTTTGAGCATTTTCATGGAATAAATATTAAGCTGACCAAGTGCAGTGGCATTACGCCTGCACGAAGAATGATTGCAAGAGCAAGGCAATTAAATTTGAAAGTGATGATAGGCTCTATGAATGAGTCTACGATTGGTTCTGCCGCTATAGCCCACCTTATGCCCCAGGTTGATTTCGCTGATGCTGATGGTCCTTTATTGCTCGTTGAAGATTTGGCGACAGGCCTCTCCTTCAACAATGGCAAGGTGAGTCTTTCTCCTTCTCCCGGGCTGGGCATTGCTACTTCTTTTTAGCCTTATTTTAAACTTGACGACGTGTTAAGCTACTTTCCTTTTTTGGGATTGAGTTAACTGATTTTGGAAGTCTAGGACAGTAAGCGTTCGTTAACTCGTTGATTTACAGCTGGTATGCATTTGGCATCAATCTAGTAAAGTGGAACTGCACCTAAACTAATTACTATGAATAAAACTTTTACCCTGGAGAGCCAGCTAATAGAAAATTGTATTAAAGGGGAGAGAAAAAGCCAGAAAGATCTCTATGATTTGTACTCATCCAAAATGTATTCAATCTGTTTAAGGTATTCCAAAAACCAGATGGACGCAGAGGATATTTTGCAGGAAGGTTTTGTTAAGCTCTTTAATAATTTAAGTAGATTTAGGGGCGAAGGATCCTTCGATGGTTGGGTAAGAAGGATATTCGTAAATACAGCAATTGAACACATTAGGCGAAAAAGTTTGAATACTGCAGTTGGTGAAGGGCTGGAAAATACGATAGCGGACAGACACCATAACGCACTTGACAGGTTGTATGAAAAAGACATCATTAATAGTGCGCTTACATTGAGTGACGGTTATCGCACAGTGTTTAATTTATATGCTATCGATGGTTATTCGCACAAAGAAATTGCATCAAAGCTGGGTATTACCGAAAGCACCAGTAAGTCTCAGTTTTCAAGGGCTAAGGCGCTGTTAAGAAACATCATTCAACATAAGTCAAATAAAAAAAATAGTGCCGTTGGTATATAAATTTACATTTCAAACTAAGCTAAAAAGTCCTTGAAAAGGGACTTTTTTCATTTTACTTGTTTTCCAAATAATACAGCTTGCATTGGTTTTTGCCACCGTGTTCCACTTATCTATCTCCCGTCTATATCGGAAAGGAAATAATAATATCTTCATTGATATTATCACAATATTTATTTGCCGCAAATGGATAGGAAAATAAAGAGACAATTGAAAGTAGGGTTTGCTTTTGCAATTTTATTAGTGCTGTTGGTAGGTTCAATTTCATTAATTACTTTTCAAAAGCAGTACCAGGAAGGCGAGCTGGTTAAACATAGTTACAGGGTCATAAATCAACTTCAAACCATGCAAACTGTTCTCGTTGATATGGAAACGGGCAGGCGGGGATTTAGGAGCACAAACCAAAGGAGTTTTCTTGAGCCATATAATGCCGGTTTAAAGCAGGTGCAACCTGCTTTAGGCAACTTGCATATTTTAATAAAAGACGATCCTCAACAAATACAAAGAGCAGAGATTCTTCGTGACGCCGTTACCGACTTGTTGAACTACTGGGCTTCGTTAGGAGAGGATGCAAGCAAGTATACCAGGGAGAGGATTACGGAAATAACGTCGCTTGAAAAAGTTAAGATGGACGATATTAAACGGCAGCTTTCAGAGATGGAGAAAGTTGAAAGCCGGCTACTAGTCGACCGCGAGATGGATAATAACAAATCGGTTAGAAATGCAAAACTGGGATTGATAGTCGGAATACTGCTAATACTTATTATCGTTATTCTCCTAATACAACAGATATTAAAAGAGCTGAATAGCAGAAGAAAAGTAGAAGAAAAGTTGCGGACTAATAATAAAGAACTTTCTGCAGTCAACCAGGAGAACGCCGATAGAAATTGGTTGTTGAACGGTTTAGCGAAGGTAAACAACATTTTGCAGGGACATTTAGATGCTACGGCGTTATCGCAACTGGTATTGGATACGGTTGTTAAATATTTAGATATAAAAGCAGGGGCTTTTTATGTGTACGATAAAGATGTCCAAAAACTCATGCTTACAGCTTCCTATGCTTTACCTAATACTGTTAAAAAAGAGTATGATTTGCATGAGGGCCTGGTAGGACAGGCTGCAGCACAAAAAGAACCCCTTATTATATCTGATGTTCCTGCTAAGTACGCCACTATAGACAGTGCCACTATAAGGCTGGAGCCTGTTCATGCCATTTATGCTTTGCTGCTTCACAACGACGAATTAAAAGGAATTATAGAAGTACTTTCTTTTCAACCAATAGCAAAAGAGTCGTTACAATTACTGACACTCGTTAGTAACAATATTGCTGTTGCCCTGCATGCAGTTGAAGAACGGAAAAAAATACAGGGTTTACTGGAACAGGTTCAACGTCAAAAAGAAGTTTTAGAACACCAGCAGGAAGAACTAAGGCAAACGAATGAGGAGTTGACAGTACAGGCCGAAGTGCTGCAAACATCAGAAGAAGAGCTAAGGGTTCAGGAAGAAGAGTTAAGACAGATAAATGCAGAACTAAAAGAAAAGAATACAGCTATAGAAAAAGCCGGGCTTTCTTTATCAAGAAAAGCAAGAGAGTTGGAGGAGTCTAGCAAATATAAATCTGAGTTTCTCGCAAATATGTCACATGAACTGCGAACTCCCCTTAACAGCGTGCTGATTCTTGCAAAATTGCTTTCTGAAAACAAAGATCAAAACCTGACGGAGAAGCAGGTGGCTCACGCCAAAATTATCCGCAAGTCGGGGGCAGATTTACTGGAGCTAATAAATGACATTTTAGATTTATCAAAAATAGAAGCTGGAAAGGTTGATTTACATATAGAGAATGTTTCAGTAGAAACTATTGCAACAGATTTAGAGCAACTGTTTGCAGTTGTCGCCGAAGAAAAGGGTATTAAATATGAGATTGAGATACTTGATGGAGTTCCTGAAAACATAAAAACAGACAAGCAAAAAGTTCAGCAGGTTTTACGAAACCTGCTGTCGAATGCCTTCAAATTTACCTCGGAAAACGGGCAGGTTAAACTACAGTTTAAAAAGGTAATTGAAGATAACAAAGAGTATTTGTGTATGTCTGTTGCAGATAGTGGCATCGGTATACCCGAAACAAAGCAGCAAGTGATCTTCGAAGCTTTTCAGCAAGCCGATGGTTCTACAAACAGAAAATACGGCGGCACGGGTCTAGGGCTATCTATAACAAAAGAATTAATGCGAATTCTAAAAGGGAAGCTTTTTATTGAGAGCCAGGAGCACAAGGGAAGCAACTTTACCATACTTATTCCTTTCGATACTGAAGGTGCTGGTGATACTTTCAAAAAAAACAATCCTCAAATCAGCCCGCCTAAAACTGAAATTCAGGTAATTGAACAAACGGCAATACATGACGACAGAAAAAAAATAGTAAAAGAGGATAGGGTAATGCTGATAATTGAGGATGACAAAGACTTTGCAATTATCATTCGTGAATTTGCAAAATCCAACGGCTTTAAAGCAATTATAGCTTTATCAGGAGATGAAGGATTTTATTGCGCAAAAAAATATCTTCCTTCTGCTGTTATATTAGATATGAAACTCCCCGGTATTGATGGCGCTACTTTATTGAAGATGTTGAAAGAAGACGAGCAATTGAAAAACATCCCGGTGCACGTGATTTCTGCCTCAGAGGAAACAGATTTACTTAGCGGAGCACTTGCATTTCTGAAAAAGCCCGTAAAAAAAGAGGACCTGAATAACGCCTTTACCCTAATAAGCGAGTATTTAAACGCTTCTGTGAAACGTGTGTTGATTTTTTCAAGTGACAATCTTAGCAATGAAGTAGGAACGACACTCACCAACGAAAAAAATTATGGAATAGTTTGCGACTCCGCCAGCTCGCTAAAGGAGGGTTTAGAAAAGCTTGACAAAGTGAAATACGACTGTATTATTGCTGATATTGGAATAAATATTGAAGAAGGGATTTCAAAATTATCAGCACTTAATCAGCACTTGTTACCAGAACACATTCCAACTATTATTTACATCGATAGCGACATTACCACTGCGGACGAACTGGAAATGAAAAGAATAGCGGACGTTATAGTTAGAAAGTCTTCTTCAAGCAATAAAAGATTGTTAGACGAATTGGAATTGTTTTTATACAAAGTGCAGGAGAAGAAAACGCTACCTTTTAGCAAGCTAAATAAATCAGTTGATTTTGAAGCAACGCTACAAGGCAAAAAGGTTTTATTGGTAGACGACGATATGCGTAATGTTTTTGCGCTTAGTGCTGCCCTCGAACGTCAGCAAATGGAAATAATTACCGCAAACGATGGCAAGGAAGCACTGCAGGTGTTGAAAGAAAATACAGATGTAGACATCGTTTTAATGGACATTATGATGCCTGAAATGGATGGCTTCGAAGCAATGCGAATTATTCGACATAAGATGAAGCTGATGCGCCTGCCACTTATTGCGTTAACAGCCAAAGCTATGTCTGGAGACCGGGAAAAGTGTTTGGCGGCAGGCGCTTCTGATTACATTTCGAAGCCTGTAGATATTCATAAACTAATCTCATTAATGAGAGTGTGGCTTTCTTAACTATGTCTGCAAGAACAACTGATATAAACGACGAAGAAATAGAAGAAGTTCTACAACTGGTGAACAACCAATATGGCTACGATTTCACTCACTATTCCCGCGCTTCAATGCACCGGCGAATTACGCGGTTTATAGATGTGGCAGGTTATAGAAATATGCATGATCTAAAAAATCATCTTATAAATGATAAAACTGTTTTCGATTTTTTTCTGCAACGTATTACAGTTAACGTCACCGAAATGTTTCGCGATCCCGGGTTCTATAAAGTAATTCGAAAACACGTAATTCCTATCATAGCATCTTATCCATCCATCAAGATCTGGCACGCAGGCTGTTCGTCGGGCGAGGAAGTTTTTTCCATGGCCATACTTCTACACGAAGCAGGGTTACTCAACCGCTCAAAAATATATGCAACGGATCTAAATCCACATAATATTGAAAAGGCGAAAATCGGGATTTTGCCCTTGGATGTTATGAAAGAGTATGTATCAAATTATATACAGGCAGGCGGCGAACACGATTTTGCTTCGTATTATACTGCCGGGTACAACCGTGCGATCATCAGAAAAGAACTTCGGTCAAATATTATTTTTTCGCAACACAATCTTGTCACCGACCAGGTGTTTAACGAGTTCCAGTTGATTTTTTGTAGAAACGTAATGATTTACTTCAATCGCGAATTGCAGAATAAAGTGCTACATCTCTTTCACAACAGCCTTTCCCCACTCGGATATTTAGCATTGGGTATTAAGGAGACGCTTTTGTTTTCGGACTTAAAAAACAATTTCGACGTAGTAAGTCACCGGGACAAGATTTTTAGAAGAAATAGGTGAGCACTTGTCAGCTAGAAGCGCATTGTTAGTTGTTTGACTAAATTCATTTTTAGTATATTTTTTTTGTTCAGGCTTAAGTAAATCTATTAAACATTCTTGCGTCGCACACTTATACAAAAGATTAAAAAAGCAGCTAAACATAACATTCCGGCACTCGTTTCTATTCAACTTCCCTGCGTGCCAACGTATCGCTTTTAGTCCACCGCCAACGCACGTGCCCATGCCGTTAATGGTCGCCTCACCCCCAAACTAATCTTCCTCCGAGGTACTACAATTTGCGATGTATCTTTCAACTTTTGCAGTCGTTTCCGATCATGGCATTCCATTAACTTTACCCGAAACATCTGTTTTAATGGGGGAAAATAAAGTAGAGCTAATTGTTATCGGAGGTTCAGCAGGAAGCTTCCCTGTTTTGTTGCATCTGATAAAAGCGCTTCCCGAAAATTTCTCTGTCCCTGTACTAATTGTTGTTCACCGGCAACGAAATGTATTAAGCGAGTTTACAAAAATTGTTGCTGAAGCAAATAAGAATAAAAGAATTCTAGAACCCGATGATAAAGCGTTAATAGAAAAGCCTTGTATTTATATTGCACCTCAAAATTATCATACGTTGATTGAGAAAGACCGCTCTTTTAGCCTCGACTATTCTGAAGCAATAAAATTTAGTCGTCCATCTATTGATGTCACTTTCGAAAGTGCAGCCAGGGTATATAAAAATAATTTATTGAGCATTTTATTAAGCGGCGCAAACAACGATGGAACTGATGGTATAAAGACAGTCATTAAAAATGGGGGGTCAGCGATAGTGCAAGATCCTTCAACGGCTGAATTTCCTGCTATGCCACGCTCGGCGCTGGCAGCGGTACCCGATGTCGCGGTCCTCAATTTTTTTAGAATTTCCAACTACATAAATAGCTTGAATAGTTTATAAACGATAGATACATGATTTCAAAGGGTGCAAGAGAATTTACAGTGTTGTTGGTTGATGACAGGCCAGAGAACATAATGGTACTACAGGAAATACTTGAAAAAGACAACCGGAAGTTTATATCGGCGTTGTCGGGAAATGAGGCATTAAAAACGGTTTGGAAAAACCCCTCGATAGGACTCATCATGCTCGACGTTCAAATGCCCGATATGGATGGCTTTGAAGTAGCAAGGATGTTGAAATCAAATTCGAAAACAAAAGATATTGCCATCATTTTTGTTACTGCCATTAGTAAAGACGTACAATATGTAATGCAGGGTTTTGACGAGGGCGCCGTTGACTACCTTCAAAAACCGCTGGATATCAACGTTACCAAAGCGAAGGTGAATGTTTCGGAAAAGCTTTTTTTTTACCAACAGCAATTGAAAGAATCTTTACTGGAGGTAGAGAAAGTAAATAAGCAGCTCGAAAAATTTGTATACATGGTTTCGCACGACCTTAAGTCGCCACTAGCATCCATTATTACTGTCATGTCTTCTATAAAGGGAAATTCGATCGTTGAAACAGACCCCTTAACTTCTCAAAAGATAGACCTCGTTTATATGGCTTCCAATCATCTGGCTGAGATGATAAATGCTATACTGGAATATTCAAAGCAAAGCTTTGCCCAACAAACAGTAGAGGAGGTCAACGTTTTTGAACTGGTTAATCAAATTGCATTTCTACTTTTTCCCCCTCAAAACATTACAATAACCGTATCGCAGAAGTTGCCGGTTATCCTAACCCGAAAGATTAAACTACAGCAGGTTTTTCAGAATTTATTAAGCAATGCAATAAAGTACTCCGATAAACCTGACGGGGTTATAGAGGTTAACGTTTTTGAGAAAGATCAGTTTTATGTTTTTTCGGTAAAGGATAATGGACCGGGCATGGCAAGAATAGACGCTGACAGAATTTTTAGATTGTTTGAAACAGGGTCAAACACATCAAATAATGATAGCAGCACAGGAGTAGGCCTAAACATTCTGAAAGTGTTGGTAGAAGAACAAGGCGGAAAAATTTGGGCAGAGTCGGTAGAAGGAGAAGGAAGTACTTTTTATTTTGAATGGAGAAAGTAGTTGAGGCACTGTGCAACCGCGATGGGCTGGCACACTTTAAGTAATCCCGTAATTATAATTCAAAACAAATTCGATGCAAGAAAAACAATACCCATTTTTTATAAAAAGTACCGTAGTTCTTTTCGGACTTATTTTACTCACTTACGCATTAATTAATTTGCGGAATATACTTGTACCAATAGCATTTTCAGTCATCATTGCTATTCTGCTTAATCCTTTGGTGAACAAATTTAAGAACCAAAAGATCCCACACATTTTCTCTATCATAATCGCTATGTTGTTAGCAATAGTAATTATTGCCGGTATACTATATTTTCTGTCGTCACAAATAGCGGGCTTCGGAGAAAATATTCCAATACTAAAAACAAAGTTTGCTTCATTAACGCACCAGTTACAGGAGTATGTTAGAGTTAAATTTGGAATTGCTATAGACAGGCAGGTTCTGTTGATTAACGACGCTATAAACAATAGTAAAGCCTTGGTAGGACAAACGGTTGGTACTGCACTAGGAACGCTTGCCGTTATTTTTTTACTACCTGTATATACTTTTCTATTACTTTTTTATAAAGCGTTAATCCTAAATTTTCTGTACGAAGTATTTGCCGAGGAAAATACCCGCCAGGTCGGAGATATTTTAAGCCAAACTAAAACTGCTATTCAGAGTTACATGGTCGGGTTGCTGTTAGAAGCGCTTATCGTGGCAGCTTTAAACTCAACTGCTTTAATGATTTTAGGAATTGACTACGCAATCTTATTAGGTGTGCTTGGTGCTATACTCAATATGATCCCTTATCTGGGTGGTATTATTGCTATTGCTTTGCCGGTGCTGATGGCCACAGTTACGAAAGATGGGTTTTCATCGCAGCTTGGGATAATCATTGCTTACGCCATTATCCAATTCATAGACAACAATATTTTGGTTCCCCGCATTGTATCTTCTAAAGTGCAGATAAATGCATTGTTTTCTATTTTAGTTGTATTGTTAGGCGGTGCATTATGGGGCGTTCCAGGTATGTTTCTGTCGATACCAGCCGTAGCTATAATAAAAATTATTTTTGACAGGATCGATGATTTGAAGCCCTGGGGTAAACTGCTTGGTGACGAGGTGCCAACGCGCCATAAGGGCCAAATTTGGATACGTCGTAGAAAGAAACCTTCGGTGGCAGAAAGAATCGTTGAATAGAAAGAATCACGCTCCGATTTGAACTACCATTTTATAGGTAAAACGAGGTTCATAGCCTGGCTTGAAACGGTACATCCTTCATTTTTTCATATCTCCCTTTACCGGAGGGTTTATTGTAGACTCTCAAAAATTTTGCTTCAAATGCTACCGGCTCTTTAGCAAGATATTCGTGCGCAAGTATTTTCATTGCTGCAAAGTCTTCTCTTGTAAATCCGCACCAGCCTCGTCCTAATGTCAAATGAGGATGGAACGATTCATGTTGCTGTGGCTGTTGCCTTGCATCCCCTTCTTCAAAAGGCTGTATTGCTGTAATGAGTTCCTTATGCAAATTTGTAAGGTGTGTTGATTGTACATCAATAAACAAAACACGATTACCAAAATTTCCTGTATCGGGCAAGCATATAGGGAAGGGACGAAATGAATTGCAAACCTTTTCGATTGCAGCTATCCATGCTATTTCGTCCGAAACTGTTACCGGCGGTCGTAGCGTAATATGTGGTTCGAGCCTGTTATCTCCAAACTGTTTTTGAATATTTAAAACAGTTTCATAAATATTACCCGGGGGAACAACTCCAATAAAATATTTCATAAAGCTGCACAAGTGTAGAATAAAATCAGGTAAAAAACATTTGCAAAGAGGGCGTAAGTACGAGGTCTCTTTTGGAATGTTGATTAAAGAAATAAATAGTTGCAGTGAGTGACACAACGATGTTGAACAAAGAAGTAATGCATGCGTAAAAAACATAAAATACCTCTTTCATTAATAATGATATTTGTGCTTCTCAACACTGCTAATCCTGTTTCTTTTCCTTCTTTCCGGCGGCTTTTTTCGCAGTCGCTTTCTTAGGTACTTTGTCACCTGCTTCTCTTGCTTCAGACAACGCAATCGCAATAGCTTGCTTTGGACTCGTCACCTTTTTTCCTGTTCCGGTTTTTAGTTTTCCTTCTTTCATTTCATGCATTACTTCTTCCACTTTTTCGCCTGACTCTTTAGAATACTTTGCCATGGTTGTATAATATTTTGAAGATAAAAATTGATTTTATTAAAAAAAATATACCACCCGTCGACTCTTTTCTTTTTTATAACAGCCTTAAAAAAAACATTAAAAACATTAAAACTAGTACAAACCATTTCTCGTAGGTAGAAGTGGAAGGCAGATTACCTTTTGAAAAAATATTAACCAATAAAAACACCGTTATGACAAAGAACGAGGCTTTATTTGAAAACAAAATAGTAGCGGACCGCGACTCTGGTTTTGCTAATATGACAAGAAGAAAATTCTTGAATTTTGCGGGAGCATCTACCGGACTGGTATTGTTAGCCGCATGTAGTAAAAACGACAACAACGGTGTAGACCTTGGAAGTGGTGATACTGGCATTTTAAATTATGCCTATGCACTTGAGCAACTGGAAGCAGCATTCTACATACAAGTTGTAAACTCTTTCTATACTGGCATTTCTGCAGACGAAAGGTCTTTACTAACCGACATACGCGACCATGAAGTAGCTCACCGCGAGTTTTTCAAAGCTGCTTTAGGCGGCAGTGCCATCCAGGCACTTGAAGTTGATTTTAGTTCAATAAATTTTGCTGATCGTACCAGTGTGTTGGGAACTGCTAAAGCGTTTGAAGATTTAGGTGTGTCTGCATATAACGGTGCCGGACCATTACTTCAGTCTGCTGCTTTTCTTACGCTTGCCGGAAAAATAGTTTCAGTGGAAGCCCGTCATGCGGCATTGATACGTGACCGTATTTCAAATGGCTCATTTGTAGCCGGTGATGTAGTAGACCTGACTACTGGTCTCGAGAAATCAAGAACTCCTGCACAAGTGTTAGGTATTGCAGGCACTTACATTAAAACTCAAATTAACGCTAGTAATTTACCTTCTTAAATATTACCATCATGAACTTACAAAACATAATAAAAGAGATAGAAACTGTAGATCCTGAGTTTCACGAAAGGGTAAGCCCGCGCCGTGAAGCAATTAAAAACATGACAGGATTTGGAAAGAAATTAGCCCTGGGTGCATTGCCACTTGCAATGGGCAGTTTGTTTACAAAGGCCTACGGTCAAACGCAGCCTACCGCTATCAACGATGTTTTAAACTTTGCGTTAACCCTCGAATATTTAGAAGCAGAGTTTTATACAAGAGGCGTCGCCGCTCATGGTGCTGCTCTTGCGGGAACTCCGGCAATAGGTGCTTTGACTACTATTCGCAACGATGAAAATAATCACGTTAACTTTCTGAAATCTGTATTAGCTGCTGCAGCCGTTGCTAAACCTAATTTTGATTTTACCGCAAAGGGTACTTTCCCTGATCCATTTAATACCGCTAACTACGCCGTATTTCTTGCATTGGCCCAGGCTTTTGAAGACACAGGTGTACGTGCATACAAAGGGCAGGCTCCTTTTCTTATGAGTAATAAAACAGTGCTTGAAGCGGCGCTTAACATTCACTCTGTAGAAGCAAGACATGCATCACATATTCGCCAGATGCGTAAGGCTAATGGTGACACTACTTTAAAACCCTGGATCACCGGAAACAATCGGGGCGCCATACCTGCTGCCGCTCAAGCTGTGTACAATGGTGAAGAGTTAGAAACACAAGCAACTGTAAAATTATCAGGAATGGTAGTGGACGGAATAACACTGTCTGCTGCTGCTGTAACAGAAGCGTTCGACGAGCCGTTAAGCTATAAGGATGCGCTCGATATTGCGAAGTTATTTATCGCCTAAATGTATTTTAACAACAGTAGTTTTTTGGGGTAATTGGTAAAAAAGAGGCTTACTTTCTGGTAATGCCTCTTTTTGTTCTACGGTATGCCGATGAAAACCAACGATAGGGTTGTATTGGATATTTTTTTGAGCCACCTGTTTTTTTCATTGCAGCTTTTGTTGTGTCACTCACTTGTACAGCTATTCATAATTGAGCAAATGAACGTTCTACGGAATTATTGTAGTTAAATAAATGTTCTAAGCCAGGTAGCATCGCTCACCCGTGCGCTATCACTTTTCGCCCGCCTATTTTTAAAAATGGTTTATGTGTAAACCATCGCTTAAGTACAATGTAGACAAGTAGCACAATATGATTTTATGACAAGTAAAGTAAATTCTTATATTGAGCTATGAATTATAAATACGCTGTTTTTCTCCTTTTGTTTTTCTCCTTTTATTTTGCGAAAGCTCAGAATGTATCAAAGGCTGTGTTTCATCTGGGAGACACAGAGATCAAGTCGGTCGACATTACAGAAAACGGGTTCATACTGACAATTGATAATAAAGGAAATCTTGTTTCCTTTAATTCGATCGCAGGCGGAGACTATCAATATTTTGACGAGGGCTATGGTAGTAGGGATGCAAAAATAAAGTCTATTGGAAATGTACAAATTGATTATTGGATAAATGATGTGGAAGGCAGTAGGGATGGGAAAGTGAAAACAATTGGTAACATGAAAATTGATTACTGGATAACCGATTTATTAAGCGGCAAAAAAGGTAAAGTAAAATCTATTGGAAATATTCTTGTTGACTATTGGAACGATGATTTGTTAAACGGAGGACAAGGCAAACTGAAATCTATTGGCAATATGAATATCGAATATTGGACCGATGATTTACTTAGCGGCAAACTTGGCAAAGCAAAGTCGATGGGAAATATAACGGTAGACTATTTTACGAGCGACTTGTTGAGTAGTAATTACGGTAGAATTAAATCGATAAATGGCAACACAGCAAGTATTTATGCCGTTCGAAACTAAAATTTAATTATAACGAACAGGAGGAAAATAACCAACAGAATACCTGCAAGAATTAAAAAGCAAAATTCGTAGTAATTGAAATTGGTAATAGTGCTAAGGGTGGGAGGTACTAGCACCAAAAACTTATCTTGCTGCTGAAAATATTAAAGATGCGGATAACAATTTTGAGGGTATGTCTTATAATCGTTGGACTAAATGCCATTGGGGCTACAGCACAATCAAATAATATTTTCGATACAAGTATTGTAAAGCCTCGTTGCAGGGTTATAATAGACAATGATTTTAGTGGTGATCCGGATGGATTGTTTCAATTGGTTCATCATTTATTGTCTCCGTCTGTTGACGTCAGGGCTATCATTGGCTCTCACCTAAATGTTCGTGACGGTTTTGATAATTCTAAAACCCAAGCTGACAATGCAGCCAAACAGGCGCGGCAACTTGTGAAGTTAGTGAGGCCCAAATTTAATGTGCCGGTTATTGCAGGATCGAACATTGGTATGGCCAATGATAGCACGCCGGTAAAAAGCGAGGCAGTGCAATTTATAATCAAAGAAGCGCTGCGTACTGATACTAAAGATCCTTTGTACGTTGTTTGTGGTGCAGGTCTTACAGAAATTGCGAGCGCCTTATTGACGCGGCCAGAGATCGCAGAAAAAATAACGTTGGTATGGATTGGTGGTGCAGAGTACATTGATCTTGCTTTTCCTCCGCCTAATTACTCGTCTCCTGAATATAACCTGAACATTGATATTAATGCAGGTAAAGTCATCTTTAACAAATCTTCGGTTGCATTATGGCAAGTGCCAAGAAATGCTTACCGGCAGTGTTTATTGTCTTATGCCCAATTAATATTTAACGTAAAATCGAAAGGCGAAGTAGGAAAATACCTGGCAGGAAAAATTGAAGATGTAATGAAAAGGATAAGCAAGTTTGGATTGAATATAGGCGAAACATACGTGTTGGGTGATAGTCCTCTTGTACTGCTTACTGCTTTGCAATCTTCCTTTGAAGCGGATCCTTCGTCCAGCAAATATGTTATTAAGATGGCACCTAAAATTAATGATAGGGGCGATTACGAATTTAACGAAAAGGGAAGAAACATTAGGGTGTATGACTGGCTCGATACGAACCTAATGTTTAATGACTTTTTTGCCAAGCTTTCCCTTTTCCGGAAATAAGTTTATTGCAAGCCGAATGTTAAAAACGGCTATAGCTGCCATCTATTTCTCTTTAAAAAATAGGTGCTGCTTTTTATGGAATCGCTCTTACGATGCAAATTGATATAAATGTTGAAGGGTGTGACACAACGATATTGATAGAAGATATGCGGGTGGCTAACAAATTACTATTTCAACTTTTCTTGTCAATTTCAAAAAAGTAATTACAAGAAATCAATAATTACTTAGGCTCAACCTGCAATTCTTTTTTCTCAATAAAAGCATAACAGATCATATGGCAGATATGCATGTGGCAATCTTCGACGCGGCCGTAATGAGTTGAATTGATGGTGAGGGTATGATCGGCGAGCTCGGCTAGTTTGCCCTTTTTTGCTCCAACTAACGCAATAACATGTACCTGGTTTTGCTTACACCACTCAACTGCTTTCACAAGGTTAGGCGAATTTCCACTTACGCTCATGGTAAAAGCAATGTCTCCAGGCCGCGCATAATTCTGTAATTGACGAAGGAAAACATCATCATAAGAATAATCATTTCCTATCGCTGTTATCCAGCTTACATTGTCGTTTATCGAGAGGCAACGAAAACGGCGGTAGGTGAAGTCTGAAGCTCCCTTGCCTAAATCAGTGATAAAATGTGAAGCATTTGAAGCACTTCCTCCATTTCCGAAAACAAAAATTTGCCTGTCTTCTTTCAGTGCTTTTTGAAAAGTCGAAATTACTTTATCGACCTCCTCAACAGGTATTGACTCTAATGCAGCTTTGTGCTCGTTTATGTAGTTCTCTACAAAATCTTTCATTGTTATTCTTTTTAAAAGTTAGGTATTTGGTTTCTTATGTGTGATTGAAATGCTTCTTTTGCGAGTTCAATAGCCCCAAATGGAACTACATCTTCGCCAAGTGAAGCTATCTGAATTGTTGGTGGTGGTAACAAAGCTTTTAAAAGGTACTGGGGAAGCTTTTCGGCGACGGGCAATCTTAGATGCTCTTTCAGCAGCGAAAGACCTCCTCCGATAACAATAATATGGGGATTGAAAAGATGCACTACGTGCGAAAGGGCAAAAGAAATGTCATCGGCAAGCTGGTTAACAATCGCAATTGCATCAGCATCTTTTTCCTGCAAGGCAGGAGTAAGAAGGGTTGCCTCAGGTGCGCCTGAATTTTTATAAAGTGTTGCAAGCCTGCAGCCCGGATGCGTAGCGATGTGTTCTTTTATTTTTTTGTTAACTGCCCAGCCCGAGCATTGGGCCTCGAGTGTAACGCCACTTTTGTTAAGGCGCAGGTGGCCAATCTCTACTTCGCCTGGTGTTCTTCCGTGATAAATCTTTTCATTAATGATCATTCCACCTCCAATACCGCTGCCTATGGTCATGTAAAAAACCGAGTTATAGCCTTTGCCGCATCCATGTATTGCTTCGGCAAGCGCGGCGGTATTCGCATCGTTATCAATGGCCACCGGCAAACCGGTTAGTTCCTGCAACCATGTTTTCATATTGAAATTTCCCCACCCCTCAATCTGATGCGATAGTTGGATAGAACCGGTCTTCCAATCTACAGGTCCACCAAAACCAACACCGATAGCGCAGGCATTATTTCTCTGCAACAAATTTTGTATGCCTTCTTCAATCTGTTTCCTAATGCCAAAAGCTCCTTCAATCGGGTTTATAGAATAGCGTAATCTTTCCTTAATAGTTGCAGAACCATCACTCGCTATTAGCTGCAGTTTGGTTCCTCCAATTTCAATTCCAATAAATATTTCCTCGGTTATCAATTGCATGAAGGTGTTGTAATTGGACGGCCAAATTAAAATAATAAGCTGACTGTAACCGTCAATATTTTAAATAACATTTAGATTAGTATCAAAGACTAGAAAGATTGCTTTTCGGGCAGGAACTTCCAATATCTTTTTGGCATGTGTTGTATATGCAGTTTCGTATTTCTCCTTGCAGCTATATTCACGCTTGAAAAGTATTGCTGCCATAATCGTTGGTATAGTTCTTCCTTCTCGTCTGTTATCACTTCTATATTTTTCCCCTTGCTGGTTTGCTCATTAAAAGACACGATAACATTTTCGACTACAGAAAGATTATAATAAATGCCATAGTTCCTGCTGCTATCGTAAATAAGCCACCTTTGGTCTGCATATCGATCTTTGAAATGTTTTTGAATAAGGGGCAACACGTTGAAGTCTGGTTGGCAAATGGCGTAGTATAAATTATCAGCAGTTAGCTGAAACCGAACAAACGCTTCCATTCGGTGCTTCTCACGATACACTTTTTTGGCTGTCTGCACAACCGTTAATACTGCAGCATTAGAATAATCTCTTTCAATACTTTGTTTGCTGCCGAAGACGTGTTGAACATATCTCAGCAACACATTTTCAATTCCTTTTTCTTCCGACAAAAAAGCCTGGTATAATCCAGATAGGGCAGGGGCAGAAATTTTTTGCGTAAGGCCCTTCCAAACCCTTGTAGTCTTTTGCTGGTCGAAATAACTCTCGTGATGTTTGTTGAAGACGTTTGCCTGGAACCGGTCTTTTTTACAAATTTCCACGTCGCCAAACTTATATTCGTATACCTCGAAGACGACCGTAAGCCACCCTTCAAAGGTGCCGTCGTAGGTTATCGCAGTCATTTAAAACAGTTTAAGTTGGGGAGAGAAGTTGGGCTTATACTTACTTGCTCCTGACTGTAAGATCCGCTCTTTAATTTGTGAAGGCATCCAATCTTTAAAACTGAAATGGTCACTCTGACAAGTAACGAAGTTTCTGGCCCTGTTTACAGCGATGCCAAATTTTTTCAAATTGTCCCAGCTTAACTTATTAAACTTCCTGGCCGCAACAATCTTTTTAGCAGAGTTAACACCAATCCCGGGAATTCGCATAATCAGGGAAAGATCTGCTTTATTAATGTCTAGCGGAAACAGGTGAAGATTTCGAAGTGCCCAACTAAGTTTAGGGTCAATATCAGTATCGAGTAAAGGGTTTTCAAGGTTTACAATTTCCTCCACCTTAAACCCGTAAAAGCGTAAAAGCCAGTCTGCCTGGTATAACCGGTTCTCTCTGATCATGGGAACGGGCGTTCCGATTGCGGGCAAGCGATTATCGTTGCTGATTGGAACGTATCCCGAATAATAGACCCGCTTCAGTTTCATCTTTTCATAAAACTGGTTCGCCATCCACAAAATCTGCAGGTCACTTTCCGGTGTCGCTCCTATAACCATTTGGGTGCTTTGCCCTGCCGGTGCAAAAAGGGGCGCTTTTTTAAAAAGCTTCTTTTCTTCCCTGTTCTCTTCTATTGCACCTTTCAGGTATTTCATAGGCGCAATCATATCTTTCCGGTTCTTATCCGGCGCTAATAACTTCAGGCTTTGTTCAGTCGGCATTTCCACATTTACGCTTAGCCGGTCAGCATATAATCCTGCTTCTTTTAGCAGTTCCTCACTTGCCCCCGGAATAGCTTTTAGGTGTATATAGCCGTTGAAATTATGTTCCTGTCTTAGTTTCTTTGCAATTCGAACCAATCGCTCCATAGTATAATCAGCATTTTTAAAAATGCCTGAACTAAGAAACAGACCTTCAATATAATTTCTTCGATAAAAGTTTATGGTGAGGTCAACTACTTCCTGCACGGTGAAGGCTGCCCGTTGAATGTCGTTGCTTTTACGGCTTACGCAATACGCACAGTCAAAAATGCAATGATTGGTAAGAAGTATTTTCAAAAGAGATACGCACCTGCCGTCTTCCGTATAAGCGTGGCAGATACCTTCTCCTTTAGCATTTCCCAAACCTTTGTCTTCATTTCTCCGACTGCTTCCGCTGGATGAACATGAAACATCGTATTTAGCCGCGTCAGCGAGTATAGAAAGTTTTTCGGTTAGCCTCTCACTCATTCTAATAGTATTAGCACAAAGATACTAAAAATGTTAGTAAAAGGAGGTGTAAACAAAGGCATTTCACTGCCTTTGTTCTTTTGAGAAAATTTTATTGTTGACCTGCTTTTCGAATTCTATGTAACATCGTTGTGTCACTCACTTGTACTTATTGGTTACCTACTGAGCAGCACTAAAACATTTTAACCCATTTTTCTTCAGTTGGTATTTTTATATATTTTTAAGGTATTGCATATCATCCGTCAAACTTTTTAAAGCTGAGGAAGTATATTCTTCCTGTTCTACAAAATAATATTTCATTCCTGCTTTATCTCCGTTCTTTAGCAAGTGCTTAATGTCAACGCCTCCCTTTCCAAATTCAACGCTATTCTTTTTCTTAAGGTCCATATCCTTCAAGTGCCATAACGGGAACCGGTTAGGGTATTTTGCGAAATATTTAAAAGGATCGTTGCCTGTAACCACTAACCATCCAAGATCCATTTCCATCTTCACCAATTCTGGATCTGTTCTGTCTAACAAAATGTCGTACAACACTTGTCCATTCACCTTTTCAAATTCTTCTTCGTGGTTGTGGTAACCAAAAATGAGGTTTCTTTTCTTACAATCCTCCGCTGCTTTATTAAAGATATCGGCAGTCTTTTGATAATTTTCTATCGTTTGTCCACTTGCTGGCATGGAGGAACAAATAAGATAGCTCTGCCCAGCTTCTGCCGCAGCATCCACCGACTTTAGCCAGTTTTTGTCTATTCCAACATGACCACTTCTAACAGTCATTCCTAAGTCTGATGCAATCTTTCTTATTTCTTTTGGTGTTAATCCGTAATAGTTTCCTTTTTCGCTTCTCGCTGATTCAAGTTCCTTGTAACCTATTTTGGCAAGTTTTTGCAAAGTGCCTTTTGCATCGGCAAGCATTTCTTCTCTTACCGAGTAAAGCTGAACTCCTACATTCTTTGGTTTCTTAAGTTCGGCAGGTAACATAAAAGCCCCTAACGCAAATGTTCCGGAAGTTTTAATAAAGTGACGTCGTGATGCCATAAGATTACAATATTTAAAAGTTAAACGAGTGGCAATAACAATGCTGTGACGCGTTGTTGTTGCAAAAATTTGAAGTTAGCAATTATTGCTATAGCCCCATTATTAATTTAACAATAATCGTTTCGTTACTCGATGCTTCTGAAGGCAATAGAAGGCACTGAAAACACGGCACCCTGTGGCCTCAACCACACATGTAAGTTTGTGTCTCTTTGCAACTATAATGAAACGATTTGGCTTTAATATGACCGCCCCGGGCAGATCTTACCATACACGCCAGGGCCTTTATACCCGATTTTTTTTTATAGCAGTGAGTGACCCAATAGTGCTTGATAGTAGCACAAGCGTTTGTACTAAAAGAGGGCCTTAATGCAGGAGCAGATTGCTTCGCCGCTCCTGCTTGCAATAACGGCTGAGTTAGTTGATGAGTTGAACGGCAGCCTTGCCCAGTATTGCTTCTAGCGTATAAGTGAGTGACACAACGATGCTTAATAGTAGCACTGGTGCTTAAGCAAAAATGTAGTTGACAAGTTGATTGGTTGAACACCTGTGCAACACCTCACCCCCCGAAGCCATTGCAGCTGTGTAACCTACAACTGAAGCACGGGCTAAAACAGCCTCACGCTGGAAGACCTGCAGGGACTTAACAGGGTGCTAGCGGTTTGTTGTTCCTTTGTTGTGGTTAACGTATTCCAAAATGTCGCCCGGCTGGCAATCCAGCGCTGTACAAATTGCATTTAAAGTGCTAAAGCGAATAGCTTTTGCTTTTCCCGTTTTTAAGATGGAAAGGTTAGAAAGTGTCAGCTCAACTTTCTCTGATAGCTCATTAAGCGACATTTTACGCTTTGCCATCATTACATCTAAGTTTACAATGATTGGCATGCTTAAACAGTTAAATCGTTTTCGTTTTGAATCTCTATTCCTTTTTTGAAGATCGTCGCAATAATATAAATGACTGCTGCCATTAAAATAAATGCTTCACTATCTGCCCAAAACTGGTTTAAGTTGTCGGTAACAAACCCATGATGCATTAAATTTTTAGCTGCCTGTCGTGCGAAGTAACTTATAAGTCCTATTGACAAAGTGTAGTAACTAATTTGTGAAATTCGTTTGGAAACAAAGTTGTTGAATGGTTTTGACAAATCGAATTTGCTCACTAGCAGGATGACCTGGTAGAATAGGACAGCTTTTAAAATAGCTATGAAAAGTATAAAACTATACATCCCGAAATAAACCATTTTACTACGTTCATACATTTCACTTAAATCTAACTTGTTATATAAGTGATGGACAAATTCAGGCTTGTAAAGACTTACAATAAAATTGACTATTAAAGCTCCAGCCTCAATGCCTAAGCCAATGAAGATGAGCCAGGCCACAATCGTGAGTACCGTAAATATGAAGTTGTTAGTTGTAGACATAATTGAAGAGTTTAATTATGTCGCTAAGATAATATCATTTATTGACAAACAATAAATAAACAGTCAAATCCAATAAATTTATATTGAGCCAGGATAATTAAAGTAATCTATTGGAACACTTCAACTAGCGCCCATATAGTGTATTAAGCAGTTGTAAAGGGCTGCGTTTTATTCCCGGTAAGCCTCGAACACGAACAAGGCCAATAGTTGCTTTTACAGATATCAAGTATTTGCTACGTGGGCAATCACTTTTTAATAGTGGGTACTTAATGCCTTCATTACAAAAAATGGAACTATCGCGGCTTATGGAGCTATAGCTGCCAATTATGGCCGTTTTAAGTAAGGGCACGCTTATTGTCTCATTATGAATTAGTTATATTAAAATAAACACATGAAACAACTCCACTCGCACTTTTCAAATTTTGTCGCGTCAAA
>NZ_JAOQAH010000075.1 GCF_025963695.1 Segetibacter sp. | reverse complement strand
GCAGGAATAGTTGCAGTTGCTTCAGTCCTACCGGCGATATGAGCCAGCGTATACGGAGCACTCATGATGCTATCGAAATTGATGTTTTTGTTGAACTGAAAGCCGGTTAGGTAGTTGCGTTGTGCTGAAATCAAAATTGCCCGATAACCTCTTGCCTCTGTTCCATCTTCAAGATTGATTATCTTCATGATGCCTGTAATCCTTCCAGTCACTTGACTATCGGACATTTCAGACATTAATGCAGAAAGAGCATTTCTAACCGATTTACCTGCCTTTGCACTTCCACCAAACTCATTCATGTTTTCACGAGTTCTAACGAAAGCGGCATCGTGCAATACTTGTTCACCAGAAGGACCACCTTTTAGACCTGCATAGTCACCAGGAAGACCTTTGATTTTGAAATGTCGTACGTCACCCATTGTTCCAGAGTAGCGTACTAAACCTGTTTGCTTTGCCATTGTAATTTAATTTTAAATGGGTGAGTAATTACCATCAAATTTAAACCAAATATTTTTACTTTTATCAGTTTAACTGATTGATTTTCAAACATTTAATTTGATATACAATGATTGATTTTCAGACTAATTATGAGGTTTTATGTGTAGTTGATGGAGATGGCTTCAAGGCAGTCAATAAGATTTCAAAAACTTTGGTTGAGTTTCGTTTATATGGCATTGACGCACCTGAAATAAAAAAGTGCAAAAAGTTGTTACAGGATGAAAAAATGCTTCAAATGCCTGGTCAACTGTTGATGGAATTGGGAAATAAGTCTGCTGAATTTCTTAGAACAGTAATTCAGAAAGGTTCAACAATTAGCATCGTCCAAGAAAACCGCAATAAGAACGACGTATACGGCAGGCAATTGTGTTACGCCTATTTGCCTGATGGAAGTTGTATAAACGAGCTATTGGTCTCTAATGGCTTTGCAAAGGCATATAACGAATACTACTGTGAGAAGTTGCCAGATTACCAGCTTTTGAATACCTTAGCAAAGCAAAACAGCAAAGGTCTTTACAGTCTGGTCAAAAACTTCTAATTAGGTTACCTATTCGGTGACCTAAAAGATTTGATGTTATAAAAGTGCCTATTCTATTGGGTTTCCGGCGATAGGTTCAAGTCCCGTCCGGTCCGCATAAGTAACTACTAAAATAGTTCAAAAGCCTGCAAATCGTTGATTTAGCAGGCTTTTTTGTTATATCACTCCACCAGATTATTCGGTCTTTGAACTTTTTGTTTTTGTTCAAAAAGGTTACGGATTGTCAGCAGAAGCAGATCAATGCTGGTCCCCTCCCCCTAAAAAGCATTAGCATTAAATAAGCCTCAATTAGCCTTATTTTTACAATCACATGAAAAAAAGTTCCGTACTCTATATTAACATAATACTCTCGCACTAAAAGTTTCAGTTAACAAAAGATTTAATTTCGGATAGTATAACCCGGTTAACATGAAAAGATAATTGAAGCAGATAAAAAATATAATCCGTCAATTCAATCCTCTTTGTGACTGTAAAGTGATTTGCAAAAAAACAAGGTATCACCAGAGTCTCTTTAATAGTTGAGCAGCAAAGCTGATTTGAGTAGTAGAAATTAAAATACAGGTGATAAGAGTTTTTGCCCTTAATGCATATACGGGATGTGTATCTTTTTAATTGAATATAACGATTTGCGATATGAATGTTGACATTAAAATGCTCGCCAAACACCTGCGGCTTTCCATTAGCACGGTATCTCGTGCTTTAAGGGATAGCTATGAAATAAGTGCTAAAACAAAGCAACGTGTAAAGGAGATGGCAGCACAGCTCAACTACCAGCCAAACCCCTACGCGAGCAGCTTGCGGAAGAACAAAAGCAAAACAATTGCAGTGGTTATTCCCGAGATCACTAACAACTTTTTTGCATTAGCTATTAATGGTATCGAATATATTTCCCAGGAGAAAAAGTATCATGTGCTCATTTACCTTACCCATGAAAGTTTACTAAAAGAGATCGAAGTTGCTAACCATCTTCAAAATGGAAGGGTAGATGGAGTGTTGCTTTCATTGTCTGCTGAAACAAATAAATATGACCATTTGGTTAATTTAAAAGCTACGGGTATACCCGTGGTTTTTTTTGACAGAATATGCGAATCCATTCCGGGCAGTTGTATTACCACCGACGATTTTGAAGGTGGTTTTGCTGCTACAGAACACCTCATTCTATGTAAATGTAAAAAAATTGCTTACCTCGATTTATCAAGGCATTTATCGATTAGCAGCAAAAGAATGCAGGGATATGTAGCCGCATTAAATAAGCATAACATACACGTAGATGAACGCTTGATAATGCAATTTTCAAACGATGTTTCTGCTAATGAAGAAGTAATTACCGATGCACTTGACAGTTCAGACAGGCCGGATGGAATATTTGCTTCTGTAGAAAAACTGGCTATTGCCAGTTATAACGTTTGTGAAAAGCTTAAAATAAATATTCCGGAGCAGGTAAAAATCATAGGCTTTTCAAATCTTGAAATAAGCTCTCTTTTAAACCCAAGCCTGTCAACCATAACCCAACCGGCTTATGAAATTGGTAAACAAGCCGCGTTACAATTGTTGCGGTATCTTGAAAAGAAGAACATGACCGATGTTCACGAAACGATCATCTTAAAATCGACATTAATCCCGAGGGGAAGCACTAAAGTAACTTCATTTAAATAAGACCCAAATGTCAATTTTTCACATCTTTTTACTGTGTATATTTAAAGAAGGAAAAAGATGCAATTGACTTTAAAAGTACAAGTGAGTGACACAACGATGATGCCATCAAAATCTACAGCTTGTCCCAAAAGCTTTCCCACAAAGCATTTTATAAATTTTGTATAGTTAAATGTTGGCTGTGAAAGATTGTATGCGATGTATTTGTTAGCCAGGCCGTATTGCTTGCTGTGAGTCATCGTTGCGTCGCACTCTTGTACAGCATACAATAATCAACACTTTTCTTATCGAAATCTATAAAACTGCAAACGTTTCCGTAGATAAATACTAGCGTTAAGTATTCGTTATCAGTTATTTAGTTCAAATTCACCTATCAATTACCATTTGTCAACTAGTCATAAGTAATTGTTAGCGGGATTGCGCCAATCTTCTTTTAATTATCTAATGCAGTTCTCCAGCAAATAGAATTACAATAACATCAGCATTAAAACGATTATATAACATCCCCTATTTTATTAATTCCTGGTCACACTTTAAATAGAATAATAATGAATGATTCATTTTCCCTTGACGGAAAAGTAATTGTTGTAACAGGAGGTACAGGTGTTTTAGGGAAATCATTTATTAGCTGTATTGCAGAGGTCGGTGGAACGGTTGGTATTCTGGGCCGAAATAGAAAAATGGCGGAGGAAAGTGCAACAAGAATTAACCGTTGTGGAGGTAAAGCTATTGCGCTTTGTGCAGATGTAACAAAAAGAAATGAACTGAATAATGCCAGAAAACTGATGTTGGATACGTATGGCAAAATAGATGGCTTAGTGAATGCTGCGGGGGGTATTTTTCACGAAGGGATAATAGAAGACAACGGTGATATTCTTAATCTAAACATAAACGGATTAAAGAAAGTGATGGATTTAAATTTATGGGGAACTGTATTGCCTACACAAGTTTTTGGCGAAGCAATTATACGTAATGGTGAAGGTGTTATTGTTAATATTTCTTCATTGGCAGCTAAGCGTGTTATAAGTGGGATAATGGGTTACGGGTTGGCTAAGTCTGCCGTTGAATATTTTACCAAGGGTATTGCAGTTGAATTAAGTCGAAAGCACGGAGATGCTATAAGGATAAATGCCATAGTGCCTGGTTTTTTTACCGCCGATCAAAGTACAAAGTTACTTTCAGGAACTAAAAAGGCAATAGAGAAACATAATAATGAAATACTGAAACGAACGCCATTTAAAAGACTTGGGGGATGTGATGAATTGAATGGAACACTAATCTGGCTCTTGAGCCGTGCCTCTAAATTTGTTACAGGTACAACAGTTATTGTGGATGGCGGATTTAATATTAACAGTGGCATTTAAAACAAAAACATGTCGAACGTTCATGGTTTGACTGTAATAGAATCGGAAAACGTTTCCGTAGATTGACGTTTGACCGTATTTTTTAAAAATCTACATTTATACCGGTTATTTATTTTTACTTTCTGTACAAGACAGATTGCTTAATTCTCGCCTAAACCCCCTACATGAAAAAACATTTCTTGCTATTAACATTGATGTGTTCAATGGTTGCAATGACTTTCGGGCAGTCCCGAAAAATTTCGGGCCAAGTGCTTCATGCGGAAACAAATGAAGCGATAGTTGGTGCCAGTGTTTCAGAGAAGGCAACCAATGGTACCGTTACAGACGCCAAAGGCCACTTTAGTCTCAACATCCCTTCGGTCCCAAACGTGACACTAATAATTTCGCATACCGGCTACTCCCCTCAGCAGGTTGTTGTAGAAAATCAGGTTGACTTAGTCATTAAATTGGTTAGTGTAGCCTCTCAACTAAATGAAGTTGTTGTGGTGGGATATGGAGAACGAAGAAAACGGGATGTGACCGGTGCACTCTCTTCAGTTCAATCAAAAGACATTGTAAGGGCTAACCCTGTACTTGCTGCCAAAGCAATTCAAGGCCAGGTAGCCGGGGCTACTGTTACCAAAGCAAGTAACAGGCCCGGTGCTCCTTATAACATTACCATCAGGGGAGAGAATACCATCAATAACTCTACACAGCCGCTGATTGTAATTGATGGTTTAATGGGTGGCGATATCAACACGCTTAACCCCAACGATATTCAATCAATGGATATTTTAAAGGATGCATCTTCTACGGCGATTTACGGTGCCCGTGGTGCAAACGGTGTGGTAATTATTACTACTAAAAAGGGCGTTTCAGGAAAACCAAAAGTAAGCTATGATGGATATGTTGGCGTAAAACAGCTAGCGCATACACCTGATATGATGACATCAGCCCAATTTTTTAAAATGACCAATACCGATAGGATCGCGGCAGGCCTTCCCGGTACTGTTTTTACCATTGCCGAAACAGCCATGATTGATGCAGGTAAATCAACCGACTGGGCAAATTTGATAACAGACCCTGGTATTCAAACAAGCCATAACATAAGCCTTTCAGGCGGAAACGATAAAACGACCTATCGCTTTTCAACAGGATATTTGAATGAAGAAGGAAACGTTAGATACACTGGTTATAAGAGGTACAATTTAAACGCAGGTTTAGATAGTAAGCTGGGTGACCGCTTTAAAGTAGGATTTACTTCTTACATGACTTACAGCGATCAAAACTGGGGCTCCCAGGAATCGTTAAGAGGAGCATACAGGGCAAGGCCAACAGGAACTGTTTACTTTTCTGACCTTACCAATCCAACCCAGAATGCAGATTTTAGTGTAAATGGTTATGCTATTTGGATGGGCATAAACGACAAACAGGTACCCAATCCATTAATGGATATTGATCCTGAAACATCAAAACTGGAAACTGCCACTACCACTCTAATGGGTAACACATATGTTGAAGTTGAGCTGCTTAAAGGACTGACTTTTCGCTCCTCTCTCTCTGCCTCATATACTAACCAAAGGTTGGGTGACTGGAGAGGAACATGGTCGAAAGCCAGGATCGGCGGCTTGCCAACTGCACGGTTGGACAGCAGAAACTCCGCAAATTATACACTCGACAATATACTTAACTACAATAAAGACTTAGGCAAACATAGAATCGCGTTTACGGGCTTGCAAAGCACCTTTTATCAACGCGATGAATCCTATTTTCTCGCTGTAAAAGACTTGCCGTATAACTCATTTTGGTATGCATTAAATACAGGAATAACTACCGCACAGGGAAGTGCCCTTACCGAGCGTTCTCTTCTTTCAGTTATGGGCAGGGTTAACTACTCATATGATGATAAATATTTGCTAACCTTAACCGGACGTTCCGATGGTGCTTCGCAATTAGCGGAAGGAAATAAATGGGCATTTTTTCCTTCAGTAGCTGTTGCCTGGCGATTAGATGACGAGAAGTTTGTTCAAAACCTCAATTTATTTTCGAACCTGAAATTGCGTGTAAGCTATGGCGAAGTGGGTAACTCAGTTGTGGCACCATACAGCACTCAAGCAGGTCTACTAAGTACCGGTTACGATTTTGATGGCAGTTCAGCCACCGGCTTTGCTCCTGCAAATTTGGCCAATAAAGATTTGAGATGGGAAAGAAGTAAAGAATTAAATTTTGGCCTTGACTTCGGGATACTAAAAAGCCGCGTGTCAGGTTCACTTGAATTATACAAAAGGAAAACAGTTGATTTGATCCTTAATCAAAAGATCCCAACTTCAACAGGTTTCAACCAGGTAGTTGCGAATGTAGGTGAGATTGAAAACAAGGGTATTGAATTAACCTTGAATACTGTGAACATTGCGAAGACCAATTTTAGCTGGAACACCACGTTTGCTTTTACAAAAAACAACAACAGACTGCTTGAACTGTACGGCGACGGACAGTCCGTTGATATAGGAAATAAGCTTTTTGTAGGGCAACCAATCAGGGCCAATTTTGATTATAAATATGCAGGAATTTGGCAACTTGCCGATTCTTCAGGAGCGAAGGGTTACAACCAGGCTCCTGGTTCTGTAAGAGTTGTAGATCAAAATAAAGATGGCAAAATTTCGTCCGCCACCAACGCCGACGACAGGGTTGTATTGGGTACACAATTACCTAACTGGATTTTAGGCGTTACTAACCGTTTCAACTTTAAGCGTTTTGATTTTTCTTTCTTTATTTATTACAGAAACGGTGTACAGTACAGCAATTCTACTTTATCAGGAACCTTTGGTGAATTGGGCACCCGTTATAATTCACTGGCTTCATTAGATTACTGGACAAAAGACAATCCGTCAACCACTTACTTTTCACCCTATGTAGCGAATCCATATAGAGGTGCGATCAACTACCAGGATGCCAGTTTTTTAAGAATTTCTGATTTTACTTTAGGATATACCTTACCGAAGAAGAAATTGGATAAGATGAAGATTTCCAATGCCCGCTTTTATGCACAGGTTTCCAATCCTTTTGTATTTACTGATTATATCGGCTTTGACCCGGAGTTCAATTCTGCAATATTCCAGGATGATGTGCCGAATGTAATCTATACTGTAGGAGTAAACATCAGTTTATAAATCTTATTAAATCAACCCACGATGAAATTAATACTTAACATACGATATACTACATTGGCCATTGCATTTATGGGCATGTTTGCAACAGGCTGCAAAAAAGATTTCCTGGTTGAAAACGCCGTATCTACACTCACTACCGATGCTTATTACAAAACAGAAGCGGGGTTTGAAGACCTGGTCAGGTCTTGTTATCCTTTGCTGCGAAACATCCACCAATCGCGCCAACTTGTTCTAAATGGTACCGACCTTTTTACGCCCGGTGGTTACGGCGATCCCAAGTTTGCAACGGCTCCGGCAAATGCTCCTTCATTAACTCAATATGATGCAGGACTAAATGCTTCGCTAGATGATTTCAGAGTTTTATGGACTTTATTATATGCTGAGCTTGGCCGCGTAAATACTGCCATCGGCCGTGCTGATGGTATCACTACGATGGCTGAACCGCTTAAAGCCGCGAGGGTATCTGAAGCAAAATTTTTAAGAGCCCTAACCCTTTTCTACCTGGTTCAGCAATGGGGCGATGTTCCAATGTCTTTGACCGAAACACAAAGCGCAAGCAAAGTAGCAACCAGGGTTCCTTCGGCTGGAATATACAGCCAGATTATAGCCGACCTTCTTGATGCTGAATCAAAGCTTCCCGCCGTTGCATCTAACTACGGAAGAATTACTAAAGGCGCCGCCCAGTTTTTATTGTCACGGGTATATTTGACCCGCGGCTGGAACTTTAATAAGTCCCTGGGAGGTACAAGCTCCGACTTTACTTCTGCACTTCAATATGCTGACAAGATCATCGATGCTTATCCATTGGCTGCAAAATACAAGGACCTTTTTCCAATCCGTTCCGAGAATCCATTGACCCAATATACAGGTGCTCAAAACGACAAAAATGCTGAAATTGTTTTTTCGGTGCAGTATAATCCTGACGTAATAACCAATAAAACCGATGCCGCCTTTCCACCGGTTGATGCTGCAGGTGGAAACAATTTACATTCGGTGTTTGGGGGCGGCGCAGAAGCATTTCCGGGATCAAAAGGCCGAACCAGCGATTACAACAGGTCCCAGCCTATTTACACGCTTAGCCCCGCTGTTTATCGCATGTACGATCCTGCTCTCGATACACGTTACGATCACAACTTCCTTGATGTCGGATATGCATTAGCGGCGGTTACAGGTTTCAAACCTTTACCGCTGGTAAATCCAAATCTTAAGGTTGATCTTAAAGTTGGAGATACGGTTGTTTATTATCGCCCGTGGAACAATCCTGCCACTTCCCCTGACAAAAGAGGAGTTGATGTGGGAGGTACAAGAAAATATTCAGTTATTAACGGTGATGAGTGGGGTGGCGGATACAATATCGTCAACGGTGTTGGTGCAAGTGGCTTTCCTACAGGCGAACCACATATGTGGAAATTTTGGCAACCAGGTATTCCATATGGCGATGCGTTTGGTACATTTAATGAAGCGCTTTTCCGTAGTGCCGAAGCTTACCTGATTGCTGCCGAAGCTATAGTAAAAGGGGCAACAGGTGGAAAGTTAGGCGGTGCGCATGTTTATTATAACAAGGTGCTTGACCGCGCTTTGGGCGCAAATGCCGGAAATGATCCTAAAGGTGCAAAGAACCCTGAAAATATTAAATCATTGGATGACCTTTCTTACCGCGCTACCCCGGGCACCATCACAATAGATCTTATTCTCGATGAAAGAGCCAGGGAATTATTAGGTGAGTACGACAGGTGGTTCGATCTAAAAAGAACAGGTAAGTTAATTGAGCGGGTTAAAAAATATAACCCATGGGCGGCAAAAAGCAACTCTATTAGCGAGATACACTATTTGAGACCAATTCCGCAAAGTGAAATTGATTTGTCTTTTCCTAAGATGACACAGAATACGGGTTATTAAAACATGCATTACAAGAAGAATTTGTCCGGCATCTATTTGGGATAAACAATGATGAAATTTTTTGGAGCCAGGCAGGATTGCTGCTATTAAACAGCCGTTGCGTCGCACGCTTGTACTTTTGATCTATGATTGTGGAAAGTAAAACATCATTTTATCCTTTGTAAAAGCACTCACTTAGTACCTGCACAAATTCTTCTTCTAACACCATAATGTAATTCTGGACAACACCATTGATCATCTCGGTTTATAGCGGCATCTCTCCTCAAAAAGGATACAGCGCCGATGAAGACCAGGGCTTAATGAGATTCTCTTGCCGTGCTAATGAACATTGGTTTATTCTCGACCAATGGTGGTACTTCAGCTACACCTTCTATGAAATCAGCAGCCCGATCTTCAAGAAAATCACCATTCAACTAAACCCGAAATATTATCCGGAAGACAGTTCTTGGTCCAGGTAAAAAACAATAGTCCTAAAAACTTTTACATACAATCCGCTTGCTAAATAACAAAGCATGGAACCAGCCCTGGCTGTTTCATGAAGCAGTGGGTTAAAAGGCCGACAATTGGTTTTACAAACGAACGATAAACCCAATGAGGCGTGGGGAAGTGATGCGAAAACGGCCGGCCATCCATGTCATCAGAAGAATAGATTAATGTGAATAGAAACGCTTTTAAAAAAGTATAAAAACAACAAATAGCAAACAGGTAAATCACTAATATGAAGATGAAGCATAAATTAAAAATAAGTAGATTTTGGCAGGTGTTTATTATACCTGCCTGCCTGTTGTTGGTGCAATCATCTGCTTTGCTTGCGCAGAAAAAAAATGCTTTACCCAACATCGTTTACATCCTTACAGATGACCTTGGTTATGGCGATGTTTCCGTTAACAATCCTCGAAGCAAAATCAATACGCCCAACATAGATGGGCTGGCTAAGCAAGGCATGCGTTTCACCGATGCACATACTACCTCTTCTGTTTGCACACCTTCACGTTATTCCATTCTTACCGGCAGGTATCCCTGGCGCAGCAGGCTACCTGTTGGAGTGCTTCGCGGCTATAGCCGTACTTTAATTGAAGATGAATTGCCTACTGTTGCCTCATTATTAAAAACAAAATCGTACAACACCGGCATAGTGGGCAAATGGCATCTCGGCCTCGACTGGGTTCCGAAAGAAGCTTACAAGGACTCAATCAGTCCGAAATATAATAAGGACAGGATGTATGGCATAAATTCTGAAATGAATCCCCATCACATAGACTTTACAAAGGCTCCTGTGCATGGGCCAACAACAGTGGGTTTCGATTATTCTTATATTCTCCCGGCCTCGCTTGATATGCCCCCATATTGCTATCTCGAAAATGATAAACTAACTGAACCACTTGCCAGTTCAACCGACGGAAATAAACTGGAAACAGGATACACCGGACCTTTCTGGAGACCGGGTTTAATGACGCCTTCTTATGATTTTTATGACGTTCTTCCTTCTTTTACCAATAAGGCTGCGGATTTTATAAAGAGACAGGCCGGCGCTAAAAACCCTTTCTTTCTTTACTTCCCCATGCCGGCGCCACACACTCCATGGGTGCCTGAAAAAGGAGCGGTGGGTAAATCAAAAGCAGGTGAATACGGCGATTATGTTCAGCAGGTGGATGCATCAGTAGGTCGAATATTACAGGTATTGGACAGCATGGGACTTTCAGAAAATACCATTGTGGTTTTTACAAGTGACAACGGCCCTTACTGGCGGCAAAATTTCGTTGATCAATACAACCATAAAGCCGCAGGCGAGTTCAGGGGCATGAAGGGTGATGTATTCGAAGGCGGTCACAGGGTTCCTTTTATTGTGCGTTATCCCGGCAAAGTAAAACCAGGAACGGTTAGCAATGTACCCACCACGCTTGCCAACTTAATGTCTACCTGTGCTGAATTGATTGGAAATAATTCAGCAAAATTTGAGACGGAAGACAGCTATTCAATTCTGCCTGTATTAACCGGCAAATCAATAGAAGTTGCTAACCAACCTGCTCTTGTCAACATCTCATCCAAAGGGTTTTATAACATAAGAAAAGGACCGTGGAAGCTGGTAACCGCCGTAGGCTCAGGTGGGTTTACTGTGCCTTCAATAGTTCAGCCTAAGCAAGGCGAAGCTGTGGGTCAGTTATACAACCTCGAAACAGATCTACACGAAGACAATAATGTATATAGCAAGTATCCTAAGAAGGTAAAAGAGTTGTCGGCTCTCTTGGATAAGATCAGACAGGCGCCGAAAGGAAAACAATTTAAACAATCCCTAAAGTGACCCAATGTTTTTTGTGCTGTTGAATATAAAATTCCAAATACAACGCAGTGTAGCTTTCCCGATCAAGCGCATACGCCTATCGTTCCTCAGAGCGTTGCCGCTAACGAGTGCAACGCAACGGCTGTTAAATAGTATTACTTCAGCCTGTTCAAAAAAATTTTTACACTATAAGCGTTAGCACCGGGGTGTATTACAGAACCAGGTGACATTATAACGACCAAAAACACTAACTATGAAATGTAAATTGCTATTGCTCGTTCTCGCGTTATATACTTCAAATGCCTGGGGGGCGGCAAACGACAAACTGATTACAGCCTATGGAGCAGTTGCGGACGGCAGAACCAACAATGCGCAATCTATTCAGAAAGCCATTGATGAAACCTCTGCAGCAGGTGGTGGAAGAGTAATCATTCCCGCCGGAAATTTTATGTCTGGCAGTATTTTTCTTAAGTCGGGCGTTGAGCTTCACCTGCAATTGGGCGCCACTTTATTAGGCTCACATGCGGTAAATGATTATCAGAAGATAGAAGGCCGTGCTGCATTGGTCTTGTCAAGAGACCAGAAGAATGTTTCAATATCAGGCGAAGGAATTATTGATGGACAGGGCCAGGAACTGATGCTGGATGTTTTCAAAAAATCAAGAAGCGGCGAACTAAAGCAGAATGACATCTGGCTGTATAAACGTCCTGAAGCAGGAAGGGCGATGGTGCTTTATTTTTGGGGTTGCAACAATGTGAAAGTGACTGGCATTACCCTTAAAAACGCATCCAACTGGGTGCAGGATTACCGTGAATGCGATGGCATTACCATACACAGAATCACTGTTCAAAGCACCGCTTACTGGAACAACGACGGGCTTGATATTACCGACTCCAAAAACGTAAGAATAACCAATTGTTTCATCAACGCTACCGACGATGCGATCTGCTTAAAATCGGAGAATCCAAAAAGCTTCTGCGAGAATATACTCATTGATAACTGCACCCTGCGCTCAAGTGCGAATGCACTAAAATTTGGCACCGCCAGTGTGGGTGGCTTTCGAAATGTGGTGGCACGTAACCTTACTGTTTTCGACACCTATCGCTCAGCCATAGCTATTGAAGCGGTGGATGGCGGCTTCATGGAAAACATAGATATTCAAAATGTAACAGCCGTAAATACCGGAAACGCTATATTTATTCGTCGAGGCCGCCGCAACCAGACTGGCCAGGTAAGCACCATTAAAAACGTGTACATCGCCAACGTAAAAGTGCAGGTACCACTGCTTAAACCCGACCAGGGTTACCCCATTGAAGGTCCGCCCGATCATCTTCGCCCAGGTTTTGATAAAATGCCTAAACGTCCCGGAAGCTATCATATTTATGGGCATCCATTTTTACCGTATAACCTTGTCCCGTCATCCATTACCGGCTTGCCAGGTTATCCGGTGCAGGGTGTTACACTTGAAAATATCAACATTACTTATGGCGGTCGTGCAAGCAAAGACATTGCCTATATTCCATTGGATTCCGTCACGTCTGTGCCTGAAAATCCTGCAGCTTATCCTGAGTTTTCCATGTTTGGCGAGCTGCCTGCATGGGGCTTTTATGTTCGCCACGCAGAAGGAATAAAGATGAAAAATGTAAGGTTGAGTTTCGTTGAAAACGACTTTCGCCCGGCAATGGTTTTAGACGATGTAAAAGCGATGGACATAACCGATGTTCACATTCCAAGTGGAAAAGATTTGCCTATAATACTATTAAATAATACTTCAGGTATAACATTTAAAAGCCTGAAAATGCCTGTTAGTGAATCGAAAGGAATAATGAAAACGAATTATAAGTAAAGGGCAGCTTGGTTCCCTGATGCAGGTGATGTTGAATATAAAATTTTTTGGTAGCAGGCAATAGTTTTTCAATTAAACATTGTTGTGTCACTCACTTGTACGGCATCAAATACTGCATCGATACCGTGAAAAGATGCACAGTAAAATAGTTAGTACAAGAGTGCGACGCAACGATGCTGAGATAACTTATACAGCCGGGTCCATGAATACCAGTGCATATTATATGTGTGTAGAAAATAAACATTCTACACCTTATCTAAAAGATTAAAAATGAACAACAACCCCAAATGGTTATTAAGTTTTTTATTGTTTTTGTGCATCATTCCACAAACGTATTCACGACAGCTCACCAATCTATGGCTGGATGAGATGGACATCAAATCTTTCTCTGAAGGCATTCCATCAATTGTGAAGAATACAAACGCCGGCGGCGATTCAATTCGACTCGGCGGGGCCACCTATAAAAGGGGTGTGGGTGTGCAATCACTAAGCGTTGTTTCTTTTTTGCTGGATGGAAATGCCAAAGAATTTTCAGCCATCATTGGTGCGGATGACAAGACCACCACCCTTGTAAACTTTAATTTTTTTGTGATCGGTGATAAGAAAATTCTATTCGAAAGCGGCATCATTAAAGCCGGCTCTACACCAAAAAAAGTAAAAGTCGATCTTACCAATGTTAAGCGTTTGGGCTTGCTGGTGCAGGTGAACGATCACCATATTGGCAAAGCCTGGTTTAATTGGGCAAATGCGCAATTTGTAATGTTAGGCGATCAGTTGCCGCAACATATTCCAAACAATGGCGAGCGATATATTCTAACACCGACTTCATTAAAAACACCTAAGATAAACTCGGCAAAAATCTTTGGCGTTACACCCGGAAACCCTTTCCTCTACACGATTGCAGCAACCGGCGAACGGCCCATGACCTTCTCTGCAGAGAACTTGCCTGCAGGACTTTTAATCGATCAAAAAACAGGTATCATCACAGGAAGCGTTCAGCAAAAAGGGCTGTACGTCGCCACGCTTAAAGCATCCAATTCCTTGGGCGAAGCAAAGGAAACATTGCGCATAAAAGTAGGTGATACCATAGCACTAACACCGCCCATCGGCTGGAATGGCTGGAACTCGTGGGCGAGGGAAATTGACGGCGAAAAAGTAATGGCTTCAGCGAATGCGATGGTTAAAATGGGACTAAAAGACCACGGCTGGACCTACATAAATATCGATGATGCGTGGCAGGGACAAAGGGGTGGAAAGTACAATGCTATTCTGCCCAACGAAAAGTTTCCTGACTTCAAAAAAATGATTGATTATGTACATAACCTAGGTCTTAAATTAGGCGTGTACTCAACTCCATGGATCACGAGTTATGCCGGGTATGCAGGTGGCTCATCCATTTATAAAGATGGAAAGTTTACCGATTCAATACGCAACAACAAACGTTCATTTCGCTACATTGGCCAGTACAGGTTCGAGGAAAATGATGCAAAACAAATGGCTGATTGGGGCGTGGATTATTTAAAATACGATTGGCGTTTGGAAGTTCCTTCGGCAGAGCGAATGTCAAAAGCATTAAAGAAATCCGGACGTGATATTTTGTATAGTTTATCTAATTCGGCGCCATTTGCAAATGCGAAAGACTGGGCAAGAATATCAAACACTTACCGAACCGGACCCGACATTAGGGATAGTTGGACAAGCCTTTATTTGTCAGCTTTTACCATTGATAAATGGGCTCCTTTCGGAGGCCCGGGCCATTGGAACGACCCCGATATGATGATCCTTGGAAACGTTACCACAGGTAGCAAATTGCATCCTACCAAGTTAACGCCTGATGAACAATATAGCCATGTAAGTTTGTTCAGCCTGCTCGCTGCCCCGTTGCTGATCGGTTGTCCCATCGAGCAGTTGGATGCCTTTACATTGAACCTGCTTACCAACGATGAAGTAGTTGCCGTCAACCAGGATCCGCTGGGCAAACCCGGACGATTGGTGTACGATCAAAACGGTGTACAGGTTTGGCTTAAACCGCTTGAAGACGGCTCGTATGCAGCCGGCTTGTTCAACATCAATGGCTTTGCTACAACGCCTCAAACGTATTTCCGCTGGGGCGATGAGGAGAAAAAATCATTTGATTTTGATTTTGCCAAGCTGGGCTTAAAAGGAAAATGGAAGCTGCGGGATGTATGGAAGCAAGAGAATATCGGTGTCTTCAATGAAACATTTAAAACCGACATTCCACATCATGGTGTGGTGATGCTTCGGTTGTTTCCTCAATAAATTTCTGGAACCATCATTTGAACAACTATTCAACATCGTTGTGTCACTCCCTTGTACTGTTTGTTATCTATTCAGCAGGCAGAAGAACGATACGGAATAACATAAATGGAGTGAATACTATTAGTTTAAGACATAAACACCAGCAATAAAAAAAAGGGGTCAATATGAACAAAACAGCATTCTTCACGCTTCTTTTCTTATCTGTAGCTGTAAGCGCTTTTGCACAAAAAACAGCCAATATCTGGCTTGACGATCTTACGATCCAGAGTTATTCAGAAGGCATTCGTCCTGTTCAGGCGAAAGTAAATTACACCAACGATTCATTGAAGATGAAGGGCGTTTATTATAGCCGCGGATTGGGTGCACAAACAGTCAGCGTATTAGCTTTTAATCTCAATAAAAATGCGAAACGATTTACGGCAGTAGTTGGCGCAGACGACAAAGCCAATAAAGACATTGCGATCTCCTTCTTTGTTATTGCAGATAAAAAAGTGCTGTTCGAAAGTGGTAAAATGAAAGTGGGTGATGCACCCAAAAAGGTTGATGTGAATCTTGAAGGTGTTAAACAGCTCGGGTTACTGGTTACGGATTCCGTCGGTGGAATTGGGAATAAATGGACCAACTGCAATTGGGCAGATGCTCAGTTAGTAATGAACGAGGGAACCAAACCGGAACACATTCCCAACAATGATGAAAAGTATATTTTAACGCCGCCCCCAGCTAAAACGCCCCGCATAAATTCGGCGAAAGTATTTGGTGCAACACCCCACAATCCTTTCTTCTACACCATTGCCGCAACCGGCGATCGTCCTATGCAATTTTCAGCAAAAGATCTTCCGGCAGGTCTTACTCTTGATACAAACACAGGCATCATTTCTGGGTCAGTTAAACAACGAGGCACCTATTCAGCCACGCTCAAAGCCAAAAATGCCCTGGGAGAAGCAACAACAAAACTGAAAATAAAAATAAGCGACACCATTGCCCTTACGCCGCCCATTGGGTGGAATGGCTGGAACTCCTGGGCGAATGAGATAGACCGCGAGAAAGTAATCGCCTCGGCAGATGCAATGGTAAAAATGGGGCTTCGGGATCATGGATGGACGTACATTAATATTGACGATGCATGGCAGGGAAAACGCGGTGGTGAACTAACCGCCCTTCAGCCAAATGAAAAGTTCCCAAAGTTCAAAGAGATGGTGGATTACATTCATTCGTTGGGCTTAAAAGCCGGGCTATATTCTACGCCTTATATCTCCAGCTATGCAGGTTATGTGGGTGCCAGCTCCGATTTTGAAAAAGGCGGCGAAACACACGAATCCATCATCGTTAACCGCAGGTCTTTTAACCGCATTGCCAAATACCAGTTCGAAACCAACGATGCAAAACAAATGGCGGAATGGGGTTTCGACTTTCTAAAATACGACTGGCGTGTTGATGTAAAATCTGCCGAACGTATGTCTGCAGCATTAAGAAGTTCGGGCAGGGATGTTGTACTCAGCCTATCCAATTCAGCGCCGTTTGCACACGTAGAGGATTGGATGCGTACCTCCAACATGTATCGCACCGGACCCGATATCCGCGATAGCTGGACCTCACTTTACCTTACAACCTTCTCCCTGGATAAATGGGGTCCTTACACCGGTCCCGGTCATTGGAGCGATGCAGATATGATGATCGTTGGCAATGTTACAACCGGTCCTGAAATGCACGCCACCCGGCTAACGCCTGATGAACAATACAGCCATGTTAGTTTGTTCAGTTTACTGGCAGCGCCGCTATTGATCGGTTGCCCCATTGAGCAGTTGGATGCCTTTACATTGAACCTGCTTACCAACGACGAAGTGATAGCCGTTAACCAGGATCCTTTGGGTAAAGCCGGAAGGTTAATGTATGAAGAAAATGGCGTTCAGGTTTGGCTCAAACAACTGGAAGACGGTGCATATGCAGCCGGCTTGTTCAATATTGATGAATATGGTAAAACACCGCAATCCTATTTCCGCTGGGGCGATGAACCAAAAAGATCATTTGTATTTGATTTTGCCAAAGCTGGATTGAAAGGAAATATGAAGTTGCGTGATGTATGGCGGCAAAAAGATCTGGGCGATTTTAAAGGATCATTTAAAACAAGTATTTCACATCATGGAGTGGTTATGCTGAAGTTGTTTCCAGTTAAATAGCATCAATAATTGATAAAATACTCATCTCATTTTTTTCGCTAATCATACAAATCCATTAAATCGCAATCGCATGAAAAGAAGAAATTTTATCAAAACAGGCGCCTCTGCCCTGGCGTTGGCAGCGGGTTACACCATTATTCCATCTTATGTGCTGGGCAAATCTTTCGGTCATGTTGCACCGAGCGATAAGGTGAACATTGCTTGTATCGGCATTGGCAACAGGGGTGGCGAACTCCTTAGATCATTGTATAAAACAGGGTTGGTTAATATAGTAGCGCTCTGCGATGTTGATATGGGCGCACCACATACCCTTGAAAATATTAAGGCATTTCCAAACGCAAAGCACTTCCAGGATTTCAGGCAAATGTTCGATAAAATAGGAAATGAATTTGACGCCATATCTGTAGGTGTTCCCGACTTTTCGCATTTCCCCATTGTGATGTTGGGTATGTCTCAGGGCAAACATGTGTATGTAGAAAAGCCGATGGGGCACACCTTTAATGAAGTGGAGATTATGATGAAGGGCGAGAAAAAATACAACGTTGCTTGCCAAATGGGCAACCAGGGACACTCCGAAGAAAACTATTTCCAGTTCAAAAGCTGGACGGATGCGGGCATTATAAAGGATGTTACAAAGATCACCGCGTTTATGAACAATGGGCGGCGTTGGCACGGAATGACGGCATCGGATTATTTACCTAAACAGACCATACCCGAAACGTTGGATTGGGACAAATGGATTGCAACCTCTCAATTCAGGGATTACAATGTTAAGTACACCAACGGCGATTGGCGGTCCTGGTTCCAGTTCGGCAACGGTGCTTTGGGCGATTGGGGGGCTCATATTATTGATACGGCGCACCAGTTTTTAGAGCTTGGTCTGCCTACTGAAGTTAACCCTACTTACATGGAAGGTCATAGCGCCTTTTTGTTTCCGCAGGGCTCCACGTTGCAGTTCAAATTTCCGAAGCGCAGAAATATGCCTGCGCTTGATATTACCTGGTACGATGGCTTTAATAACCAGCCAGCGTTGCCGGAATTTTTTGGCGAATAGGTGCGGGCTAAAAATATTCCACCGCCCACAGCAGGAAATATCAATACCAAAAGGTATCCCGGAAAAGTAATTTATAGCAAAGACCTCATCTTCAAAGGCGGTTCACATGGCTCACCGCTCGAGATTATTCCCGAGGCAAAAGCAAAGGAAATTGAGGCGTCGTTGCCCATTGTGCCCGTTAGTCCATCAAATCATTTTGCTAACTTTTTGAAGGCTTGCAAAGGCGAAGAAAAATGCCGTTCATCTTTCGATATCGCCGGTCCGTTGTGCCAGGTAATGGCGTTGGGCGTGTTGGCGCAGCAGTTAAATACAAGACTAATTTTCGATAGCAAAACAAAACAAATTACCAACAATAAAATGGGCAATCAATTGCTGGTTGGTCCCCCGCCCCGCAAAGAGTGGGAACAGTTTTATAAAATGTAAAAAGTTGAAATCCAGGAGATCCTTTACTTGTTTCAGGATCTCCTGGATAAGTAAAGAGAATTGCAGGGGATGCTGAAATTAACGCAGCATGACGGTTCGTTTCTTCTTTGCGTTTTTTAGGTGCCATTACTATGCGGCTTTGCGTGAAAAATTCAAAAGCGAATAAGAATGTTTTGGTAGCAGGCATTTAGGTTTCCATTGCTGTGCAAAAACACAAGATCATTATGAAAACTTTCGGATACCTATCGGAGAAAAATTTCATAATGATGATTCTCAGGATGTCATTTTTGGTTTTTGCTCAGCCGCTCGTTGTGTCACTCAATGTTTTCGTACACGATTGCTATGAGCATTCATCTTGCCGGGTTGGCGTATGAGCAATATAAAGGCATAAAACAATAATTGGTTGTAGGCCGTAGCTCAGCAACGTTATTCAAATATTTACGGTGGAAAAAGCTCAAACAGGTTATTCAGTAAAAGAGTGCGACGCAACGAAAGCTTTATTAATAACGAATGCCGGCGCCAAAAAAGAAAATATCATAACTGGTAAATACCCCTGAATTTAAACGAATCAATAAAGAAAGATGTACAGAAGAAAATTTGTAAGCCTTGGAACCGCAACATTGTGTGTAATGCCAATACTTGGACTAACAGCATTTAATAAAACAGACACCCCCCTTCCAAAACCAGCCTGGTTGCTTGACTTGATCAAAATAAATGATGATCAGGTTAAGCAGATGGCTGCGTTTAAAGTAAACGACACAAAGCACCGATATTATGGCGGATACTTTGATTGGGCGGAGATCCCAAACCCGCATAGTACCGTTTCGTTTATTAATGATGCGGGCTGCGCCATCTGCTGCCCTGAGTCCATTTATTGCCGGTCGCAACCTTTATTAGCCGACATTTCTTTGGCGCTTCAATGCTTGTTAAAAATGCAGCATGCAGATGGCACCATTGATTTATTAGCCACGAATTTCCAATCGCCGCCTGATACAGGCTTTATGGTAAAACGCCTTGCTCCGGTATATACACTGTTGAGACAATCCAATACCCCAGGTGCGGAAAAACCACTGGCTGACTTCAAAACATTTTTGCAACGGGCAGGCGAAGCGCTGATCACTGGCGGTATTCATACGCCAAATCACCGTTGGGTTGTATCGGCTGCGCTGGTAAAATTAAATGAACTGTGGAGCGATCAGCGATATGTAAACCGGGTGAACGAATGGCTGGGCGAACACATAGACATTGACGCCGACGGGCAATACACGGAGAAGAGTACGTCAGGTTATTCGGCTGTTGTTGACCGGGTGCTGATAACAATTTCGAAAGGATTAAATAAGCCTGAAATACTGGATGCCGTAAGGAAGAATATTAAGATGATGCGGTATTATATTCACCCCAATGGCGAGGTGGTAACTGAGGCGTCGAACCGGCAGGACAAGGGACAAATTGGTACGATGGAGAATTATTATTATGCCTGCAGGTACCTTTCGTTGCTGGATAGAGATGGTGAAATGGCGTCCATTTGTCGGTTGATAGAAGCAACTTCTTTTAAAAAGCTGGCGGATTTTCTGAATTATTTTTTAGAAGATCCATCGTTGTGGAAAGCGCTTCCCGGCAACAAACCCTTGCCCGATAATTACGTAAAATCGTTCCCATATTCGGGGATTGTTCGCATTCGGCGGGGGCAATGGGATTCAACCATTTTATCGAACAATGCAGGCTGGTTTACTTTTCATAAAAGCCACGTGGCTTTGCAGGGCATGCGCGTAGCAGCTTCATTTTTTGGCAAAGGCCAGTTTCAATCGGAAACTATTGAAAAGGTGGAAAATAGCTGGGTACTAACAAATAAGCTCGAAGGCGTGTATTACCAGCCTTACCCCAAGGAAGGTATTCAACCGGATGGAGATCTTTCAAAAATGCCCAGGAGCAACCGTAAGAAATCCAATATACAACACTTGCAAACGACCATTACAATTACCGAATCGGGCAATGGTATTAACGTGGAAGTTGAGATGAATGGAACAGAAGGCGTGCCCGTTTCTATGGAGCTTATTTTTCGAAGAGGCGGCAAATTTACGGGCGTTCAACAGCTTGAGGGAAGTGAAGATATTTATATGTTCAATGATACAGCCGGAACGTATTCCTCGAAGGGCGATACGATACATTTTGGCCCGGGCAAGCTTGAACATAAGGGGCTGCAGTTAAGAGGCGCTTTGCCGCATGCAGGCGCTCCAACGGTTTACCTCACAGGCTTTACGCCGTTTAAACATACTATTCAATTTTCTTGATTTTTGAGCCGGGGTTTGTTGCAACTATTTAGCATTCTTGCGTCGCACGCTTGTACTGAAAAGCGCTGCTGAGCAACCTTGCAATACTTACTTAATCAATAGAAATATTTTGGTTAATCAACTAGTAGCAAGCAAAAAACATGGGAGCAAAAAGTTTCTTCTTTGCGTCTTCGCGTGAAATTTCTTTGCGCCTTTGCGTGAAAAAAGAGACGACAAGGATGCTGCTTAAAAAACCAAAAGTACAAGTGAGTGACACAACGATGATGCTATGAAAAACCAATCGTTGGCTACCAAAAGAAGACCGCAAATAAGTTACTTATTACATATTCAAAATACAAATAATGATAAAAAAATGTTGGCTATTTGTTTTACTATCTATTAGCATTAGCGCAGGTGCTCAAAACGGCTGGAAAAATTTGTTTGACGGAAAAACATTAAAGGGCTGGAAGCAATTAAATGGCAAGGCAAAATACAATGTGGTGAACGGAGCCATTGTAGGAACAACCGTGACCGGCGAGCCGAATTCTTTTCTTGCAACTACCGAAGATTACGGCGACTTTATTCTTGAGCTGGAACTGAAAGCCGGCAACATGAATTCAGGAATTCAAATAAGAAGTCAATCGTTGCCCGAATATAAAAATGGCAAGGTTCATGGCTACCAGGTGGAGATTGATCCGTCGGATCGCGGTTGGTCGGGCGGCATTTTCGACGAAGGACGAAGGGACTGGATGTACCATGGCGAAATGAATCCTTCGAGCAAAAAAGCCTTTAATACAACCGGCTGGAACAAGTACCGCATAGAAGCGATTGGACCCGTGATCCGAACATGGGTGAATGGTATTCCGGTAACGTACATGGTGGATGATTTAACGCTAAAAGGATTTATTGCATTACAGGTACACTCGGTAAAACAAAGGGCTGGCGGCGCGCAGATACAATGGAAAAACGTGCGCATTCAAACAGGTGCGGCAATGAAGCCAAGACCACTCGACACTTCCACACCGGTTGCTAATTACACACTTAACACAATTTCGCCGCAGGAAAAAGCGCAGGGATTTAGATTGCTTTTTAATGGCAAAGACCTTTCCGGCTGGCGGGCTGTTTTAAAGCAAACGCCGACTGAAAAAGGCTGGGAAGCTGAAGAGGGACTGTTGCATATATTGCCGGCCGACACTGCATCGAAAAGCAAATATGGCGACCTTTTAACCGTGAACCAATTCAAAGCTTTTGAACTTAATTTTGATTTTAAATTGACGGAAGGCGCAAATTCAGGAGTGAAATATTTTGTTACCGAATCACCTTCATCGCAAAGGGCAGGGCTTGGTTTAGAGTACCAGATTTTGGATGATGAACGCCACCTCGATGCCAAGATGGGAACAGTTGGAAACCGCACCATGAGCAGCCTGTACGACCTCATACCGGCCGATACACTTGGTCCCAGGTTTAAGAAAAAAGTAGGGGATTGGAACCAGGGAAAGATCATCGTACACCCTAATAATCTTGTTCAGCACTGGCTCAATGGCTTCAAGGTGGTGGAGTACGTGCGGGGTAGTAATATTTACAGAGCACTGGTGGCTCATAGTAAGTTTGCTGATAAGAAAGATTATGGTCTTGCCCAACAGGCACCCATCTTATTACAAGATCATGGCAATTCGGTTTATTATAAAAACATCAAGATCAAAGAACTTAAATAGAGTTGTAATTCGGAAAAAAGTAGAAAAAGTTATGGAAAGGAAAGTGCAATATCACACCAACCGAACAACGAGGGATACCGTCTTTACTTTGCTTAAAGTGATTGAAGCACATTAACAACGGCTTCAATTAATTCAGTATCTACTTTAGTCGGTTGCATTTTTTCCGCATCTCCTATTGCTCTATAATTACCTTCCTCATCTCTTTCAATGGTTATTTGAGTGCCCCCTAAATCAACTATTATATGATTAACATAACCAAACCTAACAACATCAGCTTTTAAGGACAACTCTTTATTTTTATAAAACACTGGTATTTCTAATGTATCCATCCTGGTTGTTTATACTTGCTTAAATTATACATGTAGTATGAGGTATCGTAAAGCTGATTAACTATGGTCTGCTTGTTCCGTTTGTGCTATCAGTTTTTTTAAAATTTCAAAGGTGGAATCACCACTATAGCCATTGTTGGATTGGCCCAACCAAATGCTGACAAAGTCAGTGTTTCCGTTAGCTTTGGCAACCTTTCGCACTTCATTGGTGAGCTTGTTTTGATAGGGATAAGGCAAAATAACATCGTTTTGCTCAACCGCTTCAATAAAGGCGTTTTTGATGCCCCTTGCATATCGGCCTGAAAAGCTCTTGGTTAAAACAATTTCACTCTCTTTTACATTTCTCAATCGCTCCTTTTCAAATTCTTTCAGTGCACTTTCAGCAGAGCCCAGTAACAAACTCCCCACTTGAAATCCCTTTGCACCTAGCGCTTCGGTAGCTAACAGTGTTCTTGAATTGTAAATACCTCCTGCATAAACGAGCGGTACCTTAACGGCATCAAACACTTGCGATAGTAAAGACATACCCCCGATCATCGCAACGTTATCTAGGGTGAAGCTACCTCGATGTCCCCCCGCTTCCAATCCCTGCACGCAAAGAATATCAATTCCTGATGCTTCCAAAGTCTTCGCTTCTTCGACTGATGTACAAGTACCAATTAAGGTAATTCCATTGTCTTTTAGCATTTGAATGCTTTGCTGGTCAAGGTTGCCAAATGTGAAGCTTACAACCTTGATACCTTCCTGAAGGATAATGTCCAATTGTTCATGGTAGCTGGTTACACTTATCTCGTCAATACGGGGAAGTACAATGGTCAATCCATGTTCCGCTGCCAGGTTCTCAATAAACTGTTTTACAGCGCCGTATTTTGCTTTTAGTGTTTCAGTAAGTACCGGGATATCGTTGGCGAAAAGATTTACTGCAAAAAGTTTCGGGGACAACTGTTTGGTGGTGCGAATGACATCTCTGCATTTTTCTACTGGTAGGTCACCTAAAGGTAATGAACCAAGGCAGCCTGCTTTTGTTGCCGCCGCCACCATTTCAGGTGTTGTTACACCAAACATAGGAGCCTGAATGATAGAGTAATCACTGTTAAGCTTTTCAGTGATGTCGTTCTTCCAATTCATGAAGTAGTGGCGATTAGGGTACAAATCTACTTCAATAACAATTCGATTAATGCTTCCAACAGGCCATCTCTACGACCATACGCCTTCAAACATCATGTAAGTACTCCACTTTTCCGCTCCTTCCCTCATTGCAATCAAGCCGATTCCATTCGCATGGCTCTCACACTGTTTCCGCTGTAGTATATTGATGCCATAACTCCAACAACCCACTGTTTCATTTCACCGGCAACTGCAGTCATTCATTCATTTCAATTGAAGCGCCATTTAACAGGGTTATCAAAAGGTTTTTAAAGCATGTATTGGATTATTTAAAACCTGCCTTTGGCTGAAGCAATAATTTATCTTTTACCATCAGTCCAACGATCTTGGCACCAGCTACAGCGTTTAAATTCATCATTCAGCTCAGTCATTTTCTGGTGCATCTTTGACTTTAAATTTTTGTACACTTCTGCATAAAAAGGGTCGAAAACTAAGTTATGGACTTGCAACGGATCTTTTTGTTGTCAAACAACAATTCACTTCCATCCCGTAAATACTTTGCTGGTGAAAAGCTTATCCCTCACTGCACGCCATTCAAGCCCGTCCTGCCAAAAAAAAAGCATGCCCCCTTCCTTGGATGAAAGCAAAGTCAGGTTCAGGGCCACACTTCTACCCGAGCATATCATAACGCAACTGATCGGTTATAATGTAAATGATATTTGAACGTTAACTGCAACGTCCTGCTGGTGCTTATTCTCCTGACCTTTTATAGGATCAATTGAATTTAGTAACCCTAATACGGAAGGCAGATAAAAGTTTTTAGACTTATCAATTTAACTATTTTCACATGGACTGATTAATAGGGAGGAAAGGTGCCACCGTTTATTCACTGTCATCTTTAGCACACCTGAAACCGGTGTTTTCCAAACCACTATCGGGAGAAGTTTTCATACGCGCGGAAACCCGGTAACTACTACAATAGGAGGCATGACAAAGAAAAGAGCCGCCTCTAAGCACCTTTTTGGGTACAAGAGGCTCAGCAGGATCATAACTTTCACTAGGGCCTGCAGGATTTAAAATGGTAGCCTTATTTGCATGCATATAATAGTCAGAACGGTACCAATCGCTGCACCACTCCCAAACATTGCCAGCCATATCAAAGAGACCATATCCATTAGGAGCGAAGGATCTCACAGGAGCGGCCTTTTCAAAACCATCTTTTTTACTATTTTGATCTGGAAAGCGGCCCTGCCAAGTATTTGCTTTTGGTTTACCTTGCTCAACACCCTCTTTACCCCAGCTAAACGGCTCATCTTTTAAACCTCCACGTGCTGCCCATTCCCATTCAGCTTCTGTAAGCAATCGTTTTCCGGCCCATGCTGCATAAGCCCTGGCATCTTCCCATGAAACCTGCACAACAGGATAATAGTCTTTTCCATCTATACTGCTTCCAGCTCCGTGAGGATGACGCCAGTCGGCGCCTTTTTGCCATTGCCACCATTGTGCTTCGTTATTTAATGCAACTGGATAAGGTGGAGGTGTAAAAACCAGGGAAGCCGCTACCAACAAATCTTCCGGAGGTTTTGGAGTGCCGGGAGGAACCTGCTTTTTCAACTCTTCCCAGTCCGGCTTTTTTTCAGCTGTGGTTATCCATCCTGTTGCTTCTACAAACTGCCGAAACTGAAGATTCGTTACCTCTGTTTTGTCTATCCAAAAACTTTTCAGCTTAACCTTATGTTGAGGAAATTCATCTGCTCTGCCTTCTTTATCAGAAGAGCCCATTATAAATTCTCCAGAAGGAATAAGTACCATACCGCCAGTTGTACCTGCAGAGGAAACCTTCAAGGACGAACCAATTGTTTTTGCAGCGAAACGATTTGGAATATTAGAAGAGCAACTTATCACTTCCTCTTTTTTAGCGCCAGATGTTGTAGCAACAGAATCAGATTTACAACTATTCGAAAATACAATACCAATCATTACCATAATTACCAATGATCTTTCTAGCGAAATTGAATTCATTAAACTCCGGATTTTTTTCACCATAACCAACAATCTGATAAATTAAGAACACGAATGAGTGTAAAAGAGAAAAAGAAAAAGTCACAATTTGTCTCCTTCCTTTTTACTTTTTACTTATTTTTTTGAGTTACCTGTTTTAATAGGTGGGCGACGCAACAATGTATCAAAGTAATAAAAAAGCGCCTTCAAAAAATTCTCAAACCCAATAGAAATCCTGTTTGGGCTAATGCAGATGCTTCATTAATTTTTTTCCCATTTTTTCGAGCCAGGAGCAAAGCTTTATTCGTATAGTATAACCCAGAGTCATAATGAGTAGCACTATAATTAGAAGCCATATTACCGGTTATCTGATACCTGGCTGAGTCTGTTGTAGCTGTTGACAGCAGCCGTTTTAAACTATCAATAGTTTTTTGCTGGCTACAACAAAACAGGGGCATCAGTAGTAGGAGTATTTGGAGAGTACGTTTCATCATGTGTAAATAGTTTAAAGTTGTACAATAAAAGTGCTGCGTTCCCTTTCCTTACTTTCCTCCTTTATCTGCCATCCACGTGCTATTATAATTGTCTAAAACTGGGATTTATGGAATTTGGGGGAAGAATGGGATTAGCGAAGTAGCGGTAATTGAATAGTGAACTCCGCACCCTCCCCTGCCTTCGTTTCCACCTTCAACTCTCCACCGTGCACTTTAATAATATCATAACTCAATGACAACCCCAACCCTGTTCCCTGCCCTGCTGGTTTGGTTGTGAAGAATGGTTGAAAGATTTTATCTACTACTTTT